>NZ_MKVS01000026.1:0-665986 GCF_001898925.1 Novosphingobium sp. 63-713
TCCATCGCCAGCCTCCACTAAAGCTGGTTCCTCATGAATCACGCATCCGCCGCAAAGGGAATCCCAAAAATCACTTTTCTGCCAAAGTAGTGCTAGGCCGTATACCCATAAACCACGCCTTCGAGGCGCCAAAATGGCGAAGAGATCGGGCGGAAGCGGCCGCAGGGAAGGCTGGTTGCCTTTCCAAGGACGCTTTTGTTCGAGATCGAAGCCATTTTGGCGTCGCTCCGCGATTTGACCCAACCGGCCCATTGCGGCGTCGGCTCGGCTCGAAATATCGACATATTCCCTCACCTCGCCTCCTTGCACTGGGCCGGTTGGCCTCAAACCTCGAAGGCGTAGTTTATGGGTATACGGCCTAATACCCGACCGCTTTGGCGCCCCAACGCCGAAGCGGTTGGCCCGGCCAACGGTCCTCCTCGGCGATGATGGGGTTGGCCATGCGGCCGATGCCGTCAATGCGGCTGATCAGCAAAGAGCCGCCCGCCAGCGGACGCCGCCCGGCGCCAGGCGCGGGGCGGGGCGAGCCGGACAGGATGATGTCCCCCGGCTCCAGCCCGAAAGCATGGCTGGCCTCCGAGACCAGCATGGCGATCGAATGGATCATCAGCGTGGTCGGCCCGGCCAATTCGATGATGCCGTCAATCTCCTGCGTGATGTGGAGCCCGTTGGGATCGGGGATGTGGCCGGCGGGCACGATCCACGGCCCCAGCGGACAAAAGCTGGGAAAGCCCTTGCCGCGCCCCTGCTGGAAAAACAGCGGGCTTTGGCTGCTGTCTCCCAGCATGACTTCGGGCGCGGTGATGTCATTGGCGATGGTATAGCCGAAGACATGGTCCATCGCCTGTTCCGGCGCAACGCGGTGGCCTTTGCGGCCGATCACCACGGCCAGTTCCGTTTCGGCGACCACCACGCCTGCCTCATAGGGCAAGATGACGGGATCGGCCGGGCCGACAAGGCTGGACGTCGGTTTGAAGAACAGGATGGGGTCGATGGGACCACGCGGGGCCTTTCCATCGGCAGAGCGATAGTTGGCGCCCACCCCTATGATCTTGGGCGGGCGCCCCAGCGGCGCCCCCAGCCTTTGCCCGGCCAGCGGCATAGCCGTGGCGGTCTGACAAAAGGCCGGGATTTCGGCGGCAACATCGGCCCAATCGGGCAAAATGGCCTCCACATCCCGTCCTCCGATCAGCGGGGCCAGCGACACTATGCCGGCATCGAGCAACAGGCCCGGCACTTCCTCGCCGGGCGCACCAAATCGAACGATCCGCATCGCATTCACCTTGGTTCTGGTTTGTGGGGGAGGGGAGGCTTTATCCGGCGCCGGATACGGCCACGTCGGCAAAGCCTGCGCGCGTAAAGCGGGCCAGACGTTCGGGCAGCACCATATCGTCGAGATTGAGCCACAGCCGGAGCATCAGCCGCCACAGTGATGGATCATCGTAATCCTCATAGGCGGTGCGCGCATGCATCACCGCGTAATTGTTGACGAATTGCATGTCGCCGGTTTCCAGCTCCATATCGACGCGGTATTCCGGCTTTTCCAGCAAGGTTTGCAACAGGTCGATGGCTTCGGCCTCCAGCGCGGTGGATGTTTCGCCGCGCTTGTGCATCGCCGCCTCGATCCCGCGCCGCCCGAAGAAGACGCAAAGCTTGCCATCGGCCACGCCAAAATTGGGCACGCGATAGCTGGTCGTCGCATTGGGATCATCGCCTTCGCCGCGATAGTCGAGGTGAAAGCCGCGGTAAAACACCGGCAGCAGGTCGGGGCGCGTCGCCAACAGCTCGTTATAGACCGCCGGGATGTTGACGATGGAACTGGCGCCGCCCGACTTTGCCTTGCGCACGCAGAGCAGGCCGACGACATCGGCCAGGTCATTGTGCGGTTCCTGATGGCGCCGGTCCTGATAACCGCGCACGCGCCCGGTCGACGCGTCAAGGCCATGAAAAGTGACATGCGAAAGCAGGGCGCCCGCCGCGTTCTGCCCGATGCCCGTGCCCAGATAAAGGCCAAGGCCCCAATAGATGATTTCCAGCTCGGCCACGCTGAAACGCTCGACCGGCAGCTTGCGGACCAGCGCAAAGCGGATGCCTTCGATCAGTTCCTTGCGGATCGCGGCCAGCTTGACGCTGAAAAGGGGGAGGGCGAACTGTTCACGGCTGAATTGGCCCACGCCAAGGCCTAGTTTTTGAACGGCGCGCAAGGCTTGCTCGATTTCGTCAGCCTCTTCGGGTGTAATCCTCCAGATCCACCCGTCTCCCTTGAAGTCCCCGGGCCCCCACAATGCACGCCCGGTGATCGGAGTGCACAGCATTTCGTCGGCCATCTGGCTTGCTCCCATAATTCCTGATGGCATCCGACTGCCATCATGGGCACGGGGCTGGGAAATACCGGATGACGAAGGGGCTATCGCACGCGGCGATGTGGCGAGGGGCTGTGGCGGACACCAGGGCCATCGCCACAGCTTATACAGCTATCGCATTTTGGCATTTTGTCGATCCTTCCGAAAATGCGAGGTCGGTAGCGACGCAAATGGCGCACCACGGCGGCAAACCGCCCGGGTCTGGGGAGAGAAGCTGGAATGAACGTGACATCGGTTCGCGAAACGGGCGGCGATGACCACCGGCAAGGCACTGCAGCGCCGTATGGCGCGCATCCCGTGGCGCCTGCCTCTCCTCCGCTGGTCAAGGTTGTTACCGGCGCCTCTATCGGCACGGTGATCGAATATTACGATTTCGGCATCTATTCCTCGATGGCGGTACAGATCGGCGTGCATTTCTTTCCGCCGCAGGATGCCAAAACAGGCGTCATTCTGGCGGTGGGGTCCACGGGGCTGGCCTTTCTGGTGCGCCCGCTGGGCGGTATGCTGTTTGGCATCCTGTCCGACACGGTGGGGCGCAAGTTCACCTTCATGGTGACGCTGATCCTGATGAGCCTTGCCACCATCCTCATGGGCGTCGTGCCGCCTTATGCGGCGATTGGCATGGCCGCGCCGCTGATCATTCTGGGCCTGCGCATCGTTCAGGGCCTGGCTGTCGGCGGTGAATATGCCGCGGCCTCAACCTATGTGGTGGAACATGCGCCGGACGCTCGGCGCGGCTTCTACACCGGCTGGCTGGGGGCCATGACCAGTGTTTCGCTGCTGCTCTCGCTGGTCGCGGTCAGCATCACTTCGCGGGTTTTCGGCCCGGCGGCTTTCAATGACTATGCTTGGCGCATTCCCTTCCTATTTGCGGCGGTAATGCTGGTTTTCGCCCTGTTCGTGCGGTCCCAGCTTAAAGAATCGCCGATCTTCCTTCACCTCAAGGCGAAGATGGGCGTGGCCAAGTCGCCCCTGCGCGACGTGCTGACCAACCGGCAGGCCTTGGGCGATTGCATGGCGGTGGCCTTTGGCATCTGTACGCCGCAGATCACCGCCGGGCTGACCGGGTCGATGTTCACGCTCTATTCGCTCCAGACGCTGGCCCATGTGGATACCGGTTATGCCACTCTGGTGGTTGCCTTCGGCAGCCTGTTCGGCTCGTTGGCCACGGTCTGTTTCGGGGCTCTGTCGGATCGGCTGGGCCGCCGCCGGGTTCAGATCTGCGGCATGCTGGCGGGCGTGGTCCTGTTTTATCCGATCTATGCCATGCTGGTTGATGCCGCGCGCGGCGGCCGGATGGATCTGTGGTTCTGGGCCTGTGCGATGCAGTTGCCCGGCGCGATGATCGTGGGCCCCGGCTTTGCCGCCATGACCGAGGCCTTTCCCGCCCGGCGCCGCGCGACATCGGTGGCGCTGGCCTTTTCCGTCGGCGGGGTGATTGGCGGCTTTTCGCCCGGCGCCGCCCTGTTGCTATCCAGCCTGACGCCCAGCGGCATGGGCGGCATCCTGTGGCCCATCGCGGTGTTGGCCTTGGGCGGCGCGATTTACTGGCGCTGGATCCCCGATCGCAGCGGCCAGCGCATGTGGGACGACGTACTCGAAGGAAACAAGTGAGATGGAGCGCATTGGAATTGCCGATGCCGGTGCCCATGCATCGGCTGCTTGCCCGGCAGATGGGGGCAAGCCGGGGGATTTACGCCGTTTGAGTTGAGTAACCCGCGGCCACGGATCGGCCGCCCGATAATGCCAGACATAAGAAAACTGGCGGATTTGCAGGGGAGAAAATCGATGACACGAGACACCACGCTTCGCGGGGCTCGCCGCCTTGCGCTTTCCACATCGCTGCTGGCACTGGCCCTTGCCGCCGCTCCCGCCATGGCCGCCGACGAAGCGCCCAAGGCGGACGATGATGCGCCTTCCATCATCGTCACGGGCAGCCGTGTCTCGCGTCAGGGTTTTGTCTCGCCGACGCCGGTCACGGTTGTGGGCGGCGAACAGGTTGAGCATCAGGCCGCAGTGCGCATCACCGATGTTCTCAACACTTTGCCAGCGCTGCGCCAGACCACTTCACCCTCAACCGTTTCGCAGCAGCAGGGCGGCAATTATGTGCAATTGCGCGGGCTGGGTTCGGTACGCACGCTGGTGCTGGTGGACAATCAGCGTTTCGTTGCCACGACGGTGAACAATCTGGTCGACGTCAACCTGATCCCGACCAGTCTGATCGAGCGCATCGAGGTGGTGACGGGCGGCGCCTCGGCTGCCTGGGGGTCGGATGCGGTTGCGGGCGTTTCCAATTTCATCCTCAAGAAAAACCTGCAGGGCCTGACCGGAACGGCGCAATATGGCCAATCGACCCATGGCGATTCCCGCGAATATGCCTTCTCGCTGGCCGGAGGCCGCGATTTTGCCAATGGCAAAGGCCATGTCCAATTGGCGGGCGAACTCAGCAAATCCTATGACTACCTTTATGGCACCAGCCGCGGTTGGGCATCGCAGGGTTGGGGCTATGTGGTCGGCCCCACTGCCAATCCGGCTGCTGGCGCCGGGCGTTATCTGCGCTCGGGCACGACCTCGCCCATTCTGGCGCCCGGCGGCACGGTCATTTCCGGCGCTGGCGGTCTGCTGCCGGTCGGCAATCCATTACGGGGAATCCAGTTTGGTGCGAATGGCACCATCCTTCCATTTGCCTATGGTACCGACGCGCTGGGCAATCCCATCCAGAACAACGCCAACCTTCAGGTCGGCGGGCAGGGGGTGAACCCCGGTATCACACAGGCCATGAACAGCCCGCTCCAGCGCGGCACGCTCTATGGCACGCTGGATTATGACCTCGGCAGCGACGTGCATTTTTCGGCGCAGGCGTCCTATGGCCGCACCAAGTCGTCCACCAATGCCTTGGACGTGTTTTCGCCCAACGCGGGCCTTGGGATCAACATCCTGACGACCAATCCTTATGTCCCCGCAGCCTTGCTGGCGATTACCCCGGCGGGCACGACGTCTTACAACATCGGCCGTTTCAACAGTGAGTTGGGGCGCACCACGCTGACGGCGGACAACCAGACGTGGCGCATCGTGGGCGGCTTCAACGGCAAATTCGGCACGAGCTGGAAATGGAATGTAGCCGCCGGTTACGGGCGCACCGATAACCATTCGCAAATCGTCAATCACCTGATTTCGGCCAATTGGAAAGCGGCGCAGGATGCCGTGCTTGGCCCGAACAACACCATCATCTGCCGTATCAATTCCACCAACCCCGCCGATGTGGCCATGACCTCGAACCCGTCCTATGCGGGTTTTGGCGCCGGGGCCGGATGCGTTCCGGTGAATGTGTTCGGGACCAATTCGATCTCCAGCGCGGCGGCGGCCTATGTGATGGGCACGCAGACCTTCGACTTCCACACGGGGCAAACCTTTGCCGATGCCTCATTGAGCGGCGAGCCGTTCTCGACCTGGGCAGGGCCGGTGGCCATGTCGAGCGGCATCGAGATCCGCCGCGAATCCCTCGTCGGCAACAGTGACCCGATCTCGAACCAGTCGACCGCAACATTCCCCTCGGGCGGTTTCAATTACGGGAACCCCAAGCCGATCAACGGCCATTATGATGTAAAGGAGGGCTTTGTCGAAGCCGCCGTGCCGTTGCTGCAATCGCATGGCACGGATGCCATCGCGCTGAACGGTGCCGTCCGCCTGACCGATTACAGCACCAGCGGAACCGTCACCACATGGAAGTTGGGCGGCACCGTCAAGCCGATCGAAGGGGTGATGTTCCGCGTGACCCGCTCACGCGATATCCGCGCGCCCAACATCAACGAATTGTTCCTCTCCACCCAGACCTTTGTCGAAGGCGTGACGGACTATGGCAATGGCAATGCTTCGGTGCAGGCTGTGCGGCTGGTGCAGGGCAATGCCGCGCTCAAGCCGGAACGGGCCGATACGTTTACCGCAGGCGTCACGCTTCAGCCGGCGGTCATTCCGGGGCTGCGCATTGCCCTTGATTATTATGACATCAAGGTCGGCGGGGTGATCGGTTCGCTGACCGCACAGCAGATCCTGAACTTCTGCTATGGTCAGGGCGGCTTTAACAAGGACACCAGCTATTGCAATTATGTGAACCGCAATGCGGATGGTTCCTTGAAGAACATCATTGCCACCAATTTCAACCTCCAGAGGCTGAAGACGCGCGGGCTCGATGTGGAGGTCGCTTATAACCGGGCGCTGGGCAGCGGGCGGATCGGATTTCGTTTTCTGGGCAATGCGCTCAATGCCATGATTATCGATCAGGGCACCGGGCTTGCCAGCGCAGTCGTGGATCGTGCGGGCGAAGTTTCCCAGAACGGTTTCAACGGCGTCCCCAATGGCAGCCCCAAGTGGCGCCATACTTTCAACGTCAACTATTCGCGCGGGCCGTTCGATCTGTTTGGGCAATGGCGCTATGTCGGCCCCGGTGTTTATGATGTGACGGCGCAAACGATCACGCCCGGTGTTGCGAATTACATTGAGAACAACAGCATCGCGTCGATTTCCTATTTCGATCTGGCGGTGTCCTATAAAATCATCTCGACGGCCGGAAAAAAGGTGGAACTGTTCCTGCGTGGCGATAATATTTTGGACAAGTCTCCACCGATTGTTGTTCAGGGAGGTATCAATCCCATCGCCAATTCGGGAAGCTTCTATGATCTGGTCGGTGCCCGTGTCACGGGAGGTGTCCGCTTCAGCTACTGATCCCGCCTTGCCTTGGGCATGAGCCGGAAGATGCTCCCGGTCCGCCATCACAGGCGGACCGGGGCTTCGTTTTACTCCATTTTGCCAAACTGCGGCCGGGTGGTGAATTCAAGAAAAGCTTGCGCCAGATGCTTGCCGATGGGGTTGCCGAAATCGCGGCGGGGCGGGCGCATTGTACACTTGCAGGCAACGCCGCGTTTCCCGGATCAGAAATCATGGACCAATGCGCCACCGCGCATCACCGCCTGCGCGCGAATGTCTGCGCCCATATGACGGTCTGTTCCAGCCTGGGGCCGTCAGGATTGCCAGTTGGAAGGTGAATGGACGATGCCTTCCGACAAGGCCAATTCGCCGTGGGAATATTGCTCTTGCGGCGGCAATCCCGCCGCCGTGGACGCCAACCTCGCTGCAATTCATGATCAATACCGGTTCAGAAGCCTGATATTGAACAAAAGCGCCCAAGCTGAAACCACAGCGACGGCGAGGAAGGCGGCGCGATAGCCAATGACGCTTGCACCCGTCACCGCGACCTGCCCAACCACTTCCAGCACCACGCCCGCGATGCAGATCCCCAGCGAAAAGCATAATTGCTGGATCGTGGCATAAAGGCTGGTGGCCGCACTCATCCTCTCGGCAGGAACGTTGAGGAAGGCCGCAGTGTTGTATCCGGTGAACCCCAGCGACGTGAAAAAGCCGGTCGCCGCCAGAACGGCCATCATCCCGCTGCTTGGCCAGGCCTCCTGCCAAAAGGCCAGCGCGCCATAGCCGATGCTGGAGATGATGCCCGCCACACTCAGGCTGGTGCGATAACCGAAATGGCCGATGATGCGCGGTGCCAGCGGCTTCATCACTACGGCTCCCACCGCACCCGCCATGGCGATCACGCCTGCAGCGGCTGCGGAACGGTGGAACCCGGTCTGCAGCATCAAGGCCAGCAGGAAAGGCTGCGCTCCCTGTGCAATACGGATCAGGTTGCCCGCCGCCACCGACAGTCCAAACGAGGGAATGCGCAACAGTGAAAGGTCCAGAAGGGCGCCCGGAACCCGGCGCGCATGGCGGACATAGCTCCATCCCCACATCAGCCCGGCCGCCAGCAGCGCCCAAGCCAACGGCCCGCCCCACGCGCGGCTCACCAGCTCCAGCCCGAACACCCCGCAGCCCAGCGCAGCTCCAGACAGCACGAAGCCCTTGCCATCAAAACGCATGGCGACGCCACTGGGCATAGGCGGCATCAGCCACAGGGCCAGCACCAGCCCCAACACGCCGACCGGCAGGTTGATGTAGAAAATCCAGCGCCAGTCCAGCCAGGTGATGATGAAGCCCCCCAGCGGCGGCCCCAGAATGGGGCCCACCAGCGCGGGCATCACCAGCCATGACAGAGCCGCCATCAGTTCTTCGCGCGGGGTACAGCGGATCAGGATCAGACGCCCCACCGGCATCATCAGCGCACCACCCAACCCCTGCACCATGCGCGCCACGACCAGCGCGCCCAATCCCTGCACCTGCGCGCAGCCAACCGACCCCAGCAGAAACACCACGATGGCCGCGCAATAAATCCGCCGTGCGCCCCAGCGGTCCGCCAGATAGCCGCTGGCCGGTATGAAAATCGCCAAGGCCACCAGATAGGACGTCAGGCCCACGCTGAGCCACGAGGCAGGCACTTTCAAATCGCGCGCCATCGCCGGCATGGCAACGGCCAACACCGTGGCATCCAGTTGCTGCATCAACAGCGCCGAGGCGATCACCAGCGCGATCAGACGAAAGTTGCGCGGCTTGCCCGCCGGCAGGTCCATGCTGCATGTCCTTTCGATCAAGCGGACCGTATGATCGCGTTCGCCTGCAATGCGCAACCCCGCACGTCAACATGAGAGGGCGGTATCAGGCCAAATTCTGCCTGACCCGCTGCTCCAGCCGCTCTGCCACCGAGGCGCGGATAGGATCGCCCGCCCGCAATTTGCGCCATGTGTTGTAGCTGATGCCATAGCGATCCATCAGTTCATCGCGCGACTGGCGGTTCAGATGCTGTGCCATGCGCTCCACCAGGTCCAGTGGCACGACCCGTTGATGCTTGGGCAAAGGCTCATTCATCGCTTGCCTCCCATGTGTATGGCGGGGGCCGGTGAGGGCCGGCCCCCGCCGACGGCTCATCAGAAGCTGACCCGCACACCCATGGTCATATAGCGACCGATGGGGTCATAGGCGCTGCTGGCTGCCGTGGTGAAGGTGGTGACGGGGGGCGGCGAGAGCGGAGGATCGCGATCGAACAGATTGGCGACCGACAGATAGATCTGCTGATTGCCGCCGCCCAGATGGAGATTATAGGTGCCCGTCACATTGGTGTAGAACACGGCGGGCGTGTGGTTGATGTTCACGTCAACTCCTTCAACCCAATCCGCGCGCAGCTTGGCCGCACTGATAAAGCGCTCCTGCACGAAGAGCGAGAGATCGCCCTTGGTCCAGGTGGCCTGCGCCACGCCGCTCCATTTGGGCGTGGTGGTTTCCCCGAGCCCTTCCAGCACCGGCGAACCGGGCGATTGCGAGTTGTTCTGCAGCCCATGGTTGCCCACCAGGCGCAGGTTCAGCTTGCCGCCCGCCAGCGTGGTTTTGTAACCCAGTTCGAAATCGATCCCGGCCACGGTCTGCGCGGCCAGATTGAGGTTGGGGCGCTGGATGCTGAGCGAACCGGAGGGCAGCACGGTGATATTGGCGCATTGCACCTGATTGCCCGCCGCGCATTCATCCACCACGCGCTGTTCGGTCAGGGTGGTGATGGCATCGTCCAGCTTGATCTTGTAATAATCGACCGAAGCCGAGAAGCCGGGCAGCCAGTCGGGCTGGAACACGGCGCCAAAGGTGGTGGTCAGCGCCTTTTCGGGCCGCAGGTTGGGGTTGCCGGTGGCGAAATTGACCTGCGCGGTCTGGACGCCGTTATACACCACATTACCGTTAAGCTGGGTGGCCGGATTGTAGAGTTCGAGCAGATTGGGCGCACGGATATCGCGCGAAACCGTGCCGCGCAAACGCAGCGCCTGATTGATCTGCCAGCTGCCGCCCAGCTTCCATGTCGTCACCCCGCCCGAGGTGCTGTAATCGGCATAGCGCACCGCGCCGTTCAGATCGAGCGAACGGGCAAAGGGCACATCCTTGAGCACCGGCACGGCGACTTCGAGATAGCCTTCGCGGATGTCATACTGGCCGGAAAAGGGCAGGGGGTTGAAGAAGCGATAGGGCCCCTGACGGCCGTTGAGCGCCGAAGGGCCGCCCCGGATGCCGGTGAAATCAATGCGAGTGGGCGACAGCGCGTCGGTGGTCTGGTTGGCGGTTTCCTTGCGGTATTCCACACCGGCGGCCACCGCGATCGGCCCGGCCAACTGGATCTTGTCGCCCAGATCGCCGCGAATGTTGGCCGACACAACCTGCTGGCGCAGGCGCAGGTTGAGCACATTGTCGCCCGTCACATAATCGGTGATGGCCTGATTGGCGGCCTGCGGACCGAACAGGTTGCGCGGCGTACAGCCCGGATCGAGCCCGGCGAGCGTTGAACGGCAGACGATCCGCCCCGACACCGGATCGCGCACCGCATCGGCCGAGGCATAGAGATTGCGCGCGATGGTCAGGTGGTTGGAGCGCAGTTCCTGATCCGTCTGGCCGAAGGTGTAGCTGGCATCATATTTCCATGATCCGCCGAGCGCACCGCGCACGCCCAGCGATCCGTGATAAACGCTGATCTTCGATTCATTTTCCGACAGCGGCAATTCGCCCTCAAACCGGCCCATCTGGAACGACTGGACACCGGCCGTCACCATCCGCGCCAGAACGTCAGGCGGCAGATAGGCATTGTCGCGATAGATCGTATAGGCCGCGCTCGATCCGGTGTTCTGACTGACAAAGGCGCCCTGGGTGGTGTGGCTGTTGGCGTAAAGCCCCTCGGCAAAGATAGTGGTGGCGGGGGAAAGGTCGAATTCGGCACGGGCAAAGGCATTATAGCGGGTTTGCGTGGGCATCAGGCCGATATTCGCCCTCGCGCCATCGCCGCCGCTTTGAAAGGCTGTGCCGGTGTTGGTCCCGTAATTGAAGGGCGCCGAAACGCCGCCGGGCAGGAACTGCGTGCCCTTGAGCGGCCCGGACGAGATCAGCCCGCCATAGGTGCCCGCCGAACTGCGGATCGAGGGGATGACAAGGTTGCGCGGGAAGGCGCCGGTCGCGGGGTTGGCGATGAGGCCCGCATTGTTGTCAAACCATGCCCGCCCGGTGTTCTGATCGGCGCGCAGGCCATCCTGATGGAAATAATCGGCCCCCGCGATGAAGTGGAGGCGGTCATCGGCCGCCGATACGCCATAGGCCACCGATCCGCCCACCGAGGGCAGATCGCCATGGCCCGACACACCGCCCAGCACCTCGGCCTTGAAGCCCTTGAACTTGGTGTCGAGCACAAAGTTGACCACGCCGGCCACCGCGTCCGAGCCATAGGCCGCCGATGCGCCGCCCGTCACCACATCGACCCGGCTGATCAGGCCCTGGGGCAGGATGTTGATATCGACCGAACCGCCGCTGTTGGTGGCGGGCATGCGGCGGCCGTCCAGCAGGACCAGCGTGCGCTGGGCGCCCAGTCCGCGCAGGTTGAGCAGGTTCTGGCCGCTGTTGCCGCCCCGGCTGTTGGTGGTCGAGGGGCTGGATGTCTTGGTGCTGCCGTTGAAGACCGGCAATTGGTTGAGGCCATCGGCCAGATTGGTCGGGGCCGAGGCGCGCAACTGCTCGGTGGTGGTGATGGTGACTGGGGTGGGTGCCTTAAAGCCGGTGGCGACGCGGCTGCCGGTTACGACGATCGCGGCGTCAGCGGGGCTGGCGGGGGCGGTTTCGGCCGCCGGGGGCGTTTCGGCGGGGAGGGTTGCGGCGGGCGCCGGGTCCGCCTGCTGGGCCAGCGCGGGGGCCGCCATCAGCAGGACCATGGCAACCGGCATCAGCGCCGCCCCCTGGATGAATTTGCTTTTCGCGTTGGTGTTGGTCACTTTCATCTCCCTAAACTTATATAATTATTGAAATTTTATGCCTGACGATTGAGCCTGCCACCGATCAGCAAGGCCAGCAGGGAAAGCAGAGCGGCCGCCGCGCACCATGCGCCCGGAATGGCCTTGTCGCCGGTCGCCTCGATCAATGCGGTGCAGATCGCCGGGGTGAAGCCACCGAAGATCGCCGTGGCCATGCTGTAGGCGAGGCTGAAGCCGACCGTGCGGACGTGGGCGGGGATCACCTCGGTGAGATAGACGATGAAGGCCCCGTTGTAGGTGGCATAGACCGCCGCCATCAGCAGTTCGGCGGTCAGCAACCCGCCAAAGCTGGGGCTGGCCACCAGCCAGAGCATAAGGGGATAGGTCATCACAGCCGCCAGCGCGGTGGCCCCGATCAGCAGAGGACGGCGGCCGATCCGGTCCGACAGCGCCCCCATAACCGGCAGCAGCACGAAATTGGTGATGCCCACACAGGCCGTGATGAACAGGCTTTCGCCGGGGCCAAGCTTGAGCACCTTGCTGCCATAGGTGGGGGTGTAGGCGGTGACCATATAGAAGAACACCGTCGTCATCACCGCCATCAACGTGCCCTGCAGGACAAGACCCCAGTTGCTGCCGATCATGCGCATGATCTGGCCGATCTGCGGATGTTCCTTGCGGTTGAGAAAGGCGTCGGTTTCCTCGACATGGCGGCGGATCAGGAACAGGAAGGGGATCATCGCGCAGCCGATCACGAAGGGCACGCGCCAGCCCCAGTCCTGCATGGTTTCGGGCGACAGGTTGGAGGAAACCAGCAGCCCGATGAGCGCGGCAAAGACCACCGCCGCCTGTTGGCTGGCCGATTGCCACGCGGTGAAGAAACCCTTGCGATGGGGTGGGGCGATTTCGTTGAGATAGACCGAAACCCCGCCCACCTCGACCCCGGCCGAGAGACCCTGGACCAGTCGCCCGGCCAGAATGATGAGTGGTGCGGCCAGACCGATCTGGGCATAGGTGGGGGTGACGGCAATGGCCAATGTGCCCACCGCCATCAGGCCAAGCGTCAGCAGCAGCCCCTTGCGGCGGCCATGGCGGTCAACATAGGCCCCCAGCACCAGCGCCCCCACCGGCCGCATCAAAAAGCCCGCGCCAAAGGTCATCAGCGTCAGCAGGAGCGAGGCAAATTCGCTGCCCGTGGGGAAAAATGCCTTGGAAATATAGGTGGCGTAATAGCCGAAAACCATGAAATCGAACATTTCAAGGAAATTGCCGCTGGCCACGATGAAGATCGATTTGAAGGCCGATTTGCCGCGCGCGGCCCCGGCATCTGCAATACGGTCTGCCGAGAGGGTGGATGACGTGTTCATGGCGTTACCTTCTGCGATGCCGGCTCCATGCCGCTGGCGCGGATGGCGGCTTCGGCTTTGGAAGAGGACAGGAAATCGAGCAGGCTGCGGGCAGCCTGTTGCCGGGGCGAACTGGCCACGACGCCACCCGAAAAAGCGGTCACTTTCTGGAGCTCGTCGGGCACAAGGCCGATGATGCGGATGCCTTTGACGGGTTTGAGTTCGGACAATTGCTGAAAACCGATCTGGGCCTCGCCGCGCGCCACGATTTCGCCCACGGGCGTCGCGGGGATCATGCGACCCTTGGGCCGGACAATGTCGGCCACGCCCAGCCTGTCGAGCATGGTGGTCTGGATATAGACGCCGCTGGCACTGTCGGACCATGCCACCGAGGGGGCCGCGATCAGCGTCTGGCGCAGGGCCTGCGGGGTGGAAATGTCTGGCGCGGGGGCGCCTTCCCGCACCGCCACGGCGATTTTGGACAGCGCCAGATCCACCGAGGTGCCCTGTGTAATCCTGCCCTGCGCGGTCAGCGCGTCGAGGGCCGAGCGGGCGAGAATAACGACATCGGCATCCTCGCCGCGGGCCAGCCGGGCCGGGATGGCATTGGCCGTTGCGCCCATCGAGGGGCCATGGCCAATGGCGATCCTTGTGCCGGTTTGGGCCGTGTATTGCGCGGCCAGCACGTCAAAGGCGGCGTTGAACCCGCCCGAGGTCAACACATGCAGTTCGTTTGCGGCGACAGGCACGGCGGATGGCGCGCGCGCGGTCGGATTGTGGCAAGCGGCCAGCAGCGGGGCCAGCACAAGCCCCAGCACGACGCCCCGGCGAAGCCGCGAGGCAGGTTCGCCCGCGCCGGTCCGCGCATCGCTATTCATCAGCCGGTGCATGACAGCCTCGCTCCCTTGGATCGCCTCTTTGGGCGTTTTTGCCTATGGCCGGACGCAAGATGGCGCCCGCCTGTGTTTGACTATAGAAGCAACCGGACATATATTTATCAAATGCAATTATTGGCGCACGTAATGTGTTAGGCGCATAAATAGCCGGGGGATGAAGAGTGCTGCGTCATCTTTATGTGCAGGTTGTGCTGGGGGCGCTGGCCGGTATCGTCGTGGGCTATTTCTGGCCGCGGCTGGGCGTGCAGCTGGGGCCGCTGGGCATTGCTTTTGTCAAGACGATGCGGATGATGGTGCCCCCGATCCTGTTCTGCACCATCGTGGATGGCATCGTGCTGCATGGCGGGGCGGTGCGCACGGGCACCACGGTGGCGCGGGCGCTGATCGTGTTTGCTGCGATCACCGTCGGCGCGCTGCTGATGGGCCTGCTGGTGGCCAGCCTGCTGCGTCCGGGCGCCGGTCTTCAGGTTCCCCCGCTGGTGGCCGGCGGCGTCGATCTGCATCACCAACTGGCCGGAGCGCCCATCAATGGGCCGGGCGAATTTCTGCTGCGCATGGTGCCGGAAACCTTCTTTTCCGCTTTTACCGCCGGAGACATCCTGCCCGTGCTCTTCATCGCGGGTCTGGTAGGCTTTGGGCTGATCCATATCGGCGCGGCGGGCGAGCCCATTGTCCGGGGCTTGCGCGTTCTGGCCCAATTGCAGTTTGCCATCGTAGGTTTCCTGCTGCGGGTGGCGCCCATCGGCGCTTTCGGGGCGATCGCCTATACGGTGGGGGCCTATGGCATTGGTTTCATCAGTTCGCTGGGCCTGCTGGTGGCCACTTTGGCGCTGGCCTGCCTTGGGCTGATGGCGGCCTTGCTGCTGGTGGTCCATGCGCGCACAGGCCTGCGCCCGTTTGCCCTGCTGCGGCATTTTCGGGATGAAATGCTGATCATCGCGGGCACCTCGTCAAGCGAGGTGGTGCTGCCCCGTCTGATGTCCAAGCTGGAAGGCATGGGCGGCGATCCGGCGGTGGTCGGCCTGGTGATGCCGGTGGGCTATACGCTCAATCTGGCTGGGACAGCGGTCTATCTGATCGTCGCCACGCTGTTTCTGTCCGAGGCGCTGAATATCCCCCTGCCGCCCGAGCGGATCGCGCTCTATCTGCTGGTCATGCTGGTGACATCCAAGGCCGCCGCCGGGGTGATCGGCAGCGGCTTTTCCGCGCTTTTGCTCACGCTTTCGCTGCTGCCCGACGTGCCCGTGGCGGCGGCGGCCATGCTGATTGCGGTGGATCGCATTCTCTCTACCCTGCGCGCCCTGACCAGCGGCGTGGCGAATATCAGCGCTACCTTGCTGGTGGCGCGATGGAACGGCGGGCGCTTTACGCTTTAGCCTTTGTCCAAGCCTCGGACAGCAGGCTGACCAGCCGGGCGCAGGCGGGCGACAATTGCGCGCCGGGCCTTTGCAGCAGCCCGATGCTCCGGAAAATTATAGGGTCCCTGAGCGGGCGCCAGACCAGATTGCCCGCCTCAGGCCCCGCGCAGGCCAGTTGCGGCAGCACCGATGGCCCCAGTCCGGCATCCGCCAGCGCCAGCGCCGATGTCAGGCGCGTGACTTCGTAAAACCAGCTCAGATTGATGCCTTGGGCGGCCAATCCCGCCTCCAGCGTGGTGCGGTTGCCGCTGGCCCGGTGGACCGTCACCAACCGGCGATCCACCAGATCGGCCCAGCCGACCTCGCCTTTGGCCGCAAGCGGATCATCCTTGCGGCACACCAGCCCATAGGGATCGTCATGCAGCGCTGTATAGGCAAGATCGGAATCCGGCCCGACCGGCAAAGACAGGCCGAATTCGGCCTCGCCGGTGCGCACCGCTTCGGCGCATTCCCCGGCGGAAAGGTCGAGGATGCGCACGCGGGTATTGCGATAATCGAGCGAAAAGCGTTGCAGCACTTCGGGCAGGAACTGCACCGTGGCGCTTGGGATACTGGCCAATGTGATGCGGCCCGCCGCGCGTTCGCCCTGCGCCATCAGGCCAACGAGCGAGCCGTCGATTTCCTGCAGCATCCGGCGTATCAGCGGCACCACCTGCGCACCCGCCGCTGTCAACCGCACGGTCCGCGTGGTCCGCTCGACCAGAACCGTGCCGACCGCCTGTTCCAGTTTCTGGATCCGGCGGCTGAGCGCGGGCTGGGACAGGTTCAACTGTTGCGCCGCGCGCATGAAGCTGCGTCCATCCGCTACCGCCACCAGCGCGCGCAGGTCCAGCAATTCGCAGTTCATCGGGATTGGAAAGGTCATACCGGCCTGTCTGATTATGGTGCTGCGCGCATCGAGAAACTGTGAACAGCCTCACAGGGCGGTTCCTCCTTTCTATGGGCCAGTCTTTGGCTCAATTGAAGAGCCCGCGTGTCATGCATGGGGTAGGGGCAGGGGTGGATCCTTGCCCAAGGTTCTAGAAAAGTGGGAGACTTGCGGACGGGTCGACCGGAATCTGCGCGTTTCAATGTCGGCCAGGCCGCCCCCGCTTTCCCCGCAGGGAACCTATGGATGCTGCGTCTTTATGTTTGGGCCTGCCCGCCAGCGCAGGCGCAGCTTGACGGCGAGGGTTGATGAATTCCGGTCATCGGCCGCACAATTTGCGCAGCGACTCCAGATCCTTGGGCCGCAGAGGCGCGCGCCACGGGGCGCAGGGGCGCTGGCCCGCCGGGACATAGGCGGCCATGGGCAGGCCAAAACCCTCGCCGCCCAGACGCTGCGCCAGTTCCTGCGCCTGAGCGTGGGGCATGACGGCCACCTGACCGGCCAGCGCGGGAGGCGGTGGAATCGGCCGGTCCACCCATGCCAGAACCACCTGATCGGGCTTTGCTGCCGCCACCAAAACGGCCAGATCGCGCCATTCGGCCATGCAGGGCGCACACCAGCGCGCACCCAGCAAAATGACCTGTCCGCCGCCCGATGGCGGCTGCGCTTTCACCGGGAGGGCAGTCAGAAAAGCTCCGCATAGGGCGATAGACAGTTTGCGCATCGCTACTTACTATGCCCATGAATGAGTTGTGTAAATCGGGAGGATGTCTTGCAGATCTCACGTATTGCTCTGGGCGCTGCGCTGGTTCTGCAAATGGGGGCGCCGCTCTGCGCGCAAACCGCACCCGCTGCCAAGCCCGACCTTCAATCGCTGTTCAATGCCGCCACCGACGCATGGGTGAACAATGATTGCGTCAAGGCTTTGCCGATCTTTGCGCAACTGGCCGATGATCCGCGCATCAGGCCGGGCACTTTGCCCTATGCCGCGATTGCCGTGCGGCGCGGCGATTGCCTGATCGCCATAGGGCAAACCGCGCAGGGCGAGCTTATGGTGCAGCAAGGCCTGCCTCAATTGACCCGCGCGGGTGAGGAATTCGCCAATGAGGTGGTGCGCGTCGAACAAAGATTGGGCAATCTGGCTGCGGCGCGGTGGGACCACGATACGGCGCTGGCCCATTACAAGGCCGCGCTGGCGCTGTTGAAAGGTCAGGAGCGGTCGCAGACGTTGATGTGGCTGGCGCAACTGACCAGTTTCGACAGCGGAAATCAGGCGCTGGACACGGTGGAGGAAGGCTATGCGCTGGCCTCGGCCGAGGCCAAGCCGGACAAGCATGCACAGGCGATGTGGCAGATGATGAAGGGGCGCATCCTGCTCAATCATGGCCGGGTCAAGGAAGGGCGGGCGGCGCTGGAGCAGGCCCTCAAGCTCAGCCCCGGCACCAATGGCCGCCTTTCGGTCGAGGAGGCGCTGCTGCGCGCCGATCTGGCGCAGGCGGCTATGCTGACGAAGGACCGCGAGACGGCCTATAGCTTTATGGCCGCATCCGGCGCAGGCAGGCTGGAAAAGTCCCTCTTTACCAAGGCGGGGCAAATGGAACCCCCGATGTGCGGCCCCGACACCGGGCTGGAGCCGGAGGATCGCGCCGTGGTTGAATTCACCATCAGCGGTCAGGGGCAGGTGGAAAGCGCGCGGACCGTTTATGCCAATGGCTCCTATGCCAAAGCCTCCGCCTTTGCCCGTGCGGTACAGCAATGGGTATGGCCGCGCGAAGATGCCGCGCGCATTCCTGAGTTCTTTCGCATCGCCACGCGGGTCGAGATCGTGTGTACCCGCGCGGAAGGTACAGGCGGTATTTCCGCGCTCAACCCGCTGCTGACCCGGTTTTCGCAATGGGCGCCTGCGTCGGATGGGCTGCCATGGTCGCGCTGGCTCGCGGCGGCCGAGGCGGCGCAGAAGGCGGGCAAGGAGGATGCCGAACTGGCGGCGCTTGTGCGACTGGCGCTGGTCGATCTGCGCGGGGCACAGGACCGGCAGGCTTCGATTGAGCGCGGGCTGGTGCTGGCGCGGGGCGGATCGCGGGCCATTCCTGCCGAGGCTGCACATGCTGCGCTGGTGCTGCTCGAATCCTCGCGGCCCCAAACGGGTCATAAAGGGGAGGATAGCGAGCGGGTGGCGATGGATCAGTTGCTGGCGCTGGCCGATGATCCGGCGCTGGCGCAGGATGCTCTGGCGCAGGACACCGCGCTGTTGATAGGGGCGCCTGCCCGCGCACGCAGCAGTCAGGCCGAGCGCATCCAGGTCGCCCTGATCCGCGTGGCCCAGGACCAGCGGCTTGCCGAACATCACCCCCTGCGCCAGTTCGCGCAATTGCGGCTGGCCAATGAGGCGGCGCGCAGCGGCGATCTGGACAAGGCCGGGCAATGGTTCGCCACCACCGGTCTGACACAGGAGCAGTGCGCCTTGATCGGCCCGCGCCCGGCGTTGACCAATAGCAACAGCGCGCCATCGCATTTCCCGACCGAGGCGCTGCGCTATGGCTTCGAGGGATGGGCGCGCACCGAATTCGACATTCAGGCCGATGGCCATACCGCGCAAGTCCGCACGGTGATCGCCTATCCGCCCTTTGTCTTTACCGATGCGGCGCGCGATATGTTTACCGGGGTGCGTTATCAGTCCAGCTATCGCCCCGAACGCGGCGCGGCATGCAGCGCCAGCAGCGATTTCGTGCGTTTTGTCATCCCAGGCAATATAAACACGGTCAAAGTGATCAAGCCCAAGAGTTGAGGATCGGACAGCGGGTTCAAAGCGGGCGAGGAGGGCGCGCCATGGGGCGCAGCAGGGCATCGCCCGCCATCGCCAGCACATTGCCCGCCCAGAACAGCAGCACCGCGCCCATCGCAACGGCCATTTCCCAGGGGGAACCGGGGTGGGGCGGCAGGGCATGGCGCCCGATAAAGAGCATCCGCGCCAGCCCCGCCGCCAAAGCCAGCAAGACCAGCCCCGTCAGCCGCAAGGCGCGATCAGCGCGCGGGCCGGGGGCGAATTTCAAAAAGCGATAGATGGGCGACATCGGACAATTCCTGCCTTTGAGCAGGGCCATCCCTAAGCCTGATGGGCGTTAAGCCTCTACGCGAAGCTGGGCGCAATTGCGTGAAGTCTGCATAAAAGCCGGCGATGATCGGCGGACGCAAAAAGACGGGCGACCTTGCGGGCCGCCCGTCCAGGATGGGGGTCTTTTCTCTTTATACCACGAGGGAGTCTGCACCTCGTGTGGGGTAATGCCGATTAGAAGGTGATCTGCACCTCGCCGCCGAAGGTGCGGGGCGGGTTGAAGTTGCCGTAATCGCCCAGCACCGCATCATTCGCGCCCGAGCGGCGATAGATGTAGGTGGTGTTGAACAAGTTGCGGCTCCACACCGAGAAGGTCGCCTTGGTCGCGCCGCTCATCGGCACCGAGGCCAGAGCGATGCGGCCGTTGACGACGAAGCTGGCGTCGGTCTTCACCGGCTCGTTCTGGAAGCTGTACTGCGACTGGGCATAGTTGGCGTCCAGATGCACGCGCACCTCGCTGCCATTGGCGTTCACCGGCATGACGTAATCGGCATAGGCCGAGGCGGCATTGCGCGGCGTATAGACCGTATAGACCTGATACAGGGCATTGTTCAGGAACGGATTGGCCGTGGGCGGAACAAAGGTGTAGGTGTAGGCGTAGGACGCGCCCAGCGTGACGCCTTCGGCCGGCTTGACCGTCAGGTCGGCCTCGATCCCGCGGATCTTGGACGTGCCCGGCGCGTTGCGGGTTTCCTCGGTGTGCAGGTTGAAGGTCGGGCTGTTGGGGTTGGTGTCGACATTGTCGAAGTCGGTCTGCGTGCCGGTGCGGTCCATCATGTAACCCGCCAGGTTGAGGCGAACGTGATGGTCCATCAGGTCCATCTTGGTGCCGATTTCATACGAGCGCACGACTTCGGGGCCAAACGAGTTGAAGGTCTGCGAACGGTCATTGGCGCCGCCCGCACGATAGCCGGTCGAATATTTGGCATAGAGGTTGACGTTGCGCGTCAACTCATAGGCGGCAACCGCCAGCGGGTCGAAGCGGCTGACGCTTTCGTTGAACAGGAAGTTCGACGAAATGCCCTGCACCAAGTAAAGCGTGCCGTGACGCTTTTCATTGGTGTAGCGGCCGCCCAGCGTCAGGTGGAATTTGTTGTCCAGCCATTCGGGCGTATAGGTCATCTGGCCAAACGCGGCATAGCTGCGGGCATAGGCTTCGCTGGCGCGCTGCAGGAACTGCTGGCCGATGGCCCAGCCCTGATTTTTCGAGGTGACAGCGCCCGAGACCGTTTCGCTGTTGATCGTATAGCCGGTGCCGTCCGCATTCCAGGTGTTCGAGCTGGGGGTCGATGCCTGTTCCTGGGCGCGTTCATTGAAGTAATAGCCGCCCAGCACATAGTCGACCTGCGGGATGCTGCCGACCAGTTGCAGTTCCTGGCTGAACTGACGCTGGTTCAGGTAAGACAGGCTGTAGCGGCTGAAAGCGGTGTTGGGGGCAAAGATGGTGCGCGCCGCGCCGCCCGAATTGTCCCACTGCTCGGTCGAAACACGGCGCCATGCCGTGATCGAGCGCAGCTCCATGCCCGGCATCACCTTATAGTTCAGGTGCAGCGAGGTGCCTTCGGTGCGGTCGACGCTGGGCTGCTGGGGCACGCCGATCGGGGCCGTCGACAGGCGGTTGCCGCCCGTGGGGGTGACCAGCGGCGAGAGCGGGGCGATGCAGGTCTTGCCAGCGGTGCAGTTGGCGCCGTTCAGTGTCAGGCTGGAGCCGTTGTAGGTTCCGACCGGCAGGCCATTGGGGTTGTAGTTGATGAGCTGGCTGAAATTGGGCGTGTTTTCGTCGCGGCCCTTGTCATAGGACACCAGCGCCGAGAAGCCTTGAATTGGGGTCCACTTGGCGCTGATGCGGCCGCCCACGCGCTCATACTGGTTCCACCCGGCTTGCCCTGCCAGCGGGTTCTTGACGGTGGCGTCCTGATGCTGTTCCACCGCGTCGATCTTGACCGCGATATTGTTGAATTCGGGCAGGTCCAAGTGGCCCTCGGCGGTGTGGCTGCCGTAATTGCCCACGCCTGCCGAGAAGCGGCCGCCGAACTGGCCGCTGGGGTCGCGCGTCACGATGCTGACGGCGCCGCCTTCGGTGTTGCGGCCAAACAGAGTGCCCTGCGGACCTTTCAGCACTTCGATGCGCGAAACGTCGAACAGCGCAGCGTTCAGGCCCTGCGAGCGGGCGAGATACACGCCGTCGATATAGACGCCGACGCCGCTGTCGCGGGCGGTCTGGTTCTGGTCGAAGGGGACGATGCCGCGGATGCCGACCGTCAGCGCCGACTGGCGCGCTTCGAAGGTGGCCACGCGCAGCGAGGGCACGCCGCCATCGGCCAGGTCGATCAGGCTTTGAACATGGCGGTCCTTGATGACCTGCTCGCTGACCACCGAGATGGCCACCGGGGTCTTCTGCAGGTTGGTTTCGCGCTTGGTGGCGGTCACGACAATGTCGGTCAGTCCGGTGCCGTTGCCTTCTGCCGGGGCGGCGTCGGCTGCATGGGCAACGCCCGCATTCATCAGCACAAGCGCGCTCAACGGCAGGGCCAGAAGGGCCTTGGAATGTTTCACCTGATATTCCTCCGAGGGGTGCAGCCGGGTTGGAGAGGATGGCTGCTGTTGGCAGTAACTTTAGTTAATCGGTAAGTTACAGCGCCCTCTATCCATCGATGTTTGCACTTTTGTGACGATTCGGAAGCATTCTTCGCAGATGCCCTTTCCTGGGGCCTGGTGCGTGCACACCCTGATGAAAGGGCCGCATTGACTGGGCCGAAATTCATGCCAAGGAAGAAGGCCATGCCGCAACATCAGGAAAGGAACCGGGTTTGACCCGATCGCGTTCTGGTCTGGTTCTGGCCGTGATGCGCAGTTTGATGGCGGCCCTGTTTGCGGTGTGGCTCTGGATGGCGCCGCATCATCATGCGCAGGGCGGGGCCGAAACGGTGTGGCTGTTTGGCGCCTATCTGGTCTTTGCGCTGGTGATGCTGGCGGTGGCGGCGCAAAGCTGGTGGTATGATTTCCGGCTGGCGCGGGCGGCCTTCGCGGTCGATGTCGCCACCTTCCTTGTCGGCCTCTATCTGACCGAGGCGGTGACGCTGGATTTCTTCAGCTCCTTCATGGCCTTCTTCGCCTTTCTGATGCTCAATTCGGCCACGCGGTGGAACAGGCGGAGCATCCTGCTGATCGCGGTGGGGCTGGCGGCCTGTTTCCTGCTGGCGGGGCTGCTGGTCGAATGGGGCGAGTTTCATTTCGACACGACCAAATTCATCCGCCGCTTCAGCACGCTGGCGCTGCTCTCGCTGATGCTGGGCTGGTTCGCCTTCAACCGACAGAATCTGCCCGTGGCCCGTTATATACGGCCCGATGTGGCGCAGGACCCTCTGGCCGGGGTGCTGGATTATGCGATGGGGGCCTATGGCGCCACAGGGGGCGCCATTGCATGGATGGCGCAGGGTGAGAGCCGCCCTATCATCCGCACTTGCGGCAAGATGGGCGAGGGGGCGGAACTGGCCGCTCTGGATCTGCCTTTGCCGGCGGGTGGTATGGTGTTCGATGCTCCGCGTCGCCGCGCGCTGGTCCTCAATGATCAGGATCGCATGGTGGCCATGGCGCCCGCGCCGATGGAGGGGCTGATCGCGGACTTTGCGGGGGCGCAGGGCCTGTCCTTGCCGATCATCGGGCGCACCGGGCGCGGGCAACTGGTGCTGACGGGCATAGCGGGCCTCAATTGCGACGATCTCTTTGCCGCCAAAAGCGTGGTGCGCGAAGTGGCCGCCGCGATGGATGAGGAGGAAACCGAGGCCATGGCGCGCGAAGTGGCCATGTCGCGCCTGCGCACCCAGATCGCCGCCGATCTGCATGACAGCGTGGTGCAAACGCTGGCCGGGGCGAAATTCCGGCTGGAGGCCTTACGCTATAAACTGGCGCAGGGGACGGCCGCGCCTGATGACATCGACCTGCTCTGCGCCGGGCTGGCGGCCGAACAGGGCCATGTGCGCGCCATCATCGAACGCCTGCGTCAGGGGCAGATCCAGCCGGGGCAGCGCGACCTGCTTCAGGAACTGATCCCGCTGGCCGACCAGCTTTCCGCGCAATGGCTGGTGGCGGTGTCGGTATCGGTGTCGGCGGAGGGTAAGGGGCCGGTCATCGTACCCACCGCGCTCAATTTCGAGATCCAGCAGATCCTGCGCGAGGCCACCGCCAATGCCGCCCGCCATGGACAGGCGCGCCATGTCCGTGTCGAACTGGACACCACCGACGGCGGGCTGAGCATGGCCATTGTCGACGATGGCATCGGCTTTGCCCCCGATGCGCTGGGCGATCCCCCGCAATCCATCGCCGCGCGCGTGGCAAGGCTGGGAGGGGGCTTGACCATCGGGCTGATCCACGGGCAAACGCGCGTGCTTGTAACTCTGCCCATGGAGCCTGCCGGATGACCAGCATCGTCATTGCCGACGATCATGCGTTTTTGCGCGCCGGGCTGGAGCAGGTGCTGGGCAGTCTGGGTTTTGCGATTGTGGCCTCGGTGGGCGATGGCGATGCGGCGCTGGCGGCGGTGGCGGAAAAGGACCCCGATCTGGTGATCGTCGATCTGCGGATGCCGGGGCGCAATGGGGTGGCGGTGCTGGAGGCGCTGCGGGAGCAGGGCGATACCCGGCCTGTGCTGATGCTGGCGGCCGAGATCGACGATGCCAGTCTGGTTGCCGCGATTCGGCTGGGCGTCAACGGCATCCTGCTGAAAGACAGCGATGCCTCGGCCTTGAAGGAGGCCATCGACACGGTGATGGCCGGAACGCGGGCGATCTCGATGGCGATGATGGAGCGGGCCTTTATGCTGGCCTCGCAGCCCTCGCCAGCCAACCCGCTCGATGCGCTTGGCGAGCGTGACCGGCGGATCGTCGAAGGGGTGGCGGCGGGCCTGCGCAACCGCGAAATTGCTGAAAACCTAGCCATTTCCGAAGGCTCGGTGAAGGTCTATCTCCACCGCATCTTCGACCGGCTGAATGTGGGCAATCGCACCGAACTGGCGCTGCTGGTGCGCGGGGGAGAGGGCGGTCGCTGACATTCTAAATTTGTCATTTGCGGCATTCTGCGGGGCCGGGGGCGGCTTGTCATCTATCTGTCATAAATGGTTCCTACCCGCCACCTATCGAGCGCGGCAGGATCGGACTGTCGGCCGGACAGGACACCGACAATGATGACCGGAACGAAATGGGCAGGCGCCGGCCTTTTGGCCGCAATGATCGCGGCCGCGCCCGTCGCCGCGCAGACCCGCGTGAATTACAGCGTGACCGACAGGATCGCCGGGGCCGATGGCGGCTGGGATTATGCGCGCGTCGATGCCCCGCGCGGCGTGCTGTATGTCGCGCGCAGCAATGCGGTGATGGCGCTCGATCTGACCACGCGCAAGGTGACCGATGCGGTCACCAGCGCCGAGGGCGCGCATCAGGTGATCCTGATCGACGATGGCGCGACCCTTGTGGAAACCGACGGCAAGAGCGGCCTGACCCGCTTTGTTGAAGTAGCCAGTGGCAAGGTGATCGCGCAGGTGCCCAGCGGCAAGAAGCCAGATGCGGCGTTTTACGATGCCGCCACCGGCCAGATTGCGGTGATGAGCCCGGGCAGCGACACGATCACCAGCATCGACGCCAAGACCCATGCGGTGACGGCCACGATGAAGCTGGCGGGCGGTCTGGAATTTGCGGTCAGCAACGGGCGCGGCGGGGCCTTTGTCAATCTTGAGGATGAGAACAGGATTGCCGAAGTTGATCTCAAAGCTGGCCGGGTGCTGCGCAAGATTGCCATGCCCGGTTGCGTCGGCCCAACGGGCCTGGCCATGGTGGCCGGGGGCAAGCGGCTGATCTCGGCCTGCGCCAATGGCGTGGCGGTGGTGGCCGATGTGGCCAGCGGCAAGGCCGTGGCCAAGCTGCCCATCGGCAAGGACGCCGACGCGGTGATCGCCGACGAGGCGCGCGGGCTGGCCTTCATCCCCTGCGGCGGCAGCGGCACGCTGGTCGCGCTCGACATCCGCCGCGCCGATCATATCGCCGTGGCGCAGGTCATCCCCACCCAGATCGGCGCCAAGACCGGCGCTGTGGACCCGCGCGATGGCCGGGTCTATCTGCCCGCCGCCACGCTGGCCGCGCCCGAGGCCGGAGCCAAGCGCGGCAAGCCGGTGCCGGGCAGTTTCGTCATTCTGGTTGTGTCGCCCAAAGCCTGAGGAAGGAATTCGCGATGATGAAAGCGATACTGAGCGCTGCCCTGCTGGCGGTGGCCATGCCTGCGATGGTGCCCACGGCCGCCTTGGCGCAAAGCGCGCCTGCCAAGCCCAAAACACTGCAATATCTGGATGCCACGCTGTTCCAGCCGGTGCTGATCCTGCCCGCGCCGGTGGCCAAGGATATGCCCGCCAATGCGCGCGAGCTGGCCATGTTGCACCAGCTGATCGCCGGCGCCAGCCCTCAGCGTTTGAAGCAGGCCTATCAGGATGCGATCCACGAGGACCCGGCGGTCTTTAACGAAACGCTGGGCGTCGATCTGAAAAAACTGCCCGCGACGTGGGAATTGCTGGAAATCGTCAACCATGAATCCGCTGTCGTGGCCAGCATTGCCAAGGATCATTTCCATCGCATGCGGCCCTACAGCGCGGATGCCTCGCTGCCTTTTTGCGAAGGCAAGGCCGATCCGGCCAAGCCTGCCTATCGCTCCTATCCCTCGGGCCATTCGACGCTGGGCTATGCGGTGGGTGTGGCTCTGGCGCGGCTGTTGCCCGCCAAGGCGGACAGGATCATGGACCGCGCACAGGATTATGCGATGAGCCGCGAATATTGCGGCGCGCATTACGCCAGCGACATTCAGGCCAGCGAGGTGATCGGCACGCTGGCGGCCACGCTCTTGCTCAACGATCCGCGTCTGGCCGACAAGGTGGCGGCGGCAAGGGTGGAATTGAACCGGATCTGACGCCTGTCGGGGCCTGTCGCTTGCGCCCGAGCGGGGCGGCGGGCCTGTTATGGGTAAATCTGCCTAATACGAAAGCATAGGTGGTTTTCTCTATTTTGCCTGAGGTGCGGTCCGCAATATATAAAAAGATGCCGTGTTAAATCATCTGCGTTTGGGTGGATGAAAGGCATGGCCTTGCTGCGGTATTTTCATAATATTCTGAATGATCATGGTTATGCCCCGCATGGCTTCTGCCTGCTGTGGCAACCGGAACTGATCTGGACGCATGTGATGGCCGATGCGATCACGGCGCTGGCCTATTTCACCATCCCGGTCGCGCTGGTCATGCTGGTGCGCAAGCGCGGCGATATCGCGTTCAGCTGGGTGTTCATCTGCTTTGCGGTGTTCATTCTGGCCTGCGGGGCCACGCATGTCATTTCGATCATCACCCTGTGGCATCCGATTTACGGCATTCAGGCGCTGGTCAAGGCGCTGACCGCCGTGGTTTCGGTGGCAACGGCCGCCGCGCTCTGGCCGCTGATGCCCAAGCTGCTGGCCATTCCATCGCCCGCGCAATTGCGGCTGGCCAATGAGGCGCTGGCCGCGCGGGTCGAGGAGCGCGATGCGGCCATCGAGCAATTGCAGGCCGAAATCGCCGAGCGCCGAAGCATTCAGGCCCAACTGGCCGACCGCAGCCGCGAACTGGACATTGCCCGATCCGTGGCCGAAAGCGCCAGCCAGGCCAAGTCGAATTTTCTGGCCAATATGAGCCATGAATTGCGCACGCCGCTCAATGCCGTGATGGGCTATGCCCAATTGCTGATGCGCGAAAAGGGCATCGAGGAGCGCCACCAGCACGCCGCCCGCACCATCCATGACAGCGGCCAGCACCTGCTCACGCTGATCAATGACATTCTGGATCTGTCGAAAATCGAGGCGGGCAAGCTGGAGCTTTATCCCGCCAGCATCGACCTGCGCGGATTCCTCAATGGGATCGCGGCGATCATGCGCGTGCGGACCGAGGAAAAGGCGCTGGATTTTGTCTGCGATCTGGCCCCCGATCTGCCCGATTTCGTGCTGGCCGATGAAAAGCGGCTGCGTCAGGTGCTGCTCAACCTGCTGGGCAATGCGGTCAAATTCACCGACCGGGGCCGGGTGACGCTGTGCGCCAGCGTGCTGATGATCAGCGGTCAGAGCGTGCGGCTCAATTTCGCGGTGCGTGACACCGGGGTGGGGATCGCCGCGCAGGATCTGTCCGCGATCTTCATGCCCTTTGAACAGGTGGGCGCCAATGACAAGCGTTCGGGCGGCACCGGGCTTGGCCTGTCGATCAGCCGCCAGTTGATCGAATTGATGGACGGCACGCTCAAGGTCGAAAGCGCGGTAGGTGAGGGCAGCCTGTTCTGGTTCGACCTTGATCTGGCCGTGTCGCACCGCCAGGCGGACGGCGGGGTCAATCCGGCCGAATGCACCGGCTATCGCGGCGACCGGCGCCGGGTGCTGATCGTCGATGACATCACCGCCAATCGCGAAGTGCTGGCCGCGCTGCTGGCCGATCTGGGCTTTATCGTTGAACAGGCGCCCAATGCGCAGGATGGGATTGCGCAGGCCATCGCCTCGCCGCCCGATCTGATCCTGATGGACATCCGTATGCCGGGCATGGATGGGCTGGAGGCGATCCACGCGCTGGGCGAGCACAGGGGCTTGCGCCATGTCCCGATCATCGCGGTATCCTCTGGCATCTCGCCGCAAAATCAGGCCGCCGCGCTGGCGGCCGGCGCGCGCTCCTTCCTGCCCAAGCCGCTGGACCGGGCCGAGATGATCCGGCTGGTGGGCGAGGCGATCGGGCTGGAATGGGTGGTCGAACAGGCTGAGGCCAAGGATGATGCCATGACCATTCCCGCGCCCGATGTGCTCGGCGCGCTGCATCAGGCGGCGGCGGCGGGCAATATGCGCGCGGTGCGCGGCGAGGCCGAAAGGATTGCCGCGCTTGATCCGGCCTATCGCGTCTTTGCCGAAACGATCACGCGCATGGCCCGCGCGTTTCAATCGCAGGCCCTGCTCGCAATGGTCGAGGCCAGCATGGAGAAACGGCCATGAGCGACATGTCGGGCACTTTCGTTGCCGATGCGGGCGCGCAGGTTCAGACCATTCTGGTGGTGGATGACAATCCCGTCAATCTGGGCGTGGTGGGCGAGCATCTGGAGGACAACAACTATAATGTCACCGTCGCGCAGGACGGGATGGAGGGCCTGAAACGCGCCGAACTGGGCCAGCCCGACCTGATCCTGCTGGATGTGATGATGCCGGGCATCGACGGGTTTGAAACCTGCCGGCGACTGAAGGCCAATCCGCTGACCGCCGAAATTCCCGTGATTTTCATGACGGCGCTGACCGATGTGAATGACAAGGTGTCGGCCTTTCAGGCGGGCGGGGTCGATTATATCAGCAAGCCGTTCCAGACCGAGGAAATGCTGGCCCGCGTGCGCACGCATCTGAGCCTTCGCAATGCCCAGAGGAATCTGGCCGCCAGGAATGCCAGGCTCGAAATGGAAATGGCCGCGCGCCATATTGCCGAGGTGAACCTGAAACGCTCCGAGGTCAGCTATCGCCGCCTGTTTGAAACGGCGCCCGATGGGCTGATGCTGGTCGACGCGCAGTCCGGCGAGGTGTTTGACGCGAACCCCGCCGCCATGGATATGTTCAGCCATGACCCGGCCGATGTGCTGGGCAAAACGATCTGGGAACTGGCCGCCTCGGCCCGCATGACTTTTGGCGAGGCGATGCTGAGGGAATCCATGCGCCTCGGCATGGTGAAATATGACGATTGGGAATTGACCGCCGCCAGCGGTGTGGTCACCCATGCCGAAGTGATCGCGCGAACCTATGAAACCGATCAGCGTCAGGTGGTCCTGTTCAATTTCCGCAATATCAATGACCGCAAGGAGGCCGAGGCCCGCATCCGCTATATGGCGCTGCATGATGCGCTGACGGGTCTGCCCAACCGCACGCTGTTGACCGACCGGCTGGGACAGGCCGTGGCGCAGGCCCGGCGCAGCGGCCAGCAGGTGGCCGTGATGATGCTCGATCTGGACCATTTCAAGCATATCAACGATTCGCTGGGCCATCATGTGGGCGATATGCTGTTGCAGACCGTGGCGGACCGGCTGCGCTCCTGCCTGCGCGAATGCGATACGGCGGCGCGGCTGGGGGGCGATGAATTTGTCATCCTGTTGGGCGATGTGGCCCATGCGGGCGATGTCGATGTGGTGGCGGCCAAGGTGCTTCAGGCGCTCAAAAGCGCGTTCCTGATCGAGCAGCACCAGTTGCACATCGGCGGCAGCATTGGCGTCAGCACATTCCCGCAGGACGGCGAGGACCCGGCCAAGCTGCTGCGTTCGGCCGACACCGCCATGTATGACGCCAAGGGCAACGGGCGCGGCATCCACCGCCATTTCACCCCGGCGATGAATGAGGCCACGATGCGTTGGCAGGAATTGGCCAATGATATTCACATGGCCTGCGTCAACGGCGAGTTCACCCTGTATTACCAGCCTCAGGTGGCCCTGGATGGTTACCACGTCACCGGGGTCGAGGCCCTGTTGCGCTGGAACCATCCGGTGCAGGGGCTGGTGCTGCCCTCGGTCTTTGTGCCGCTGCTTGAGGAACTGGGGCTGATCGTCGAGGTGGGCGAATGGGTGCTGGAACAGGCCTGCCGCCAGAATGTGGCGTGGCAAAGGGCGGGCCATCCGCCGATCCGCATGGCGGTCAACCTTTCGGCCCAGCAATTCTATCGCGGCGATATCGTCAGGAGCGTCAGGCGCGCGCTGGAGATTTCGGGCATGGACCCGCAATGGCTCGAACTGGAACTGACCGAGAGCCTGACGCTGGACGATACCGAGGTGACGATCCAGATCATGAATGATCTCAAGGCGTTGGGCGTAACCCTCTCGCTCGATGATTTCGGCACGGGCTGGTCTTCGCTGTCCTATCTGCGCCGCTTTCCGCTCGACCGGATCAAGATCGACCGCACCTTCATGAGCGAGGTGGCCACCGAGCCCAATGCCGCCGCCGTGGTGCAGGGCATCCTCTCGCTGGCGCAAAATCTGGGACTGGGCTGTGTGGCCGAAGGGGTCGAGAGCCGCGAGCAGCTCGATTATCTCAAGCGCCAGATTTGTTCGGAAATGCAGGGTTTCCTCTTCAGCCGCCCACTGGCGGCCGAGGATGTGGCGCAGGTGCTGTCCCATGCGATCGGCCCGCGCCAGATCGGGGACGGCCGGTCGGACCGCGATTGAGAACCGGGCAGGCGCGCGCCGATTTTGCCCCTCGCGCGCCTTATGATTTCCCCGCGACTGCGTGACTCTACGCAGTCCCTCCCAAAGCAACCATCTACACGCTTTTGATAAACCAACCTGACGCAAGGGCATTCTGGTTGACCCTTGGCAGGGCGGGCTTGGACAATGGCGATTTTGGTAAAGCTGGCACAGGATGTGACGCTGCAGACAATCGGCGCGGCGCATGAGGCGCTGTGCGAGGCCTTTCTGGCCGGACAGGATGTCGATCTGGACGTGGACCGTCTGGAACAGGGCGATCTGGGCGTGGTGCAACTGATCCTTGCCGCACGGACCGAGGCCGAGGCCAACCATCGCCAGTTTCGCCTGACCGCGCCTGCCAATCCGGTGCTGATCTCGCTGCTGGCCCGCACCGGGCTCTATCCCCAGACCCATGCCGATATCGATTTCTGGTTCCACGGAGTTATCCCCGCATGAGCGCGTCCATTCTTACCGTTGATGATTCCTCCAGCCTGCGCATGGCGGTGCGCATCGCGCTGACGGGGGCGGGCTATACCGTCACCGAGGCGGGCGACGGCATGGAAGGATTGACCAAGGCAGGCGCCCAGCGTTTCGACATGATCATCACCGACCTGAACATGCCGCGCATGGACGGGCTGACCATGATCCGCGAAATCCGCAAGAGCGGCAAGCAGACCGGCGTACCCATCATCTTTCTGACCACGGAAAGCGATGATGGCGTCAAGGGACAGGCCAAGGCGGCAGGCGCGACGGGCTGGCTGGTCAAACCGTTTAACGCCGATCAACTGGTCAAGATCGCCCGCAAGGTTCTTGGCCGATGAGCGAGGATGATCCGGTAGCCGCCTTTCGGGTGGAGGCAGCAGAACTGCTCGATTCTGTCGAGGCGGCGCTGCTCGATCTGGCCGGGGATTCGACCAACACCGGGCTGGTCGACGAGGTGTTTCGCGGGCTCCATACCCTTAAAGGCTCGGGTGCGATGTTCGGCTTTGAGGCGCTGGCGCGTTTCACCCACCATTGCGAAACCGCCTTTGACCGCGTGCGCAAGGGCCATGCCGAGGCCTCGCAGGCGCTGATCGGGGTTGTCCTTTCGGCGCGCGATCATATGCAGGCGCTGATCGATGTGGGCACGCAGGGCGACCCCATGCTGGAGGTGGCGGGCGAGGCGATCCTCTCCGCGCTGGAAAAGGCTGTGGCCAACAGCGAGGGCGTGGCCGTTCCCCGGCCTGTTCAGGCCGAGCGCAAGGGCTGGCACATTTCCTTCAAGCTGCCCCCCGGCGCGATGGTCAACGGCACCAATCCCTTGCCCTTGCTGGATGAATTGCGCGAGCTTGGCGATTGCCGGATCACGCCGCGCCTTGATGAACTGCCGCCGCTGGCTTCTCTCGTGCCCACCGAATGCTATATCTACTGGGACATCGTGATCGAGGGCGATGTGACCTGCGAGGACATCGAGGATGTCTTCATCTTTGTCATCGACGACATGGATCTGGCGATCACCCCTCTCATCGAGGAGCCCGAAAGCGACGAGCCGGTCGAGGTTCTGCCCGTCGCCACAGTGCTGGCCGCGCCTCAGCCGGTGGCTAAAGCCGCGCCGCCCGCGCAGGAAAGCGTGCGCGTGGCCGCCGAACGTCTGGATGAATTGATGAACCGCGTGGGCGAACTGGTGATCGCCCAGAGCCGTCTGGCGCAATTGGCCGCCAGCGTCGGCCCTGTCAACGAACTCACGCTGCGCGCGGTGTCGGAGGATATCGAGCGCCTGTCGGCCGAGTTGCGCGATACGACGATGGCGATGCGGATGATGCCGGTGGGCAATCTGTTCGGCCGTTTCCGCCGCCTTGTCCACGATCTGGCGCGCGAAACGGGCAAGACCATCGAACTGGTCACGCATGGCGAGGCGACCGAGGTCGACAAGACGGTGATCGAGCGTCTGGCCGATCCGATGATCCATCTGATCCGCAATTCCTGCGACCATGGGCTGGAAACCGCCGATGACCGCGTGGCGGCGGGCAAGCCGGTGACGGGCCGCCTGACATTGTCGGCGCGGCAGGCGGGCGGCGAGGTGCTGATCGCCATCACCGACGATGGAAAGGGCATCGACCGCGAGCGCGTGCGCGCCAAGGCCGAGGCGCAGGGGCTGATCCAGCCGGGCGCTATCCTTGGCGATGGCGAATTGTTCCAGATGATCTTTCACCCCGGATTTTCGACGGCGGCGGCGATCACCAACCTGTCGGGCCGTGGCGTGGGCATGGATGTGGTCAAGCGCAGCATCGAATCCCTGCGCGGCACAATCGACATCGCCAGCACGCCGGGCATGGGCACGACCATGACGCTGCATCTGCCGCTGACGCTGGCGATCATCGAATGCATGTTGGTCCGCGTGGGCGAGGGGCGTTATGCGATCCCGCTGTCCGTGGTGGAGGAATGCATCGAATTGCCCGCCGCCGAGGTGACTTCGACCGCGCGGCGCAATTTCCTCGATGTGCGCGGTGAACTGGTGCCCTATCTGCGCCTGCGCGACACATTCGGCACCGATTATCCGGCGGACCTGTTCCAAAAGGTGGTGATCGTCGGGCAGGGCCGGGGCCGGGTCGGCCTCGTCGTCGATCAGATCATCGGCAACACCCAGACCGTCATCAAATCCCTGTCGCGCTTCCACGCGGGGCAAGGCAGCTTTTCAGGCGCCACGATCCTTGGCGACGGCAATGTCGCGCTGATCCTTGACGTGGGCAATCTGATCGTTGCGGCGCAAAAGAACCAGCGCCTGCTGGGCGAGAGAGCGGGGGAAGTGGCATGAGCATTCCCGAGCGTGTTTTGACCTTTGCGCTGGATGGCGAAATCTTTGCCATTGATGCGCAGGCGGTGCGCGAGATCCTTGAAGTGCCCGCGATCACCCGCGTGCCGGGCGCGCCCGGTTTTGCCAGCGGGCTTATCAATGTGCGCGGGGCGATTGTGCCTTTGACCGATCTGGCCGTGGCCTTTGGCATGGCGCACGCCGATCATGGCGAGGACACGCGCGTCATCGTCATCGAGGCCGAGGTGGAGGGCGAGCCCACCACCATCGGTCTGGTCGCGGACAAGGTGCTGGATGTGGCCGCGATGGAGGGCGTGCCGGTGGAGGAAGCGCCGCCTGTAGGCATGCGCTGGCGCGCCGATTTCATCCGCGCCATCGCCCGGCCTCAGGGGCAATTCGTGATCCTGCCCGATCTCGAACTGATCTTTGCCGAAAGTCTGGCGCAATCCGCGCGCGCGGGCGCGGCGCCCTAGGCGGGGCCACTCCGTCCATTCCGATATAAATATCTAGCCCAAAGGTGGCGTGTGATGAATGCAACTATTCGTGCAAAACTGATCGGTGTCTTTGCCGTTCTGATCCTGTTGATGGCGGCCGTGGTGACGGTCGGCGTGATGCGCATGAGCGCGTTGAATGATGCGATTTCCAATGTGATCACCGGCCCGGCCAAGCGTCAGCAGCGGGCCCTGATGCTGGATGGCAAGATCAATTACGTGCTGCGCATGGAAAAGAACATGGCGCTGACCACGGATGATGCGATGACGCGCAAGTTTGACGGCGACCTGTTGAAGGCGCGCAACGAGGCGCAGGCCTTGCTGGCGCAGGGCAGCGCGGGTGCGACGGCCGAAACGCGCCCCCTCTGGGCGCAGCTCCAGACCCGCTGGGCCGATTTCATCCCCATCGAGGATCAGGTGCGCAGCCTTGGGCTGGCCAACAAGAATGCCGAGGCGGGCGCCGTTTCGATCACCAAATCGCGCGAAATGGCCAATGCCATGAGCTCTGTTCTCGGCCAGTTGGTCGATGCCGCGCAAAGGGACATGGACCGCGCCAATGCCCAAACCGACGAACTGTACAACAGTTCGCGCACGACCCTGCTGATCACCGCCGCTGTGGCGCTGATCGTGGGCATGGCGGGCGCGTTCTGGATTTCGCGGACCGTCACGCATGGGCTGGCGCGGGTGCGGTTGGCGCTGGATGCGGTGGCGCTGGGCGATCTGGATCAGGAGATCGCGGTGACCAGTCAGGACGAGATCCGCGATCTGGTCGATACGGTCAATCGCATGACGGCCAATCTGCGCGATGCGGCCAATCTGGCCGAAAAGATCGCCGGGGGCGACCTGACGGTCAAGCACACCGCGCTGTCCTCGCAGGACAAGCTGGGCCATGCGCTGATCGCGATGACCGACCGTTTGAGCGATGTTGTGGGTGGTGCGCTGTTTGCCGCCAGCAATGTGGCCTCGGGCGCGCAGGAAATGGCATCGGGCGCCGAAACCCTCTCGCAAGGCGCCACCGAACAGGCCGCCAGCACCGAGGAAGCCTCCAGCTCGATCGAGGAAATGGCGGGCAACATCAAGCAGAACGCCGACAATTCGGCCCAGACCGAAAAGATCGCCCGCCAATCGGCCAAGGATGCCGAAGCCAGCGGCGCGGCGGTCAACAAGGCGGTGGCGGCGATGCAAACCATCGCGGCCAAGATTTCCATCGTGCAGGAAATCGCCCGCCAGACCGATCTTCTGGCGCTCAACGCTGCGGTCGAGGCCGCGCGGGCGGGCGAACATGGGCGCGGCTTTGCGGTCGTTGCCTCCGAAGTGCGCAAACTGGCCGAACGCAGCCAGGAAGCGGCCAGCGAGATCAGCACGCTTTCGGCCGACACGGTCAAGGCGGCGGCCGAAGCGGGCGAGATGCTGACCCGTCTGGTGCCCGATATTCGCCGCACCGCCGAACTGGTGGCCGAAATCAGCGCGGCCTGCCGCGAACAGGATATCGGCTCGGCCCAGATCAACACCGCGATCCAGCAGCTCGACAAGGTGACCCAGCAGAACGCCGGTTCGTCGGAGGAAATCTCGGCCACTGCCGAGGAACTGGCCTCGCAGGCCGAGGAATTGCAGGCGAGCATGGCCTATTTCCGCACCGGCGATCAGGCCCATGCTTCGCCCACCCACGCCGCGCCCACCCGCGCCAAACCTGCCCAGCCTGCGCGCAAGGCGGCGGCCCGTCCGGCCAAACCCGCGCCGCGCGCCCATTCGCTGGCCCATCAGCAGGAGCGCCTGCGCGGCTTTGCGCTGGACATGGATCAGGGCGGGCCGGACAGCGACGACCTTGATTTCGAGCGCGTGGCGTGACCGCGGCGGGGCCTGTGCAGGCGGTCACCTTCAGCATCGGCGCCGAGGTCTTTGCCGTGCCGGTCGAGCAGGTGCGCGAGATCCTCGATTATCAGGAGACGTTCCGCCTGCCCGGTGCGCCCGAGCATTTTCTGGGGCTGATCGATGTGCGCGGGGTTGGCGTGCCGACCATCGACCTGCGCCTGCGCCTTGGCCTGCCGCGCGCCGAGCCGACGCCTTTGACGCGCATCCTGATCCTTGAGGTCATGCGCGATGGCGAGATCATCCTGCTGGGGCTGGTGATCGACCGGGCGTTGGTGGTCAGCGCCTTTGCGCGGGAAAGCATTGAAAAGGCGCCCGATATCGGCATCCGCTGGCGCTCGGACTATATAACCGGGGTGATCCGTCAGGATGGCGGCTTTGTCGTGCTGATCGATATCGCCAAGGTGCTGACCAGTCAGGACGCCGCGATGATCGGCATGTCCTCGGACGAAACGCGGGAACAGGTGCCTTGAGCGGCCCTTCCGACAGAAAGGCGGGCAAGGGATTTGGCGTCGAACCGGCCAAGACCGCGATCGGCGACCGACAGTTTCGCCGCGTGGCCGCCTATATCCAGGCCGAAACCGGCATCAAGATGCCCGTCACCAAGGCCCAGATGATCGAGGGCCGCCTCGTCAGGCGCGTGCGCGAGGGCGGGTTTGAAAGCATGGACGATTATTGCGAGCATATCCTGTCCGGCTATGCCAGCGACGAAGCCGTCGATGATTTCATCAATGCCATCACCACCAACAAGACCGATTTCTTCCGCGAACCGGGTCATTTCGACTATCTGGCCCAACATATCCTGCCCGCATTGCGGGAGCAGCGTTGCCGCCGCATCCGTTGCTGGAGCGCGGCCGCATCCACCGGCATGGAGGCCTATACGCTGGCCATGATGCTGGATGATTTCGTGGCCGAACAACGCGATATGGATTATTTCATTCTGGCCACCGACATTGACACCAATGTTCTGGCCGAGGCGCGGCGGGGCATTTATCCGCATGTCGCTCTGGCCCCGGTGCCTGCGGCCATGCGCGCGCGCTATGTCGTCAATGCCCGCGACCCCCAGCGCAAGGAGGGGCGCATCATCCCCGAATTGCGCCGCAAGGTGGGTTTTGCCCGGCTCAACCTGATGGACAACCATTATCCGGTGGGCGAGCCGATGGATGTCATCTTTTGTCGCAACGTCCTGATCTATTTCGAACGCGATGTTCAGGCCAAGGTGATCGCGCGGCTGTGCGACAATCTGCGCCCCGGAGGCCATCTGATCCTTGGCCATTCGGAATCGATCCACGGGCTCGATCTGCCGCTCATCACCGTGGCCAACACGGTGTTCAAAAAGAAGGGATAGAGGCCATGGCCAAGATCCGGGTGCTGATCGTGGATGATTCGGCCAGCGTGCGCCAGATGATGACGCGCATCCTGTCGGCCGATCCGCAGATCGAGGTGATCGCCGCAGCCAGCGATCCCTTTGCCGCGGCGCGCTATATCAAGGACGAATTGCCTGATGTGGTGACGCTGGATGTGGAAATGCCGCGTATGGACGGCATCACCTTCCTGCGTAAACTGATGAGCCAGTGTCCGTTGCCGGTGGTGATGTGCTCCTCGCTGACCGAGAGCGGGTCCGACACGCTGCTGCAGGCGCTGGAGGCGGGCGCGGTGGATGTGATCCTGAAGCCCCAGGCGGGCGTGGCCGATTTTCTGGCCGAGCAGCATCAGCGGATCTGCGACGTGGTCAAGGGCGCGGCCCGCGCCCGCGTGCGCGCCCGCACCGAGCGCAAGCCGGTCATGCCGCAGAAAAAGCTGACCGCCGACGCCGTGCTGCCTCCACCCGGATCGCGCGCGATGAGCCGGACCACCGAGCAGATCGTCTGCATCGGCGCCTCGACCGGGGGCACCGAGGCGCTGCGCGAGGTGTTGGAGGCCTTGCCCGCCAATGCGCCCGGCATCGTCGTCGTCCAGCATATGCCCGAGCATTTCACCCGCTCCTTTGCCCAGCGCCTCAACGATCTGTGCGAGGTCGATGTGAAGGAGGCCGAGGATGGCGACACGGTGATGCGCGGCCATGTCCTGATCGCGCCGGGCGGGCGCCACACGCTGCTGACGCGGCAGGGCGCGCGCTATACCGTCAGCGTGCGCGATGGGCCGCTGGTTTCCCGCCATCGGCCATCGGTCGATGTGCTGTTCCGTTCGGCCGCGCAATCGGCGGGGGGCAATGCGGTGGGCGTGATCCTGACCGGGATGGGCGATGATGGGGCGCAGGGGATGCTGGAAATGAAGCAGGCCGGCGCGCGCACCATCGCCCAGGACGAGGCGACCAGCGTGGTCTTCGGTATGCCCAAGGAAGCCATCGCGCGCGGCGCGGTCGATCGTATCGTGCCGCTGGGCAATGTGGCGCGCGAATTGCTCCACGCCGCGGCAAAGTGAAGGTATTGCCATGAAACACGCCCGCTTCACGCTGGTTGAGAACAACCCCGCCCCGGCCTCTGGTCAGACCGCCGATGCGCAGGCGGGCATGGCCGATATTGTCGCCAGCCTTGATTCCCGCTTCATCCCGGCGGGCGAAACGCTGGCGCGGCTGGTCGAGGCGATGGGGGCGGTCCTGTCGGGCCTCGACACGATGAGCCGCGTGCTGGGCGAGGATTCGGGCGAGGACAGTGAGGCCGCCGAGGCGCTGCTCTGCGCCGCCCGGCAATTGCGCGAGGCCCCCGCGCGGCAGGCCGAAAGGTCGCGTCAGGTCACCGCTCTGGCCGCCGTGATGCAGCAGTTGGGCACCCATTCGGCGGAAATTGCGCGCATATTGACCGTGCTGGAATTCTATACGGTTAATCTGAAGATCGCGGCGGCGGGTGCCGATGAATTTGTCGAATTTGCCAATGATATGAGCGTGAAGCTGAAATCGGGCAGCCGCGAGGTCGAGGCTTTCAACAATCAGATCAAGCTGATGCAGTCCAGTCTGGCCGATATGCGGCGGGTGGACGATGTGCTGGCGCGCGAATGCGCCCGCGTGATCCCGCAGGTGCCCGACCGGCTGGTGCGCGAGGTTGATCAATTGCGCTCGCGCCAGATGTGGCTGGCGCAGGTGGCCGCCTTTTCGCGCGACATTATCCTGCGCCTGCAATCGCGGGTGGGCGATGCGCTGGGGGCGATGCAAATCGGCGATATCACCCGCCAGCGGCTCGAGCATGTGCTCGATGGCTGCCGTGCGCTGGAACAGGTGCTGGCCGATCCGGCCGCGCTCGATGCCGCCGGAACGCGCGGCCATATGCTGCGCCTCTATGGCGACCAACTGGGCGATCTGGCCGGGGACTTCATCGCCCAGACCGGCGATCTGCTCGACGCGCTGGGGGCGCTGGGGCCCGATTGCGCGGAATTGCTGAGCCATGGCCACCGCGATGACATGATGCAGCAAAACGGCCATTTCCTGCGCGATTTGGGCGATTGCATCGCGGGCGCCCGTGGCATGACCAGCCAGTTGCAGCGCGCCAATGAAAAGGCCGTCGAGATCGCCGATGTCGTGGTGCAGGTGGTCCATGCTCTGCGCCAGCGGGTGCAGACGATCGAGAGCCTGCGTTTCGATGTCGATTATATGGCGATCAATGTGAACATCCGCGCTCGCCGGGATGCCCAGATCGGGCGGCCTGTCGCGGTGATCGCCGATGAAATCCGCATCTGCTCCCAGCAACTGGCCGAGCTGATCCTGGGCATTGCCAAGGTGGCCGATGATCTGGGCGTTCGCAGCGAGGCCTTTGAAATCGGTCATGAGGCCGGTGCGCAATCGGGCGTGGACACGATGCTGACCAATGCGCTCTCGATCATCCAGCAGGGCGCGGGCCAGAGCGAGGAGGCAATGTCCGAGGTCGATCGGCGCGCCCAGGGCATTGCGGGCATGATCGATGTGGCCTGCGACGAATTGTCGATCTGCGGCGAATTGTCGGAAAGCCTGCGCGCAATGACGGACAGTTTCGCCGTGCTGGCCGGGGCGGATCAGGCCGACCCGGATGCCGCATCCCCGCATCCCGCCGCCGCGCTGATGGAGGATCTGGCCCGCCGCTATACGATGAGCAGCGAGCGCCGGGTGCATGACCGCCATCTGTTGCCCGGCATGGCGCCGTTGACGGGGGCTTCAACGGGCCATGCCGGGACTTCGGGCGCCATCAGTCCGCCGCCGGATGATGATGACGCCCTGTTCGATGACGCGCTGTTTTAGGCCGCTCCTCCCAGCGCGCGGACAAGGGCGATGCTGGTCTGCACCCTTTGGGTGGCGACCTGCGCGGCGCGGCGGCGGGCGGCCAGTTCGGCGGTCTCGGCCGTCACCACGTCGAGCAGCGTGTTCGCGCCCTTGATATAAAGTTCATAGGACAGTTTGGACGCCTTGCCCGCCGCGTCGGCGGCGCGGTTTTGCGCGGCGCTTTCCTGCTGCAACTGGTCCATCGAGGTCAGACCGTCCTCGACCTCGCGCATGGCCTGAAGCACGCTGCCGCGATAATTGGCGGCGGCGGCATCCCAATCGGCGCGGGCGGATTCGATGCGGGCCTTGATCCGGCCGCCGTCAAAGATCGGCAGGGAGAATTGCGGCCCCAGCGCCCAGAAAGCATTGGGCGCTGAAATCAGGCTGGACACCGCCATACTCTGAAAACCGCCATTGCCGCCCAGCGAGATCTGGGGGAAACGCGCGGCGCGGGCCACGCCGATGGCACGATTGGCGGCATACATCCGCCTTTCGGCCGCAGCGATATCGGGCCTGCGTTGCAGCAAGGCGGCGGGCAGGGCCGTCGGCGCGCCGATCACCGAGAGCGGATGGTCGAGCGTGTCGATCTTTTCCTCGCCCGCCGGAATGCCCGCCAGCGTGGCCACCGCATGGGCCAGCACCGCGCGCTGGGCGCGCACCTGCGCCAATTGCGCCTGCGCATCGGCCAATTGCGCATCGGCGCGGCCCACATCGATGCCGGTGGCAATGCCGCCGTCATAGCGGTGATGCGTCACATCATCGGCGCGCTGATAGGCGCCCACGGCGTCCGACAGGATCGCGATTTCCAGATCGGCCCCGCGCATCGCCGCCCATGTGCTGGCCAGATCGGCCTGAAGGGCAAGGCGCAGCGCGGCGGCGTCTTCGGCGCTGGCCTGCGCATTGGCGCGCGCGGCCTTCACGCTGTCGCGCACCCGGCCCCACAGGTCCAGTTCATAGCTGACGCTGGCGCCCACCGTATCGGCCTCGTAATAGGCGGGCTGGGTTCCGCCGCGTAACGGACGGTCGTCCGATTGCCGGTTGCGGGTCAATGTGCCGCTCGATTCCACATCGGGCATCGTGGCCGCCTTGCTCTGGCGCAGCGCGGCCATGGCCTGACGATGCTTGGCAAGGATGACGGCAAGGCTGGGATTGTCCTGCTCCAGCCGGTCCTCCATCGCGTCCAGACCGGGATCCCCCAGCGCGCGCCACCATGTCTTGTCCACCTGCGGCGCGGCGGGCTGGGCCTCGCCCCATACCTTGTCGGCATCGGCGAATTTGGCGGGCAGGGGGGCGACCGGCGGATGATAGGCGGGGGCTTGACTGCATGCCGCCGCCAGCAGGGGCAGCAGCCCGATCCAGCGCTTGTTATTGCGCAACATGCACGCTTTCCCCTTCCAGCAGCGAATCGGGCGGGCTGTCGATCACCTTCTCGCCCGGCTTCAGGCCCGAGCTGATCTCGACCGAATTGCCCTGATCCTGCGCGATGGTGACGGTGGCGAAATGGACATGGCCCGATGCGTCCACGGTGGCCACCTTGACCCCGCCGCCGCGCAGGATCAGCGCGCTCGACGGCACATTCAGCCGTCCGGCGGGCACCGGCACATCGAAATGCACCTGCGCAAAACCGCCGGGGCGCAGCGCGCTATCGCTATTGTCCATCACCAATTGCACCTGAAGCGCGCCGGTCTGCGGATTGATCGCGCCCGATTGATCGACCAGCTTTGCCTCAAAATTGCGCCCCGGCCATGCGGGCGCGGTCAGCCGCGCCGACAGGCCCGGATGCATCAGCGGCGCATATTGCTGCGGCACGCTGACATAGACGCGCAGCCGGTGGCCGTCGGCCATGGCGAACATCGGGTTCTGATTGGTTGCTCCCGGCCCGACCAGATCGCCGATGTCGGCATTGCGCAGCGTCACCGTGCCCGCAAAAGGCGCGCGGATCGTGGCATAGGCCTTCATGGCCAGCAACCGGCCCAGATTGGCCTGCGCCTCGGCCACGGCGGCGACATGGGTGGCGGCATTGGCGTTCTTTTCATCGGTTTCCTGTTGCGAGACCGAATGGGATTTGAGCAGGTCGGTCCAGCGCGCCGCCGTGGTGCGGGCCAGCGTGGCCTCGGCCTTGACGCGGACAAGCGTGGCGCGGGCCTGAATGATCTGCTGGTCCAGTTCGGGCGTGTCGATGGCGCCCAGCGGCGCACCGGCGGCCACATGCGCGCCGATATCGGCATACCATGCGCGTACATAGCCGGGCACGCGGGCGAACAGGCGCGCCGATGTCCATGCCTCGATCGTGCCGGGCTGGACCAGCTCGTCGCTGGCCCCGCTGGGCTTGGGGGTGATCAGGCGCACGGTGGGCGTGCTTTGCGTGTCGGCCCATTCATGCGCCTCGGCATTTTCATGCATGCGCCAATAGGTGCCGGCGAGCACCACGGCGATCGCGACGATGCCGGCCGCGATGCCCGCCGACCGCAGGCCCCGGGGGGGGGGAGGGGTGGCCTGCGTTGAGGAAAAATCAGTCATTGTGGGAAAGCTCCTTCTGATCGCCGCGATGGATCAGGCTGAACACCACAGGCACGAAAACCAGCGTGGCCATGGTGGCAAAGATAAGACCGCCGATGACGGCGCGGCCAAGCGGGGCGTTCTGTTCGCCCCCTTCGCCCATGCCCAGCGCCATCGGGCCCATGCCGATGATCATCGCCAGCGCCGTCATCAGAACGGGACGGAAACGGGTGGAACCGGCTTCGAGCGCGGCCTGAAGCGCATCGCCGCAGGCCGCCAGCCTTTCGCGGGCAAAGCTGACCACCAGCACTGAGTTGGCCGTGGCCACGCCCATGCAAAGGATCGCGCCTGTCAGCGCAGGCACCGAAAGCGTGGTGCCCGTGGCAAACAGGATCCACGCGATCCCCGCCAGCGCCGCGGGCAAGGCCGAGACGATGGCGGCCGGATCGGCCCAGCTCTGGAAATTGACCACGATCAGCAGGTAGATCAGCACGATGGCGCCAGCCAGACCGGCAATCAGGCCGACAAAGGCGGTGTTCATCGTCTGGGTCTGGCCGCGCAGCGTGACCTTGGCCCCCTTGGGCAGATCGCCTTTGGTGGCATCCAGGATCTTCTGGATATCGGCCGAAACCGCGCCCAGATCGCGCCCTTGCGTGGCGGCATAGATGTCGAAGGCGGGCTGGACGGCATAGTGGGAAATCACCGCCGCGCTGGGGCCGCGCTTCAGCGTGCCCAGCGCGGAAAGCGTCTGGAACGCACCGGTGCTGCCGCTGACGGGGGTATTTTGCAGCGCGGCGATACTGTCGGTGTGCCACAGCGGCGCCTGAACCACGATGGGGTAGGACACGCCGTTCTTGGGGTTGAGCCAGAAGGTTGGCGCAATCTGGCTGGACCCCGACAGGCCCACCGAGAGCGAACGCGTCACATCGTTTTCGGTGATGCCCAGACGGTCTGCCTGCGCACGGTCGATATCGACGCCGATCTGGGGATAGTTCGACGCCTGTTGCAGGCGAACGTCCACCACGCCGCCCAGTCGCTCCATCCGCCCCGCCACCATATGGGCATAGGCTTCATTGGCCTTGGCGTCGGGGCCGGTGATCATCACGTCGATGGGGGCGGGCGCGCCAAAGTTCAGGATCTGGCTGACGATATCAACCGGCAGGAACGAGAACACCGTGCCCGGAAATGCGCGAGGCAGATCGGCGCGCAGCTTGCGCAGATACTCGTCGGTGGGGGCGTGATCCTCCTTCAGCGAGATCAGGATGTCGCCATCCTGCGGGCCGATGCCGCCGGTGTTCGAATAGGCGCGGTTGATGCCCGAAACCGGCGGGCCGATATTGTCGGTCACGCTGGCGATCTCGCCCTTGGGCAGATCGGCGCGTACGCGGGCCTCAATGCGGTCGAATTGCGCGGCGGCCTCTTCGATACGGGTGCCGACCGGCGCGCGGACGTGGATGCCGATCTGCCCGGTGTCGACCGAGGGGAAGAAATTGCGCCCCAGAAACGGCACCAGCGCCAGCGAAAGCGCAACGATGACGGCAAAGCCGATCACCACCTGTTTGCGCCGGGCCAGCGCCAGGCTGAGCGCGCCGACATACCAGCTGCGCGCCTTTTCGAAGCGGACTTCGAAACCATGCTGGAAACGGCGCAGGGGGTTGTGTGTCTGGGGGTGGCCCACGGTGGCGTCATGCTCGCGCATCTGTTCGCCGATATGTTCGGGGGCATGGGCGCGCAGCAGGAAATTGCCCATGGTGGGCACCAGCGTGCGGCTGAGGATGAAGGAGGCGATCATGGCGAAGACCACCGCCTTGGCCATGGGGGCAAAGAGAAAGCCCGCCACGCCCGGCAGAAAGAACATCGGCACAAAGGCGATGCAGATACACAGCAGGCTGACCAGCGCGGGCTGAACGATCTGCTGCGCGCCGTCCAGGATCGCGTCCTGCACGCCCTTGCCCTGTTCAAGATGCCAGTTGATGTTCTCGATGGTGACGGTGGCATCGTCCACCAGAATGCCCACCGCCAGCGACAAGCCGCCCAGCGTCATGATGTTGAGCGTCTCGCCGCTGACCGCAAGGCCCATCACGGCGGCCAGCACCGCCAGTGGAATCGAGGCCGCAATGATGACCGTCGAACGCCACGAGCCAAGGAAGAGCAGGATCATCAGGCTGGTCAGCACAGCGGCGATCACGCCTTCGCGGATCACGCCCGAAACCGCGCCTTTCACAAAGATCGACTGGTCGGCCAGATAGGAGATCTTGAGATCGGAAGGCAGCGTCACGGCCAGTTGCGGCACGATCTGCTTGACCCCGTCTACGATCGCCACCGTCGAGGCAGACCCCGCCTTGAGGATCGTCATCAGCACCGCGCGGGTGCCGTCGACGCGCACGATATTCTGCTGGGGCGGCGAACCGTCATGCACATGGGCCACATCGCCGATGGTGATCGTCGTGCCGCCCACCGTGCGGATGGGCAGCTTGTTGAGATCGTCGATGGCGCTGGGACTGTTGTTGAGATGGACGTTATATTCATAGGTGCCGATGCGCGCCGATCCGGGCGGCACGATCTGGTTCTGCGCGGCAAGCGCCGAGCCGACATCGGTGGCCGACAGGTGGTGGGCCTGAAGCGCGGCGGGATCGATGTCGATCTGGATCTGACGTTCGCGCCCGCCATAAGGGGTGGGGACGGCGGCGCCTTCCACCTGGGCCAGGCCTGGGCGAATGGCGTTGATGCCGTAGTCGAACACTTTCTGTTCGCCCAGCGAAGGCGAGGACAGCGCCAATTGCAGGATCGGCACGGTAGAGGCGTTGTAATTCATCACCAGCGGCGGGGTCATGCCCGGCGGCATCTGTTTCAGCACGGTCTGCGAAATCGCGGTCACCTGCGCGGTGGCGGTGCGGATGTCGACGCCGGGGTGAAAGAAGATCTTGACCACGCCCACGCCCGCATAGGACTGGCTTTCAACGTGGTCGATATCGTTGACGGTGGTGGAAAGCTGGCGCTCGTAATAATAGACCACGCGCCCCGCCATGTCTTCGGGGGGCAGACCCTTGTAGGTCCACACCGCCGCGATGACCGGCATCTTGATATCGGGGAAAATATCGGTGGGCGAGCGCAGCCAGGCGATGGAGCCGCCCAGCACGATGAGAATGGCCATGACCACGAATGTGTATGGTTTGCCAAGCGCGATTTTGACGAGTTGGAGCATGAATACCCGATCTTGACGACGCGGTAGGGGGATGCGCCGGTTGCGATCATGCGTTTCGTACCGCGCGGGTCAGGATTCAAATGAATTGGATTTTAGGTTGCACGCAAGGGTGCGCAGGCCGGCGTTCAGGCCCCGGCGGCGCGATATTCGGGCGCGCGGATCCGCACGATCAGACCCGGCCCGGCATCGTCCAGTTCCAGCCCGAAGCCGTGGAGATGGACAATCGCGGCCACCAGATTGAGGCCCAGCCCGGAGCCGGGCGTTTGCCGACTGGCCGCGCCGCGATAGAAACGGCGCAGCACCGCATCGCGTTCGGATCGCGCAATGCCCGGCCCGTTGTCGGCCAGTTCGATCGCCAGTTCTTCGCCCCGCCGGATCAGGCACAGGCGGATCCTGCCGCCATGGGGCGTGAACTTGATGGCATTGTCCAGCAGATTGCCGACCGCCTCGACCAGCAGCGCTTCATCGCCGATGATCTGATGGCCATAACTGCCGCTCAGCGCGATTTCGATCTCGCGCTCCTCGGCCAGCGGTTCGTAGAGTTCGGCCGCGCTGGTCATCAGCATCATCGGGTCGAGCGGGCCGAAACCGGCGCGCCGATTGGCCGCTTCCAGCTCGGCAATGCGCAACAGCGCGTCGAAACGGGCCAGCAGCGCATCAATATCCTCGACCGCCTGATCGACCCCTTCGGGCCTTGGCTGGATCATGGCCAGACGCATCCGCAATCGGGCCAGCGGGCTGCGCAGGTCATGAGCGATGGCATCGGTCGCGCCCTTCACCTGCTCCATCAGCCGCTCGATTTCCTCGACCATGCCGTTCATCGTGGTGGCCACCAGATCGAGTTCGTCACCGCGCGTCGATACCGGCATCCGGTGCGCAAACTCGCCCGCCGCGATGCGTTTGGCATCCGCGCGCAATTGCCCGATGCGGCGCAGCGGCCCCAGCCCCAGCGCGACCGCCGCCACCACCGCCGAGAGCACCACGACAGCCCCGGTTGTCAGCGAGAGCGCAAGGATGCGGGCGCGAAATTCCACCGCAGGCGTAATGTCGCGCGCCACGATCAGGCTTTGCCCGTCGGGCAGCCGCGTGGTCATGGTCAGCAGCGGGCTGGGGGCCAGCGTTCCGGCGCGCCATTCCTTCATGGTTTCGGCGGGCGGGGGGCCTTGCCAATGCAGATTGCCCGCGATCTCGCGGCCCTGCGCGTCGATCAGTGCGAAATAGTTGAGGCCCGATGTGCTGGCGGCAATCGCGGCCTGCACCCGACCCGCGCGTTCGTCGGCGGCCCCGCTGCCAAGCCGCGCGGTTTCCGAGGCGAGGATGAGATCCGAACGGCTGATCAGCTCGCGCTGGGTCAAGCGATAGGTCACGCCCAGCAGCAGGGCCACCGCCGCCAGAAACACCGCCCCCAGCGCCAGCATCAGCCGAAAGGTGGACGTGCGCCGCAATTCCGACCAGCGAAGCGAGGGATGGCGCAGCGACGGGCGCCGCAGGGAAGGGCGCGTGGCCGGCAAGATCAGCCCACCACCAGCCGATAGCCTTCGCCCTTCACCGTTTCGATGATGGGGGCATGGCCCGGCTTTTCCAGCTTGCGCCGCAATTTGCCGATATGGACATTGATGAGATTGTCCGCCGGATCGAAGAAATAGCCCCAGACCTGTTCAAAGATCATCTGGCGGCTCAGGATCTGGCCCGGATGGCGGGCGAGAAGTTCGAGCAGGCGGAACTCCTTTTGCAGCAGGGCCACCGGCTCGCCATGCAGCCAGACCTTGCGCTTGATAAGATCCATTTCCAGCGGGCCGACCGTGATCCGCCCTTCGGCCGGATAGTCGCGTCCGCGCCGCAGCAGGACCTCGACCCGCATCGCCACTTCGTCGGGAGCAAAGGGTTTGACCATGTAATCATCGCCGCCCGCCCGCAGGCCAGCGATGCGTTGATCGACATCGCCCAGCGAGGAAATCATCAGCACCGGCGTGGTCACCCCTTCGGCGCGCAGCCGCGCGACCAGTGCCATCCCGTCCATATCAGGCAGCATCCGGTCCAGCGTGATTGCATCGAAACGGGCGGCATGGGTATGGGCCAGCGCCTCGCGCCCGGTGGTGGCGTGCAGCACGTCATAGCCCTGCGCCCGCAGGCGATCGGCGATCACCTGCGCCACTTCGGCATCGTCTTCCACCACCATGATCTGGGTCATGCCTGCTCCCTAGTGCCTCGGCGCGGGGAGGGGCAAGTGAAATGCAATTTACGCCAGCACGCGCACGATCAGCACCGCCATGGCAAACAGCACCATCAGGCACAGAATTGCGCTGGCGCTGACCCGCAGCCCGGCGCGGGCCACCAGCGCCAGATCGACGCTGAGGCCAAGCCCCGCCATGGCCAGCACGGTCAGCAACAGGCTGGCATGATGGGCGGCATCGCACAGCGCGGGCGGGATCATTCCGGCCGTATGCGCGACGGCCAGCGCCAGAAAGCCAAGGATAAACAGCGGGAAGAAGCGCCCCTTGGCCACGCCGCGTCCGCCCCCGCCGCGATGGACCAGCGAGAGCACCGCGACCACCGGCCCCAGCATCAGCACGCGCACCAGCTTGACCAGCGCGCCCACCTGCACCGCAATCGGCCCCAGCGGATGGGCGGCGGCCAGCACCTGCGGCACGGCATAGACCGTCAGCCCCGCCAGCATCCCCCCGCGCACCGCATCGAGATGCAAGGCCCCCGCCAGCACAGGCACGATCAGCACCACCGCAATGCCCAGCACTGCGGTAAAGCCGATGGAGGCGGCTACATCATCGCCATCGGCATCAATGGTGGGGGCAACAGCGGCGATGGCCGAGTTGCCGCAAATCGCATTGCCGCAGGCCACCAGCAGCGCCATCCGCCCGCTCAGCCCCAGCCAGCGGCCAAGCGCATATCCCAGCGCGATGGTCAGCGCGATCAGCGCGACAATCGCCCCCACCAGCACCGGCCCCATCCCCGCCAGCGCGCCAAGGCTGACCGTGGCGCCCATCAAGGCTACGGCCCATTCCATCACCGGCTTGGCGGCAAAGGTGATGCCCCGCGTGCAGGCATCGGGCACCGGCCTGAGGCTGCGCGCGCAGGCGCCCAGCAGGATCGCCAGCACCAGCGCATCGAGCCATACCCGGCCCAGCAGCGCAAGCTGAACCTGTTCAAGAGCGAAAGCGGCAAGGGCGATGGCCGAGGCAAAGGCAAGGCCGGGGAGGAGAGAGCGTATTGGCATGGGCGGCTTTTGCGCCCGCGCCATTCAATGATCCAATCAATTGAATCTGTATTTATGATAGAGTAAATCTATCAAATGACTCTCGAACAACTCCGCATCTTTGTCGCCGTCGCGCAAAGCCTGAACATGACGCGCGCGGCGCAGGAACTGAACCTGACCCAGCCCTCGGTCAGCGCGGCGATTGCTGCGCTGGAGGGGCGGCACGGGCTGCGGCTGTTCGACCGGGTGGGGCGCTCGATCGAATTGTCCGAGGCGGGGCGAGCCTTTCTGCCCGAGGCGCGCGGGGTGCTGGCGCGGGCGCGAGAGGCGGCGCAGGCGCTCGACGATCTGGCCGGATTGCGGCGGGGCACCCTGCGTATCGCGGCCAGCCAGACCGTAGCGACCTATTGGCTGCCCGCGCGCATGGCCCGGTTTGCCGCGCGCCATCCGGGCATCACGCTCGACCTTGCCCTTGGCAACACGCAGGAAAGCGCCGAGGCCGTGCTAGCGGGCGAGGCCGATCTGGCCTTTGTCGAGGGCGAGGCGGGTGCGGATCTGCTCCGGGTGCAGCCGGTGGGCGAGGACCGGCTGGGCCTCTATGCGCGGATTGATCATCCGCTGGCCGGGCGGGCGCTGGACCGCGATGCCCTGCGCGCGGCGGTCTGGGTGCTGCGCGAACAGGGGTCGGGCACGCGCGCGCATCTGGGGCTGGCCCTGGCGCAGGCGGGGCTGGATTGGGGCGATCTCGACATTCGGCTCGAACTGCCCGCCAATGGCGCGGTGCTCGAAGCCTTGGAGGCGGGCGATCTGATCACGGCGGTGTCGGAATATGCGGCGGCCTCGCGCGTGGCGGCGGGGCGCGTGGTGCGGCTCGACTGGCCCTTTGCCCCGCGCCGCTTTGCCATGCTGACCCATCGCGCGCGGCGTTTGAGCGCGGCCGGCGAGGCTTTTGTCGCCTCAATGAAAATCGCGTGATTTCGGCAGGATGCGGACATTGCGCGGATGGCGGTGCGCCGATGGCCGGTGCGTTTCACCCCCGGTCATTCCCGACAGCCCGGCCAGCATTGCGGTGCGGTCGATCACCCGGTCGATCATCACATGCACAACGCCCTCCTTGCTGCGCTGGATCACCCCCTCGATCAGCATCAGCCGCGCGGCCATCACCGCGCTGCGCTGTTTTTCCAGATCGCGCGCCCAGAGCAGCCCGTTGGCAATGCCGGTTTCATCCTCGATGGTGATGAAAACGGCATTGCCCTTGCCGGGCCGCTGGCGGGTCAGCACCACGCCCGCCACGCGGATCTTGCGCCCATCGGCCCGATCCAGCGTGTGCGAGCAAGGCGACACGCCCTCCTGTTTGAAAGCATCGCGCAGGAACTGCATCGGATGGCCTTTGAGCGAATAGCGCAAGGTCTGATAATCGGCCACGATCTCCTCTTGTTTGGGCATTTTGGGCAGGGGGGTATCGGTTTCCCGCCCCAGTTCGGGCGCCCCGGCATGGGCAAAAAGCGGCAATTGGGCGGGCGGCTTGCGGCGCACTTCCCACAAACCGCTGCGCCGCGAATGGCCAAGAGATTTCAGCGCATCGGCATCGGCCAGTTTGCGCAAGGCCGCAGGCGGCAGGGCGGCGCGCAGGGCCATATCCTCCACCGATTGATAAGGGCCATGATCGCGCCCATCGGCAATCGCATCGGCCCATTCGCGGCGAAACCCGTCCAGCCGCGAAAAACCCAGCCGCAGCACAAGCCCGCCTTCCTCCAGCGTGCAGTCCCATGCGCTGTGGCTCACATCAATGCGGCGCACCACCACGGCATGCTCCAGCGCATCGCGGATCAGTTGCGCGGGGGCGTAAAAGCCCATCGGCTGGCTGTTGAGCAGCGCGCAGGTGAAGGCCGCCGGATGCCAACATTTCAGCCATGAGGACACATAGGCCAGCCAGGCAAAAGCCTGCGCATGGCTTTCGGGAAAGCCATAGTCGCCGAAGCCTTCGATCTGTTTGAAGCATCTTTCGGCAAATTCAGGGTCATAACCGCGCGCCATCATGCCGCCCACCAGTCTTTCCTTATAACGGTCCACCGTGCCCTTGTGGCGAAAGGCGGCCATGGCGCGGCGCAATCCGTCGGCTTCGGCCGGGGTGAAGGCAGCCGCCACGATGGCCAGCTTCATGGCCTGTTCCTGAAACAGGGGGACCCCCTCTGTTTTGGCCAACACCTCCTCCAGTTCCTTTTGAGGATATCCCGGACCGGGGCTGGGCAGGGTCGCTTTTTCCTCCCCCGTGCGGCGGCGCAGATAGGGATGGACCATGCCCCCTTGGATGGGACCGGGCCGCACGATCGCCACCTGAATCACCAGATCGTAGAGTTTACGCGGCCTCATGCGCGGCAACATCGCGATCTGCGCCCGGCTTTCGACCTGAAACGTGCCGATACTGTCGCCTTTTGACAGCATTTGGTACACGCCTGGGTCTTCCAGCGGCACATTGCGCAAGCTGAAATCGCCCAGCCCATGCTGGCGCAGCAGGTCGAAGCTCTTGCGGATACAGGTCAGCATCCCCAGCGCCAGCACATCGACCTTCATCAGGCCCAGCTCTTCAATATCGTCCTTGTCCCATTCGATGAAGGTGCGGTCGGGCATCGCGGCATTGTGGATCGGCACCATCTCGTCCAGCCGCCCCTGCGACAGCACGAAGCCGCCGACATGCTGCGAAAGATGGCGCGGAAACTCCAGCAATTGATCGACCAGATTCTTCATTCGCGCGATCACTGGATTGGCCGGATCAAAGCCCGCTTGCTCGACGCGCGCCTGCGGCACATCGCCGCCCCAACTGCCCCAGATCGTCGAGGACAGGCGCGCGGTCACATCCTCGCTCATGCCCAGCGCCTTGCCCACCTCTCGGATCGTGCTGCGCGGGCGGTAATGGATGACGGTGGCGGCGATCCCGGCGCGATCCCGGCCATAGCGGGCATAGATATATTGCATGACCTCCTCGCGGCGCTCATGCTCGAAATCGACGTCAATATCGGGCGGTTCGTTGCGCGCTTCGGACAGAAAGCGCGAGAAAAGCAGTTTTTCGCGCACCGGATCAATCGGCGTGATGCCCAGAAAATAGCAGACCAGCGAATTGGCCGCGCTGCCGCGCCCCTGACACAGGATGGGGGGATCGAGGCTGCGCGCGTGATGCACGATATCATGCACGGTCAGGAAATAGGGCGCGTAGTTGCGTGATCGGATGAGGCTAAATTCCTCCTGTAATACAGTGAAATACTTCTTGGGCAGGCCATTGGCGAAGTGGTTTTTGATGCCCCGCATCACCAGATGTTCCAGCCAACCCTGCGGCTGCCACCCATCGGGCACCGGCTCATGCGGATATTCATAGTGCAGCTCATCCAGCCTGAACTGCACGCGTGAGAGCAGGTCCATGCTCGCCTCCACCGCCACCGGACAGGCGCGGAACAGACGCGCCATTTCGGCGGGGCTTTTCAGATGGCGCTCGGCATTGATGGCAAGGCGGCGGCCGGCGCTCTGGATCGTCACGCCCTCGCGGATACAGGTGAGGATATCGTGCAGAGGCCGCGCCTGCGGACTGTCGTAAAGCGCATCATTGCTGGCCAGCAGGGGCACGCCGGTGGCCGCCGACAAAGCCTGCGCCGCCGCCAGTCGCCGCGCATCGGCCCCGCCGCGCAGCATATGCGCGGCCAGCCAGACCGCGCCGGGCCGCGCCTCCTGCAAGCGTTCGAGCACGCCGCGATCCTGACCTGTCGCGATCAGCAGCAGGTCTTCGGCATGATCGAGCAGATCGGGCAGGCGCAGGATGCAATCGCCCTTTTCCGCCCGCCGATTGCCCAAAGTCAGCAGCCGCGTCAGCCGCCCCCAGCCATGGCGCGTGGCCGGATAGGCAATGATGTCGGGCGTTTCATCGGCAAAGACCAGCCGCGCGCCCACCACCAGTTTCAGCCCGCAACTCTCGCGCCCCAGATCCTTCCACGCCTTATGCGCGCGCACCACGCCCGCCACGCTGTTGCGGTCGGCGATGCCCAGTCCGGCCATCTCCAGTTTGACGGCCCGCGCCACCATTTCGGCCGGATGCGAGGCTCCGCGCAGAAAGCTGTAATTGCTGGCCGCGATCAACTCGGCAAAAGCAGGCGCGCTCATGCGAAAAGCCCATGCATATACCAATGCGGATCGGGCTTTTCCTCATACAAGCCATGGCGGAAAATCCAGTAGCGCCGCCCGTGCCGATCCTCGACCCGGTAATAGTCGCGGGTCAATCCGCCCATGCCGGGGATCTCGCCCTCTTTGCGCCGCCACCATTGCGCGGCGATGCGCTCGGGCCCTTCAAACCGGCTCACCTCATAAAGCGTACCCCGCCAGCGGAAACGATGGGGCGGGCCGTCGGGCACTTCGGCAATGACATCAACCTGTTGCGGCGGATCGAACAGGAACAGGGGGCGCAAGGGCGGCTCTCCCTGCGCGGGGGCGGGCCATGGGATCGGCGCGTGATGGATCGCGGCTACGGCATATTGCGCCTGTTCCGGCATATGGCTGTCCTGCGGCACAAGGCGGCGCAGCGCATCCGGCCCCAGCCTCGTGCTCAGCCGGTCGATCAATTCGGCCAGCGCGGCTTCCTGCTTCTCCTCGCCATCCAGCGCGCTCTGGCTGGCCAACAGCGGTTCGGCCAGCGGCACCAGCAGCGTGATCCGGTCATAGCCAAAGCCGGGGTCGAGCGGATCGGCCAGCGCCGCGATCCGTTCATCGAACAGGCGCAGTACCAGCGCCGGATCGCGCGTGGGCAGGCCGGTTTCGATCATCAGCCGATGCCGCGCCCCATCGCTGCGAAACAGGGTGAGGGCAAAGCGCCGTCCGCCCAGATCGCGCTGCGCCATCTCGCCCGCGGCCTGATGCATCAGGTCGAGGAAACAGGCCGCGATGGAGGATTGCAGGCCGATGGGCTCGGGAAAACGCCGCTCGAAACGCAGCGGGCGGGGGCGGATGATGGGCGCAATCGGCGCCTGTTCCTCGCCCAGCAGGCGGCGCAGGGCGGTTACGGCTTCGCCTCCGAAACGCGCGGCGATGGCGGCCATCGAGCGCCCCGCCACATCGCCTACCGTTTTCAGCCCCGCGCGCGACAGCGCCAGAGCCGCCTCATCCTCCAGCCCCAGCGCGGCAATCGGCAGGGCGCGGATGGCGCCGCCTTCATCATCCACCGGCCCCTGGCCATTATGCACCCCATAACGAACCAGAGCCTGCGCCGCCTCGGATGTGGCGGCCATGGCGACCCGCGTGGTCATGCCGATATCGGCCATCGCATCCTCGACCTGCGCGGCCAGACCGGCCTCGCCGCCGAACAGATGATCGACCCCGGTGCTTTCCATCACCAGCCCATCGGGCGGCGTGACCATCACATGGGGCGACCACGCGCCGCAGCGCCGCGCCAGACGCATCAGCCAATGCGCATCGGCCTGCTCATCCATTTCGGCCACGATCAGATCGGGCAAAACCGCCCGCGCATCGGCCAGCGCCATGCCCACCGCCATGCCCCGATCCCGCGCGGCGCCATTCACCGCGCCCAGCCGCAAGGCCCCGCGCACCTTGGCCACCATGGCCAAAGGCGCGTCATGCAGCGTGCCGTTTTCCTGCTCGATCACCAGCCGGTCTGTCGAGAGGAACGGGAACCACAGCGCCAGATAGCGCTTCACGGAATTGCCCGTCACGGAATTGGCATTTTTCACGGTCCCACTCCAGCCGCCAGCTCTGGCCCGAGGGGCCGGAACGCTGGCGCAACAAGGTCACATCGAAACAGGGCGCGCCCGGCGCATCGCCCGGCCCGGCCTGTGGCAGGGCGCAGGAGGGCGCGGCGCTTACCTGCCAGCGCGTACGCGCGGCGCTGGGCGATGGGGCGGCATCCACGCGCAGCAGCAGCAAGGGCACGCCCGACTGCTCCGCCGCCAGCGCGAACCGGCGGCTTGCCGTCAGATCCAGCTCGCGCATCGTCCCCCAGCTTTCCACCACCACCGCCCCCAGCGCTGCACAGCGCAAGCCATCGACCGCAGCGCGCAGCAGCCCCATCGTATCGCCCACCACGCCGACCAGCCCGCCATCGGGCGCGCCGCCCAGCTCGGCCCAGCCCGCACCCTGAAACACACCCAGCGCGCCCACCGCCCGGCGCGAACGCAGCCAGAGCAGGGGCCGCGCCCCGTCCATGCCGCCTCCGCACATCCCCATCGCGGCGGCCAGTGTGAAACCCGCCGCCGCCGCCCCATCGCCCACCTCGGCCGCATAGATTTCATGCAGGCAGCCATGGGCCAGCCCGCCGCCCAGCGCGGCGTCCATGGCCTCCATGCCGCTGCTCCACCGGCGGATGGGCGGCGCATCGGGCAAGGGAGAGGGGGCGTTTATGATTCTCATATGTTCTTATTATGTTCCAATCAGGATGAAGATCAAGCCCCCGCTTGCCCCATTGCAAACCAAGGATTTGCCACAGGTTGACCGCTAAAGCGTTGCCTACGCGCGATGGATGGAGCGGGCTTTCCCTACGGTCCATCCCCGCTTCTGCTAAGCAGCGAAGGTGCACAAGTTCATGTTTCTTCACGAACGGACCCGTTTCCAAGGGCTGGTTCCGGCGCTCCTCCTCGCCTGCGCGGCCTGTACGCCGCAGGCGGGGCTTCATACGCAGGCCCCGGCCCAGGCTGAGCCATCGGCGGCGGGGGATTGGTGGCATCAATCGGGCGATGCGCTGCTGGATGAAATGGTGGCCCAGGCGTTGAGCGCCCTGCCGCCGGTTTGTGACGCGCCGCAGCGGGGCATCGGCGGCGGCATCCGGGCCGTGCTGCATCACCAAAGCGCCGAAAAACGCCGCGCCCAGGAGCATGAGCGTATGGTGCAGCGCCTGCAAAAGGCCGAGGCGGTGGCCGGGGCCTATCTGCGGCTGCGTGCTTGGGCCGACCGTCTGGCCGCGCGCCATGCGATGCTGGCGCCATGGGCCGACAATGCCGAAATCGCTCGTTTCCGCCGCGAGGCCGGTCTGGTGCCCGCGCTGGACGAGGATATGGCAGGCGTGATGGTGGGCCTGAATGCCAGCGACGAGGAGGCCGCCCGCGCCGGGCTGGAGCGCGCGCTGGCTGATCTGGCGCGTCTGACCGGACAGGACGGCGCGGCTCTGCGCGCAAGGCTGGACAAGACCTCGGCCATGCCGATCGGCAATCCGGCACCTCCTAATCTTTTGCTGGCGCAGGCCGAGGCGGCCTTGACCAATGCCCGCATCGCCTATCGCGGCGGGGCGGCCAGTTTCGCCACGCTCTATGTGGCCGAGGCCAATGCCTTGGCCGCGCGTGAGGCGCAGATCATGGCCAATCACACCGCCGCCCTTGCCACCATCCGCCAATGGAGCGAAAAGGCCCTGGCCGAGGAGGCGCATTGTGGCTGAATTATCGCCGACCGACAGCCTGTTGGGCGCGCAGACGCCCCGGCGGCGGCGCGGGTTGACCGTGCTGCTGCTGGTGGTGTTGGCCGGGTTTGCGGCGCTCTGGTTGTTCACGCGCTTTCTTGTGGGGACGGATTCGCCCTATTTCTCGGCCCCCGTTGAGCGCGGCGATCTGACGCCCACACTCTCGCTGCGCGGCACATTGCATGGCGAGGGCGAAGTGACGATTGCCGCCGCGCAGGATGGTGTGGTGGTCAGCCTTGCCTCGCCGGGCGGAATGCGCGTGGCGGCGGGGCAGGAACTGGTGGTGCTCGACACGCAGGCGCTGGCGCGCAGTCTGGAGAGCAATCAGGCCGCGCTGGAGAGCGCCAAGGAGGCCGCACAGCGCGCCCAGATCACCCTGCGCGAGCATCAGACGTGGCTGGATCGCTATGAGGGCGTGTGGCGCAAATCGGGCGGGCGGGTGCCTTCGCTCAACGAGATGGAGGGTGCGCGCGCCGACGTTTCACGCGCGCAGATCGACCTGTCCCGCGCGCAGGACGCCATTGCGCAGGGCGAGCGGCAGATCGAGATGGATCAGGCATCCATGGCCAATGCGATCGCGCGGGCGCCTTTCGCGGGCTATCTGGTGAGCTGTTCGGTGGGGCCGGGGCAATGGGTCCATGCCGGGCAACCGCTTTGCACCATCGCGGCCAATCCCGAAAAGCTGAGCATATCCGTGCCGATCACCGAAAGCGATGCCGGGCGCATGGCGGCCAAGGCCGGGGCGCGGGTGCTGGTCGATGGCAAAAGCGACGTTGAGCGCAAGGCCACATTGGTCCGCATTGACCGTCTGCCCCATGGCGGGCGCGAGGCGGTATTCGCGTTGCCGCCGCCGGAAAAAGCGGGCGAGGGGTTGCTGCCCGGCCTTGAGGCGCTGGCGCAAATCGATCTGGCCGAGCGCGAGAATGTCCTGCTGGTTCCCAATGCCGCGTTGACTTTCAGCCTGCATGGCGAGGAACGCAGCCGCCAGAGCGGCGTTTATGTGGCAGACAGCGATGGCGCCCCGCGTTTCGTCGCCGTTGCGCTGGGGGCCAATGATGGTCACCGCAGCGAAGTCTTGTCGAGCGCGTTGCAGCCGGGCGATCAGGTGATCATCGGTTGGCGGCGCGACCACAAAGGACCATGATGATTTCCCGATTGACCCGAAGGAATGTGACGAAAAGCGGATTGGGCGCCTTGCTGATGGCTTTTGCCGGGCGCGCTCTGGGCGAGGCGGCCATACCGGGGCGTTTCGGCCCCGCCCGGCGCTTTTCGTGGGATGATCTGGTGGCGCAGGCGCAGATGCGCGCCCGCCGCCCCTATGCCCGCCAGATCGCCGCCCATGCCGTGCCCGATTTCGACACCCATGTGCGGCTGAGCTATGATCCCGCCGAGATGGTGGCGGGCCGGTTGCGCCTGTTTCCGGCCAAGGTGGATACGGCGCCCGATGCGGTGAACATCCATGTCGTGGAAAATGGCATGGCGCGCGCGATCTTGGACACCCATGGCCTGTTCGGCGGCGGACAATCGGCCGATGTTGCCGGTTTCCGCGTGATGGAAGCCCATGGCGGGGGCGACTGGCTGGCCAGCCTTGGCGCGTCCTATTTCCGCGCGGTGGGGCCGACCGGGCAATATGGCCTGTCGGCCCGCGCGATTGCGGTGAACACCGCCATGCCGGGGCCTGAGGAATTTCCCGCCTTCACCGATTTCTGGATCGAACAGAAGGGGGCGGATCATCTGTTGATCCATGCGCTGGTCGACGGACCTTCGCTGTGCGGCGCCTATGCGTTTGACATCACGCGCACGGCTGCGGGGGTGGAGCATGGGGTGCGTACGGCGCTGTTTGTCCGGCGCGACATTGCGCGGCTGGGCGTGGCGCCCATCACCAGCATGTTCGATTTCGACCAGTCCGCCCGCCCCGCCCATGGCGACTGGCGGCCTGAGGTGCATGACAGCGACGGCCTTGCCATCCACACCGGCACGGGCGAGCGGATCTGGCGCCCGCTGGACAATCCGCCGGGGCCGCGCGTCCATATGCTGCGCGCCGATGGGGTGAAGGGCTTTGGCATGATCCAGCGTGACACCACCTTTGACCATTATCAGGATGACCTCAATTTCTACAACCGCCGCCCCTCGCTCTGGGTATCGCCGGAAGGCGATTGGGGGCCGGGCGCGGTGATGCTGTACGAGATGAACACGATCTCGGAAAATGTTGATAATATGGCGGCAATGTGGGTGTCCGACCGGCCCGTGCGCGCCGGGGACCGCCGCGATTTCGCCTATCGGCTGCGTTGGGGACAGGGCGATCTGGCGGGCGATGCCAATGCGGTCTGCGTCAATCACTTCATTGGCCCGGGCGGGGTGCCGGGCGCCGATCCGATTGCCGGGGCCACGCGCTATGTCTTCGACTTTTCCGGCCCGGCGCTGCGCGGCCTGACGCGGGACAGCAAGGTTGAGGCGGTGACCGATCTGGGCGCGGCGATGATCATGGCCAATGTCTTTCCGGTGGAGGGGCAAAGCGGCCTGTGGCGCGTGGTGATGGATGTCCGGGTCGAAGGGCTGAAACAGAATGAGTTCCGCCTGTTCCTGCGCCGGGCGGGCGGGGCTTTGAGCGAGACAGTCATCAAGACGGTGCGGCCATGACACCCCCTAAGGGCGCCGCGCATCTGCCCCAACTGCCGCCCGAGGCCCCGTTGGCCATGCCGGTGCAGGATCTGTTCGGCAATCCGCCCGCGCGGATCGAGGTGCTGACCCGTCCGCATGGCATGGGGATGAAGCGGTTGTTGCTGGTGCTGCTGACGGCGGTGCTCAGTCTGGCGGCGTCGAGCGAACTGCGGGTGCAATTCTCGCTCGACGGGCTGGACTGGTTCGAGGTGGCGCTGCTGATCTGCTTTATGCCCTTGTTCAGCTGGGTGGCCTTCGGCTTTGTCACCTCGACGATCGGTTTTGTACAGCTGATCAGCGGCGAACATCCCGGCTTCACCGAAATTCCCAGCCCTGCCAAGGCGCTGCGCCATCGCACAGCGGTGCTGATGCCGGTCTATAATGAAAGCGTCGAGGAAGTCTTTGCCCGTGTCGAGGCGATGGGTCATTCGATTGCCGCATCGGGAGGCGGTCCGTGGATCGACTTCTTCGTATTGAGCGATTCGCGCCCTGATCATGGCGCGCTGGAGGAGGAGGCATGGGCCAGACTGGCGCCCCGCCTGCCGATCCGCCTGTTCTATCGCCGCCGTGCCGAAAATACCGAGCGCAAGCCGGGCAATATTGCCGAATGGGTCCGCCGCTTTGGGGGGGCTTATGAGAATATGCTGGTGCTGGACGCCGACAGTCTGATGAGCGGCCATGCGATTGTCGGCATGGCGGCGATCATGGAGGAGCGCCCCTCGGTCGGCCTGTTGCAGACCGTGCCGATGATCACCAATGCGCGCACCCTGTTTCAGCGCTGGATGCAGTTTGCCAGCGAGGCCTATGGCCCGATTGCCTCGGCGGGGCTGCTGTGGTGGTCGGGGTCGGAGGCCAATTTCTGGGGCCATAATGCGATCGTGCGCACCCGTGCCTTTGCTGAGGCCTGCGGATTGCCGCAATTGCCCGGCAATCCGCCCTTTGGCGGGCCGATCCAGAGCCATGACATGTTTGAATCGGCCCTGCTGCGCCGTCGCGGCTGGGCGGTCCACATGATCATGATCGGCGGCAGTTATGAGGAATTCCCGCCCAGCATCGTCGATTTCGCTATCCGCGACCGGCGCTGGATGCAGGGCAATCTGCAGCATCTGCAATTGCTGGGCGCTTCGGGGCTGAGCCTGACGCATCGGCTGCATCTGCTGTTGGGGGCTTCGGCCTATCTCACCTCGCCGGGCTGGCTGCTGCTGGTCATCACCTCGATCCTGCGCATGGGCGCTGCGGGGCAATGGCAGGCGGCGGGGGGGATGCCGCTCAATGTGCTGTGGCTGACGCTGGTGCTGCTGTTCGGGCCTAAAGTGATGGGTATGCTCTGGCTGTTGGCGGATCCGGCGCGGGCGCGGACTTTTGGCGGAGGCGGCAGCATTGTGCGCTCGGTGGCGCTGGAGACGGTGCTTTCGATCCTGCTGGCGCCGGTGACGATGGTGACCCAGACCAAGGCGCTGGGGGCGTTGCTGATGGGTGTGCCCTCGGGCTGGAACACGCAGGCGCGCGAGGCGCGGCGGCTGCCGGTGCGGGGGCTGCTGGGGTCTTTGCGCGAACATCTGTTGCTGGGCGCGCTGTTTGCCGCGACCTTTTTCTACAGCACCAGCCTTGGGCTGTGGCTTTCGCCTTTGGCGCTGGGCCTGCTGCTTTCGCCATGGCTGATCAGCCTGACGTCCAGCGAGGATCTGGGATCAAGGGCGGGCCATGCGGGCATCTTTGCCGTGCCAAGGCCCGAGATTGCCGACCCGACGGCTCCCAAAGAATAGGGGGCCAAGGAATAAGGGCGGCAGGTATCCCCGCCGCCCTTGGACATGCTTACTTCTTGGGCGTCTTGGCGGCGGTCGCCTCGATTTCCACCAGGAAGGCCGGGCCGGCCAGCGCGGCCACCTGAACCACCGAACGGGCCGACTTGTTGGGCTGGGTCGCGGTGCCGAAGAACTGGCTGTAGGCCTCGTTGAAGCCCTTGAAGTCCAGCTTGCCGCCATTGGCCGGATCGCCCACGAGGAAGACCGTCAGTTTGATGACGTCGGACATTTCATAACCCTGCGATTTCAGCAGGGCCTCGATCTTCTTGAACGTGCTGATCGCCTGGGTTTTGGTGTCGCCATAGGTGGCGATGGCGTCGGGCGCGCCGCCCTGAACGGCAGGCGCGGGAACCTGACCCGACAGGATCAGCATATCCGCCTTGGCCGGCACGAACACGCCCGCCAGAATGGGCGAGGTGGCACCGCCCGGAATGCGGGTGACGTCCTGCGCCTGCGCCGCAGCAGGCAGGGCGGCCAGCGAGGAGACGAGGGCGGCGGCGGTCAAAAGGCGTTTCATTGGTTCAACTCCTGATGGAAAGACATGCCTTTGTGGCACGGGGGGATGACGCCGCCAAGACCGCCGTAAAGCGCTATTTTGCGTATGCTTGCGCGCGGCGGCGCAAAAGAAAATCCAGCCCCACGCCCAGCGCCAGCACCCCTGCGCCAAACACCGCGCCCAGCCCGAGCTGAACAAAGGAGGCATAGAGCATATAGGCCGCCAGAGCGATAAAAACGGCGGGAAACAGCGGAAAGAGCGGCGTTCTGACCGGGCGGGGCAGGGCGGGATGTATGATCCGCAGCCGGATCGCGGCGGCCATACCCATGCCGATGAACAGCCAATAGACCGGCGTCATATAATCCACCATCGCGTTAAACCCGCTGCCCGTCAGCGCGGAAAGCAAGGTCAGCACCAGCGACACGCCGCCCACCGCCAGCGCCGCGCGGGTGGGCGCGCCGCGCGTGGGATGCCAATGGGCCAGAGCGCCAAGGCCGGGGTGATCGCGCGCGGCGGCATAGGTGGTGCGCGCGCAGACGATGATGGTCGAATTGATGCTGGCCACCGCGGATATGCCCACCACCGTTACCACCAGCGCCTGTCCCGGCCAGCCGAAGGCGATGCGCGCCAGATCGGCGGCAGGCGCGACCGAATGGGCCAGCGCGCCCTCGCCAAGGCCCCGCATCAGCGCCCAGTTGAGCGCGACATAGATCAGCCCCAGCAGGCCGATGGAGCCGATCACCGCGATGAACATGCCGCGCCTGCCGGACCGGACCTCGGCCGAGAGGGTGGCCGCATCGCTCCACCCGCCATAGGCAAGGAAGATGTAGATGAGCGCCACCGCGATCCCGCCCATAGGCGGACGCGGCGCATCGGGCATGACGGGGGCGGCGGGCACCACCATCCCGGCCAGAATGACGCTGATGAAACCCAGCGCCACGGCCAGCACCAGCAAAGCCTGCGTCAGAAAACCCAGCCGCACATGGGCCAGATTGAGCCCCGTCATCGCCGCCACCAGCCCCACCGAGAGCACCAGCCGCCCGCCCGCGCCCAGACCCAGCGGCGCGCCGATATAGTCGGCGGCCAGATGCGCCATCAGCGCCACCCATCCGGTATGCATAATGGCAAAGCGCGACCATGCGTAAAGCGTGCCCACCCTTTCGCCCCATGCGCGGCGGATGAAGCTGTATTCGCCCCCGGCATCGGGAAAGGCGGCGGCCATTTCGACATAGGACAAGCCGCCAACAATCGAAATCGCCGCCCCCGCGATCCACAGGCCCAGAAAATGCCAATGCCCAATCGAGGCGACAATCGTGGGCGCGGTTTTCAGCGCGTCGGTGGACATGATCATGCCCAGCGCCAGCAGCATCGCATGCAGGCTGTGAAGGTGCCGTTGCGGCTGATGACTGCTCATGGTGGTGCTTTAGTTGGCCGCCGCGATCAGCGCCAGCGCCTCGTCCATCGTGGGCAGAACCGAGGGCGCTCCCGAGGGCCGGTCATTGGCATAAATGGCAAAGGTCAGCTCGCGCCCGCTGGCCGCCACCAGATAACCCGCCAGCGCATTGGCCGCCAGCAAGGTGCCGGTCTTGGCAAAGACCTTGCCTTGCAGCACGGGATTTTTCATCCGGCGGCCCAGCGTGCCGTCCACCCCGCCGATGGGCAGGGTCTTGCGCCAGTCCGCCGCCCAAGGCTGGGTTTCGACCCAATGGAGATATTGCACCATCGCGCGCGGGGTGATGCGATTGTCGGGCGAGAGGCCCGAACCATCGTAGAAATCATGAGCAGAGGCGGGCAGACCGGCCCGCGCAATCGTCTGGTTCAGCACGATCCGCCCGGCGGGCGTGGTGGGTGAAAAGCCCTGCGTCAACGCCAGTTTCTTCAGAAACAGATGGGCGTGCAGGTTCTGGCTGACCTTCGAGGTAATAGTCAGATCCTCGATCAGATCGGGCGGGGTGAGGGTGGAGAGATCCTTGGCCTGAATGGCGGGCGCGACCGGCGCGGGGATCATGTCCACCGGCCCCATCGGCGCATGGCGCGCACGAGGATGGCCGGTCACTTTCACGCCACGCTCGCGCAGCAATTGGGTCAGACGGATCGCGGCATAATCCGCCGGATCGTCAATGTCGAAATCCAGCCTTTGTTCTTTGCCGCCAAGGGGCAGCGAGCCGAACAGGCGGATCTGGCGTGTGCCGGGGATCATTTCGACCATGACTTCGGCGCGGGAATCGGGCGCGCCGGTCGTGATCTGGTTGACGATCTCCATCTCGGGCGCGGCGATTTCCAGCGCGGCGCGGCCCGGCGCGCCCACCGCATCGCCCGGATTGGCCAGCACGGTCAGCTCATTGTCATTGATCGTCAGCGCGGAAATCTGGGTGCGCGTGCCGGGGCGGATGCGGTCGGAGATGATCCAGCGTTCAAAGGGCATGAAGCTGTCATCGCCGATCACATCGCCCACGCGTTTCACCCCGCTCGCTGCCACCGCATCGGCCAGAGCGGCAAGGCAGTCCTTTTCGCAATCGGGCGTGTCCTTCATCATCGCATCGCCGCGTCCGATCAGCGCGATGTTCTGGCGGCCATGATCGCTTTCGATCCGCACGCCATTGCCCATATTGGGAAAAGGCGCGCGCGCCATCGCGTCAAACACGGCGGTGGTGACAAAGACCTTGGTGTTGGACGCAGGCTGAAACCTCTCATCGGGCGCGATGGAGGCGATGACATGGCCTTCCTTGTCCTCCACCCGCAGGCCCCAGCGGGTGCCCTCAATGGCCGGTTTGTTCAGAACGGCGCGGATCTGGGTTTCAAGATCGGCGGCAAAAGCAGGAACGGAAAAGGCCCAAAGCGCCGCCATCGTGGCAAGCCCGGTCTTGGTCAGGCGCATGGTCGCGAATGTCTCCTGTCATGGTCCATCGTTCGATCATTGCAGAATGCCGCGCCGCCGCAAAGGGCCAAACCCGCGCCAGCTTTGCGTATTTTCGCGTCTATGCGCCATGGGTTAGCTTGCGCGCCAAGGGGGACTTATCATGCCGATCATCCTGAGCGTGAATGGGCAAAAGCACAGTATCGACAATGCCGCCGCCGATGTGCCCTTGCTGTGGGTGCTGCGCGATATGGTGGGCATGACGGGCACGAAATTCGGCTGCGGCGTGGGGCTTTGCGGAGCCTGCGGCGTGCTGATCGGGGGGCAGCGGTTCTTCAGCTGTCAGACGCCTTTGCGCGCGGTGATCGGGCGCGATGTGACCACGATCGAGGGGCTGGGCGAGGACCCCCATGGCGCGGCGCTGCAACAGGCGTGGGAGGAGGTCGATGTCGTGCAATGCGGCTATTGCCAGCCCGGCCAATTGATCGTGGCCTGCGCCTTGCTGAAGGCCAATCCGCGCCCCGACGATGCGGCGATTGACGAAGGGATGAGCGGCAATCTGTGCCGCTGCGGCACCTATCCGCGCATCCGCAAGGCGGTGAAACTGGCGGCAGGAGGCATGAAATGAGCGAGGGCGGATTTTCGCGCCGGGGCGTTTTGCAGGGCGCGGCGGCGGTTGGCGCGGCGCTGGTGGTGCCGGTGGCGCGCGGGTCGGTCGGCGGGGCCTTGGCGGCCAATGCCTATATTTCCATAACCGCGATGGGCGTCGAACTGGCCTTGCCCAAGACCGAGATGGGGCAGGGGGTGATCACCTCGCTCTCCATGCTGGTGGCCGAGGAATTGGGCGTGGCCCTGAACAAGGTGCGGGTGAGCATTCCCGATGGCGACGCGCCCCGCTTTGCCCCCATCACGCAGGAGACGGGCGGCTCGACCTCGATCCGCGAGGTTTACAAGCCGATGCGCCAGGCTGCGGCGCGGGCGCGTGTGGGTTTGATCGAGGCGGCGGCGCGGCAATGGGGCGTTCCGCCGGGGCAATGCGATCTGGTCGATGGCATGGTGGTTGCGGGCAAGCGGCGGCTGGCCATGGGCGATCTGATCGCATCGGCGGTCCTGCCCCGCGAAGCGCCCATGCGGCAGAACCTGCGCCTGATCGGGCGACCCACCCCCCGCATCGACGCGCGGCCCAAGATCACCGGGGCGATGCAGTTCGGGATCGACTTCCGCCTGCCCGGCATGAAGGTGGCCACGCTGGCGCAATGCCCGATCTATGGCGGGATGCTGGCCGGGCTGGATGAAAAGGCGGCGCTGGCGACCCCCGGCGTGGTCAAACTGGTCAAGGGCCGCGATGTGGTCTTTGTCGTGGCCGATCATTACTGGGCCGCGCTGCAGGGCTATGTGGCGGCCAATGTGCAATGGGCGCCGGGGCCGAAAACGGCCGATCAGGGCGCGATTGTCGCCGATCTGGACGCGGCGCTGGCCCAGCCCGGCCATTCGGCCAAGGCGCAGGGCGACCTGAACGCCGCACGGGGCCGCGAATTTTCCGCCACCTATCATCAGCCCTTCCTTGCCCATGCGGCGATGGAGCCTTTGGCCTGCACCATTCATGTCACGGATGGCGCCTGCGAAATCTGGTCGGGTTCGCAGGTTCCCGCGCAGGCCCGCGCCGATGCGGCCAAGGCGTTGGGGCTGGGCGAGGATAAGGTGACCTTTCACAACTTCCAGATGGGCGGCGGTTTCGGGCGGCGGCTGGAAACCGACATGGTGCTGCGCGCGGTCGAGCTGGGGCGGGCGGTGCCCTATCCGGTCAAGCTGGTCTGGAGCCGCGAGGAGGATGTCCAGCACGACATGTTCCGCCCCGCCTATGCCGACCGGATCAGCGCGGTGATCGACGACAAGGGCAGGCCCATCGCGTGGGAGCACCGCATCGCCGGTTCCTCGATCATGGCGCGGTTGATGGGCGATGGGTTCAAGGGCGTGGACGGTGATGCCATCGAGGGCGCAGTGGAGATGCCCTATGCCGTGGCGGCCCATCATGTGACGTTTCAGCAGGTGGAAAGCGCGGTGCCGACCAGTTGGTGGCGCGGGGTGGGGGGCTTGCGCTCCTGTTTCGTGGTGGAAAGTTTCATTGACGAACTGGCTCATGGCGCGGGGGCTGATCCGCTGGCCTATCGGCTGGCGCTGATGGAGGATGCGCGCAGCCGGGCGGTTCTGTCCCGCGCGGCGAAGGAAGCGGGATGGGGCCGCGCCTTGCCGTCGGGGCAGGGCATGGGGATGGCCGTGCTAAAACTATGGGGCACGCATATTGCCGCCGTGGTCGAGGCCAAGGTGGCGGAGGGCCAGATCAGCGCGGTGCGCGTGACGATTGCGGTCGATTGCGGGCTGGCGATCAACCCTCTGGGCATCGAGGCGCAGGTGGAAAGCGGGGTGATCTTTGGCCTCTCCGCCGCGCTCTATGGCGAGATCACCATGAAGGACGGGGCGGCGCAGCAGTCGAATTATCACGATTTCCGCATCCTGCGCATGAATGAGGCGCCCCGCATCGCCACCCATATCATCGCCAGTCAGGCCGATCCGGGTGGTATGGGCGAGCCGCCCTGCGCGGTGGTGGCACCCGCGCTGGCCAATGCGGTTTTTGCCGCCAGCGGACAGAGGATGCGCAAATTGCCGCTGGTCGTTTAGCGCCGCGTGGACAAATTTGGCGTTCTGAATTAGCCTTTGCATTCTGCAGTCGGAGAGAGGCCTATGTTTCCGTTATCGGTCTATGTGGCGGTTGCCTTTGCCATCGCGCTGGTCGCATTCGGGATTGCGCAGATTGTGCCGGGGCTTGGCGTGGCGTTTGTTGCGTTGGCATCCACGGGATGGGCCGCTTACTCTGCCCGGCGCCGTCGGTGGATGACGCCGGAATAGGGGGCTTTCAGACGCGGCGGTTTCTCCACCACGCCGCCCCCATCGCCACGCCCAGCGTCACAAGGCTGCTGACCAGTTCGACCCGCCGCGCAGGCGCAAACATCATCGCCACCAGAATGCTCAGGATCGCGCCCAGCGTGGCATAGGAGAGATAGGGAAACAGCCACATGCGGATGGGCAATGTTTCCCGACCCTGCGCCTCGATCCGGCGGCGCTGGACGATCTGGGCCACGCCCACGGTGAAATAGATGAACAGCATCAGCGCGCCCGAGGCATTGACCAGAAAGGAAAACACCAGCTCCGGCGAGATGACCGAGGCGGCCAGCGCCAGATAGCCGAACAGGCTGGCGATCAGGATCGCGCGGGCGGGCACCTTGCGCCGGTTGACCGCGACCAGCCAAGCGGGCGCATCGCCCTTGTCGGCCAGAACGAACAAAACCCGGCTGGTCACATACATGCCCGAATTGAGGCAGGAGAGCACAGCGACCAGCACCACAAGGTTCATCACGAATTCGGCATGGGGAATGGCCATATGGCCCAGCGCAATGGCAAAGGGCGATGTGCCGGGCACGATGGATGTCCATGGCATGACGGCCACGATCAGCAACAGCGACAGCACATAGAACAGGATGATCCGCGCGGCCACGCTGCTGGTGATGCGGGCGATGGTGCGCGCCGGTTCGTGCGATTCGGCCGCCGCCACCGTGGCGATCTCCGCGCCGGTCAGGGCAAAGATCACGCTGGCCGTGCCCGCCAGAACCGCGCCCCAGCCATGCGGGGCAAAGCCGCCATAGGCGTTGAGGTTGCTCCATGTCGGCCCGGTGGGCGAGGTGAGACCGAAAGCCCAGACGCCCGCAATCGCGATAAAGCTGACAATGGCCAGAACCTTCATCAGCGAGAACCAATATTCGAACTCGCCATAGGAGCGGGTGGACATCAGGTTTACCCCGGTCAGCGCTCCGAGCAGCGCGACCCCGATGGCCCAGACCGGCGCGTCGATCCAGATATGCAGGATCTTGGCCCCGGCGATCGCCTCGATCGGCACGACGATGACCCAGAAATACCAATAGAGCCAGCCGCAGACGAAACCCGCGCGCGGCCCCAGCACTTCGCGCACAAGCTCGGTGAACGCGCCAAGGCCGGGGCGCAGCGCGGCCATTTCGGCCATCATCCGCATCACCATCAGTACAACCAGCCCCGCCAGACCATAGGACATGACCACCGCCGGGCCGACCTGGGCAATCGAACTGGACGAGCCGACGAAAAGCCCCGCGCCGATGATCCCGCCAATCGCGATCATCGAGACATGGCGCGATTTCAGCGCGGCCTGAAGCTGGTTGTCATGTGCGGCCAAGCGTGGTCTCCCCTGACCTTGAGTGAACAGGGGGAAGCGGGCCGGGTCAAGTCCTGCCCGATACGCTATTTTGCCCGGCGAAAAGGGATGATCCGTTCAAGATCGCCCAGATGCGGCGCACCGGGCCATGATGCGCCTTGCCGCAGCAGAAAGGTGTGGCGGATGATCTCGGCCTGTTGCTCGATATTGTAATCGCCCAAGGCCGCGCCGGGGCGCAGCGCATAATCATAGCGGCAAAAGGGCATTCGGCGCAGCAGCAGGTTCATCCCCGCCTGATGCTGCCAGACATGGGCCATTTCGTGGATGAACAGGCCCTGCGCCGCCAGCGACCCTTGGGCAAAGCAGGGGTGCCAAAAATGGCTGTCGGGGTGGAAATGGAGATGGCCGCGCGGGGCCATCACCACATTGCGCGGTTGAAACCACCACCATCGGCGGCGGATCACCCGGACCGGTTCGGGATCGAGCGCCGGCCCGAACATGGCGGCGATCATATTCCTTTCGGCGGGCGTCAGCGGGCGGATGGCGGGGCGGGGGCCGGTCATGGCCGCACTATGAGCCCGTCTCGCCGCCGATTCCAGCCGGGCGAGCCAAGGAATTTTTAGGGGTTTTCCTCTATTCCTTACGCGCGGAGGGAATTTCGGGTGAAACACGCGCTGTTCGACAAGGTCTTGTGGCCGGGTGAGCGTTTGCCGGACGAGGTGGTGCTCGGGCTGGACCGGTTTCGCAGCGGCGGGCCTCTGGCGCAGGCGTGGCGGCGGCTGGGCGGATCGCCGACCGGATCGCGCGATTTCGTGGTCGCGCTGGCCGCCACGATGCAGGTCGAGGACCATTTCGAAGTGCTGATCGCCCGGCGCGACAAGGGGATTGCGGCGCTGTTGCCGCTATGTCGGGGCGCGGGTTTTTCCGCCCGCTGGCGCCAGCCCGGCGCGCAGGAGGTCTATGAGGCCTGCGACGGCGCCTATGCCGATGATGCCGCCGCCGCGCAGATCGCCTCCCTGCTGGCACAGGACAGGCGGGCGGCGGAGTTGCACCGCCTGCCCGCCGCCTCGCCTTTGATCCCGGCCCTGAAGGCGGCGATGCGGGGCAAGGGGCTGGTGTCGCTGCGCCCTTCGTTGGCCTGCCCGACCATCGCGCTGGATGAAAAATGGCACAGGCCCGAGCAGGCGTTCAACGCGGGCCGTCGTTCCGATTTTCGCCGCGCCGCGCGGCGGGCCGCGGCCATGGGCCGGGTGGATTACGAAATCATTGCCCCCGATCCGGACGAATTCGACGCCTTGTTCGACGAGGCGCTGGCGGTCGAACTGGCCAGTTGGAAGCGTGCGGCGGGCACGGCCATGGCCATGGATGCGGGCAAGGAGAGTTTTTTCCGCGCCTATTTCCGCCATGCGGCGCAGGAGGGCACGCTGCGCATCGCCTTCATGCGGATCGACAACCGCCCCGCCGCGATGCAGCTGGCGCTGGAAAGCGATGGGCGTTTCTGGCTGTTCAAGATCGGCTTTGACGAGGCCTATGCCCGTTGTTCGCCCGGCGCATTGCTGATGCTCCATACGCTGGCCTATGCGGCGCGGCGCGGATTGGCGGCCTACGAATTGCTGGGCGGGGTGGAGCCGTGGATCGCGCAATTATGGACGCAGGATGCGCATCCGATGGTGCATCTGCGCACCTATCCCTATTCGCGCCAGGGCATGGTGGCGCTGGCCCAGGACGGGCTGGCCTGGATAAAGGCGCGGCTGAGCCAATGAGCCTGTGGGCCGCGCTGCGCGATTTGCGCTATGCTTTGCCCGGCTGGTTGGGGGCACGGCTGCCCTCGCCCGATGCGGCAGCCTTGGGGCGCGCTCTGGCCCGCAAGGGGCTGCTGCTCAGCTTTGGCTATTTCGGCGGGGATGGCGACGGGCCGGATCAGGTGGAGGCGGCCAATCTTTCGCTTTGCGCGGCGATGGGTGCATCTGCGGCGCTGCTGGCGGTCAAGGCGCCGCAATTGGGGTTTGATAATGCGCGTCTGCGGCGGATTGCGCAGGGCGGGTTGCCGCTTGTGCTTGATGCCCATGCGCCCGCTCTGGCCGACGCGACCCATGCGGCGATGGAGGACCTGTCGGCGCAGGGTTTTGATGCGGGATGCGCGATCCCCGCGCGCTGGGCGCGGTCGGGGGCGGATGCGGCGCGCTTTGCCGATGCGCCGCTGCGGCTGCGGCTGGTCAAGGGTGAATGGGCCGATCCGGCGGCGGATGATCCCTCGCGCTATCTTGGGCTGGCCCACAGCCTTGCCGGGCGCGCCGCGCCGGTGGCGGTGGCCACGCATGATCCGGCGCTGGCGGGGCGGGCGCTGGAGGCGCTGCTGCGCGGCGGCACGCCTTGCGAGCTGGAGCAGTTGCGGGGCCTGCCGCGCGCGCGGACGATGGATATGGCGCGCGATCTGGGGGTGAATGTGCGGGTCTATCTGCCCTTTGGTCCGGGATGGTGGCCCTATGCCATCGATAAGGCGCTGGCGCGGCCCTATCTGCCGGTCTGGTATATGCGGGATCTGTTGCGGGTTTAATGCCTCCTGCATTTATGCAGATTCGACGCCCTCTGCATTTATGCAGATTCGACGCCCGCTGCATTTATGCAGATTCGACGCATTGCTTGTGGGTGGCTGCGGGCTAATCTCGTGGCGGCACAAAGGGGGGCTGCATGAGGCTTTACTGGATCGCATGGGCATTGGCGGCGCAGACGGCACAGGCCGCAACCAGAGTGGAGGAAGTGCCGCTCTGGGAAATCTCGGCCCAGCTGGAGCGGGGCGCGGTCAGCAGCGAGGCGGTGACGGGGGCGTATCTGGAGCGCATCGCCGCGATGGATCGCAAGGGGCCGCAATTGCGCGCCATCATCGCCATCAACCCCGACGCCATCGCGCAGGCCCGCGCTTCGGACGCGCGGCGGCGGGCGGGCAAGGCGCTGGGGCCATTGGATGGCGTGCCGATCCTGATCAAGGACAATATCGAGACGCAGGACCCCATCGCCACCACGGCGGGCAGTCTTGCGCTGCGCGACAATGTGGGCGGGCGCGATGCGCCGGTGGTGGCGCGGCTGCGCGCGGGCGGGGCGGTGATCCTGGCCAAGACCAATCTGTCGGAATGGGCCAATATCCGCTCGACCCATTCGATTTCCGGGTGGAGCGCGGTTGGAGGGCAGGTGCGCAACCCCTATGCGCTGGACCGCAGCCCATGCGGATCATCTAGCGGCACCGGGGCGGGCGTGGCGGCCAGTTTCGGCGCAGCGGGGCTGGGGACAGAGACCGACGGCTCGGTGGTCTGTCCTTCCTCGGTGAACGGTCTGGTGGGGCTCAAACCCACGGTGGGCCTGCTCAGCCGCCACCATATCGTGCCGATCAGCCACAGTCAGGACACGCCCGGCCCGATGGCGCGCAGCGTGCGCGATGTGGCCATGATGCTCTCGGCCATGGCGGGGAGTGATCCGGCCGATCCCGCCACAGCGGAGGCCGATGCCCACAAGCAGGATTATGCCGCCCCGCTGGAACAGGCCAGCCTGAAGGGCGTGCGTGTCGCCTATTACCGCCCGACAATGGGCGCGGCTCTGGGCGAGCGGTTTGCCGCCGCGCTGGAGGTGCTCAAGGCGCAGGGGGCCGAATTGGTCGAGGTGGCGCGGCCCGGACTCGATGGTCTGGGCGCGGCCGAACATGAGGTGTTGCGCAGCGAGCTCAAGGCCGATCTCAACACCTATCTGGCCGGGGCCACGGCGGCGGTCAAACCGCGCACGCTGGCCGATATCATCGCCTTTAACCGCGCCAATTCGGAGGCCGAAATGCCCCTGTTCGCGCAGGAAAGCTTTGAGGAGGCCGAGGGGACGCGCGGCATAGCCGATGCCGAATATCTGGGCGCGCGAGCAAAATCCGTGCGTTTGGCGGCGCAGGAAGGGCTGGAGGTGATGCTGGCCAAGGCCGATATTCTGGTCCAGCCCACCACGGGCCCGGCGTGGCTGATCGACCCCATCTATACCGACCAGTCGCGCGGCCCTTCGGCCAGCGGGCTTCCGGCGGTATCGGGCTATCCGCATCTGACCGTGCCGATGGGGCTGGTGGGGGGCTTGCCGGTGGGCCTGTCCTTTATCGCGCGGCCCTATGAGGAGGGCAAATTGCTGGGCGCGGGCTATGTCTATGAACAGGCGGCGCGGGCGCGGACGGCGCCTTCCTATCGCGCCACGGTCGATGCCGGGGCGGCGTTCAAAGGGGCGGTGGAAAAGTAAGCGCTTGGAATCCGCCATCTGATGGCGCATCGCGGCCCCATGACTGAACGGGTCCCCTTTGCCGGAATGCGCCGGGGCAGCGCCGAATATCGCCGGGCCAGCCTCGCGCTGTTTCTGGCGGGCAATGCCACTTTCTCGCTGCTCTATTGCGTTCAGCCGCTGTTGCCCGAATTCGCGCGCGAGTTTGGGTTGGCGCCTGCGGGGGCCTCGCTGGCGCTGTCGCTCACATCGGGCGCGCTGGCCGTGGCGGTGTTTTTGGCCGGAGCCATTGGTCAGGCGATGCCGCGCCGCTCGCTGATGCTCGGCTCGCTGATCGCGGCCAGCCTGCTCAATCTGGTGGCGGGTGTGGCAACGCATTGGCCATGGCTGGTGGCGGCGCGGCTGCTCGAAGGGGTGGCGCTGGGGGGCGTGCCAGCGGTCGCCATGGCCTATATTGCCGAGGAGATGCACCCTGCCGATTTGGTGAAAGCCATGGGACTCTATGTCGCGGGCACGGCCTTTGGCGGGATGATGGGCCGCTTTGCCACAGGATGGTTCACCGAGTTTGGCTCATGGCGCATCGCGCTGGGCGCAATGGGGGGATTGGGGCTGGCCGCCGCGCTGGGCTTTGGCCTGCTGTTGCCGTCCTCGCGCCGGTTTGTGCCGCAACGGGGGTTGGGCTGGGCGCATCACCGGGCGGTGTGGTGGCGGTTGATGCAGGATAATGGCCTGCTGCGCCTGTTCTTCATCGCCTTTGCGCTGATGAGCGTCTTTGTCACCCTGTTCAACTATGTCGGCTTTCGCCTTGTCCGCCCGCCCTTTTCGCTCGGCCATGGCGCGATCAGCGCGATTTTCCTCACCTATATCTCGGGCATTTTTTCCTCATCGATCACCGGCCATATGACCGAGGCATGGGGGCGGCGCCCGGTGCTGGCCATGGGGCTGGTGGCGATGCTGGGCGGGGCTTTGCTGACGCTGTCGGGGGCGCTGCCGTTGATCGTGCTGGGCATCTTGTTGCTCACGCTGGGCTTTTTCTCGGCTCATGCCGCCGCCAGCGGTTGGGTAGGCCAATGGGCGGGGCCGGATAAGGGCCATGCCGCCTCGCTCTATCTGTTGTTTTACTACCTTGGCGCCGGGATCACCGGCACGGCGGGCGGCTGGTTCTATCAGCACTGGCAATGGCCGGGCGTGGTGGCGCTGACAGGCGGGATCTGCGCGGCGGGGCTGGGCGTGGCCCTTTCGCTGCGCCCGCGTTAGAGGCCCGCTGGATTAGAGTCCGGCCTCGACCGCCACGCGGATCGCCTCGGCGCTGGATCGCACGCCCAGCGTCTTGAACATGGCCGAGCGGTGCATCTTGATCGTGCGCTCCGACAGGCCCAATTCCCACGCCACCTGCTTGTTCAGCTTGCCACGGGCCATTTCGACCAGAATCTGGCGCTGGCGCGGAGGCAGGGCGTTGACGCGGGCCAGCGCCTCTTCGCGGGTTTGCCGGTTCTGATCGACAACCTCGACCTGAGAACCGAGGAAATATTCGACTTCGCCATCGGCATCGAACACCGGCGCGATCATCACGGCATTGCGAAACGGGGTGCCGTCTTTTTTGTAATTACGGATTTCGACGATGGCGGGCTGGCGATTGTGGATTGCGTTGCGCAACGTTTCGGTCAGTTCCCCCTCGGTGTCCGGCCCGCGCAGGAAACGGCAATTGCGCCCGATGATTTCCTCGCGGGCAAACCCGGTCAGGTCAATAAAGGCCTGATTGCAGGCAATAATCGGATTGTCGGGCAGCCGGGGATCGCTCACGACGGCGGCGATGGGGCTGTGTTTGATCATCTCGTCGGGCAACATGACGGGGGTTCTAGGGCAGAAAACCGTCTATTCCAAGCCGCAGATCGATGCTGGCGCGAGGTGGCATGATCGCCTAAGGGCGGCGCGATGAAACCGACAAGCGAAAATCATGATGCCATCGTGCTGGGCGCGGGGGCGGCGGGGCTGTTTTGTGCCGCGCAGGCCGGAGCGCGCGGGGCGCGGGTTATCGTGGTCGATCATGCGCCGGAACCGGGGCGCAAGATCCTGATTTCGGGCGGCGGGCGCTGCAATTTCACCAATATTCACGCCACCCACGAACGTTATCTGTCGGCCAACAAGCATTTCGCCCGTTCGGCCCTGTCGCGCTATACGCCCGCCGATTTCCTCGAACTGGTCGAGCGCTATGGCATTGCGTGGCATGAAAAGACGCTGGGGCAATTGTTCTGCGATGGTTCGGCGCGCGAGATTTTGGCCATGCTGGTCGAGGAATGCCGGATCGGTGGCGTCGAGATCGCCTGCGGCCTGTCGCTGGGCGAGGTCAGCCATGCTGATGGCATGTTCCATGTCCGCGCAGGCCATCGGACGCTGTCGGCGCGCCATCTGGTGATCGCCACGGGCGGGCCTTCGATTCCCAAGATGGGGGCCAGCGGCATTGCCTATGATCTTGCGCGGCAATTCGGGCTTAAGGTCGTGCAGCCGCGTCCCGCACTGGTGCCCTTGACCTTGCCGGGGGATGAGGCGCTGTTCCGCGAATTGTCGGGCGTGGCCACCCCGGTCGAGGCGCGGGTGGCCGATGGGCCATGGGGCAAGGCGGCCTTCCGCGAGGCGGCGCTGTTCACCCATCGCGGATTGTCGGGTCCGGCGATCCTGCAAATTTCCTCCTATTGGCAGCGGGGCACGGAATTGGGGATCAATTTCCTGCCCGATCTGGCGGCGGGCTGGATGGTCGAGGCCAAGAAGGCCAATCCGAAGGTGGGCCTGCGCCGTGTGCTGGGCGCGCATTTGCCTGATCGTCTGGCGGTGGCGCTGGCGGATCGGTTGGCGCTGGCGGGCGATCTGGGCCATCATTCGGACAAGGCCCTGCGCGCGGCGGAAGGCGCCTTGGCCGACTGGCGCTTTAACCCCGATGGCAGCGAGGGTTATGCCAAGGCCGAGGTGACCGCAGGCGGCATCGCCACCACCGGCCTGTCGCAAAAGACGATGGAGGCATCCACCGTGCCGGGCCTCTATGCCATTGGCGAGGCGGTGGATGTGACGGGCTGGCTGGGCGGCTATAATTTCCAATGGGCATGGGCCAGCGGCCATGCGGCGGGGGTAGCCATCGCGGAAAACCTTTGACCCGCATCAAGGCCAGGGGGAAAAGAGCGGGCTAGGTAAGCGCCAGCCTTTCAAGGAGATTCTCCATGACTTCGCTTTCCCCCAAAATTCCCGCAACAATGCGCGCAGCGGTCGTCCGTGAATTCGGTGCGCCGCTCACCATCGAGCAATGGCCCACCCCCACCCCCGCGCGGGGCGAGGTGTTGGTCAAATTGCTGGCCACGGGCGTATGCCACACCGATCTTCACGCGGCCCATGGTGATTGGCCGGTCCAGCCCACCCTTCCGTTCATCCCGGGCCACGAAGGCGTGGGCCATGTCGTCGCCCTTGGCGAAGGGGTTGATGATCTGGCGATCGGCGATGCGGTGGGTGTGCCATGGCTGCATGACGCCTGCGGCCAGTGCGAATATTGCCAGACGGGCTGGGAAACCCTGTGTGAAAAGCAGCATAACACCGGCTATTCGGTCAATGGCACCTATGCTGAATATGTGACGGCGCCCGCCGCCTTTGTCGGGCGTTTGCCCCTTGATGCCGATCTGGTGCCGCTGGCCCCGATCCTGTGCGCGGGCGTGACGACCTATAAGGGCTTGAAGGAAACCGAGGCGCGGCCCGGAGAATGGGTGGCGATTTTAGGCGTGGGCGGGCTTGGCCATGTCGCCGTGCAATATGCCAAGGCGATGGGGCTGAAAGTCGTGGGCGTCGATGTGGGGCAGGACAAGCTCGACCTTGCGCTTGAACTGGGCGCGGATCTGGCGGTCAATGCGCTGGACCCCGATGCGGCGGCCCGCGTGGTCGAGGCCACGGGCGGGGGCGTGCATGGCGTGCTGGTGACGGCGGTTTCGGTGCCCGCCTTTGAACAGGCGCTGGCCATGGTGCGCCGCAAGGGGACGGTGGCACTGGTGGGCCTGCCGCCGGGCGCCTTCCCCACGCGGATCTTCGATGTAGTGCTCAAACGCATCACGGTGCGCGGCTCTATCGTCGGCACGCGGCGCGATCTGGCCGAAGCCATCGCCTTTGCCGTTGAGGGCAAGGTGAAAAGCACCATCAGCACGGCAAAGCTGGAAGACATCAACGCCGTGTTCGACAAGATGATCGCGGGCAAGATCGAGGGGCGCATCGTTCTGGCTCTCTGAAATCCGCCTAAGGGCATTTGCCGAGCCAAGGCTCAGTCATGCTTTAGGTATCCCTGTTCATATAGCGAGGCGGCGAGGGCAAGGCTCTCGCCGCCCAGCGGCAGGGAACGGGGATGCGCCTTTTCTTCTATCTTCCGGCCATCACGCCGTGGTGGTTCGAAACCATTGTGACGCCGATGCTGATCCGGCTGAACGCCGATCCTTGGGTCAAGGAAATCCATGTGATGGCGGCCCCGCTCTGGCGCAGCACCGGGGTGGAAGGGGCGCAGCTTGAGCCCTTGATCGCACAGGAAAAACTGCGCTGGCATATTGTCGATCAGGGCGATCCGGCGCTGTTTCGGACGCATGGCGCGGCGGTGCCGGGGCTGATCGAAACGGTGGCGGGCATCAACCCCGACCTGACCCTTGTGCGCAGCAGCGATTTTGCCACGCCAGCCCTGTTTCCCCGTACAGTGCGTTATATCATGGAGGGCGCGGCCGCCCCCTTTGCCACCGATCCATCATGGGTGGTGCTGGAGGAAACGCCCCTTTCCTGCGGGGCGATGCCGGAGGGATGGGCATTGCCGGAGGATCTGGCCGCGCGCCTTGATGCCTTGTGGAAGGCGGCGGCGGGTCGGTTTGGGCCTTTCTCGGTTCCCTTGTCCCGCCCGTCGCTGGCGGTGCCTCTGCCTTGTCAGCATGAGGAGAACCTGTTTCTGCGCCATGCCGCGCATGAGGACGGCGTGGCGCTGCTGCAATCGCTGCTGGCGCGCCTGCCCGAGGAATGGCGGATCGAGGTGAGCGATCATCCGCTCAACCGGCTGCATGGCGATCGCTCGGGGCTGGAGGCTTTCGTGGCCGCCGCGCCCGACCGGATCAGTATGGCTGAGCGCGGGATTGAGGGGATGGTGGCGGGCGCATCGGCGGTGCTGACCGATTTGTGTGATAGCTGGACGTTGGCCGCCTTTGCGGGGAAACCGATGCTGCATCTGGGCCGAGGGGCGATGGCACCATGGACGAAGGCGGGCGAGGATCCGGCCGAATTGACGGGTCCCGACCGGGACGCGGCGCGGCGCTGGTTCGGCTGGCATCTGGCCGCGCGCCTGCTGCGGCCCGAGGCGGTTGAATTGAGCCTGTTGCTGCGCCTCGCCAAAGGGCAGCCGACATGGGAGGACATGGACGCCAATCTCGATGCGCTGGAGGTGCTTGCTCCCTGATCGCGGGCGTGGCGATCCTCTTGCGCATTCGCTCTTACAATGTAAGTATAACATACAAAGGCGACTCAGGCAGCAGATCGCCCGTATGGTAAGAGAGGATGCGTTTTATGCAGGATTTCAACGGGCAACTGGCCTTTATCACCGGCGGCGCCTCAGGCGCGGGGCTGGGTCAGGCGCTGGTGTTTGGCCGGGCCGGGGCCAAGGTCGTCATCGCCGATCTGCGCGCTGATGCGATTGAAACGGCGCTGGGCCAATTGCGCGCCGAGGGCATTACCGCTCATGGCATCGTGCTGGATATCACCGACCGCGAGGCCTATGCCCGCGCCGCAGACGAGGTTGAGCAGGTCTTTGGGGCCGCCCCCACGATGCTGTTCAACACGGCCGGCGTGAACAGCTTTGGCCCGGTGGAAAAGACCACCTATGCCGATTTCGACTGGCTGATCGGGGTGAACCTTGGCGGGGTCATCAATGGCATGGTGACGTTCGTTCCGCGTATGATCGCGAGCGGCAAGCCGGGCCATATCGTCACCACCTCCTCGCTGGGCGGTCTGTCGGGCAGCGCGCTGGCCGCGCCCTATTCGGCGGCCAAGGCGGCGGTCATCAACCTGATGGAGGGCTATGCGCAGGGCCTGGCCAAGCACAATATCGGCGTTTCGGTGATCTGCCCCGCCAATATCAAGAGCAACATTGCCGAGGCCAGCAAGCTGCGCCCCGCAGGGCTCGGCCCCTCGGGATATCGCGAGGATGAGGCGACGATCCAGTCGCTCCATTCGATCCACCGCCACGGTATGGAGCCGGTCGAGCTGGCCGAATGGACCAAGAAGGGGATCGAGAAGGGCGACCTCTACATCATCCCCTATCCCGAGGCCAAGGAGCAGATCCGCGCCCATTTCGACCGCATTGTCGATGCCGTCCTGCCCATTGAGGCCGACCCGGAAGGCGCCAAGGCCCGCACCGACGCGCTGATGGACTGGGCGCAAAATGGCGCGAAGGTTTTTGCGAAAACCGCCGGTTAACGGAAAAACCCGCGCCAGTGCAGGGTAACATAGGTGGCGAGCGAGGCCAGCAAAGCGACGCCTCCCGCCACCCATGTTCCCTCGCCATGGGCAAAGGGCAGGGCGCCGGTGTTCATGCCGAAAAAGCCCGTCACCAGCGTGGCGGGCATCAGCAGCACCGTCATCACCGAGAGGATATAGAGGTTGCGGTTGATCCGCTGATTGGCGGCCAGTTCCAGCTCTTCACGCAGCATGCGCACCTGCCCTTGCGCGGCGGTCACGTCCTCGTCCAGCCCCTGCGCGCGCTGGGTCAGCTTTTCCACCGTGGGGTGGAGCGCGGCGTCCAGATCACCGTCCTCCTCCAGCCGCATCAGCACCCGCTTGGTGCCGTCCATAATGCGGTGGATGATCGAAAGTCGCCGCCGCAATTCCAGCAGATCGCGCGCCGAGGGCGGGGCCTTGCCCGCCAGCACGGCATCCTCGGCCTTTTGCACGCGGGCTGACAATTGCGTGACCAGCGCCGCCTGATTGGCGACAATGGCCGACACCAGCACATCGAGCGCGCGTTGCGGGCTGTCGATGAACAGTTTTTCGGCAAAGCGATCGCGCAGCACATCGGCAAAGCCCAGCGGATGCATCCGTGCGGTGATGATCATGTCGGGCGTAATCGCCACATGGACCGTTCCGGCGCGGTCGGTATAGCGGATCTCGAAATCGCGCTGGAGATCCTGAAGCACGCAGGAGAGCGTATCGCCTTCAACAAAGCTGCTCTGATGCGTGTCGGGGGCCAGCATCGCCTCGCGCACATTCTGGGGTAGGAAATCGGCGCGCTCGATCCATTGCCGCGCGCCATTGTCGGCCAGGCTCATATGCAGCCAGCGAAAGACGCCATCGGCGCGCGGAGTGTCGATGGCGATGTCGCGCGGGCCAGTGGTGTAGAAATCCTTGCCCCAGAGCAGACCGTTGCCGGGCTGGCTCCATGCCGGCGCGCGTTCGGGCGTTTTCACATCCGGCGCAGACATTCCGAGCCCACGATCAGCGCTTCCAGACTGTCCATCACCGCCGGTTCGATCGGGGTCAGCTTGCCCATCGCCTCGCCATAGGTGTTGTCAAAACCGGCCCAGCCGATCACCAGCGCCTGAATGGCTGAATGCAATTGCACCGCCTCGGCCGCGCTCAGCCCCAGCGGCTGCAGGCGCTGGGCCAGATATTCGCGAAAATTGCGGAAATCCTCTTCGACATAGCCCAGTGAGAAGGTCAGCCGGGCTGCATCGCGGGCGCTGTGATACATCGTCCAGAGCGCGCGGCCATAGGCGCGGGCCCAATCCTGCCATGTCTCGCACACGGGCATATCGGCCATGGCCAGAGCATAGAGGCGCTGGCTCATCCGGCGCAGCAGTTCCTCCTTGTTCGGGATATGCCAATAGATCGACATGGCCTGCACCCCCAGCCGCCCGGCAAGGCGACGCAGCGAGACGGCATCAAGGCCCTGTTCCTGCATCAGCGCGATGGCCTCGCCCACGATGCGTTCGGCGCTCAGTGGGGCGTTGGGCGCCTCGGCGGCGGGTCTCTCGGAAGGGGTGGTCGCGCTGCACATGATGGCATGACTAGGCGCGGCCTGTGGGATTGGCAACCGGACATGGGGGCGAGGGACGGACGGGCGCGGGGCAGGGAAGGGGCGGTGTAACTGGGCAGACATTCACGGAAATGCCATATATTTCATAGTCCTGTCATCGAACTGTCGTGTTCCGGTCATCGGTTTCGCCTAGCGGCCTTCGCATATGCAGCAGGCTTGCTGCACAAGGATGGGGAATACCATGGGTCGAATCACTTTGCGCACCAGCATGATGCGCACCAGCCTCTCGCTGGCTGCTGTCACGCTGGCTCTTGCCACCACGCCCGCTCTTGCCGCCGAAGTGCCTGCTGCGGCGCCTGCCGCCGATGCCGAAGCGCCCGCGGCTGATATGGGCGAAACCATCGTCGTCAACGCCAAGACCACCCGTTCGGCCACGGCCATCCCGGCGGCAGAAATGCAGAAGATCCTGCCCGGCATCTCGCCCCTGAAGGCGATCCAGAGTCTGCCCGGCGTCCTCTATGTGACCGCCGACCCTTGGGGCAACAACGAGCAGAACGCGCAGATGTTCGTCCACGGCTTCTCGGCCCAGCAGTTGGGCTATACGATGGATGGCGTGCCGCTGGGCGATCAGTCCTATGGCAATTACAACGGCCTTTCGCCCAGCCGCGCGCTGATTTCGGAAAACACCGGGCGCACCGTGGTGGCCACGGGCGCGGGCGAACTGGGCGTGGCCTCTGTCAGCAACCTGGGCGGCGCGGTGGAAATCACCAGCCGTGATCCCTCGAACGAGCGCGGGCTGGAAATGAACCACACCGCCGGTTCCTATGGCACGGCGCGCACCTTTGTCCGCGTGGATTCGGGCGAATTCGGCAATGGCAACAAGCTCTTCCTCTCGGGCAGCCGCCAGCGCGCCCGCGCGTGGGACTTTGCAGGCGTTCAGGGCGGCTATCAGGCCAATGGCAAGTTCATCCATGAAGACAGCCACGGCAAGCTGACCGCCTATTTCGCCTATTCGGACAAGATCGAGCCGAATGAGGACGCGACCACCATCTATACCAACCCCACCAATGCGGTGCAGGCCTATCAGCCTTATACGCGCCCCTTCACCTATCCCAGCCTGAGCGCGGCGCTGAACTATCTGGACGCCAGCGGCAATGTGCCCGCCGTGGCGGCCAACAATTACCGCAACTATTATTCGGACGCCCAGCGCACCGACTATCTGGGCTATATCAAATATGACGTGAACCTCTCGAAGGCCGTCAAGTGGTCCAACCAGTTCTATATCCATCACAATGACGGCGTGGGCGTGGTGGCCGGGCCTATCACGGTGGCGGGCCTGCCTTCGCTCTTTGCCAAATATTTCCCCGGTCAGGATCTGAAGACCGTGTTCGGCGGCTCGGGCTATGCGATCCGCACCACCGAATATATGATCCACCGCGAAGGCATCATCAGCAACCTGAACATCGACGCGGGCGATCACCATATCGAGGCGGGCGTGTGGTTCCACCACAATGAATCCTCGGCCTATCGCCGCTGGTATCCGATGAATGTGAACACGCCGGACGCCTACAGCCCCTATATCCGTCCCTCGGGCTATCTGATCACGCAATATGCGGTGGAAATGCGCACGGATAACCTGCAACTTCACATTCAGGATGCGTGGCGCGTCAACAGCCGGTTGAATGTGGAAGCGGGCATCAAGACCAGCGCGCAATTCGCCAACGGCCTGTTCACGGTGCAGGAAGTCAGCACGCCTACGGTCAACTCGAACCGTCCCAGCGGCCGCATCAATTCGACCAACTGGTTCCTGCCCTCGGTGGGCGCGAATTATGACCTGAACGGGTCGGAAAAGGTCTATTTCAACATCCAGAAGAACCTGCGCCAGTTCCAGGCCTATGGCGCGGGCGGCTCGGCCGATCCGTGGAGCACGGGCAGCCAGGCCGCGTTTGATTATATCAAGTCGAACGTCCGCCCCGAAACCGCATGGGTCTATGAAGTGGGCCTGCGCAGCCACCGCAATTTCACCGGCCTGCTCAGCAGCATCGACGCGCAGATCAACTATTACCACGTCGATTTCAGCAACCGCCTGCTGGCGCTTTCCACTTCGGGCACGATCAACACGATCAACCCCTCGACCACGGCGCTCTTCAACGTGGGCAATGTGACCACCGATGGCGTGGACGCGGCCGTCACGCTGGGCTTTGGCCAGCATGTGAAGCTGTATAATGCCTTGAGCTACAACAGCTCGAAATATTCCAGCGACTATTCGACCGTGACGGGCGCGGCCACCGGCATGCAGATCGGCGGCTATGCCACGGTTGCGGGCGTGGTGCCCACGGGCGGCAAGCAGATCCCCGGCTCGCCCAGCTGGATGAACAAGACCATGCTGACGGTGAATTACGCCGGGGCCGAGGTTCAGCTGATCGGTGACTATATCGGCCGCCGCTATGCCACCTATACCAATGATGCCTCGATCCCCAGCCTGTTCCTGGCCTCGGCCCGCGTGGCTTATCAGTTGCCCGCGCAATTGGTCCATGCCAAGAAGGCCGAGCTGAGCCTGAACGTGACCAACCTGTTCGACAAGAAGGGTTGGCTGCAGGTGTCGAGCTTCAACAATGCTGGCAGCTTCGCCGCCTATCCGGTGGCCCCGCGTCAGTTCTTTGTCACTCTGGCGGTGGGTCTCTGATCGATGCGTAATCCGCTCTCTCGTCGCAAGGTTCTGTCGCAAGGTCTGGTCGCGGCAACAGCCGTGGCGGGAGGGCGGAGCATCGCTTTTGCCGCGCCTGTGGGGGGCAGCGTTTCGATGCGCGCCCGCCCGGCGCGGCCCATCCTGCTGGCGCATCGCGGGTCATCGGCGCTGCGGCCCGAACATACGCTGGGCGCCTATGCCCGCGCGATTGCCGATGGGGCCGATTTTATCGAGCCCGATTTGTGCTGCACCAAAGACGGCGTGCTGGTGGCGCGCCATGAAAACAATATTGCCGAGACGACCGACGTGGCCGCGCATCCCGAATTTGCCGCGCGACGGGTCGAAAAAGTGGTGGACGGCGAAAAGCTGACCGGTTGGTTCACTGAGGATTTCACGCTGGCGGAATTGAAGACGCTGCGGGCCAAGGAGCGCCTTGGCGCGGTGCGGCCCGAGAGCCAGAGCTATGATGGCCAGTTTCAGATCGTCACGCTGGAGGAAATCGCCGATTTCGTCGCGGCTGAGGCTGCGGCGCGGGGCCGGGTGATCGGCCTGATCCCGGAGGTCAAGCATTCGACCTATTTCGCGCGGATCGGTTTGCCGATCGAACCGCGCCTGATCGAATGTCTGAATGCCAGCGCTTATTTGAAAAAGGCGCCGGTGGTGATCCAGAGTTTTGAGGTGGCGAATTTGAAGGCTTTGCGGCGCGATCTGGCCGGGCGGAGCAATATTCAACTGATGCAACTGGTGGGCGATCCTCGCCAGAGCCCGGCCGATTTCGAGGCGACGGGCGACAAAAGGCGCTGGGCCGATCTTCTGACGCCTCAGGGTTTGACGGAAATCGCCACCTATGCCGACTGGCTGGCGCCCGCGACGCGGATGCTGATCCCGCTGGAGGCCGATGGGCGTCTGGGCAAGCCGACCGGGCTGGTCGAGGCGGCACGGCGCGCGGGGCTGTTGGTGGGGACATGGACCTTCCGCCCGGAAAACCGATTCCTCGCCGCCGATTTCCGCAATGGCGAGGGCGAGAATGCCCGCAATGCAGCGGGCAGCGTAGCCGAAATGCGGCGCTATCTGGCGCTTGGGCTGGACGGTTTCTTTACCGACGATCCGGCGCTGGGGTTTGAAGCGCGGGGCAAATAAGCGCTTTGCAAAGGCAGGGAACTATCACTTCCGGTTCGCATTGAACCGATAAATTGGTTCCTTTGTGAAATCCATTTTGGAACTTTGCTGCAGTGCAGGATACTGTATAGTGGAGTTAACCTAGGCAACTTTGCCTTGAATATGATGATCCTGCTCAGGAAGGCCGCCATGGAAACTACTGCCGCGCTTGTTCCGCTCACCGTCGATATGCTGATGCAGCAATCGGGCGTGCAATTTGGCACCAGCGGCGCGCGGGGCGAAGTTGTCGCGATGACCGACCGCGTGTGTTATGGTTATACGCAGGGTTTCCTGTCCTATCTGCGCGAAATTGGCGAATATGCGGGCGGGCGCGTGGCGCTGGCGGGCGATCTGCGGCCCAGCACGCCGCGCATTCTGGCCGCCTGTGCCCAGGCCATCCGCGGTCTGGGCGGAGAGCCGGTGTTTTGCGGCTATGTACCCACGCCCGCGCTGGCGCTCTATGCCTTTGGGCAGGCGATCCCCTGCCTGATGGTGACCGGCAGCCATATTCCCGACGACCGCAACGGCATCAAATTCTATCGCCCCGCCGGTGAGGTGTTGAAGTCGGACGAGGCGGGGATGAAGCGTCAGGTGGTGACGCTGGGCGATGGCGCGTTTGACGATGCGGGCATGTTGGTGTCGCCCGCGCCTTTGCCCGCGATCACCGATGCGGTTGCGGCCTATGTTGCGCGCTATGTCGATGCCTTTGGCGCGGATGCCTTGGCCGGGCGCAAGATCGGCGTTTATCAGCATTCGGCGGTGGGGCGCGATGTCGTGCTCTCCATCGTCAATGCGCTGGGCGCCGAGGGCGTGCCGATTGGCCGCGCGACCAAATTTATCCCCGTCGACACCGAGGCGATCAGGCCGGAAGATGTGGTGCTGGCGCGCGAATGGGCGGCGGAATATGGCTTTGACGCGATCATCTCGACCGATGGCGACAGCGACCGGCCTCTGCTGGCCGATCACACCGGCGAATGGCTGCGCGGCGATGTGCTGGGCGTGCTTTGCGCGCGGGCGCTGGGCGCGGGTACGGTGGTGACGCCGGTGTCGAGCAACACGGTGCTGGAACTGTCGGGCGCGTTTGCCCATTGCGCGCGCACGCGGATCGGTTCGCCCTTCGTGATCGACGCGATGAATGCCGCTCTGGCCGCCGGGCAGGATCGCGTGTGTGGTTATGAGGCCAATGGCGGCTTTCTGCTGGCCAGTGATTTTGACCTTGGCGGGCGGAGCATTTCTGCGCTGCCGACGCGCGATGCGGTGCTGCCAGTGGTGGCGGTGATCGCGGCGGCGCGGGGACGGCGGGTGGCCGACCTGCTGGGCGAATTGCCGCCCCGCGTGACCTATTCCGACCGCATCCAGAACTTTGCCACCGAGCGCAGCGAGTCGATCTTCGCCGCGTTGCTGGAGGGCGGCGCGCAGGAACAGATTGCGCGGCTGACCAGCTATTTCGGCGGCATTGCCGGGGCGATCACGCGCGTCGATCTGACCGATGGCATCCGCATGTCCTGCGCCGATGGTTCGGTTCTGCATCTGCGCCGGTCGGGCAATGCGCCGGAATTGCGCTGCTATAGCGAGGCGGATGATGTGGCCAATGCGGCGGCGATCAATGCGGCGGCGTTGAAGGTGGTGTTGGAGGAATTGGCTTAAGGGGTTTATGCCTCCGGCGGGCAAAGGGACTCGGTCCCTTTGCAATCCCCATACTGTCATTGTTGCGCTATGGGTTCGGCCTTGGTTGAATGCCGCAGCGTTTGAATTTTAAAGCCTGCGGCGCCAATCAGCGCAGCCCGCGCCGCAGGCTTTCAAAATCGCCACACAACCTGGCCAATCTCGCGTCACCCATTAACGGGATTGCAAAGGGACCGAGTCCCTTTGCCCGCCAGAGGCATTTTACCCCCCTCACTTAACCTGCTGCTTCTCCAGCTTTCGGGCCAAAGTCCGCCGATGCATCCCCAATCGCCGTGCGGCTTCGGAGATGTTGAAATTGCATTCGGCCAGCGTGGTATGGATATATTCCCATTCCACCGTCTTGATGCTGGTCTTGCGCCCTTCGACGGGGACGGCGGCATTGCCTTCGCGCTTGGAGAAGGCTTCTTCGATATCGTCGGTGTTGGCTGGCTTGGCGAGGTAATGCGATGCGCCCAGCTTGATGGCCTCGACGGCGGTGGCAATGCTGGCAAATCCGGTGAGGACGACGATGGTGGTTTCAGGGTCCTTTTCGTGCAGCATCTGGACGCAGGTCAGCCCGGAGGCGGTGCCCAGTTTCAGGTCCACCACCGCATATTGAAACCGCGTGCTGGTCATCAGCAGGCCCAGTTCATCGGGGCTGGTGGCCAGCAACACTTCATAGCCGCGTCGCTCGAAGGATCGGCGCAGCGTGCGGCCAAAGGCGGGATCATCCTCGACGATCACGAGATGGGGCAGGGGGTTGTTCATGATGTTCCTTTGCCCGTAAAAGCCAGCGCCGACAATGGGATCGAAAGGACGACCAGCGCGCCGCCCTCTTCGGTATTACTCACTTCGATCCGCCCGCCAAGCTGACGCAGCACGTTGACCACGAGGAACAGGCCGAGCCCGCCGCCATCGCGCCCCTTGGTCGAGCGATAGGGGCGGCCGACCTGGTCAATCATGTCGGGGGCGAAACCGGGGCCGAAATCGCGCACGGCGATCTGCCAGATGTCGCCCTCGCGCGCGGTGGCGATGGCGATGCCTTCGGGGGAAACCTCCAGCGCATTGTCCACCACATTGCCGATCACTTGCCGCAGCGCCGGGTCGGCGATGATAGGCACATCTTCGCCCAGCCGGTCGTCCAGCGTGATGGGGGCGGGGCTGCGCGCGCGCCAGTCCTCGACGATTTCGCGTAGAAACCCGCGCGCGGTAGTGACGCTGGGGTTCTCGCCGCGCACCTCGCCCGCGGCCACCAAAATGCCCGACAGGATGGTTTTGCAGCGTTTGAGTTCCGCCTGCATATCGGCTACATCTGCGGCTAGGTCTGGGTCGCCCGCAATGGTCTTTTCCCGCGCCCAGTCGCCAAGGATCACCGACATCGAGGCCATTGGCGTACCCAGTTCATGCGCCGCGCCGCTGGCCAGCAGGCCCAATCGGATGATATGATTCTCCTCCGCTGCCTGTTGGCGCAGGGCGGCAAGGGCGGCGCTGCTGGCGCGCTGGTTGCGGTCCATGCGGACGACGAAATAGACCAAGAGCGCCGCGATCAGCACAAAACAGGCCAGACTGCCCAGCAGATAGAGCCGGAAATGTTCGCCCACATAGGCAGGCGGCAGATCGAGCGGGCGATAATCGAAGGTCAGGAACGCTACATCGCAGCACGCGACCAGCGCGACGATCCAGCTCCACCGCGCGGGCAGCAGGATCGCGCCCAGCATGATCTGGACCAGAAACAGGAAGATGAAGGGGTTGGTCGCGCCGCCGGTGAAATAGAGCTGCCAACTCAGCGCCTCGACATCGAGCATCAGCGCGCCCAGCAGTTCCAGATAGGAATAGCCCGCGCGCTGACGCCCATAGGCCCATGTGCCGATGTTCATCAGCGCCAGAAGCGCCGGCACCGCCACCAGTTCGGCCATGGGCAGGCGCACACCCAGCACGCGCCACGCCACCCAGATCGTCACCAATTGCCCCAGCACCGCGATCCAGCGCAGCTGAACCAGCAGCCCCATATTGCCATAGGAGGCGGGGGCTATGTCATAATCGGGCGCGATTTGGGTTGCCATGGCCGCGCTTTATCAGGGTGCGCGCCGCCAGACCAGCCAGATGGCAAACAGGCTGAGCAGGGCCATGGCGAACCATGTCAGCGCATATTGCAGGTGGCTGTTGGGGAATTGCACCACGGTCAGGCCGGGAATGGGGTTGCCGGGGATTTCGGGGCCTTGCGCATCAATGAACCATGCGGCCTGACCCTTCACCCCGCGCGTGGCGGACATGGCGGCAATGTCGCGCGCGTACCAGCGGTCCTGCGTCGGCACATTGGCCTGCAGAAAGCGGCCCTTGGGCTCGGTTTTACGCAGAAGGCCGGTGATCGCCACTTCGCCCATGGGCGTGCGCGCGGCTTCGGCCAGAGCGGTGCTGCCCAAAGGCACATAGCCGCGATTGATCCACACCGCGCGCCCGTCGCCCATGCGCAGCGGCACCATCACCCAATAGCCCGCGCCCCGCTCGGTCAGCGCGGAGACCAGCGTGGTGCCCTGCGGCTCAAACCGCCCCAGCGCCCAGACGTGGCGATATTCCAGATCGGCCAGATCGCGCGGGTTTGGCGCCATCGGCAGCAGCCGCGCCTCAATCGGATTGGCGGTCGAAACCTCGTTCACATGCGCGATCAACGCGCGTTTCCATGCCAGCCTTTGCACCTGCCATACGCCCAGCGCCGAAAACAGCGCCGCACAAAGCAGCAGGGCGGCCACCGGAAGAATCCGGCGCCGCCCCTTTTGCTGGCCATAAAGGCCGGACTTCATCAGCCCATGCCGTCCATCTTGACCGGCATCATGTTGGCATTGAGGTGGAACATCACCCACAGTGTGCCAGACAGGATGATCGCCACCAGAAGGATGGTGAACAGTGCGGCCATCAGGTTCCAGCCGCCCTCGATCTTGCCGTTCATGTGCAGGAAGTAGATCATGTGAACCACAACCTGAACCGCTGCAAAGGCGGTGATGACGATGGCGGTCGTCGATTTGTCGGCGATCGCGCCGCTCATCACCAGCCAGAAGGGGATGGCGGTCAGGATGACGGAAAGGACGAAGCCGATCACATAATCCTTGGTGGTGGCGTGAAACGCCGATTCGTGGCCGTGGCCATGCGAATGGTCAGCCATTAGCGCAGCACTCCCATCAGATAGACAAAGGTGAACACGCCGATCCAGACCACGTCAAGGAAGTGCCAGAACAGCGAGAGGCAGGACAGGCGGCGCTTGTTGGCCTCGGTCAGGCCATGCTTGCCCACCTGGAACAGCAGCGTGACCAGCCAGATCGAACCGAAGGTCACGTGCAGACCGTGGGTGCCGACCAGCGTGAAGAAGGCCGACAGGAAAGCGCTGCGCTGCGGCCCGGCGCCTTCCTCGATCAGGTGATGGAATTCGTAAAGTTCGATCGAGAGGAAGCCAAGGCCAAAGCACAGGGTCAGGATCAGCCAGCCGATCAGGCCCTTCTTGCTGCCGTTCTGCATCGCGATCATGGCAAAGCCATAGGTGATCGACGAGAAGAGCAGCAGCGAGGTGTTGAGCGCCACCAGCGGCAGGTCGAACAGATCCTTGGGCGCCGGACCCCCGGCATAATTGCCGCCCAGCACCGCGAAGGTGGCAAACAGCATGCCGAAGATGAGGCAGTCGCTCATCAGGTAGATCCAGAAGCCCAGCGTGGTGCTGTAGCCGTCCGGGTGGGCGTGTTCGTGCAGATCGTAATACTGCTCGGTGAGGTTGGTGCTCGCCATTACGCGGCTCCCTTTTCCAGCGCGGCCAGTTGGGCCGTGCGCGCAGCTTCAACCTCGGCGACATGGTCGGCCTTGATATAGAAGGTGCGGTTATAGTTGAAGGTGTGGAAGATCGCGGTGCCGACGATACCGGCCAGCATCACCACGGCCAGCCACCAGACCTGCCAGATCAGCGCGAAACCGCAGACCGTCGACAGACCCGCCAGCACGATACCGGCCCAGGTGCCCTGAGGCATGTAGATGTCCTGGAAACCGCTGATCGGGCGGGCAACACCCTTGGCCTTCATGTCGGCCCAGGCGTCGATGTCATGGATCTTGGGCGTGAAGGCGAAGTTATATTCCGGCGGAGGCGAAGAGGTCGCCCATTCCAGGGTACGGCCGCCCCACGGGTCGCCGCTTTCGTCCTTGTATTCTTCACGCTTCCAGATCGACACGGCGAACTGGATCAGCATCGCACCGATACCGGCCGCGATCAGGAAGGCCCCTGCCAACGCGATCCAGTAATAGACGCGCAGCGGGTCGAAGCTGGCGTCGAACACGCGCATACGACGCGTCACGCCCATGAAGCCGAGGATGTAGAGCGGGGTGAAGGCGATCCAGAAGCCCGGAACCCAGCACCAGAACGACACCTTGCCCCAGAACTGGTTCAGCTTGAAGCCGAAAGCCTTGGGCCACCAGTAGTTGATCGCGGCAAACACGCCCCAGACCACGCCGCCGATGATGACGTTATGGAAGTGGGCAATGAGGAACACAGAGTTGTGCAGCACAAAGTCGGCGGCGGGCACAGCCATCATCACGCCGGTCATGCCGCCGATGGTGAAGGTGAGCATGAAGGCGACCGTCCACATCATCGGCAGTTCAAACCGGATGCGGCCGCGGAACATGGTGAAGAGCCAGTTGAACAGCTTGGCCCCGGTGGGGATCGAGATCACCATGGTGGTGATGCCGAAGAACGAGTTCACGGACGCGCCCGAACCCATGGTGAAGAAGTGGTGCAGCCAGACCGAATAGGACAGGATGCCGATGACGCAGGTGGCGTAAACCATCGAGGTGTAGCCGAACAGGCGCTTGGAGCAGAAGGTCGAGACGATTTCCGAGAACACGCCGAACACCGGCAGCACCAGAATGTAAACCTCCGGGTGGCCCCAGATCCAGATCAGGTTGACATAGAGCATCGGCGAGCCGCCGAAGTCATTGGTGAAGAAGTTGGTGTGGAACACGCGGTCCAGACCCAGCAGGGCCAGAACGACGGTCAGCACAGGGAACACGGCAACGATCAGGATGTTGGTGACCAGAGCGGTCCAGGTGAAGACGGGCATCTTCATCATGGTCATGCCCGGCGCGCGCAGCTTGATGATCGTGGCGATCAGGTTGACGCCCGAAAGCGTGGTGCCGACACCGGCCACCTGCAGCGACCAGATGTAGTAATCGACGCCGACATCGGGACTGTACGCCAACCCCGAGAGCGGAGGATAGGCCAGCCAGCCGGTGCGCGCGAATTCGCCCACAAACAGCGAGAGCATGACCAGCACCGCGCCACCCGCCGTCATCCAGAACGAGAAGTTGTTCAGGAAGGGGAAGGACACGTCGCGCGCGCCGATCTGCAGCGGCACGACATAGTTCATCAGGCCCGTGACGAAAGGCATCGCCACAAAGAAGATCATGATGACGCCGTGGGCGGTGAACACCTGATCGAAGTGGTGGCTGTTCAAATAGCCGTCAGAGCCGCCGAAGCCGAGCGCCTGCTGGCTGCGGATCATGATCGCGTCGGCAAAGCCGCGCAGGAACATGATGAGGCCCAGCACCATATACATGATGCCGATCTTCTTGTGGTCGACGCTGGTGAACCACTGCTTCCACAGATAGCCCCAGAGGCGGAAATAGGTGAGCGCGGCCACCAGCGCGATGCCGCCGAGTGAAACGGCCGCAAAGGTGGCGAGCACGATCGGCTCGGTCGGGATCGCGTCCGGGCCAAGGCGGCCCAGCAGCGGTGTCCAATGGGAATGGGTCGGGATCATGGGATCTCGCTATCAGCTAAGAGGGGTGCGCGCAGGGGCGGCCAGCGACAGCTTGGCAGCGGCGGCAGGAACGGGGGTCTTCACGCCATCGGGAACGCAGATCGCGCGCACGAAAGCCTTGGTGCGGGCATCGGCCTGCGCTGCGGCGCGACCGGGGATGACGGGGATGGTCGTTTCGCGGCCATTCTTGTCATAGGTCAGCGCGGCGACATTATAGATGCCAGCCTTGCCGGCGCCGCCACGTGCGTCGAGCGCCATCATGTCGCGCACGCACATCTTGCCCGGACGGACGCAGAGGTTGACGATTTTGTCGAACAGGCCGTCGGCCACGGTGGTGAAGTGACGGACCGGTTCCTTCTCGCTGGGCTGTTCCAGCTGAAGATAGGCCACGGTGTCGAGCGCGCCCGCGCTGTCCTTGTCGCCGCCCTTGGCAACCTTGGCGACCCACTGGTCAAAATCGGCGTCGGCCAGGCCATAGGTCTTGAAGCGCATGTGCGAGAAGCCCGAGCCCGAATAATTGGCCGAGAAGCCGTCGAACGTGCCGGTCTTGTTGAGTACAGCGTTCAGTTCGCTCGTCATGCCGGGCATTGCATAGATCTGGCCAGCCAGCGCCGGGATGTAGAACGAGTTCATGACCGAAGAGGACGAGATGCTGAAATGCACCGGGCGGTCCACCGGCAGGGCCAATTCGTTGACCGTGGCGATTTTCTGCTCGGGATAAATAAACAGCCACTTCCAGTCGAGCGCGACGACCTGAATTTCAAGCGGCTTCGCATCTGCAGCAAGGGGCTTGCCCTCGGCAATGCGGGCCACCGGACGGAACGGGTCGAGCGTGTGGGTGGTCACCCAGGTCAGCGAACCGAGCGCGATGATGATCATCAGCGGCGCGGCCCAGATCACCAGTTCGAGCTGGGTCGAATGGTTCCATTCGGGCTCATAGCGGGCGCCGGCCGTCGCGCGGTATTTCCACGCGAAATAAACGGTCAACGCCATCACCGGAACGATGATCAGCAGCATCAGCAGCGTGGCCGTGACCACCAGGCTGGCTTCCTGTTTGGCGATGTCGCCCGCGGGGTTCAGCACCACCGGGCTACAGGCGGAGAGCGAGGCGAGGCTGACAAGGCTGCCGAGCCGGCTCGCGTGACGAAGGAGGGTGGGTTGCGTGCTCATGGCGCCCGCGCGTAGGAGGCTCATGCTGCAACCGCGATAGGACATATTGTCCCATCAATTTGATTGCCATCATGGATCTTTTGATGCAGTCTCATTTCAGGCCCGCCAAAAGGCCCTGAAATCTGCGGTTTTCCGCGCGTTTTGGAACCTTGTGGACGGACCATAATTAAAGAGAAAAGCCGGGTTGTTCCTTGGGGAAAACACCGGCCCGATTTTGGGGATGCTGAACATGACCACCTCCGTTTCAAACGGGGTGGCCGCAGGGGTCGTTTCGGGCCATGCTGGCCATTCCGATCACGTTTCTCCCGGTGAGATCGCCATTGGCGTGATTATCGGTCGAACTTCGGAATTCTTTGACTTTTTCGTCTATGCCATCGCCTCGGTGCTGGTATTTCCGAGCTTCTTTTTCCCGTTCACCGATGCCTATACCGGCACGCTCTATTCCTTCGCGATCTTTCCGCTGGCCTTTGTCGCGCGGCCCTTGGGCACGTTCGTGTTCATGACCATCGACCGACTCTACGGCCGCACGGCCAAGCTGGCCATCGCGCTGTTTTTGCTGGGCGGATCGACGGCGGCGATTGCCTTCCTGCCGGGCTATGTCACGCTGGGCAAGACGGCCATCGCGCTGCTCGCCCTGTTCCGGCTGGGTCAGGGTTTCGCGCTGGGCGGCAGCTGGGATGGTCTGGCCTCGCTTCTGGCGCTCAATGCACCGCGTGACCGCCGCGGCTGGTTTGCGATGGTGCCGCAATTGGGCGCGCCGCTGGGTCTGATCGTGGCCTCGTCCATGTTCGCCTTTTTCGTCTCGTCGCTGCCCACCGAGGATTTCCTGAGCTGGGGCTGGCGCTTCCCGTTCTTCGTGGCCTTTGCCATCAATGTGGTGGCGCTCTTTGCCCGCCTGCGTCTGGTCGAATCGCCCGAATTCGTGCGCCTGTTCGAAAGCCGCGACCTGCAGCCTGAAAAGGCCATCGTCACCATCCGCGAGGAAGGCCGCACCATCCTGATCGGCGCTCTGGCGCCTCTGGCCAGCTTTGCGCTGTTCCACATGGTCACGGTGTTTCCGCTCTCCTATGTGATGCTCAACACGCCTGAACGCCCCGCCTCGTTCCTGATTATCGAAACGGGCGCGGCCATGATCGGCGTGATGGCGATCATCGTCTCGGGCTATATGGCGGACCGTTTCGGACGCCGCGCGGTGCTGGGCGCTTCGGCGGCGGCGATTGCGGCTTTCTCCGGCTTTGCCCCGCAATTGCTGGGCCAGGGAACCGGGGGCGAAGTCGCCTTCATGACCATCGGTTTTGCCATTCTGGGCATCTCCTTTGGCCAGTCCTCGGGCGCTGTGGCTTCCAGCTTCTCGACCCAGCATCGCTATACGGGTTCGGCGCTGACCAGCGATATTGCATGGCTGGTGGGGGCCGCCTTTGCGCCGCTGATCGCGCTGAAACTGGCCACGACCTATGGGCTTATCTCGTCGGGGGCCTATCTGCTCTCGGGCGCGGCGGCCACGCTGATCGCGCTGTGGGCAAACCGCGAACTGGCGGGCAATCGCAACAATGCGATGAGCCCGATGTCGCTGGCGGTCTGATCGCGGACGGCAACACCATTGCCCGCAGGTCTTGGATCTGCAAAGGAAAGGGGGCGTGAAAAGCCCCCTTTCTCTTGACCTCAAGGCTGTGACAGAGCCCGAACGCCCCGCGATCAAGGGCGATCCCATGCGCGCGCATCCCTTATGGCCCTATCTGGCCTCGCTGGGGCTGGTTGCGGGCTTTTCCCTTTTGGGCATCCTGCTCAACCCCTGGCTGGGCGAGGGCTATGCTTCGCTGGTGTTCGTGGTGGGCGTCTCGATGGTCGGGGCGCTTTATGGGCTGATGCCCTCGCTGCTCTGCGCGCTGCTGTCCTCGCTGCTCTTTGACTTCTTTGTATCCGAGCCGGTGTTTGAACTGGCGATCAGCCGCACCACCGACCTTGCCCCGCCGGTGGTCTTTGCGCTTTGCGCGGTGATTTCGGGCCTGCTCTCGGGCCGCCTGCGCGACGAGGCGACGCGCGCCAACCGTTCGAACCAGCAATTGGCCAGCCTGCTGTCCCTTTCGCGCCAGTTGCAGAGCGCGAGCAGCGATGAGGCCGTGCATGACATCCTGTGCGAAAGCCTGCTGGCCGGACAGGGCGGGTCGTTGGGCCTTTACCGCATGACCGAGGGCCGCGCCGCGCCGGTGGGCCATAGCGCCGAGGGCCCGGAATGGATCGCGCTGGCCAAGGCCGCGATGCTTTGGGAGCCGGAATGGTTGGAGGATGAGCATCTGATCGGCTGCCGATTGCTGGCGGGCGAACATTGCGTGGGGGCGATGGTGGTGGATCGCGCCACGGCGCGGGCCCGCGGCATCGGCTTCATGCTGGCCCAGGGGCGGATGGCGGCGCTGGCGCTCGAACGGATCGATCTGTCGCTGCGCCTGTCCGAGGCCCATGCCCATGCCCGCACCGAGGAGCTGAAATCGGCGCTGCTCGCCTCGGTCAGCCATGACCTGCGCAGCCCGCTGACCGCGATCAGCGCCTCGGCGGCGAGTCTGCTGAGTTTCGGGGCGCAATTTGACAGCGAAACCTCGCATGAGCTGCTGGACGGCATCGTGAAAGAATCGGCAAGGCTCAATGACCTGACCACCAACCTGCTCCAGATGACGCGGCTTGAGGCGGGCGAGGAGGGGTTGAGCTGGTCGCTGCTGCCGGTGGGCGAGAGTTTGCGCGCGATCATGGGCCGGGTACAGATGCATCGCCAAACCCACCCGATGACGCTGCATATGCCGCCGCAGGAATTGCTGGTGCGTACCGATGCCACGCTGTTTGATCTGGCTGTGACCAATGTGCTGCAGAACGCGATCCGCTACAGTCCGGCGGGCAGCCCGATCACCATTGCCTGTATGCCCGAGGGCCGGTGGTGCCATATCGCCATCAGCGACGAGGGCCATGGCATCCCTCCTGCCGAGCAGGAAAGGGTGTTCGACCGCTTCTACCGGCTTGCGCGCGATGCCCGCGTGCCGCAAGGTTCGGGGCTCGGGCTGGCCATCGTGCGCGGCTTTGTTCAGGCCTCGGGCGGCAGGATTAGACTTGAATCGCCGCTGCGCGATGGGCAGGGAACGCGCATCACCATCATCCTGCCCCTGATGGAGCAGGACCAGAGCCGGTTGGCCGATGAGGATGAGGACGATATTTGCGCCAATATGGCGGATGACGCTGTTGATCCGGCGCCGGGCGCGGCAGGCATGAAGGCATAAGGGAACATATGGTTAGCGGTCATATCTTGCTGGTGGATGATGAAGTGGGCATCGTGACGGCGCTGCGCCCGGCCTTGCGCGCGGTGGGGCATGAGGTGACGGTGGCCAGCGACGGCACCGCCGCTCTGGCCAGTTTCCTGCTGGCCGATCCCGATGTCGTGCTGCTCGATCTGGGTCTGCCCGACATGGATGGCAAGCAGGTGATCCGCAAGATCCGCGAGACATCCTCGACCCCGATCATCGTCATTTCCGCCCGCCATCAGGAGGCGGAGAAGATTGCCGCGCTGGACGAAGGGGCCGATGATTATGTCGACAAACCTTTTGTGCTGGGCGAATTGCTGGCGCGGGTGCGTTCGGCGCTGCGGCGGCGGCAGCATCTGATCGAGGTGCCCGAGGGGCTGGATCTGGGCCATCTGAGCATTGATTTCGGCACGCGGGAGGTACGCCTGCGCGGCGATCTCATCAAGCTTTCGCCCAAGGAATACAATCTGTTGCGTATGCTCGCCGACAGCGCGGGACAGGTGGTGACGCAAAAGCGCCTGCTGGCTGCGGGCTGGGGCCGCTCAGAAGCCGATCCGCAATATCTGCGCGTCTATATCGGCATGTTGCGGCAAAAGCTGGAGATCAATCCGTCCGATCCCCAGATGATCCTGACCGAACCGGGCGTGGGTTATCGTCTGCTGGTGCCCGCGTCGGTCTGATTGCGGGGCCGGAAGGAAAACGGGCACAAAGGAAAGGGGCCGCCTTCATATCGCTTAGGGATAGGTTGATGATGAAGGCGACCACACAAAGTTGCGGATCGGAAAGCCAGACAAAGGCCGGCATGTTTTGTTTTTCTGATACCCAGCCTATCCAGCCCCCGCATGGCTTGCACCTAAAAAAGCCATAAACACTGATTCTTGCCGCCGTTTCGGTTGCAAGCCCTGTGTTGCGCAGGAGGCAAATTCAGTAGCCCGGAAAGAGCTTGCGGATCAGTTGTCCGCGCCAGGGCTTGCCATGATAGTTGAAGAAGAACCACCCGAACAGACGCGTGAAACCCAGCACGGGCAGGGCCAGTGGATGGCGGTTTTCGCGCATATGGGCATAGAGCGCATGGTCCGCCCGGCGCCGGTCCGCCCCATTGCCGCCGCCCCTGATGCCATAGGCATTGTCATGCCGTTTGCACCCGATGTTGCGGTTGTGGATCCGGCCATTCATGAACAGGCAGTAGCGGCGCTGGGTCATGGCCATGGATAGACCCGCGCCCGCGCCCGCTTTCAAGCGCAAAATCTTCTACCTGCCCGGATATGACCCGCGCGGGGCGCGCTATTACCACGCGCTGCTGGCCGAAGAGGCGGAGGGTTTGAGGCTCTCGCGCCGGGGGTGGGCGGGGTGCAATGTGGCCTAGACGCTGGCGCGTGAGGATGGGGCGGTGTCGGGCGCGCATGAATTTCTGGTGTGGGACGATATCGTCCGGGCCACATGGGCCAAACACCCTCCCGCGCTGCTGTGGCAGGGCCCAGCAGGAGGCGGTGCTAATTCTGGCCGAGGTGATCCGCCATTTCCGGCTGGAATTTCCCGCCGGGCGGCGCAGGCCTGAGGTGGTGGCGCGGCTGACCCTGCGCCCGCGCGACGGGTTCGCTCTGGTGCTGCGTCCCCGTTGATCAGATGCGGCGCAGGCGGTCGGTCCTCGTTTCATCCTGACGGTTCAGCACGGAGACCGGGCCGCGCTGGTAATAATCGCGGGTTTCGCTCTGCTTGGCGCCGACTTCGGCCGGGGTGCGCAGCAGGACGGGGTCAATCGGCCGGGCAAAGGCCACGCCGAAGCGGTTGCTTTGAACCCAGGCGACAATGCCCTCGATGGCCCCGATATTGCGCAATTCCAGCACGACCTGTTCCCCGACAGTGGCGCCCAGCGTGCCCTCGGCCATCAGTCCGGTGGCCGAAACATTGCGGATCTTGACCCGTTCATCCAACTGGCGGTTGGGCCAGTGACAGACAGAGGAAAGCAGCAGATTGTTGCGCGGGGCATTGCGCTGGTCAGCATAGGGATCATTGGTGGTGTCGAGCTGAGACATAACTTTGTCCTGAAGCGGAATGCGGTCTGATTCTCTAAAACAGTCCGACAAAGTTGGCCTGAACCGGGGATTAGGTTTGTTTACGTAGGTGTGAGGAAGGAGGGCGGGGTTTCGTCGAAAATTTCGGCGGTTTTGCCCGGTTTCCTGCGCGTTCCCGCTTGAAAGCGGACCTCAATTATGATTCTTGGTAATTATGCGACAAAGAATGCACAGGCCAAAAATGGCGCGTGAAGCCGTGGCGCAGGGCGTGGCCCTGTGTCTGCTTCTGATCATGCTTGCCGTGGCGATCGCCGGGCCCAGCGGCCTGCTGGCGTGGAGCGAGAATCGCCAGTTGCTGGAGCAGCGCCGTCAGGAAATCCAGAAACTGGCGGTTCAGCGCGATGAATTGCGCAACCGTGTCAACCTGCTCGATCCGCGTCATGCCGACCCCGATCTGGCCGGAGAATTGCTGCGGAAAAATCTTAATGTTGCGCATCCTGATGAGATCATCATGATGGTGAACTGATCGCGCGGTGATTCCTTGCGGCCTGTCAAGTGGGCCATTGGAAGTGATGCGCGGTCATTACAAAATTCGTATGTGACGGTTTGCTGGATGGAGTCTAACTCCTATAGGCAAGGCTGAACATAACGACCTTCAGGGGAAGCGTCTTGGCCAGAACCGGCAAAATCCAGAATGCGGCACCTGCCGCAGCCGATAACTCCCTCAATGCACTTCAGGCCGCCTATGAGGCCAATCGGCGCTATGCCGCCAGCGATGAGGAATTGCTGCATTTCTATGAGCAGATGGTGCTCATCCGCCGATTCGAGGAACGTGCGGGTCAATTGTATGGCCTCGGCCTGATCGGCGGCTTCTGCCACCTCTACATCGGTCAGGAAGCGGTGGCCGTCGGCATCCAGTCGGCGCTGAAAGAAGGCCACGACAGCGTGATCACCGGCTATCGCGACCACGGCCACATGTTGGCCTATGGCATCGATCCCAAGGTGATCATGGCCGAGCTGACCGGGCGCGAGGCTGGTATCAGCCGCGGCAAGGGCGGTTCGATGCACATGTTCTCGACCAGCCACAAGTTCTACGGCGGCCACGGCATCGTGGGCGCGCAGGTGTCTCTGGGCGCGGGTCTGGCCTTTGCGCATCAGTATAACGAAGACAACGGCCTGTGCGTTGCCTATTTCGGCGATGGCGCGGCCAACCAGGGTCAGGTTTACGAGAGCTTCAATATGGCGGCTCTCTGGAATCTGCCGATCATCTTCGTTGTGGAAAACAACCAGTATGCGATGGGCACGGCGGTCAACCGTTCGTCGGCCGAAACGCATTTCCATCGTCGCGGCGCGGCCTTCCGCATCCCTGGCATGGACGTGAACGGCATGGACGTTCTGGAAGTGCGCAGCGCGGCCAATCTGGCGGTTGAGCATGTCCGCGCGGGCAATGGTCCGGTGCTGATGGAGCTCAACACCTATCGCTATCGCGGCCACTCGATGTCCGACCCGGCCAAGTATCGCAGCCGCGAGGAAGTCAATGAAGTGCGCGACCACCGCGACCCGATCGAGGCGGCCAAGAAGGACCTGCTGGATCGCGGCATTCCTGAGGACAAGCTCAAGGAAATCGAAAAGCGCATCCGCGCCATCTGCACCGAAGCGGCCGATTTTGCCGAAAATTCGCCCGAACCGGCGATGAACGAGCTTTATACCGACGTTCTGGTGGAGACTTACTGAGATGGCGATTGAACTCAAGATGCCCGCTCTCTCGCCCACCATGGAAGAGGGCAAGCTGGCCAAATGGCTGGTCAAGGTTGGCGATGAAGTGCGTTCCGGCGACATTCTGGCCGAAATCGAAACCGACAAGGCGACGATGGAATTCGAAGCGGTGGACGAAGGCACCATCGGTTCGATCCTGATCGCGGAAGGCACCGAAGGCGTTAAGGTCGGCACGGTCATCGCGCTGATCGGCGGCGAAGGTGAGGCTGCGGCTTCGGCTCCCGCTGCTGCTCCGGCCGCTCCGGCGGCGGCTACCTCGGCCCCCGCGCTGGTGGCCGCGCCCCGTCCGGCCGACCCGGTCATCCCGCATGGCACCAACATGAAGACCTCGACCGTGCGTGACGCGCTGCGTGACGCCATGGCCGAGGAAATGCGCCGCGATCCGCGCGTGTTTGTCATGGGCGAAGAAGTGGCCGAATATCAGGGCGCCTATAAGGTGACTCAGGGCCTGCTGGCCGAATTCGGGCCGAAGCGGGTCATTGACACACCGATCACCGAATATGGCTTTGCCGGTATCGGTACGGGCGCGGCGATGGGCGGTCTGCGCCCGGTGATCGAGTTCATGACGTTCAACTTCGCCATGCAGGCGATTGACCACATCATCAACTCGGCGGCCAAGACCAACTATATGTCGGGCGGCCAGATGCGTTGCCCGGTGGTGTTCCGTGGCCCCAACGGTGCGGCCAGCCGCGTGGGTGCGCAGCACTCGCAGAACTATGGCCCGTGGTATGCCAACGTGCCCGGCCTGATCGTGATCGCGCCTTATGACGCTTCGGACGCCAAGGGGCTGCTCAAGGCTGCTATCCGTAGCGAAGATCCGGTCGTGTTCCTTGAAAACGAGCTGATCTATGGCCGCTCGTTCGAACTGCCTGAACTGGACGACCACGTTCTGCCCATCGGCAAGGCCCGCATCATGCGTGAGGGCAAGGACGTGACCATCGTGTCCTATTCGATCGGCGTGGGTCTGGCTCTCGAAGCCGCCGAAGCGCTGGCAGCGGAAGGCATCGATGCCGAAGTCATCGATCTGCGCACGCTGCGTCCGCTCGACAAGGAAACGGTGCTGGCCTCGCTGGCCAAGACCAACCGCCTTGTCGTGGCCGAAGAAGGCTGGCCGACCTGCTCGATCGCCTCGGAAATCGCGGCCATCGCGATGGAAGATGGCTTCGACTATCTCGACGCGCCGGTTGTTCGCGTGTGCAATGAAGACGTTCCGCTGCCCTATGCGGCGAACCTCGAAAAGGCTGCGCTGATCAACACGCCGCGCATCATCGAGGCGGTCAAGAAGGTCTGCTATCGCTAAGCAGAGCTTCGGCTAAGGAATTGGGCGCCCTCTGTCGCAAGGCAGGGGGCGCCTTTTTTGTTGGGCGATGGCCATTCCATGCTGCAGGCCCAAACCCGTCGAGCATGACGCGCTGAGAGGCGTAACGGACGCAAACAGAAAGGCCGAGGATCGCTCCCGGCCTTTCCATTTTCCGCTGATGCCGTGATCGGTCAGGCAGGCTTCAGCGCATTGGCCGCGCTCAGTACTGCGCGCACCGAGGCGGTGGCGATGTCATTGTCGAGACCAACGCCCCAGACGGTCTGGCCATCGGGACCAACAGCCTCGATATAGGCCGCAGCCTTGGCTTCCGAACCGGCCGAGAGGGCATGTTCGGAATAATCCTTCACCGAAATCGCCACCCCGAAATGCTCGGCCAGCGTGGCGACCACCGAGGAGATCAGGCCATTGCCGCGCCCGGAGACGCTGCGTTCCTGACCATCGACGCCGATTTTTCCGGCGAACACGCGGGTGCCGTCGGGCGCGCGCGCTTCCTCGTAATCGACCAGTTGCAGATGCTGCGGATCGTTGACGTAATAGACGCGCTGGAACACATCCCAGATGTCGCTGGCCACCAGTTCGCGGCCCAGTTGATCAGCCAGTTCCTGCACATGGCGGCTGAAATGCGCCTGCATCTTCTTGGGCAGCTTCAGGCCCTGATCCTGCTCCAGCACCCAGGCAAAGCCGCCCTTGCCGCTCTGCGAATTGACGCGGATGACGGCTTCATACGAGCGGCCCAGATCCGCCGGATCGATGGGCAGATAGGGCACCGCCCAGAGCTGGTCATTGCGCTGCTCCTGTGCGGCAAAGCCCTTCTTGATCGCGTCCTGATGGCTGCCGGAAAAGGCCGTGAAGACCAGTTCGCCGCCATAGGGATGGCGCTCGGGCACGGGCAGTTGATTGCAATATTCGACCGTCTGGATCACCTCGTCAATGTCCGAAAAATCCAGACCCGGCGAAACGCCCTGCGTGTACATGTTCATCGCCACGGTCACCAGGCAGCAATTGCCCGTGCGCTCGCCATTGCCGAACAGACAGCCCTCGACGCGATCCGCGCCCGCCATCAGGCCCAGTTCGGCCGCCGCCACGCCCGTGCCGCGATCATTATGCGTGTGCAGGCTGATCACCGCACTTTCGCGATTGGGCAGGTTGCGGCAGAAATATTCGATCTGGTCGGCGTAAACATTGGGCGTCGCGCATTCGACCGTCGCGGGCAGGTTGAGGATGATCGGATTCTCCGGCGTAGGCTGGAGAATGTTCATCACCGCCTCGCAGCACTCGATGCTGAAATCCAGCTCGGCGGTGGAGAAGGTTTCGGGCGAATATTCAAACTGCCACTTGGTCTGCGGGAAACGCGCGGCATTGTCGCGCAGCAGCTTGGCGGCGTTTTCTGCAATGGCGCGCACCTGCGGCTTTTCCATGCCGAACACGACATTGCGCCACAGCGGCGAAACGGCGTTGTAAACATGGACGATGGCCGAATGGATGCCCGCCAGCGATTCGAAGCTGGTCTTGATCAGATCCTCGCGCGCCTGCGTCAGCACCTGAATCAGCACGTCATCCGGCACACGGCCCTGATCGACCAGACCACGGATGAAGTCATATTCGGTCGCGCCCGCGCTGGGGAAGCCGACCTCGATTTCCTTGAGGCCCACCTTGACCAGCAGGTCGAAGAAGCGGTTCTTCTTTTCCGCGCCCATCGGGTCGATCAGGCTCTGGTTGCCGTCGCGCAGGTCGGTCGAGAGCCAGCGGGGGGCTTTCTCGATCACCTTGGACGGCCAGGTGCGATCGGGGATGTTGATCTGCGGAAACGGACGATACTTGACCGAAGGGTCTTTCAGCATGGACATGACAGGATCTCGTAAGGCTGGATGTGCGACTTGAGGCTAGATGCTTGCTCCCTTGAGCGCCGCGCGCGCTCAATCGGCACGCCAGCTCACGCCCAAGGGCGGATAAGTCGCAGGGTAAGGTCCAGATGGATGGTCATGCCTTTGCCTATGACCTCAGAAGGGCGCGAAGTAAAGTGTTGATTGGCCCACCATGCAAAACCGTTCACTCCGCGCCGCAGGCCTCGAACAGGCGGTCGATCGGCCCTGCGGGCAGAAACCACAGCACCGCCACCGCCCCGGCGCAGCCGATGCCGGCCCATGGTTGCCACAGCGCAAGACCTAGCCCGCCAATATAGAGAATGGCCGAAACCAGCCCCTTGCGCGTGCTGGTGCGGTAATAGGCCTCGGCGGCGGGGGTCCGATGGCCATGGCGCCGCACATCGGCCTGCAACGGCACATAACAGATCGCCGGCGCCAGCATGACGGCCAGATAGAGCATCGTGGCGTCACGGTTGAAATGGTGTTCGCCCAGATAAGCGGTGGCAAAGGGCACCAGCGAAAGGACGAAGAGCAGCCCCATATTGTTCCACACCAGCCGGTTGGTGACGCGCGTGGCATGCGCCAGCAGGCGGTGATGGTTCACCCAGTAGATCGCTACATAGGCAAAGCTGACAAGATAAGCGAGGAACACCGGCCAGAGCTGGAGCAGGGGTTGCCAGCCTTCTTCCTTGGGCGCGTGCAGTTCCAGCACCATAATGGTGATGATGATGGCCAGCACGCCGTCGGAAAAGGCCTCTACCCGGCTGATGCTGCCGCGTGTTTCAAAGGAATCGTCGTTCTTGCTCATGCCGTGCCCCCCATGGCGGAATTGCGATCATGCACCACCCGGTCGAACCACGCCAGATAGGCGTCCGCACAAGGCTCGGCCGCCAGATGGGCAATCAACGGGCGCAGCAGCGCAGGCGAGGGGCGGGGCGTGCGCGCCACCGTCAGCAGGCCATGGGCCAGCGGATCGGGTTTGCGACAGGGCACGATCATGCCTGCCTCGGGAATGGCCATGATGTCGCGCAGGAAATGCGAGCAATCGGTCGAAACCACCGGCACGCCATGGGCCAGCGCCTCGACCGCCACGGCGGGGCCGCCCTCAAAAGTGCTGGAGACGAACAGTGCATCCGCCTCGGCCAGAAAGGGGTCGATGGCCGGGACATGGCCCATAAAGCGCACCTTGTCGCCCAGCCCCATGCGGGCCGCCATCCTCTCCATGCGTGGGCGCAGATAGCCTTCGCCCAGCATGGTCAGGCGGGCTGGCGCGATCCGGTTCAGCGCAGCGATGGTTTTCAGCGCAAGGGGCGCGTCCTTCTGTGGCTCAAACCGGCCCGCCCACAGGATCTCCAGCCGATCCCCGGTGGGGCGATGCGGGGCGGGATTATCGGCCAGAAAGACCGGATCATACAGCGTCGAGACATTGACCCATGGCGCGATGGCGCGGATCTCTGCCTCAAGCCCGGTGTTCATCGCGGCAAACCCGTCCAGATTGCGGGCAAAGCGGCGCAAGAGCCAGCGCACCGGCCCGGCCACGATGCCCTTGGGCACGGCGGGATTGGAAATCTTGGCCACCAGCGCGGCGGCACCACGTACCTTGGCCAAAGCCGGGATCAGCGGGAAATGGAAATTGCCCGGCAGGAAGATCACATCGGGCTTCAGGCGCTCGACATAGGGCGCCATCGCTGGCCCGAGTCGCAGGCGTGAGGTCAGGCTGCGCGGCAGCGGTGGGTCAAGTTCGACCACTTCGATGCGCGGATCGACCGTATCCTCCAACCCGCCCACGCGCGCGCCGCACAGGATCGTCACCCGCCGCCCTTGATCGATCCAGCGTCGCGCCATGCCAAGGGCAATACGTTCGGTGCCGCCCCGATTGAAATCGTGGAAACAGATCAGGATATGGTCGGCGCGCATCGTCATCGCGCCAGCCATAAACAAGAAAGCGCGCCGGGCAAGACTGCCGGGCGCGCTTCCGTGCGATCAGGAAAGAACGCTTAGTTCTTGGTCTGGTCAACCAGCTTGTTGGCGCCGATCCAGGGCATCATGGCGCGCAGCTTGGCGCCGGTTTCCTCGATCGGGTGACGCTTGGCGGCGATGCGCGAAGCCTTCAGTTCGGGCTGACCGGCGCGGTTGTCGAGAACGAAGTTCTTCACGAAGCGGCCCGACTGGATGTCTTCCAGAACGCGCTTCATTTCCTTCTTGGTTTCGTCGGTGATGATGCGCGGACCGGTCACGATGTCGCCATATTCGGCGGTGTTCGAGATCGAGTAGCGCATGTTGGCGATGCCGCCTTCATACATCAGGTCGACGATCAGCTTCAGTTCATGGAGGCATTCGAAATAGGCCATTTCCGGCGCATAACCGGCTTCGACCAGCGTTTCAAAACCGGCCTGAACCAGCGCGGTGGCGCCGCCGCACAGCACAGCCTGCTCGCCGAACAGGTCGGTTTCGCATTCTTCGCGGAAGTTGGTTTCGATGATGCCCGAACGGCCGCCGCCAACGCCCGAAGCATAGGCCAGAGCTATGTCATGGGCATTGCCGGTCACGTTCTGGTGGATGGCAACGAGGCAGGGCACGCCGCCGCCCTTCACATATTCGCCGCGCACGGTGTGACCCGGGCCCTTGGGGGCGATCATGATGACGTCGATGTCGGCGCGCGGTTCGATCAGGCCGAAGTGAACGTTCAGGCCGTGAGCGAAAGCCAGAGCAGCGCCCGGCTTCAGGTTGGCGTGCAGGTCGGCGGCATAGATCGCGGCCTGATGCTCGTCGGGAGCCAGGATCATGAGAACGTCGGCCCAAGCGGCGGCGTCAGCGTTCGAGAGAACCTTGAAGCCGGCGCCTTCCGCCTTGGCGGCCGAGGCCGAACCGGGACGCAGCGCGATGGCCACTTCCTTCACGCCCGAATCACGCAGGTTCTGCGCATGGGCGTGGCCCTGCGAACCATAGCCGAGGATGGCGATCTTCTTGTTTACGATCAGGTTCAGATCGGCGTCGGCGTCGTAATAGACCTTCACAGCAATTCCCCTTGAATGCCCCCGCGCTTGGCGCTTTCAAAGGGGCCGGACAGGTGCCACCTGTCGGTGGCGGGTTTCAGATTTGGCGCGGCATCTGCATCAGACTGCCGCCCCGGTCAAGTTCAGGATTTCCGGGCGCGCCGGAGCCCCTTTTTAAGATTTGCGCGTCCCTCGCACCATGCCAACCACACCCGTGCGGGCGGTTTCGACAAGGCCCAGCTCGTTCATCAGGCTGACGAACATGTCGATCTTGTCGGGCGTGCCGGTCAGCTCGAAAATGAAGCTCTGCGTGGTGGTGTCCACGGGCCGCGCGCGGAACACATCGGCAAGGCGCAGCGCCTCGACCCGGTTCTCGCCCTTGCCGACCACCTTGACCAGCGCCAGTTCGCGCTCGACATAGGGGCCTTCCTCGGTCAGATCGATCACCTTGTGAACGGGCACAAGGCGGTCAAGCTGGGCATGGATCTGGTCGATCACATCGGGCGGGCCATGCGTCACGATGGTGATGCGGCTGGTCGAATGATCCTCGGTGATTTCCGACACGGTCAGGCTGTCGATATTATAGCCGCGCGCGGTGAACAGGCCCGCGATCTTGGCCAGAATGCCCGCCTCATTGTCGACCACCAGCATCAGAACATGGCGTTCCTCGGCGGCGTGCTTGATCTTCATCATCTCTCTCGCCCTCCTTACACCAGCGCCTTGGCTTCATCGTCGATGATCCCGGCCACATTGTCGCCATAGAGGATCATGTCGGTATGCGCCGCGCCCGAGGGGATCATCGGGAAGCAGTTGGTTTCCTTGTGAACACAGCAATCCACGATCACCGGCCCCGGATGGTCGATCATCGCCTGAATGCCTGCGTCCAGTTCGGATTCGTTCTGGATGCGGATGCCCTTCCAGCCATAGGCCTCGGCCAGCTTCACGAAATCGGGCAGCGAGTCCGAATAGCTGTTCGAATAACGGCTCTCATAGGTCAGTTCCTGCCACTGGCGGACCATGCCCATCCATTCGTTGTTCAAAATGAACACCTTGACCGGCAGGCGATATTGCGTCGCGGTGCCCAGTTCCTGAATGTTCATCTGGATCGAGGCGTCGCCGGCAATGTCGATCACCAGACTGTCGGGATTGCCCAATTGCGCGCCGATGGCGGCGGGCAGGCCATAACCCATCGTGCCAAGGCCCCCGCTCGTCAGCCACTTGTTGGGGCCGAAGAAGTGGAAATACTGCGCCGCCCACATCTGATGCTGGCCGACCTCGGTGCTGATGACGGGATCGCGGTCCTTGGTCAGCTCGAACAGGCGCTCGATCGCATATTGCGGTGCGATAGTGCTGTTATAGCGCGGATAGGACAGGCTCTTCTTCGCCTTCCAGCCCTTCACGCGCTCTTTCCACGCGGTCAGATCCTGCGGCTTGCGATTGCCCCAAGCCTCGACCATCTGGCCCAGAACAGTCGCGCAATCGCCCACGATGGGCAGATCGACGCGGATGATCTTGTTGATGCTGGAGCGGTCGATGTCGATGTGGATCTTGGTCGAATTGGGCGCAAAGGCGTCCAGACGGCCCGTCACGCGGTCATCCCAGCGCGCGCCGATGCACAGGATCAGGTCGGCCTGATTCATCGCCCAGTTGGCCTCATACGTGCCATGCATGCCCAACATGCCCAGCCAGTCGTCATGCCCGGCCGGGAACGCGCCCAGACCCATCAGCGTAGACGTGACCGGCGCGCCCGTCAGCGCCTGAAGCTGGCGCAGCAATTCAGAGGCGCGGGGGCCTGAGTTGATCACGCCGCCGCCGGTATACAGCACCGGCGCCTTGGCATTGGCCAGCAGTTCAACCGCCTGCGCGATCTCGCTTTCGCTGCCCGCCATGCGCGGCTGATAGCGGTTGCGGCGCTGGACCGGGCCTTCGGGGAAATGGGCGGTGGCGATCTGGACGTCCTTGGGAATGTCGATCACGACCGGACCGGGGCGGCCCGTCGTGGCGATCTGGAACGCCTCGTCGATCACCTTGGCCAGATCGGCGGGATCCTTGACCAGATAATTGTGCTTGCAGCAGTGACGCGTGATGCCAACGGTGTCGGCTTCCTGAAACGCGTCCGAACCGATCAGCGGCGTGCCGACCTGTCCGGTGATGACCACCATCGGAATCGAGTCGAGGAAGGCGTCGGCAATGCCGGTGACGGCATTGGTCGCGCCGGGGCCGGACGTGACCAGCACCACGCCGGGCTTGCCGGTGGAGCGCGCATAGCCTTCGGCGGCATGGGCCGCGCCCGCTTCGTGGCGGACAAGGATGTGGCGCATGCGTGCATCGTTAAACAACGCGTCATAGATCGGCAGCACCGCGCCGCCCGGATAGCCGAATACGCATTCGACCCCCTGACGGGCAAGGCTTTCAACCAGAATTTGCGCACCGCTCAGCTCTTGGCTCACGGGAATCCATCCTTCTATCACAATGTTTGCGGCCACCGGCCCCGTATGGGGTGCGTGCTCACGACAATCGCGCGGCCATGGCCAAGCTTGGCCTGCTGCGCAAGAGGGGAAATGGTGCAAAACCGCGAAATTCAGCCATTTTGCGGCTGTCTGCCCATTCATGCCCCACCGGCACACAGGCGCTTCCACACCTGTCTATCGATGACGGCTCGGGCTCTAGGTGATGCAAAATGTCTCGTCAAGGATTAATCGTGAAATAAAATATCAAAATGAGTTTTTAGGGCGACATTTGTTTCGCCTGCGCGTGGCCAGTCGGCCGGTGGCTGGTGGCGAAACCAGGTATATTGGCGCTTGGCATATTGGCGCGTGGCCTGCGCGCCATCGGCGATCGCTTCGTCCAGCGACATGTCTCCACGCAGATGCGCCGCCAGCGAGGAAACCCCGATCGCCCGCATCACCGGCAGCGCCGGGTCCAGCCCGCGCGCAACCAGCGCCTCGACCTCGGCCAGCGCGCCTTGCTCTACCATCAGCCCAAAGCGCCGGTCGCAGCGCTCATAAAGCCAGTCGCGGTCGGGCAGCAGGATCAGCGGGGCCAGCCGGATCGTTTCGCCAATCCCGCCCTCCAGCCTTTGCTGCCAATGGGCCAGCGTCTGGCCGGTTGAGCGGACGACCTCCAGCGCGCGATGGACGCGGGTGGTGTCGTTGGCGTGCAAGGTGGCGGCCCGTTCGGGGTCAAGGCGGCTCAGTTCTTCGTGCGCCTCGCCCACAGGCATGGCGCGCACCGCCTCGCGCACTTCGGGCGCGATTTCGGGCACGGGCGCGATGCCATAGAGCAGCGTGCGTAGATAAAGCCCGGTGCCGCCGACAAGAATCGGCGTGATCCCGGCATCATGGGCCGCTGCGATCTCCTCGCGCGCCCGCGCCGCCCAATCGGCGGCCGAGCAGCTCTGCGCCCCATCCCATGCGCCATAGAGGCGGTGGGGGATTTCCGCCTGCTCCTGCGCCGAGGGCGCCGCCGAGAGAACCGGCAGGTCGGCATAAAGCTGCGCGCTGTCGGCATTGACGATGGCCGCGCCCCGCCCGGATTTTTCCAGCGCGCGCGCAAGGCCCATGGCAATATCGCTCTTGCCGCTGGCGGTCGGGCCTGCAATGAGGCCGACCAAAGGGCGGGCTGACGGGCCTGTCGAGGAATGAAGGGATATTTCGGTGCTCATTGCGCGCGTATTAGCAGATTGCGGGGACCTGTCGGCAAGGATTGATACGTTGCTGGAGGCTTTGAGCGAAGGCGAGGCCTCGGCCGATGCGCGCGAACTGCCCGGCAATGTGTGGGAAGTCATTGTCGAAGGCGTGGCGCTGGAGGATCTGCGCGGGGCCATCGACACCCATGTGGGCGTCTCGGACGCGTTGATCGCGGATCATAAAATCCGCATTCCCAAACTGTTCATCTCGGACATGGATTCGACGATGATTTCGGCGGAATGCATCGATGAACTGGCCGATTTTGCCGGGATCAAGGATCGCGTCGCCGATATCACCGAGCGTGCCATGCGCGGCGAACTGGACTTTGCCCAGGCGCTGACCGAGCGGGTCGGACTGCTCAAGGACTTGCCCGCTCAGGCGATTGCCGATTGCCTCGATCAGCGGATCTTCCCGATGAAGGGCGCCAAGGTGCTGGTTGAAACGCTCAAGGCCAAGGGGTGCCGCACTGTGCTGGTGACGGGTGGCTTCCATCAGTTTGCCGATCCGGTGGCCGAGCAGCTTGGTTTTGAGCGCGTGGTGGCCAACCGCCTCGCTGTGGCCGATGGACGACTGACCGGCGGGCTTGATGGCCCGATCTGCGACAGCAGCACCAAGAAGGCCACGCTGATCGAAGAAATGGCGGCGCTGGGCGAGGGGGCGGTGGCGCTGGCCACCGGCGATGGCGCCAATGATATCCCGATGATCGAAGCGGCGGCCTATGGCGTGGCCTTCGAGGCCAAGCCCAAGGCCCGAGCGGCGGCCAATGGCTGGGTGGATCGCGGGGATCTGACGGCGGTGTTGCGTTTGCTCGGCGTGGCCGAGGCGGATTGGGTTCAGTAAAAGGGGGGTGCCTCCGGCGGGCAAAGGGTCTTGGACCCTTTGCAATCCCGTTACTGTCTTTGTCGCGTTCGGTACCGGCCTTGATTGATCGGCGCGGCGTTTGAAAAATGAAAGCCTGCGGCGCGGAAACCTCAAGGGTTAAAGCGCCGCAGGCTTTTTCATTCATCCTATTGGGATGATGTGGCGGGCTGATCAAAACCCCATAAAGGGATTGCAAAGGGCCGAGGCCCTTTACCCGCCGGAGGCTGAAATCAGCCCTCCATCCAATCCTTAAAGAACGCCTCATGGGCACGCTTCAGATCCGACACCAGCACGCCGGCCACATCCGCGCCGCCAACAGTGCCCAGACGCACCGCGCCTTCGAGCACAACATCACCCGCCGTGGTCACGACATAGCGCGACTGGTCCTCACCAAAGGCCTGCGCAGTGTTGAACGTCACGTCGAGTCGTGCGCCGATGCCGCCCGCCATCGCCATTTCGGCAATCGCCACCAGCAGGCCGCCATCCGAAACGTCATGCACGGCGGTGGCCACGCCATCGGCGATCAACTGGCGCACGGTTTCACCATTGCGGCGTTCGACGTTCAGGTCGACGGCAGGGGCGGGGCCTTCCTCACGCCCGGCCACTTCGCGCAGCCAGATCGACTGACCAAGATGCGAGCCTTCCGGCCCGATCAGCCAGATCGCATCGCCCGCCTTCTTGAACTTCACGGTGGCCATCTTTTCGTGGTTCAGCATCAGGCCGACGCCGCCGATCGCGGGCGTGGGCAGGATGGCCGAGCCGCCGCCGGTGGCTTTCGATTCGTTGTAGAGCGAGACGTTGCCCGACACGATGGGATAGTCCAGCGCGCGGCAGGCATCGCCCATGCCTTCGAGGCAGCCCACGATCTGGCCCATGATTTCGGGGCGCTGCGGGTTGGCGAAGTTGAGGCAGTTGGTGATCGCCAGCGGCGTTGCGCCCACCGCGCAGATATTGCGCCACGTTTCGGCCACGGCCTGCTTGCCGCCCTCATAGGGATCGACGAAGCAATAGCGCGGGGTGCAGTCGGTGCTGATGGCCAGCGCCTTGTCGGTGCCATGCACGCGCACCACGGCCGCATCGCCGCCGCTCTTTTGCAGCGTGTCGCCGCCGACCTGCGAATCGTATTGCTCGAAAATCCACTTGCGCGAGGCCAGATCGGGGCAGCCGATCAGCTTGAGCAGGTCCGCACCAATGTCGGCGCTTTCCGCCACATCGCCCAGGGGAGCGGGCTTGGGCGTGGGCGTGGAGGGACGGTCATAGAGCGGGGCATCCTCGGCCAGGGGGCCGAGCGGGATGTTGCAGACTTCCTCGCCCTTGAAGGTCAGCACCATGTGGCCGGTGTCGGTCACTTCGCCGATCACGGCAAAGTCCAGCTCCCACTTCTTGAAGATCGCCTCGGCCATCGGCTCCTTGCCGGGCTTCAGCACCATGAGCATACGCTCCTGGCTTTCCGAGAGCATCATTTCATAGGGCGTCATACCGGTTTCGCGGCAGGGCACCTTGTCCATGTTCAGGATGATGCCCGCCTTGCCATTGGTGGCCATTTCCACCGAGGAGGAGGTCAGGCCCGCAGCGCCCATGTCCTGAATGGCGACGATGGCGTCGGTGGCCATCAGTTCGAGGCAGGCTTCGATCAGCAGCTTTTCGACGAAAGGATCGCCAACCTGCACGGTCGGGCGCTTCTCCTCGATGTCGTCGCCAAAATCAGCGCTGGCCATGGTGGCGCCATGGATGCCGTCGCGGCCGGTCTTGGAACCCACATAGACGATGGGGTTGCCCACGCCCGTGGCGGCGGAATAGAAGATCTTGTCCGTGTCGGCCACGCCAACGGTCATGGCGTTCACAAGAACGTTGCCGTCATAGGCCTTGTGGAAATTGGTTTCGCCGCCAACGGTGGGCACGCCCACGCAATTGCCATAACCGCCGATGCCCGCAACCACGCCCTGCACCAGATGCTTCATCTTGGGGTGATCGGGACGGCCGAAACGCAGCGCGTTCATATTGGCCACCGGGCGCGCGCCCATGGTGAACACGTCGCGCAGAATGCCGCCAACGCCGGTCGCGGCGCCCTGATAGGGTTCGATATACGAGGGGTGGTTGTGCGATTCCATCTTGAAGATGGCAGCCTGTCCGTCGCCAATGTCGATCACGCCGGCATTTTCGCCGGGGCCGCAGATGACCCAGGGCGCCTCGGTCGGCAGCTTCTTGAGGTGCAGGCGGCTCGACTTGTACGAGCAATGCTCCGACCACATGACCGAGAAAATGCCCAGTTCGACAAGGTTCGGCTCGCGCCCGAGCGCGTGGAGAACCTTGTCATATTCCTCCGGGCTAAGCCCGTGGGCGGCGACAACTTCGGGGGTGATCGTGCTGGCGGCGTTTGTCATGGCCGCGCCCTTAGCGCCATGGCAGGCAGATTTCCAGAGCGTATCGGTCGCTCATGAACGTGTATAGTTGCACGATGCCCTTGGGGGAGCCTTGACCGGGCCGGGCAATTGGGGCCATGGCAATGCGCATGAGCCAAGAAATTGCAAGTTCGCCCGAGCTTTCCGGTCTTAGTTTCGAGGATGCCCTGCGCGCATTGGAAGATGTCGTGCGGCGGCTGGAGGGCGGCGAAGTGCCGCTTGATGAATCAATCACTTTGTATGAACGGGGCGAATCGCTGCGCAAGGCCTGTCAGGCCCGACTGGATTCGGCGCAGGCGCGCATCGAGCGCATCGTGGCCGGGCCCGATGGCGCGCCCGCCGGTCTGCGCCCGCTCGACGAACAATAAGGGAAGGGGCAAGCCATGGCTGTTGTGACCGATAATCTGTTGGCTCAGGGGCTGAAAAGCATCCAGGCCGATATTGACGCTGCTTTCGATTCGTTGCTGCCGGTTCCCGAGGATCCGCGCGCCCGCCTGTTCGAGGCGATGCGCTATGCCGTGATCGGCGGTGGCAAGCGGGTGCGGCCCTTGCTGGTGGCGGCGGTGGCCGAAATGTACGGGGTGGACCGGAATGCGGCGGTGCGTGTGGGGGCGGCCATCGAATCGGTTCATGTCTATTCGCTGATCCACGATGATTTGCCGTGTATGGACAATGACGCGCTGCGCCATGGCAAGCCGACGCTGCATCTGGCCTTTGACGAGGCTACGGCGGTGCTGGCGGGCGATGCGCTGCAGTGTTTTGCCTTTGAACTGCTGGCCGATGTGGCCACCAGCGGCGATCCCTTTGTGCGGGTCGAACTGGTGACGACCCTGGCCACGGCCAGCGGCCATAACGGGATGGCGGGCGGCCAGATGATGGATATCGCCGCCGAAACCGCCAGTTTCGATCTGGCGACCGTGACCCGCCTGCAGCAGCTCAAGACGGGCGCCTTGCTGGGCGCGGCGGTCGAACTGGGCGCAATTCTGGGCAAGGTTCCGCCGGAAGGTCGTCGCCATCTGCGCGCCTATGCCCGTGATATCGGCCTTGCGTTCCAGATCGTGGACGATCTGCTGGATCACGAAGGCGATGCGGCGCTGGCGGGCAAGGCTTTGCGCAAGGATGCCGAAGCGGGCAAGGAAACCTTCGTCTCGCTGCTGGGCGCCGAGCGCGCGCGCGAACAGGCGCGGCTGCTGATCGATCAGGCCATTGCCCATCTGGCAAGCCATGGTCCCGAGGCCGACCTGCTGCGCGCGCTGGCCCGTTTTATCGTTGAGCGTGATCGTTAATAGGCTGGACCGGTTGCTTCTCCGGCTTTACGCATAAGGCAATCTTAGGCCGGGGGAGCGCAGGGGTCAGGCATGGCAAATATACTTCACGGCGTCACCGAGCGGGTCGGCGTCTATCCCGGCACATTCGATCCGATCACGCTGGGCCATGCCGATATCATCCGGCGCGGGGCGAAACTGGTGGACCGGCTGATCATCGGCGTGACCACCAATCCCTCGAAAAACCCGTTGTTCGCCCCCGAAGAGCGGATGGCCATGGTTACGCGCGAAGTGGCGGATATGGGCCTGGATAATGTCAGCGTGGTGGGCTTCAATGCGCTGCTGATGAAATTTGCCGAGAGGCAGGGAGCCAGCGTCATCCTGCGCGGCCTGCGCGCGGTGGCCGATTTCGAATATGAATATCAGATGGCCGGCATGAACCAGCAGTTGAACGCCGGGATCGAGACGGTGTTTCTGATGGCCGATGTGTCTTTGCAGCCCATCGCCAGCAAACTGGTCAAGGAAATCGCGCTGTTCGGTGGCGAAATCGCCAAATTCGTCAGCCCCGCCGTGCGCGCCGATGTCATGGCGCGTATTGATAAAGTCGGGCGAATGGGAGACGATGGATGAACCGTGCCGAATTTTCGGTGACTGGTTCATTGCCACGACAGCCTTGGCGGTCTATCGCCGCCGCAATTGGTCCCAAGCCGGGCCTTGGGTGCCATACTTGCAAGAGAGCCGCATGAAACGTCCTGATTTCGCCAAAACCGCGCTTGCTGTGTTGCTGGGCGCTGCGATGCTGTCCACCGGGGCCTGCGCCCGCCATCATGACAAGACGCCCAAGCTGGCCAATCTGAAGGCCGAAGCGGCGCTTCCGGCGAACAACCTGTCGGCCAAGGTCGATCAGGATATCTCGCATGATCCCGACAATGTGCTGCTGCTCGATCTGTCGAATGGCGGGCGCGTAGCCATCCGCCTGATGCCGAAATGGGCGCCCGCCCATGTGGAACGCATCAAGACGCTGACCCGTCAGGGTTTTTATGACGGCATCATCTTTCACCGCGTGATCGAAGGCTTTATGGCCCAGACGGGCGACCCGACGGGCACGGGCGCGGGCGGATCGAAGCTGCCGGACCTCAAGGCCGAATTCAATTCGATCCCGCATGTGCGTGGCTCGGTGTCGATGGCGCGCACCAATGAGCCGGACACCGCCAACAGCCAGTTCTTTATCGTTTTCTATCCGCGCTTTGCGCTGGACAAGCGCTACACGAACTTTGGCCGCGTGATTGCGGGCATGGATATTGTCGATGCCATCGTGCGCGGCGAACCGCCCAGCAATCCGACCAAGATCCTACAGGCATCGATTGCATCGGACAACAAGCCGCGCCCGGTGATCGCCGCGCCGACGGCTGCGCCCAAGATCAGCATCGACCAGTTGAACAACTCGCGTTCGAACTGAGGCTGTTTTGCGCGTCGATCTGTTTGATTTTGCCCTGCCGCCCGAAAATATCGCGCTGAGGCCCGTGTCTCCGCGCGATTCGGCGCGTATGCTGCTGGCGGGCCCCACCGGCGATTTTGGTGAGCATCAGGTGCGCGACCTGCCGCAATTGTTGCGCGCGGGCGATGTGCTGGTGTTCAACGACACGCGGGTGATCCCGGCCCAGCTTGAGGGCCAGCGGGGCGTGGCGCGTATCGGCGCGACGCTGCACAAACGCATCGACCTGCGCCGCTGGCAGGCCTTTGTCCGCAATGGCAAGCGCCTGCGCGAGGGCGATGTGATCGCCTTTCCGGCCGAGGTTGCCGCCACGGCCGAGGCCCGCCATGAGGATGGCAGTTGGACACTGGCCTTCCATGGAGATGAGCCGGTCGAAGTTCTGCTGGAGCGCGCCGGACGGATGCCCCTGCCGCCCTATATCGCAGGCAAGCGGCCTACCGACGAGGCCGACAAGCGCGATTATCAGACGATGTTTGCGCAAAAGGACGGCGCGGTGGCCGCGCCCACGGCGGCGCTGCATTTCACGCCCGAACTGATCGCGGGCCTCGAAGCCGCTGGCATCGCGCGCGAATTTCTCACGCTCCATGTCGGTGCTGGCACGTTCCTGCCGGTCAAGGCCGATGACACCACCGACCACCAGATGCACGCCGAATGGGGCACGATCAGCCCCGAGGCTGCCGAACGCCTGAATGCCGCGCGCCGCGCGGGGGGGCGGGTGATAGCGGTGGGGACGACCTCGCTGCGCCTGCTCGAATCAGCCACTGGCGAGGACGGGGTGATCCAGCCTTTCAGCGGCGACACGTCGATCTTCATTACGCCGGGCTATCGTTTCCGCGCGATTGACGGGCTGATGACCAATTTTCACCTGCCCAAATCCACGCTCTTCATGCTGGTGTCCGCGCTGATGGGGCTGGACCGGATGCAGGCGGTCTATGCCCATGCCATCGCCACGGGCTATCGCTTCTATTCCTACGGCGATTCCAGCCTGCTTTTGCCGCAAGGCTGACACGGGCCGAACCGGGGGGCTGAATTGCGGCTTGCCTTGGGGCGGGCGCTCGGCCAGTTTCGGCGGGGATCGAAAAGTCAGGATGGATAGGAATGGCCGATATGAAAAAGACACTTGGGATCGCAAGCCTGTTGGCCATGGTCGCCGCGCCCGCTCTGGCGCAGGCGCCGGCGGTGGATGAGGGCTCGCAGAAGCTGGCTGAATGCGTGACCACCAAGGCCACCGCCGAGGATAAGGCGGCCCTGTCCAAATGGGTGGCGGTCGAGATCGCCTCCTCGGCCCCGGCGGCGGGCGTGGTCACGGTCGATGCCGAGAAAAAGGCGGCGCTCGACAAGGATGTGGCCAAGATCTTCACCCGGCTGGTGGTGACGGATTGCTATGATGTGGCCAAGCCTTTGGCCAAGCAGGGCAGCGCGCAGATGTTTCGCGCGGCGGGCGCTGCGTTCTGGCGCTTTGCCATTCGCGAACTGTCGGCGACACCGGGCGTGGCCAGCGGCATTGTGCGCAGCTATGTCTCACAGATCAATCAGCAGGATTTCATCCGCCTGATCCAGCAGTAAAACCCTCGGTCTGGTTCATCCCGCGAACCAGCCCCAGACCAGCTTGGCGGTCAGCGACAGGCTGACCGTCACCAGCAGCGGGCGGATGAATTTCGCGCCCAGCCTGGTGGCCATATGCGAGCCCGCCCATGCCCCCGTCATCGAACCGAGCGCCATGCACAGGCCCAGCCCCACCATGATCTGCCCCCCCAGCGCAAACACCGTCAGCGAGGCCAGATTGCTGGTCAGGTTGAACAATTTGGTCAGGCCTGTCGCCCGCGTCAGACCAAAGCCGCGCAGGGAAACCAGGGTGATGGCAAAGAACTGACCTGTGCCGGGGCCAAAGAAACCGTCATAGAAACCGATCCCGCCGGCCACGGGCAGATAGGTCTTCTCGTCGATCTTTGCCTCGCCCTCATGGTCATGCATCTTGGGGCTGAGCAGCGTATAGGCCGCCATGGCGATCAGCAGCACCGGCACCAGCAGCTTGAGCACGGCGGGGTTGATCCGCTGCACCGCCCAAGCGCCCAGCGCCGCACCCACCAGCACGAAGGCGACCGCCGCGAGATTGGGCCGCAGCCGGAAAAGACCCGCCCGGTGATAACGCCATGTGGCCAGCGCCGTGCCGCTGCAGGATTGCAGCTTGTTCGTGCCCAGCACCATCGCCGGGGGCAGGCCCGCGTAGATCAGCGCGGGCACGGTGATCAGCCCGCCGCCCCCCGCCACCGCATCGACAAAACCCGCCACCGCCGCAACGCCGGTCAATGCGGGATACATCACATCCATCGTCACTTGGCCGCCTCGCGGGCGAGGGTGGTGTTCAACCGTTCCTCGAACCGGGCGACCGTGGCGGCGCAGGCCCCCTTGTCCTCCCAACTGACGCTGCCCGGCGCGTGCATAGCGGCGGCCACTTTGTCGTCGGTCTGGCTGTGTTCGGGGTGGCCGGTGATGAGATAGTCGCAGGGGAAGGCTTTGGCCTTGGCGAAGGACTGGCGGAAAGAGGCGACGACGGCGGCATGTTCGGGCGCCGAAAAGCGATAGGTATCGGCCGCCGTGGCGCTCAGGCTGGCCATGAAGACCATGGCGCGGCATCCGGTTTTGGGCGCGCAGGTTTGCCATGTCCAGCTGGTCGATCCGGCGGTATGGCCGGGGGTGAAACGCGCGGTGACCACTGTATCGCCAAGTTTGATCTGGCCGCCATCTCGGATGGCCCGTAGGCGCGTCGGCGCGGGAAAGGGTTTGAGATCGCCGTTCTGCGGGTCTTCCACCCCGGTCTGTCCATTACGCAGCGCGGCCACCGTATAGGGGCTGGCGATCACGGTTGCGCCTGTATCGCGCGCCAAAGCCGCCACGCCGCCCGCATGGTCGAAATGCGCCTCGGTCACAAGGATATAGCGCACATCCGAGGGCTTGTGGCCAAGGCTGCGGATCTGGGCCTTCAACTGCGGCTCCAATTGCGGCAGGCCTGCGTCGATCACCACCAGCCCCGCGCCTGTGTCGATCACCGCCGTGTTGAGATGGACCGAACCTGCCATCCATGTCTTGCCATAGATGGGGATCGGCGCGCGCGGCTGCATCCAGCGGTCGGTATAGCTGGTGGTGATCGGGCGGGTCAGCGGATCGTCAGCAGCCAGAACGGGGGAGGCCAGAAGGGCGAGGAGCAGGGCGGCTTTTTTCATGTGCGCCACGCTAGCGGCGAGCCGGGCCCGCGTCCAGTTTGCGGGCCAATTGCAGCCTATCGCATTTCCGCGTAAGGCGCGGGCCCATGACCCGTTTTCAATTCAACATCCACGCGCGCGACGGCAAGGCGCGCACCGGCACCATCCAGATGCAGCGCGGCGAAATCCGCACGCCCGCCTTCATGCCGGTGGGCACGGCGGCCACGGTCAAGGCGATGAAGCCCGAGACGGTGCGCTCGATCGGCGCCGACATCATTCTGGGCAACACCTATCACCTGATGCTGCGCCCCGGCGCCGAGCGCGTGGCGCGGCTGGGGGGATTGCACAAGTTCATGAACTGGGATCGCCCGATCCTGACCGACAGCGGCGGCTATCAGGTGATGAGCCTGTCGGATCTGCGCAAGATCACCGAGGAGGGCGTGACCTTTGCCAGCCATATCGACGGCAGCCGCCACAATCTGACGCCTGAGCGCAGCATGGAAATCCAGCGCCTGCTGGGCAGCGATATCGTGATGGCTTTCGATGAATGCCCCCGCGCCGATCAGCCCAAGGATGTGATCGAGCGCTCGATGCTGATGTCGATGCGCTGGGCGAAGCGCAGCCGCGAGGGCTTCGATTCGGGTGAAGAACATGCCGCGCGCTCGGCCTTGTTCGGCATCCAGCAGGGCGGGCTCAATGAGGATCTGCGCTCGATTTCGGCGGGCAAATTGCAGGAGATCGGCTTTGACGGCTATGCTATCGGCGGGCTGGCCGTGGGCGAGGGGCAGGAGGCGATGTTCGCCACGCTGGACTTTGCGCCGGGCCAGTTGCCCGAGGACAAGCCGCGATACCTGATGGGCGTGGGCAAGCCTGACGATCTGGTGGGCGCGGTCGAGCGCGGGGTCGATATGTTCGACTGCGTGCTGCCCAGCCGCTCCGGCCGCAATGGGCAGGCGTTTACGTGGAGCGGGCCGCTGAACATCCGCAACGCGAAACATGCCGAGGATACCGGGCCGATTGACGAGGATTGCACCTGCTCGGTCTGCGCCACCTACAGCCGGGCCTATCTGCACCATCTGAACAAGGCGGGAGAGATTCTGGGCGCCATGCTGATGACCGAGCATAATCTGGCGTTTTATCAGCAATTGATGGCAGGCATGCGCGCCGCGATTGCCGAAGGGCGGTTTGCGGGGTTTGCGGCAGGGTTTCGGGCAAGGTATTTTGCCGGGAAGTAACGAAGGTGATGCGAGGGACTCGTCCCTCGCGCTCCCGTTAGTGTCTGCGTTGTGTGCCGGGTTCGGCCAGAGGGTGTCGGGCGCGACCTTAGGGAATTAAAGCTTGCGGCGCCTTTAGCGCAACTTCAACCCGCCGCAGGCAGTCAAAATCATCTCGATCAGCGCTTAGCTGCGAACCGGCCTCCACTCATGGGATTGCAAAGGGTGTAACACCCTTTGCCCGCCAGAGGCCTGTTTCCGGTCTTCAGGCCGTCACCAAAACCCGCCCATCAGGCAGCAGCACTTCCAGCCGCGTTCCCATATAGCTGGAAAACTGCCCGCTTTTCTCCGCCATGAAGCCAGCGCCGATCTTGAAGGCGAAGCGCTGTGCGGTGACGAGGTCGGGGTACCATTTGCCCACGCGGTGGGCGGTGACATAACGATAGAGCTTGTTCATGGCGATGATACGATTCTGGTTCGCGTTGGTTCCGTTGATCGCGGTGAGATGACGGACCAAGGCGACGATCTGATGACAGAAACGTGCCGGAAAACCTCTGTTACAAAAAAGAAAAAGGGCGGAAAGCCGAAGCTCTCCACCCTCTGTCTGTTCCGCGAGGAAACGCGAATTAGCGCGAATAGAATTCGACGACCAGATTCGGTTCCATCTTCACCGGATAGGGCACTTCGTCGAGCGTCGGAACGCGGACGAAGGTCACCTTGTCGGCGTCCTGCGACACATAGTCGGGCACTTCGCGCTCGGGCAGAGCCTGGGCTTCAGCGATGAGGGCCATTTCCTTGGCCTTCTTGCCGAGGCTGATCACGTCGCCGGGGCGAACGCGACGCGAGGCGATGTTGCACTTCACGCCGTTCACATAGATGTGACCATGCGAAACGACCTGACGGGCCGAGAAGATGGTGGGGGCGAACTTCGAGCGATAGACCACCGCGTCCAGACGCTGTTCGAGCAGGCCGATCAGGTTCTGACCGGTATCGCCCTTCATGCGCGACGCTTCCTGATAGGTGCGCTTGAACTGCTTTTCGGTGATGTCGCCATAGTAGCCCTTGAGCTTCTGCTTGGCGCGCAGCTGGATACCGAAGTCCGAGATCTTGCTCTTGCGGCGCTGACCGTGCTGACCGGGGCCATACGAACGGCGGTTCACCGACGACTTGGGGCGGCCCCAGATGTTTTCGCCAAGGCGGCGGTCAATCTTGTACTTCGAGGCGTGACGCTTCGACATAGTCTTCCTTACATTTGCTTCATGGCGCGGGGCGGAATGCCTCGTGCCTTCTGTTGCCGACCGTGATGATCGACAGGTTCCGGCGCGCACCCTGATGCGATTTGAGCATCAGGCGGCCACTGCTTCACCGGACATGCAGGGCCAATGGAATACGGCGCCGGGTGGGCGCCATCCTTGTGAAGGGGCGCCCTTGGCGGGAATGACGGGTTTTGTCAATCCCCTGTGTTGCCGGATTCGTCTTTCGGTTTAGGAGCGGGCTTCACGCGCGGCGGCGGCGGCACGCCGGGCTGGCGCATCAGTGCGGAGAGAACCCCGCGCATCGTGCGCACTTCCAGATGGTTCCACGCCGGTTTGGTCAGCATGGTGCGCAGCGTGCGCCGCGTGGCATCGGCCCGCGCCTCGGGGAAATAATAGCCGCGCGGCTCCAGCAGGCTGTCGAGATGATTGATCAGCCCCTCCAGCTCTTCCTGCGGGGCAGGGGGCAGGATTTCCTCAACCGGTGGCTGCTCCAGCGCGACATCTTTCGACCACTCATAGGCGCACAGGATCACCGCCTGCGCCAGATTGAGCGAGCCGAATTCGGGATTGATCGGCACGGTGATAATCGCGCGGGCCAGTGCCACATCGTCGGTTTCCAGACCCGAACGTTCGGGGCCAAAGATGATCGCGCTGCGCCCCGGCTGAGCGTGGATTTCGCGCGTGGCGGCCTCAGGTGTCAGCACTGGCTTTGTCACGCCGCGCTTGCGCACCGTGGTGGCATAGACATGCGGGCAATCGGCCACCGCCTCCGCCAGCGTCTCGAACACCTTGGCCTGTTCCAGCACGATGTCGGCGCCCGCGGCGGCCGGGCCTGCGCTGGGGTTGGGCCAGCCATCACGGGGGCTGACAAGCCGCATTTCGACCAGACCAAAATTGAGCATGGCGCGCGCCGCCTTGCCGATATTCTCGCCCAGTTGCGGGCGGACGAGGACGATAACAGGTTTCATTTCTTATGCCCCGCGTCGCGCACGTTGCCGGCAAATTCCTCGAAATCGCGCGCCTCGGAAAAGTCGCGATAGACGCTGGCAAAGCGAATATAGGCCACACTGTCGAGCGCGCGCAGGCCTTCCATCACCATTTCGCCAATCGCCTTGGACGGCACTTCGCTGTCGCCCAGCGTTTCGATCTGGCGCTGGATGCCCGAAACGAGCTGGTCCAGCCGTTCCTGTGCAATGCCGCGCTTGCGGCAGGCCAGCGCGACGGATTGCTCGATCTTTGAACGGTCGAACGGTTCGCGCTGGTCGTTGCTTTTCACCACGGTGATTTCGCGCAGTTGCACCCGTTCAAACGTGGTGAAACGCGCACCGCAGCCTTCGCATTGTCGGCGCCGACGGATGGACGTGTTGTCCTCCGTCGGGCGCGAATCTTTCACCTGCGTATTGTCACAGGCGCAGAACGGACAGCGCAAGGATCAGTAGCCCAGCTTGGGATAGATCGGGAAGCGCGCGCACATTTCGGCGACTTCGGCGGCCACGCGGGCTTCGACCTGCGCATCGCCCTCGGGACCATTCTTGCGAAGGCCGTCAACCACTTGCGCGATCCACTTGCCGATCTGGGTGAACTCTTCCTCACGGAAACCACGCGTGGTCCCGGCGGGCGTGCCCAGACGGATGCCGCTGGTCAGCAGGGGCTTTTCGTCGTCGAAGGGGATCGAGTTCTTGTTGCAGGTGATGCTGGCGCGGTCGAGCGCCTTTTCCGCATGCTTGCCCTTGGCGCCATAGGGGCGCAGGTCGACCAGCATCAGGTGGTTGTCGGTGCCGCCCGAGACGATGCCCAGACCTTCGGCCTGAAGGCTGTCGGCCAGAGCCTTGGCGTTCGCCTTGATCTGGGCCGCATAGGCCTTGAACGAAGGCTGGAGCGCCTCACCAAAAGCAACCGCCTTGGCCGCGATGATATGCATCAGCGGGCCGCCCTGAAGGCCGGGGAAGATCGCCGAGTTCAGCTTCTTGGCAATCGCCTCGTCGTTCGACAGGATGATGCCCGAACGCGGGCCGCGCAGGCTCTTATGCGTGGTGGTCGTGGTCACATGGGCGAAAGGCACCGGCGAGGGATGCGCGCCGCCCGCGACCAGACCCGAAATGTGGCTCATGTCGGCCAGCAGGTAGGCGCCCACTTCATCGGCAATCGCGCGGAAACCGGCCCAGTCCCATTCACGCGAATAGGCCGTGCCGCCGCAGACGATCAGCTTGGGCTTGCACTCGCGGGCGATGCGGGCAACCTCGTCCATGTCGATGAGCTGGTTGTCCTCGCGCACGCCGTAAGGCACCACGTTGAACCACTTGCCGCTCATGTTCACGGGACTGCCGTGGGTGAGGTGGCCGCCCGAGTTCAGGTCCAGACCCATGAACGTGTCGCCCGGCGTCAACAGCGCAAGGAACACGGCCTGGTTCATCTGGCTGCCCGAATTGGGCTGAACATTGGCGAAAGCGGCGCCGAACAGTTCCTTGGCGCGATCGATGGCGATCTGCTCGATCTCATCCACATATTCGCAGCCGCCATAGTAGCGACGGCCCGGATAGCCCTCGGCATACTTGTTGGTCAGGATCGAACCGGCGGCCTCAAGCACGGCGGTCGAGCAGATGTTTTCGCTGGCGATCAGCTCGATCTTGTCCTGCTGACGACCCAGTTCCTTGTTGATCCAGCCAGCGATCACGGGATCGCGATCAGACAGCGTGCCGGTGAAGAAATCGTCGGGGCGAATGTCGGTCATGGTGGCTTGTCCTTTTGGGGATCAGAAGGTGGGGTTGGTCAGCTTTTCGACGCGGCCGGTGTGGCGGCCGCCGCCGAATTGCGCGCTCAGGAATGCGGTGAGGCAGGCCTTGGCCATGTCGGGCCCGGTTAGGCGCGCGCCCATGGCGATGGCATTGGCATTGTTGTGCTCGCGGGCCAGCGCGGCCGAGAGCGGTTCGCCCACCAGCGCGCAGCGCAGCGCGGGGTGGCGGTTGACGGCAATGGAAATGCCGATGCCGCTGCCGCACAGGGCCACGCCAAACTCGGCCGCGCCCGATGCCACCGCCTCGGCCAGCTTGTAGCCATAGTCGGGATAATCGACCCGGTCCTCGGTTGCCGGGCCAAGGTCGTTAACCTCATGACCCTCATCGCGCAGGAACTGGGCGAGTTCGGCCTTGAGGCCGACGGCGGCATGGTCGGATGCGATGGCAATTTTCATGGGTCTGGCTCATTCCCGCAGAGTCGTCTTGGCGGCTCCTTAGGCGTCAAAGAGCGCCATGGCCACCCCCAACGGGGGGCAAAAGTGGCAGTTTTGCGACGCGCGTGGCCCGTTTGCGCCATGGCGGCATGTCTGACGCCGCTATCCATCGCGCTTCAACGAAAAAGGGCGCGATTCCCAATAGAATCGCGCCCTTTTTCATCAAGATTTCCGCAATTATTGGTCGAGGAACGACCGCATCTTGCGTGACCGGCTCGGGTGCTTGAGCTTGCGCAGCGCCTTGGCTTCGATCTGGCGGATACGTTCGCGTGTCACGCTGAACTGCTGACCCACTTCTTCCAAAGTGTGGTCAGTGTTCATACCGATGCCGAAGCGCATACGCAGAACGCGTTCCTCACGCGGCGTCAGCGATGCCAGCACGCGGGTGACGGTTTCCTTCAGGTTGGACTGGATCGCGGCATCGACGGGGATGATCGCGTTCTTGTCCTCGATGAAATCGCCCAGATGCGAATCTTCCTCGTCGCCGATCGGCGTTTCAAGGGAGATCGGCTCCTTGGCGATCTTCATCACCTTGCGCACCTTTTCGAGCGGCATGCTCAGGCGCTCGGCCATTTCCTCGGGCGTCGGTTCGCGGCCCTGCTCGTGCAGGAACTGGCGGCTGGTGCGCACCAGCTTGTTGATCGTTTCGATCATATGCACCGGGATACGGATCGTGCGCGCCTGATCCGCGATGGAGCGGGTAATGGCCTGACGGATCCACCAGGTGGCATAGGTGCTGAACTTGTAGCCGCGGCGATACTCGAACTTGTCCACGGCCTTCATCAGGCCGATGTTGCCTTCCTGAATAAGATCAAGGAATTGCAGGCCACGGTTCGTGTACTTCTTGGCAATCGAGATCACGAGGCGAAGGTTGGCTTCCACCATTTCCTTCTTGGCGATGCGGGCCTCGCGTTCGCCCTTTTGCACCATGTTCACGATGCGGCGGAATTCAGGCAGAGCCATGCCGGTCTGGCTGGCAATGTCCGAAACTTCGGCGCGGATGCGCTCGACGGCGTCGCCTTCGTTGACGGCAAAGGCCGTCCACTTCTTGTCCTTGCCCTGAACGCTGGCCAGCCAGTTGTCGTCCAGTTCGCGGCCGACATAGGCCTCAAGGAAGTCCTTGCGGCTTACCTTGTGGCGCTCGGCGAGGCGCAGCATCTGACCGCCAAGGGCGGTCAGGCGGCGGTTGAAGGCATAGAGATTGTCGACCAGATATTCGATCTTCTGGCCGTGGAACTGCACGCTTTCGACCTGCGCGGTCAGGTCTTCGCGCAATTGCTGATAGGTGCGTTCCTTGTCCGCCGGATAGTCATTGCCGACGGCCATGTATTCCAGCCGCTCTGCCTGCGCCTTTTCAAAGCTGTAGAACAGATCGGTGATGAGGGCGAATTTTTCCAGCGCCTCGGGCTTGAGCTGCGCTTCCATCTGGGCGAGCGAGAGGGTGTTGTCCTCTTCCTCTTCCTCAACGGGGCGCTTGGCGCGGCGCTCGATGCCGTCCTCATCCTCCTCGTCGGCGGATTCGGTTTCCTCAATGTCCTCTTCCTCCTTGAAGGAAGGACCGGCCGTGGCTTCGGAAATCTCGCCATCGGCTTCTTCGCCGTCTTCCGAGAGGTTTTCCGGCTGCGGCTCTTTCGACAGCATGGCGTCGAGATCGAGGATCTCGCGCAGCTGCATTTCGCCATTGTTGAGCGCTTCGGACCACTGGATGATGGCGTGGAAGGTGATCGGGCTTTCGCACAGGCCCAGGATCATCGTGTCGCGACCGGCCTCGATCCGCTTGGCGATGGCGATTTCGCCTTCGCGGCTCAGCAGTTCGACCGCGCCCATTTCGCGCAGATACATGCGGACCGGATCGTCCGTGCGCTCAACGGTTTCCTTCTTCTTCTCGATGGCAGGCTTGTCGGCCATCATCGAGTCGGAATCATCCACATCGTCGGCGGCGTTATCGTCCTGCTCGACAGCATCCTCATCGCTTTCCACGATGTTGACGCCCATCTCGCTGATGGCGGCCATGATGTCCTCGATCTGATCGTTCGAGAACTGGTCCTGAGGCAGCGCCTCGTTCAATTCGTCATAGGTGATGATGCCGCGACGCTTGGCGCGGGCAATCAGCTTCTTGATCGAGGCTTCATTGAGGTCGATCAGGGGAGCGTCGCCGCCTTCGCCCTTGCCGCCGTCCGACATGTCCGCGCCAGAAATCTCTTCGTCCATCCTATACGCCATCTAGAGGTGCGCGGCATCGGGCGATGCCGCCGCAGCATTATCCTGTGCAACCGCCATTTGGCCGAGTCGCGCCTTCAAATCCAGCTCTCTTTTTTCCAAATCGCGCAAACGCGCCAACAATCTCTGTTGTTCTGCCCAACTTTCCTCGGTCACCTCGCCGCTTTCGCGGGTTTGGGCCAGTGCTGCCTCCACCATCGGCTTTTCCGCCAGCACACAGAGCACGTCGGACAATTGGGTTTTCGCGCCTTCCCCCGATTCGCAAAGGAAGGCAAATCCCATGCCGGGACGCGCGGTGGTGTCGGGAGGCGTTAAGCCTTTCTCCGCCAAGATGGTGCCGATGGCGGCGCTTTCAAGGGGGGCGCCATCATCGAGCGCATCAAGAAGTGCATCGCATCGCGCATCCTCCTGCGCCAGGCGTGCCAGCAGGCTGGCATGGCGGGCGATTTCGCCGGGCATACGGATCAGGCCCGCCAGCGCCGCCTCGATCGTGGCCGCGCGGAACGGGTTGGCGGGGCGTTGCAGCCTTTGCGTGGTTTCCTCGTGGGGCAGGGGCGGGGGAATGTCGCGCCCGAACCGCCCGCCGCGCTGTTGGCGCACAAAAGGCTGGCGCGGTTGCCAGGGCGCGCGATTGTCCTCGCGCCGGGGAAAAGCGAAGGCGGAGAAGCGTTCGAGCAATTCGCGGCGATAGAGCGCCTTGATGTCATTGTCGGCAATCGTGTCGACATGGGCCATCAACCGCGCCTTCAGCCCGGCCTTTTCCTCGGGGCTGCCCGCCGGGGCGGCATCCATCTCATACTGCCACAAGGTGTCGAGCAGGCTCTGCGCATTGCCTAGCACTTCCTCCATCGCCGCCGGTCCGCGCGCCTTGATTAGGTCGTCCGGGTCCTGCCCCTGCGGCATACGCACGATGCGCAAGGAATGGCCGGGGCGCAACAAGGGCAGGGCGCGCGTCACCGCCCGCATCGCCGCTCTTTGCCCCGCGCTATCCCCATCGAAACACAGCACCGGCATCGGCACCATGCGCCAGATCATCTCGATCTGCGTCTCGGTCAACGCCGTGCCCAGCGGCGCCACCGCATCGTGAAATCCCGCCGCCGCCAGCGCGATCACGTCCATATAGCCCTCAACCACGATGATCCGCCCCGATTGCCGCGAGGCGGGCGAGGCGCGATGGTGGTTGTAAAGCGTGCGGCCCTTGTCGAACAAAGGTGTGTCGGGGGAGTTGAGGTACTTGGGCGCATCGGTCTTGTGCGTGGCCAGAATGCGCCCGCCAAAAGCGATCACCCGCCCGCGCGGATCGTGGATGGGCAGCATCAGGCGGCCCCGGAACCGGTCATACGGCTCCTTGTCCTCGACCACGATGCGAAGGCCGCCCTCGATCAGCATCGCCTCGGGGAATTGGCCCAAAGCGCCTTTCAACGCCTGCCGCCCCTCTGGCGCATAGCCGAAGCCGAATTCGCGGCACACGGCCTGCGAGAACCCGCGCGAGGCCAGATAGGAGCGCGCCTGTCCGCCCTCGGGGCTGGCCAGCTGGTCGACGAAAAACGCCTGCGCCGCGCCCATCACATCGTGCAGGCTCTTTTGCTTTTCCGCGCGCTGGGCCTGCCTTGGGTCGGGGGCGGGGACTTCCATCCCCGCCTCCTCGGCCAGTTGTTTCACCGCATCCATAAAGGACAGGCCGCGCTGATCGGTCATCCAGCGGATGACATCGCCATGCGCGCCGCAGCCAAAGCAGTGATAGAAGCCCTTTTCATCATTGATGGTGAAGCTGGGCGTCTTTTCGTGGTGAAACGGGCAACAGGCCTTGAACTCGCGCCCCGCCTTGGTCACGCGCTCGGTCCGGCCGATCACGGCGGACAGCGTGATCCGGCTGCGCAATTCATCAAGGAACTGGGGCGAGAGGCTCATCTTACGCCAGCGCTGCCTTCACCAGAGCGCTGGCCTTGCCCATGTCGATCTGGGTGCCGTGGCGGGCCTTCAGCGCGCCGACAACCTTGCCCATATCCTTGATGCTGGTGGCGCCCACTTCGGCCTTGATCGCCTCGATCGCGGCCTTGACTTCATCCTCGCCCATCTGGGCGGGCAGGAAGTCCTCGATCACCGCAACCTCGGCGGCTTCTGCGGCGGCCAGCTCGGGGCGGCCGCCCTGTTCATACATGGAGATCGATTCGCGGCGCTGCTTCACCATCTTTTGCAGCACATCGGTCACGATCACATCGTCATCCGGGATGCTGGACGCGGTGCGCAGTTCGATATCCTTATCCTTCAGCTTGGCCAGAATAAGGCGCACGGCGGCAAGGCGGGCCTTGTCGCCCGATTTCATGGCGGCCACCTGCGCGGCCTTGATCGAATCGCGGATCATTTTTCTGAACTTTCCCGTGGAGTTTTGCGCATTTCGCGGCTTGGCGCATAACCCTAGCCGGATTTTTCCGGTTTTGATAGGTTGACGGATAAGGGTATGGGGTCTAGCGGGCGGGCCTTAGCACCCATTGTTGAAACTTCTCACGGAGCGCCCCCATGGCAGACCCCGCCCCTTCGCTTGCGCCTAAACCAGTTGGCGCCACTGCCGTCCTGGTACTGGCCGATGGTTATGTCGCCTGGGGCCGAGGCTTCGGCGCCCAGGGCAGCGCGGTTGGCGAAGTGTGTTTCAACACTTCCATCACCGGCTATCAGGAAATCATGACCGACCCCAGCTATGCGGGCCAGATCGTGACCTTCACCTTTCCCCACATCGGCAATGTCGGCGTGAACCACGAAGACAATGAAGCGGCCGTTGACGGCGCCGTTGGCTGCATCGTGCGCGAGGATGTGACCAACCCTTCGAACTTCCGCTCCGAAGGCCGCTTTGACGCCTGGATGAAGGCCAAGGGCAAGATCGGCATCGCCGGGCTCGACACCCGCGCCCTGACGCGCCGCATCCGCCTCTCGGGCGCGCCCAATGCCGTCATCGCCTATAATGAAGCAGGCGAATTCGACATTCCCGCACTGCTGGCCAAGGCGCAGCAGTGGCCCGGCCTTGAAGGCATGGATCTGGCCAAGATCGTGTCGCGCAAGGGGCAGGAAAGCTGGGAAGGCAGCGTCTGGCATCTGGGCAAGGGCTATGGCCGCAGCCCCCACGATCCGCGCCCGCATGTCGTGGCGATGGACTTTGGCGCCAAGGACAACATCTTCCGCAATCTGGTCGCCGCTGGCGCCAGTGTGACGGTTGTCCCGGCCGAAACGCCGCTGGAGGTCATCCTTGGCCTCAAGCCCGATGGCGTGTTCCTGTCCAACGGCCCCGGCGATCCGGCGGCCACGGGCGTTTACGCGGTGCCGGTGATCAAGGCGCTGCTGGATAAGGGCATCCCGATCTTCGGTATCTGCCTTGGTCATCAGATGCTGGCGCTGGCCGCCGGGGCCAAGACCATCAAGATGCACCAGGGCCATCGCGGCGCGAACCATCCGGTCAAGCGCATGGCCGAAGGTGTGGTCGAAATCACCTCCATGAACCACGGCTTCGCGGTGGACGCGGCAACGCTGCCCGAAGGCGTGGTGGAAACCCACAAGTCGCTGTTTGACGGTTCGAACTGCGGCATCGAGATCACGGGCAAAAAGGCCTTCTCGGTGCAGTATCACCCCGAAGCCTCGCCGGGGCCGATGGACAGCTTTTATCTTTTCACGAAATTCATTGAGAGCATTGCCTGATGCCTAAGCGGACAGACATCTCCTCGATCCTCGTCATTGGTGCGGGGCCCATCATCATCGGTCAGGCTTGCGAGTTTGACTATTCCGGCACGCAGGCGATCAAGGCGCTGAAGGAAGAGGGTTACCGGGTCATCCTGGTCAACTCGAACCCGGCCACGATCATGACCGACCCGGAAATGGCCGACGCGACCTATATCGAGCCGATCACCCCGGCCATGGTCGCCAAGATCATCGAAAAGGAGCGCCCCGATGCGGTGCTGCCCACGATGGGCGGCCAGACCGCGCTCAACACCGCGCTGGCGCTGTTTGAGGACGGGACGCTGGAAAAGTACGGCGTGCAGATGATCGGCGCGGATGCCGACGCCATCGACAAGGCCGAAGACCGCCAGCGTTTCCGCGAGGCGATGGACAAGATCGGCCTGGAATCGGCGCGCAGCGGCGTGGCTCATACGGTCGAGGAAGCCTTTGCTGTGCTTGAGCGCACGGGCCTGCCCTCGATCATCCGCCCCTCCTTCACGCTGGGCGGCACGGGCGGCGGCATCGCCTATAACAAGGCCGAGTTCGAAAAGATCGTGAAGAGCGGTCTGGAAGCCAGCCCCACGACCGAGGTCCTCATCGAGGAATCTCTGCTGGGCTGGAAGGAATATGAGATGGAAGTCGTGCGCGATCGCAACGACAATTCCATCATCATCTGCTCGATCGAAAATATCGATCCGATGGGCGTGCATACGGGCGACTCGATCACGGTCGCGCCCGCGCTGACGCTGACGGATAAAGAATATCAGATCATGCGGACCGCCTCGCTCAACGTGCTGCGCGAGATCGGCGTGGAAACCGGCGGGTCGAACGTTCAGTTCGCGGTTAACCCGGCCGATGGCCGCCTGATCGTCATCGAAATGAACCCACGCGTTTCGCGCTCCTCGGCGCTGGCGTCGAAGGCCACCGGCTTCCCCATCGCGCGCGTCGCGGCCAAGCTGGCCGTGGGCTATACGCTGGACGAGCTGACCAACGAGATCACGGGCGCCACGCCTGCCTCGTTCGAGCCGAGCATCGACTATGTCGTGACCAAGATCCCGCGCTTTGCCTTTGAAAAGTTCAAGGGCTCCGAGCCGATCCTGTCCACCGCGATGAAGTCGGTGGGCGAGGTGATGGCGATCGGGCGCAACATCAAGGAATCGATGCAGAAGGCGCTGCGTGGGCTGGAAACGGGTCTCGACGGTTTCAACCGCGTCGACGAACTGGTGGGCGCAAGCCGCGACGAAATCACCGCCGCCCTGTCGCGGGCCACGCCTGACCGCCTGCTGGTGGTGGCGCAGGCTTTCCGTGAAGGCTTCACCGCCGCCGACATCAACCGGATCACCCATTACGATCCGTGGTTCCTGGCCCATATCGAGGAAATCATCGCGGCCGAGGCCGAGGTGGCCAAGAATGGCCTGCCCAATGATGCCGAGGGTCTGCGCCGCTTGAAGGCGATGGGCTTCTCGGACAAGCGTCTGGCCAAGCTGGCGGTACAGTCCGCCTCGCTGGCGGGCAGCGCCAATATGGCGCGCTCGGGCCTGCTGCATGATGTGGTCGAAGCGATGGTGGGCGCCACCAGCGAAGCCGAAGTGCGCGCGCTGCGCCACCGTCTGGGCGTGCGTCCGGTGTTCAAGCGCATCGACAGTTGCGCGGCCGAGTTCGAGGCGATCACGCCCTATATGTACTCGACCTATGAAGCGCCGATGTTTGGCGAGGCCGAGAACGAGGCTGATCCGTCCGACCGCAAGAAGATCGTGATCCTTGGCGGCGGCCCGAACCGGATCGGTCAGGGCATCGAGTTCGACTATTGCTGCTGCCATGCGTGTTTCGCGCTGGACGAGGTCGGCTATGAAACCATCATGGTCAACTGCAACCCGGAAACGGTTTCGACCGACTATGACACCTCGGATCGCCTGTATTTCGAGCCGCTGACGGCCGAGGACGTGCTGGAAATCCTGACGGTGGAACAGTCGAAGGGTGAACTGGTCGGCGTGATTGTGCAGTTCGGCGGGCAGACCCCGCTCAAGCTGGCGCAGGCGCTGGAAGATGCGGGCATCCCCATTCTGGGCACCAGCCCGGATGCCATCGACCTTGCCGAAGACCGCGAGCGTTTTGCCGCTCTGGTCGAACAGCTTGGCCTGAAGCAGCCCGCAAACGGCATCGCCCGCAGCCGCGACGAAGCCGTGGCCGTGGCCAATCGCATCGGCTATCCGGTGCTGATGCGTCCGTCCTATGTGCTGGGCGGCCGGGCGATGGAAATCGTCGACAGCGTGGCGCAGCTTGATGACTATATCGCCACGGCGGTGCAGGTCTCGGGCGACTCGCCGGTGCTGATCGATCAGTATCTGCGCGATGCGATCGAATGCGATGTCGATGCGCTGTGCGATGGCGAAAAGGTCGTCGTGGCGGGCGTGATGCAGCATATCGAAGAGGCCGGCATCCACTCGGGCGACAGCGCCTGCACCCTGCCGCCTTACAGCCTTTCGGCCGAGATCATCGCCGAGATGGAGCGTCAGGCCGAAGCGCTGGCGCTGGCGCTGGGCGTCAAGGGGCTGATGAACATCCAGTTCGCGGTCAAGGATGGCGAGGTTTACCTCATCGAGGTCAACCCGCGCGCCTCGCGCACGGTGCCTTTCGTGGCCAAGGCCATCGGTCAGCCGGTGGCCAAGATCGCCGCGCGCGTGATGGCGGGCGAAAAGCTGGACACGTTCCCGCCGTTCCGCCGCGATCTGCCCTATATGGCGGTCAAGGAAGCGGTGTTCCCGTTTGCCCGTTTCCCCGGCGTCGACCCGGTGCTGAGTCCCGAAATGAAGTCCACCGGCGAGGTCATGGGCCTCGACAAGGATTTCGCCACGGCCTTTGCCAAGAGCCAGTTGGGCGCGGGCGTCAAGCTGCCTCAGGAAGGCGTGGTGTTCATTTCGGTCAAGGACACCGACAAGGCGGTCGTGCTGCCCGCCGCGCGCAAGCTGGTCGATCTGGGCTTCAAGCTGATCGCTACCGGCGGCACGCAGAAGTTCCTGGCCGAGGCCGGTGTGGCCGTCGAACTGGTCAACAAGGTGGCCGAAGGGCGCCCGCATATCGTGGACCGGATCATTGATGGCGGCGTGGCGCTGGTGTTCAACACCACCGAGGGTTGGCAGAGCCTGAAGGACTCGCAGAGCATCCGTCAGGCCGCGCTGGGCAACAAGGTGCCTTATTTCACCACTGCGGCGGGCAGCGTCGCGGCTGTGGAAGCGATTGGCGCGATGCGTTCGGCCAGTCTTGAAGTGTGCCCGTTGCAAGCCTATTATAGCTGACCGACCACGTCCTTTCCGCAAAAGTTGGAAGGCAAACCCCCGCGTTTTCACCAAAATGCGGGGAGGCGCCTCCGACTGTCCCGGCGGAGGGAAGGGCCATGAAGGAAGTTTCACGGATGGCAAGTATCGAAAAGCTGCCGATGCTGGCGATTGGCTATGAAAAGCTGACGGCCGAGCTGAAGGCGCTGCGGGAAGAGCGCCCCCGGATCGTTGATGCGATCGAGGAAGCGCGCGCGCATGGCGACCTTTCCGAAAATGCGGAATATCACGCCGCCAAGGAGCGTCAGGGGCAGGTTGAGGCCACGATCGCCGATCTTGAGGACAAGATCAGCCGGGCCCAGATCATCGACCCCACCTCGCTTTCGGGCGACCGGATCATTTTTGGCGCCACCGTCACTTTGCTGGACGATGACGACAAGCCGGTGCGCTATCAGATCGTGGGTCCCTATGAGGCGGACGCGAAACTGGGCCGGATCAGCTATGTCTCGCCGCTGGGCCGGGCGCTGATCGGCAAAAAGGTTGAGGATGAGATCGAGGTGCGCGTGCCTGCGGGCGAGCGCTTCTATGTCGTGGAAAAGATCGAATTCATCTGATCCATCGGGTCCCTGTTCAAGGGAACATGCCCAAGGAAAAAGGCCCCGCCATCCGGTGGGGCCTTTTCTGTTTTGACCGGATTGATCGCGGGCGGATCAACGCCAGACAGCTATCAATGCTCGTGGCCGGGTTCCAGCAGCTTGTGCAGGTGGACGACGACATACTTCATCTCGGCATCGTCAACGCTGCGCTGGGCGGCGCCCCGCCATGCTTCCACGGCCGAAGCGTAATCGGGAAACACGCCGACGTAATCGAGCGCGTTGAGGTCCACGAAATCGAGGCCCTGCGGGTCACGCACACGACCGCCGATGACGAGGTGGAGAAGTTGGGACATGATGGCTTGTTTCCAGCAAATTGGAGGATTGAGCCTTTGCCATAGCATTCGGCAAAGCCGATCAGCAAGCACCACCAAGGTTGAAATCAAGCATATTCTGATTGCGTTTTGCGCAAGTTTTATACCCCATCGCCCTTTCCGGGCAGGCGGGTGCGGATTTTTGCAATGCCGGACCGGACCGTATTCAGCGCCTTGTGCCAGGCCGGTTTGGCCTTGGGGGCCAATTCGACCGCCTTGGCAAAGATCTGTTTGCGCGCCAGCCACAGCATCAGCGCGGTTAACGTTCCCGCCAGCACGCCGCGCTCGTCGGCGGCAATCTCCATCGCCTGCGAGAGCGCCTTGCGCCCCTGCACCTGAATGTCATTGGTCAGGCGGCGGCCCAGTTCGCCCGGTTCGGCCAGCGCGCGGATGCGGGTGGAGCGGCTGAGAAACTCGGCGCGGGCGGCATCACGCGCGGCGCGCAATTGCGCCAGTTTTTCCTCGGCCGGGCTCATGCGTCGCCTTCCGAAGCGGAAAACAGGGCGGTCAGCCTGCCGACGGCCCGCTTGACCTTCACAACGCTCCACAACGTGACGAGCAGCAGCACCGCCACCACGATGCCCATCGCGCCCCACGGCCCCACCAGCGTCGCCAGACCCAGCAGAGAGCCCATGATGATCGCCATCAGCAGGAAAAATACCAGCGCCAGCGCCAGCGCCGTCAGCCCCGCAATGCGCAGGACGAGCCTCACCGCCATGCCTGCGCGGGCCTTTTGATATTCGATCTCGCTGTCGAATGCGGCGCGGGTCGATGTGAAAAGCCCGCGAAAATCCTCTTCGAGACTGGGCTCGTCGATTTCGCTGCTGTCTTGCCGATGCTTGGGCATCAGGCCCCCTTCAATGCTTGCGTAAAGGCGCCGGGGCAGCGCGAGGCCACCCGGCGCCTTCAAGCTGATGCCTTTTACGGCTTATGCTTCTTCGTCGCTCTTGCCGCCCAGCAGCTTGGTCAGGGCAAACCCAACCGCGATCAGCGCCCCGGCGACGATCACAGGATTTTTCTTCACAAATTCGGTGGCTTCCTTGCCCAATTCTTCCAGATCCTTGGATTCCAGCTTGGCGCCGGTTTCCTGAAGCGCGCGGGCCGCGCTGCGGGCATAATCGCCATATTTGCCGCCCAGCTTGTCATCGACCAGTCCGGCATTGTCGGCAACCACCTTGCCCAGCGAGGTGATGGCGTCGCTCGCTTTCACCTTGCCGTCAGCGGCCAGATTGAGCGCGCGTTCCTTGGCCTGTTCGCCAATCGCCTTGGCTTCGGCCAGAAATTCGCCGCTCGAGAGCTTTTCGGTGTAGGGCGCAGCCTTTTCCTGCAGATCCTTGCCCAGCGCGACGGCGCCCGCGCGCGCGTCGTCAATCGCCTTGCTGAACTTGGCCTTCACACCGTCGGCCGTTTCGGTAACGGCTTCGGCAGCGTCGGCAACAAGAGCGTTGGTTTCATCGGCCATGGCTTGTCATCCTTCTCTTGGGCGGGGCGCAGAGAATCGAGTGATGAATTCGCATCGATTTGCTCGCCTCTTTCCTATCATGCTGCAATGCACCTTGCCTGCCAAGGTTCCGCTGCTAAGGGAATCGTCTTGAGGGCATCTGAAAGGTGTCCGAGAGGAGATGAACACGCCATGACCGCGATTATCGACATCCACGCTCGCGAAATTCTGGACAGCCGTGGCAATCCCACGGTCGAAGTCGATGTGCTGCTCGAAGATGGCAGCTTTGGCCGCGCCGCTGTGCCCTCGGGCGCCAGCACCGGCGCGCATGAGGCGGTTGAACTGCGCGATGGCGACAAGAGCCGCTATCTGGGCAAGGGCGTCACCAAGGCGGTGGAAGCGGTGAATTCCGAAATCCACGAAGCGCTGGTCGGCGTTGATGCCGAAGATCAACGCGACATCGACCTTGCCATGATCGAACTGGACGGCACGCCCAACAAGGGCCGCATCGGCGCCAACGCCATTCTGGGCGTCTCGCTGGCCACGGCCAAGGCGGCCGCCGACGCGCGCGGCCTGCCGCTTTATTCCTATGTGGGCGGCGTTTCGGCCCATGTTCTGCCCGTGCCGATGATGAACATCATCAACGGCGGCGAACATGCCGACAACCCGATCGATTTCCAGGAATTCATGATCATGCCGGTCGGCGCGGATTCGATTGCCGAAGCCGTGCGCTGGGGCGCGGAAATCTTCCACACGCTGAAAAAGGGCCTGCACGAAAAGGGTCTGGCCACGGCCGTGGGCGACGAAGGCGGCTTTGCCCCCAACATCGCCAGCACGCGCGCCGCGCTCGATTTCGTGTCGACCTCGATCGAAAAGGCCGGTTTCAAGCTGGGCAGCGACATCCTGCTCGCGCTTGACTGCGCCTCGACCGAGTTCTTCAAGAACGGCAAGTATGAGATCAGCGGCGAGGGCCTCTCGCTCAGCCCGGTCGAATTTGCCGAATATCTGGCCAAGCTCTCGGCCGACTATCCGATCATCTCGATCGAGGACGGCATGAGCGAAGACGATTTCGAAGGCTGGGCTGCGCTCACCAATCTGATCGGCGACAAGGTGCAGCTGGTGGGTGACGACCTGTTCGTGACCAACCCGAAGCGTCTGTCGATGGGCATTGATCAGGGTCTGGCCAACTCGCTGCTGGTGAAGGTCAACCAGATCGGCACGCTGACCGAAACGCTGGAAGCCGTTTCGATGGCCCAGCGCGCAGGCTACACCGCCGTGATGAGCCACCGTTCGGGCGAAACCGAGGACGCGACCATCGCTGACCTCGCGGTTGCCACCAACTGCGGCCAGATCAAGACCGGCTCGCTGGCCCGTTCGGACCGGTTGGCCAAGTACAACCAGTTGATCCGCATCGAGGAACAACTGGGCGTTGCCGCGCTTTATGCCGGCAAGAGCGCCTTTGGCCGCCTGAAGGTCTAACAGGCCTTTTCCGGGCGACTGGAATAGGAAAGGGCGGGGAGTTTGACTCCCCGCCCTTTTGTTTTGCCCAAAAGGCCTGCGTCAGAGGTTGGCGAAATATTCGAGCATCATCGCCCGCGCCTTGGCGGTAAGGCGCACAAAGGACCGCCGCGCGTCGTGATTGTCATCCTCGCGCTCGACCATGCCGCGCACCTCCAGCACATTGAGCCAGCGCAGCGCCGTCGTGCTGGGCACGCCGGAGCCGATGCAGGCGCTGGTCACGGCCACGCGCTTGCCGCGCTCTCCGGCCACGAACAGGTCGAGCAGGATGTCCCACGCGGGTTCGCCAAACAGAGTGTCGTCGCCGAACGCCTCGATCCGGCGGCGGCGTTCGCGATAGAGTTGTTGGGCCTGTTCGGCCGGGTCTGATTTGGGCCTTGCGACGATACCGGCCCCGCCATCGTCAACCGGCGCCGCAGGCGGCGTCTTTTCCAGTTCCATGGCGGCATTGAGCAGCGATTGCGCCAGCGTACGCAGGCGTTGATTGACGGGCTGGGTGCCCTCGGGCTCTTTCCAGATCTGAGGCGCCGCGCTGGCCAGCGCGGCAGGATTTCTGTCGGTCCAGTTCATCCTTTGCGATGTCCCCCATACTAGCAGCAAAACATGGCAGCAGCAGAAATAGCTACTGGTGTCTGCGTAGTTTAGCCGAAGGGGGGCCGCCGGGAATATTAGGGGGAATACCGATTAATCGCCTTTCGAGTGATTTTCGTCGGAAATGAAGTAATCGCTCAATGCGTGCAAACAGGCGTCCAAGTGTGCAGCTGCAGTAAAGGCATTAATGGCGTCCAGCCGGTCGAGGGCGTTACGCAGGCATTGCATCAGCGCGAGAGAGTCGTCGGTCCGGTCCATGCTATCCCTGTTTCTGGACATTGCGCTCGATTGCAGATTGCTCTGCATCGGGGCATTGTTGATGATCGATATTGTTCGATAGGCAGGCGTGGTTCGCATTTGAACAAGGGGCTTTAGGTGATTACACCTATGTATATCGTCAAGGACATTGGCGTCTTGTGCAGATTCACCACATTTGGACTATTCAAACCCACCGATTGGCCTATCTCCAGCGCCATGGCGACCTTACTGACATCGGTGTAACTTGTTGACCGCGCCCGGCGCGCGGCGTCTATGCAGGGAAACCCGAGAGGGGGAATGGCGCTATTATATTGTAAGGACAGGATAATGCCCAAGATTGCAATTTTCCGCCGGGCGCTGGCGCTTGGCCTTTGCCCCTTGGCCTTGGCCGCACCGATGGCGGCCCATGCCGAGGGGGCGCCCAAGGCGGCTTCGGCGGGGTTGAATGCATCCGGAATGGATCGTTCTATCCGCCCCGGAGACGATTTTTACCTCTTCGCCAATGGCACCTGGGAGCGCGAAACGGCGATTCCGGCTGATCGAGCCTCGGTCGGCGGCTTCTATATCGCCGATCAATCGACTGAAAAGCGAATCACCGCGCTGGTGGCCGGGGTTGTAGCGGGCCATCCCAAGCCCGGCAGCGATGCCGCGCTGATCCAGGATTACTATCGCGCCTATCTCAATACGGGGGCGATCAACGCGGCGGGCATGGCTCCGGTTCAGGGCGATCTGGCCGCATTTGCTGCGATTGCGAACAAGGTTGATCTGTCCCAGGTGCTGGGCGCGCAGGTCCGCGCCGACGTAGATCCCCTTAATGCCACCGATTTTCAGACCGAGAACCTCTTCGGCCTGTTCATCACCCAATCCCTTAATGGTACAGCGGTGATGCCCTATGTATTGCAGGGGGGGCTTGGCCTGCCGGAGCGCGAATATTACCTCTCGGCCGATCCCAAGATGGCCGATATTCGCACCAAATACCGCGCCTATATTGCCACGATCCTTGCCGATGCCGGTCTGGCGGCCACGCCTGCTGATGCCGAGGCACGCGCGCAGAAGATCTACGATCTGGAAAGCAAAATTGCGCAGGCCCATGAAAGCCGCGAGCAGAGCGAGGATTTCCAGCACGCCAATGCCGAATGGACCCGCGCCGATTTTGCCGCCAAGGCGCCCGGCATCGATTGGGAGGCTTTCTTCACCGCCGCCGGTCTGCCCCATCAGGACCGCTTTGCCGCGTTTCACGACCAGTCGATCCCGCGCATCGCCGCGCTGGTCGCTTCCGAGCCGCTGGATGTGTGGAAGGACTGGCTGGCCTATCATCAGGTCAATCAATACGCCTCGGTCCTGCCCACGAAAATCGACGATGACCGCTTCGCTTTCTATGGCGAGGCTCTGCAGGGCGTAAAGGTGCAGCGCAGCCGCGAGCGCCGGGCGATTGCCGCGCTCAATGGTGCGCTGGGCGATGCGCTGGGGCGGCTTTATGTCGGGAAATATTTCCCCGCCAGTGACAAGGCCCGCATTCAGGGCATGGTGTCGGGCATCAAGGAGGCTTTTGCCACCCGCATCGCGCGGCTCGACTGGATGGCGCCCGCCACCAAGCAGGAGGCCATCGCCAAGGTGCGCGGCATTGTTGTGGGCGTGGGCTATCCCGACACGTGGAAGGATTATTCGGCGCTGAAACTCAGCCCCGACAATGCCTATGCCAATGCCAAGGCGGCGGGCCTCAACGAATATCATCTGCAACTGGCCAAGATCGGCAAACCGCTGGATCGGGGCGAATGGTGGATGAATGCGCAACTGGTCAATGCGGTCAATCTGCCGGTGCAGAACGCGCTGAATTTCCCCGCTGCGATCCTGCAAAAGCCGTTCTATGATCCGGCGGCCGATGCGGCCTTCAATTATGGCGCGATCGGCGCGGTGATCGGGCATGAGATCAGCCACAGTTTCGACAACAATGGCGCGGCCTTCGACGCCTCTGGCCGTCTGCGCGACTGGTGGACGCCCGCCGACATGGCGCGCTTCAAACAGGCGGGCAAGGCGCTGGCCGATCAGTTCAGCGCCTATGAGCCTTTCCCCGGCCTGCATGTTCAGGGCGAACTGACGCTGGGCGAGAATATTGCCGATGTGGCAGGGCTGGCTGCGGCGCTCGACGCCTATCACGCCTCGCTCAAGGGCAGGCCTGCGCCGGTCATCAACGGCATGACGGGGGACCAGCGCTTCTTCCTCGCCTTTGCGCAGAGCTGGGCGACAAAGGTGCGTGAGGCGGCCCTGCGCGCCCAGATCGCCACCGATGGCCATGCGCCGGGCCAGTATCGTGCGCTGACGGTGCGCAATGTCGATGACTGGTACAAGGCGTTCAATGTGAAGCCGGGCGACAAGCTCTATTTGCCGCCGACCAAGCGGGTGAAGGTCTGGTAAAAGAAAAGGGCGCGGATGGGATGACCACCGCGCCCTTTTTCCTGCTCTGTCCGGCGCTTTACGCGCCAAACTTTTCCTTCAGCGCCAGCAGGGCGAGGGCCGCCTTGGCCGCTTCGCCGCCCTTGTCCTTCTGCTTGGGATCGGCGCGCACGATGGCCTGCGCCTCGTTTTCCACGGTCAGGATGCCATTGCCGATGGCCATGCCGTCCATGGTCAGTGCCATGATCCCGCGCGCGCTTTCGCCCGCCACGATTTCGAAGTGATAGGTTTCGCCCCGGATCACCACGCCGATGGCCACATAGCCCTCATATTCGCCCGAAGCCTCGGCCAGCGAGATGGCGCCCGGAATTTCCAGCGCGCCCGGCACGGTCAGCACATCGACCTTATGCCCCGCCGCCTTCAGCGCGGCCCGCGCGCCTTCGACCAGCATGTCGTTGAGGTGGTCATAGAAGCGGGCTTCGACAATCAGAAACTTGGCCATGATAGGTCCTTCAATCAATCAATGCGGCGTTCTTCGGTGATGGTCAGCCCATAACCTTCCAGCGCGACAAGCGTATGATGCGTATTGGTCAAAAGCACCAGCTCATGGATGCCCAGCTCGGCCAGAACCTGTGCGCCCACGCCGTAATCGCGCAATTCCTCAAGCGGCTTGGTGTTGCCGTCGATCGCCAACTGGCGATATTCGAAGGACTTGGACACTTCCGAATGGGGGCGGTTGACGAAAACGATCACGCCCGCGCCTTCCTCGCCGATGATTTCCATCGAGCGGTGCAGCAGATTGGCGCGCGGGCTGTCCTCGCCCAGCAGATCGCTGAACATCGAGGTGGAATGCATGCGCACCAGCGTGGGCTTGCTGGGGTCGATGCGGCCCTTGAGCAGGACGAGATTTTCCTCGCCGGTCGCCTTGTTGGCATAGGCGCGGGCCTGCCAGTCACCGCCGAAACGGCTCTTGAAGGAGGTTTCCGACTTCAGACTGACCATACGGTCATGCTTGCGGCGATAGGCGATCAGGTCGCGGATCGTGGCGATCTTGATGCCATGCTGGCGGCCAAAGAGCAGCAGGTCGTCCAGACGCGCCATCGTGCCGTCATCGCTCATCACCTCGCAGATGACGGCGGAAGGGTTGAGACCGGCAAGGCGCGAAATGTCCACCGCCGCCTCGGTATGGCCGGTGCGCACCAGCACGCCGCCCGGACGCGCGCGCAGCGGGAAGACATGGCCGGGGCTGACGATATCGGCCGGGCCCTTGCTGCCGTCGATGGCGACCGAGACGGTGCGCGCGCGGTCGGCGGCGGAAATGCCGGTGCTGATGCCTTCCTTGGCCTCGATCGAGACGGTGAAGGCCGTGCCCAGCGGGGTGCCGTTGCGGCGGCTCATCGGTTCCAGACCAAGCTGGTCCACACGTTCATGCGAAAGGGCAAGGCAGACAAGGCCGCGGCCATAAGTGGCCATAAAGTTGATCGCAGCAGGGGTGGCCATCTGGGCCGGGATAATCAGATCGCCTTCGTTTTCGCGGTCTTCGTCATCGACAAGGATGTACATCCGCCCGTTGCGGGCTTCCTCGATGATTTCCTCGATGCTGACCAGCACCGGGGTCTCGTCGCTCTCGTCAAGGAAACGCTCGAGCTTGCCCAGCGTTTCGGCGGTGGGGTTCCATTCCGGCTCGTTGACATCGCGCAGGGTGTTGGCATGTAAACCTGCGGCGCGGGCCAGACCGGCGCGGGTCATGCCCCCTTCGTTGACGAGGCGGCGAACGCGATCGATGATGTTCTGTGTCATGAATGTGAGGTAATCACATGAGGCTGTGATTTCAAGAGGCGCATCACATCGTCATCACATTATTTCTTCTCAGTATGCGCCAGGCGGATATATACGCGGCCAAAACCGCCACCAAGACCCCCGCTGCCGCCGCCACGCCCAGCCCGATCCAGTAATTGCCGCCCAATTGCCGGATGCCCTGAAGAATCGGCATTTGCAGGGCAAAGAGCGGGAAGGCGATCCGGCCCAGCCACAGCGCGGCGCGGTGAAACCTGTCGAGCCGCATGGCGCCCGCGATCATCAACGGGCAGGCCAGCACGACAAAGCCGATGTCGAACCACCAGCCTTGCGTCTTTGTCCACCACACCAGCGGCAGCAGCGCAGGCATCAGCGGCAGCGCCATCCACCACGGCACCGGCACCGCAGGCTCTTCCTGCCACCAGCGCGCCAGCACGATGCCCAGCACATAGGCGGCAAGGCAGCGCAGCGCCCCCCAGAAGAAATTGTCGCTTTTTGGCCCCACGTCCAGCCCGTGGAAATGCCACGAGATCCACCCGTCCGCCATCAGCAGCCCCGCCGCCAGCGCAATCAGCCACAACCGCCGCAGCCGCCACAGGCCCAGCACATGGGCGGCATTGCAGGCCAGCTCGCAGGTCATCGTCCATGCCGGAATGTTGAGCGGAAAGGCAAAGGTCCACCACCACACCGGCAGGAGCGCCATATTGGGCAGCGCCGCCAGCAGGAAATTATACATGTCCGCCGAGCGCAGCCAAAGGCGGGGCATCCCGATCAACCCGCCCAGCGCCATCATCGGCCACAGCCGCCAGAAGCGCCGCCGCAGAAACGACCATGGCGCCGCCCCATGGGCCAGCCTAGGCTCCTGCACCCGCGCCATCAGGAAGCCGGAAAGCATCAGGAAGAAATCGACTCCCAGATAGCCCAGCCCAAACACCCTTTGCCCGCCAAACACCGCCCGCACATGCAGCAGCAACACGCAGGAAGCCGCCACCAGCCGCAGCAGTTCCAGACCGGGCAGGCGCTTGATCGAAGGGGAGGGCATATGGGCCATGGCGCGGCCACTATCGACCATCGCGGCAAATGGAAAGTGATCTGTCAGGAAAGGGTGGTGGACGCACTAGGGCTCGAACCTAGGACCCGCTGATTAAGAGTCAGCTGCTCTACCAACTGAGCTATGCGTCCGTCTGTGCCAAAAGGGCCAGAAGATTTTGGTGGACGCACTAGGGCTCGAACCTAGGACCCGCTGATTAAGAGTCAGCTGCTCTACCAACTGAGCTATGCGTCCATCCATGCCGTAAAGGCGAAAAAACCATGGTGGACGCACTAGGGCTCGAACCTAGGACCCGCTGATTAAGAGTCAGCTGCTCTACCAACTGAGCTATGCGTCCGTACCGGTTTTTACGGGGAAGCTTGGTTGGCTTCCCTCCGGAGGCGCCCCCTTTAGCGTGTGATCGCAGGCGCGCAAGTGATTCTTTCAAAAAAATTGCGTGACTTGCCAATTGGGCCTCAACCCAGCCTGCCGCCCGCGCGTTTGCCCCAGCGGTCAACGGCCATGATCGTGCCGATACAGATCATATTGGTCATCATCGAGGACCCGCCATGGCTGATAAAGGGCAGGGGGATGCCCACCACAGGAGCAAGGCCCATGACCATCATCATATTGATTGCCACATAGAAAAAGATCGTCGCGGTCATGCCCGCCGCCAGCAGTTGGCTGAAGCGATCGGGCGCGCGCCGCGCCACACCCATGCCCCAGCGGAACAGCACGACAAAGAACACGAAGAGGATAAACAATCCCCCGATCATCCCCCATTCCTCAGCCATGGTGGCAAAGGCAAAGTCGGTATGCGCCTCGGGCAGGTATTTCAGATGGCTCTGCGTGCCATTGCCCAGCCCCTTGCCGAAAAAGCCGCCCGAACCGATGGCGATCTTCGACTGGGTGATGTGATAGCCCGAACCCAGCATGTCGGCTTCGGGGTCCAGAAAGACCAGCACCCGCTTGCGCTGATAATCATGGAGCGCAAAAAAGAAGGCCAGCGGAGCCACCACCGCCGCCGCCGCACCGCCGCTGATAAACCACCACATCGGCACGCCCGACAGGAACACCACCACCACCGCGCCAAAACAGATCGCCAGCGCCGTGCCCAGATCGGGCTGAAGCATGACCAGCGCGGCAGGAACCCCCAGCAGGATCAAGGGCGGCACCAGAGCGCGCCAACTGCGGATCAGCGTGGGCGGCAGGCTGGCATAAAACACCGCCATCACCAGCACGATGCCCGGCTTCATCAGCTCCGATGGCTGGAGGTTCATAAAGCCGATGTTGAGCCAGCGCTGGCTGCCCCCGCCGACCTTGCCCACCGCCTCGACCAGCATCAGCAGAAAGACGAGGCCGCCATAGATCGGATAGGCCGATTGACGAAACGCGCGTTCCGGCAGGCGCGAAATCGCGATGGCCAGCGACAGGAACAGGCCGAAGTTGAAAATATGCTTCCACGCATAGGGCGACCAATGGCCCCCCGCCGCCGACCACAGCACCGTTGCGCCAAACAGCACCAGCGCCGTCAGCGGGATCAGCACCCGCCATGGCAGGCCGCGCAGAGGCGTGGGGATGACATGCATGCTCATGGATGCTGGCTCGCCGCTGGATTGGTCGTCGCGCCGGGGCTGGGGGATGGCGCCGGGGCGGGCGTGTCATCGGCCACGGGCTCGGGCGCGGGCGGGGCTGCATCCGACTGGATCGGCTGGGGCGTGGGCCGCGCGTCGGCCTCGCTCTCGCGCGCCAGGGCCTCGTCGCTGTCCTGCACGGCGGGGGCGGAGACGCCATATTCGGCGGCATAGGCGCGATATTTGGTGGCCTGCCTCTGCTGGGGCGTGCCGCCCCATCCGGCCTCCAGCTTGGTCAGCGCGTCCCACGCCTTCTGCTGGTCGAACATATAGGTCATGACATCGCGCGCGATCGGCATGGCCGCGCCCGAACCGCCGCCATGCTCAACCAGCACGGCGCAGGCATAGCGCGGTTTGTCAAAGGGCGCGAAACAGATGAAATGGCCATGGTCGCGGTGGCGCCAAAGGCCGCCCTTGCCGTTGCCGATGTTCAGGCCCACGACCTGCGCCGTGCCGCTCTTGCCCGCTAGTTCGACGCCCGGAATGGGGATTTTGGCCGCATGGCCGGTGCCGCGCCCGTTGACCATTTCGTGCATGGCGGAATGGATGAAATCGAGATGTTCCTGCGGCACGCCAAGCGAAGCAGGCGCGGCGGGCTTATCCTCATGCATCAGGCGCGGCATCAGCAATTTGCCGCTGGCCAGACGGCTGGCGATGATCGCCTGCTGCAAGGGGTTCACCTGCACATAACCCTGGCCGATGGTGGCGTTCACGGTATCGTAAACGGCCCATTCCTTGCCATATTTCTTCATCTTCCACGCCGGGTCGGGCACGGTGCCATAGGACTGGCTGGGATAGGGCAGGGGGAATTTCTGGCCATAGCCGATCTTGCGCATCGTGCGCGCGATCTGGTCCATGCCGATCTGCTGGGCGAAGTGATAGAAATAGACGTCGCAGGACTGATAGATGCCCTTGGCCATGTCCACACTGCCGTGACCATGGTGCCGCCAGCAGTGGAACACGCGGTTGCCCACGCGCAGCCCGCCCGAGCAATTGACGCTGGCCTTGGGGTCAAGCCCCGCCTCCAGAAAGGCCAGCGCGACTGTGGGCTTCACCGTCGATCCGGGCGGATAAAGGCCATGCAGCAGCTTGTTGCGCAGCGGCACATGGTCATCGTCCGACAGCATCTTCCATTCCAGCCGTCCGACCCCGTCGGTAAAGCTGTTGGGGTCGAAACTGGGCATGGAAACAAAGCACAGGAGGTCGCCCGTCAGGCAATCGATCACCACGCAGGCGCCGCTTTCCACCCCGATACGGCGCGCGGCATATTCCTGCAAACCGGCATGGACCGTCAGCTTGATCGGCTGCCCCGGCACATCCTCGCGCGTTTCCAGGTCGCGCACGATCTTGCCGCTGGCGGTCACCTCGGTGCGCCGGGCGCCGGGCTGGCCGCGCAGGGTCTGGTCATAGACCTTTTCCAGCCCGTCCTTGCCGATCTTGAAACCCGGCGTGATCAGCAGCGGGTTGTGCTCTTTTTCATAATCCTTGGCATTGGCCGCGCCGACATAGCCCACCAGATGACCCACGCAGGGACCCGAGGGATAATAGCGCGAGAAACTGCGCTGGGGCACCACGCCGGGCAGATCGGGCTGGCGCACCGAAATCGCGGCGAACTGTTCCCAGCTCAGATGCGATCCGGCCTCGACGGGCTGAAACCCGCGCGCCTTGTCCAGCCGGTCGCGCACATCCTGCAGCGCGATCTCGTCCAGCCCCAGCACCTTGGCCAGTTCCTCCAGCGTCTTTTCCTTTTCGATCACCCGGTCAGGGATCAGGTCGACGCGGAAATCGGCGCGGTTGCTGGCGATGGGCTGGCCATCGCGGTCGAGGATCCAGCCCCGGCGCGGCGGAATCAGCGACAGGTTGACCCGGTTGCTTTCCGCCATCATCTGATACTTCTGGCTCTCGGCCAGAGCGATGTAGCCCATGCGCGTGGCCAGCAGCAGGCCGACCCCGCCCTGCAACACGCCCACCACCATGGAGCGACGGTCAAAACTGTCGCGCAGCATGGCCGGCGTGATCAGTTTTGGCGCTTTCTTGCGCTTTGCCATCAACCCAGCACCCGGAATCGCATCAATCGCCAGCGGTCGATCAGGCCGACCGTGCGCCCCACCATCGGATAGGCCAACAGCGCCACCAGCCCTTGCGGCACGACCAGCGCAGGCGCGATCGCCCCGCCCGAATGGCCTGCAATCACCCAGCCCAGCGCCAGATAGGCGGCAATAAACACCCCTGCCACCAGCCAGTCGGTCAGGAAATTACGCCATGGAAAACGCGCCTCGATCAGATCCATCACGATCATCGTGATCGACCAGAGCGCCATGGCCGCGCCAAAGGGGGCCCCGCTGAACAGGTCATCGACCATTCCCAGCACCGCGCCCGCCCAGACCGGCAGCAACCCAGGCCGCAATTGCCGCCATGCCAGCAGCGTCATAAAACCCAGCGGCGGCATGATCGGCGCTATCGAGATCAGAGGCCATCCCGGCAGGCAGGAGGCCAGCGCCACCGTCACCCAAGGCGCGGCATAGGCGATCAACGGCGACGGGGCGCGGCTGATCTGGCGCGCGCTGCCCCGCAAGAGGCGGTTGGCGGGCATTTATTGCGCCGCCTTTTGCTTGGCGGCCTTGGCCGCGGTCGCTTTGGCCTGTGCGTCGGCCTTGGCGGCGGCTTTGGCTGCGGCATCGGCGTCTGCCTTGGCCTTCACCGGATCGGCGGGCGGGGGCAGCGTGGGATCATCGCCCGGCGCCCATGCGGGCAGCACGGCCACCATCTCGCTGACCGCCGGATCGCCCAGCACGCGGGCAATCGCCCCGTCGCGCGTCAGGCTGGAGACCACCGCGATCGGCGTGCCGGGCCAATACAGCCCGCCAGAACCCGACGTCACAAAGGCATCGCCCACCTTGAGCGGATTGATCCCCAGCGTCAGCAACCGCAATTGCAGCGTGCCGTCACCCTTGCCGGTGGCAAAGGCGGGGATGGAATCGCTGGCGCGGCGCACCGGCACCACGCTTTCGGGATCAGTGATCATCAGCACCCGCGCCGAATGCAGGCCCACCTCGAGCACGCGCCCGATCAGCCCCTGATCCGTGCGCACCGGCATCCCGCTTTTTATGCCCTGAAGGCTGCCCACCGAGATTGTGGCATAGCGGCGCGCGCTGGCGCTGGTGCTGGCCACCAGCCAGCCAAAGGCGATCGGCTTGGGCGTGTCCGATGTCAGACCGAGCATGGCCTTGAGCCGCTCGTTCTCCTGCTTCACCGCCGCCAGCTCGACCGCCTGCACCCGGCCCAGAGCGACCTCTTTCTTAAGCCGCGCATTTTCCGGGCCGGAGGTGAAATAGCCCGCCGCCACGCCCCATGCGCCGCCCGCAGCCGAACGCCCCTGCGCCGTCAGTTGCGCCGCAGGCTGGGTCACATCGCTGGCCAGATTGCGCAGGGACGCGAAATTGCCGGTGTTGCCCATCGAGCCAAACAGCAGCGCGCCGCCCACCACCGTGCCCACCGCAGCGGCCACATAGGCAAAGAAGATATTGTTATGCGCCCTGCGCGAATAGCCCGGGCGCCGGTTGCCTGGCGGAGCCATGCATCCCGCCTTTCCTACGCATTATCTGTCCGCCGTGGCCCTATGCCGACGGCGGACAGGGAACAAAAACTCAAACTATCAGGCCGTCATCAACACGCCGCGATAGATCGGATCTTCCATCGCGCGGCCCGTGCCCAGCGCCACGCAGGACAGCGGATCCTCCGCGATCGACACCGGCAGACCGGTTTCCTCGCGCAGATAATCGTCCAGACCCTTGATCAGCGCCCCGCCGCCCGTCAGCACGATGCCCTGATCGACAATGTCGGCGGCCAGTTCGGGCGCGGTGTTTTCCAGCGCGATGCGCACGCCTTCGATGATCGCGCTGATCGGTTCGGACAGCGCTTCGGCGATATTGGCCTGCGTGATCGTGATCTCCTTGGGCACGCCATTGACCAGATCGCGACCCTTGAGGTGGATCGTTTCGCCAATGCCGTCGGCGGGCATCACGGCGATGCCGTAATCCTTCTTGATGCGCTCGGCCGTGGCTTCGCCGATCAGAAGGTTGTGGTGTCGGCGGACATAGGAAACGATGGCTTCGTCCATCTTGTCGCCGCCCACGCGCACCGAGGTGGTGTAGGCCAGACCGCGCAGTGAAAGCACGGCGACCTCGGTCGTGCCGCCGCCGATATCGACCACCATCGAACCGACCGGCTCGGTCACGGGCATATCGGCGCCGATGGCGGCGGCCATCGGTTCGAGGATCAGGTAAACCTGGCTGGCGCCCGCATTGCTGGCCGCATCGCGGATCGCGCGGCGTTCAACGCTGGTGCTGCCCGAGGGAACGCAGATCACGATTTCCGGGTAGCGGAACAGGCTGCGCTTGCCATGAACCTTGCGGATGAAATGCTTGATCATTTCCTCGGCGATTTCGATGTCGGCAATCACGCCATCGCGAAGGGGGCGGATCGCCTCGATGCTGTCGGGGGTCTTGCCCATCATCATCTTGGCATCGTCGCCCACGGCCTTGACGCTCTTGTTGCCGTTGATCGTCTCGATGGCCACCACGCTGGGCTCGTTCAGCACGATTCCCCGGTCCTGCACATAGACAAGCGTATTGGCCGTACCGAGGTCGATGGCCATGTTTTGCGAACCGAATTTCATGAAACGCGAGAAAAAGGACGACATCGAGGCTTCCGTGGCTTTGCCGGACATTCTGAACGTTCGGCAGGATATTTGGGTGTGGGCGCGCCGCTCCATAACGCATGAGCAGCATAAAGGCCAAAAATTTGTTGGCCCTGTCCTGCAATGCGTCAACGGATCGGCGCGAATCGCTTTCGCTTGATCTTGGCCATGGCTGATTCGTGTGACGATTGCACCAACGCGGTGGCGATTGGCCCTATGCATTTGCGGAAAATCGGTGGAAATTCTCGCTGCGGCGTCCTGCGCTTTGCATCAAGGCGTTCTATATGGGGTCCATGCCGATCATCCGCCGCCTGCCCGAAAATCTGGTCAACCGCATTGCCGCCGGTGAAGTGGTCGAGCGGCCTGCCTCTGCGCTCAAGGAATTGATGGAAAATTCCATCGACGCGGGCGCTGGCCAGATCAGCGTGCGCCTGTCCGATGGCGGGCTGGACGCCATTGAGGTGACCGACGATGGCTGCGGCATGGCGCCCGATCAGATGGCGCTGGCGCTGGAGCGGCATGCGACGTCGAAATTGCCCGACGAGGCCATCGAACTGGTCACGACCCTTGGCTTTCGCGGCGAGGCTTTGCCCTCGATCGCCAGTGTTGCGCGCTTTTCCATCGAGAGCCGCCCGCGTGGCGCCGCCGAGGGCTGGCGCCGGGTGGTCGATCATGGCGAGGTGGTCGAGGACGCGCCCGCCGCGCTGCCCCCCGGCACGCGGATCCGGGTGGACAATCTTTTCGCCAAAATCCCGGCGCGGCGCAAATTCCTGCGCAGCGGGCGCAGCGAATATGCCGCCTGCCTCGATGTGGTGCGCCGCCTCGCCATGGCGCGGCCGGAAGTGGGCTTTGTGCTGGAGCATGACGGGCGGCGCGTGTTGTCGGTGCAGCCGGGGCAGAGCGGCCCGGCCCGCGTGGCCCAGATCGTCGCGCGCGAACTGGCCGAGGATGGGGTGATTATCGAGTTGGAGCGCGGCCCGGCGCGGCTGACGGGTGTGGCGGGCCTGCCCACGTTCAACCGGGGCGTGGCGGACCATCAATATCTCTTTGTCAACGGCCGCCCGGTCAAGGATCGCCTGCTGGTGGGCGCGGTGCGCGGGGCCTATGCCGATATGCTGGCGCGTGATCGTCATGCGGTGCTGGCGCTGTTCCTCGATGTGCCGCCCGAGGAGGTGGATGTGAACGTCCACCCGGCCAAGACCGAGGTGCGGTTCCGCGATCCTTCCTTCATTCGGGGCTTTATCGTCTCGGGCCTGCGCCATGCTCTCGAAGGGGCGGGGCAAAAGACCGCCCAGACCCCGGCTGCCCCGGCCATGGCTGCGTGGACATCCGAACCCATCGCCCCATCGGCGCCCGTGCCCAGCCTGTTCGCCCGTCAATATGCGCCATCCCCCAATCGCGTCAGCGAGGCGGGCGCGGCATGGCGTGGCTATGAGGCGCAGGTGATGGCCCCGGCGCAGGACTTGCCGATGGGCCGCGCCGAAGTGTCGCAGGAAGCGCCCCCCGAGGCGGTCCGCCATCCGCTTGGCGTGGCGCGCGGACAGGTGGCCCACACCTATATCATCGCCGAGGCCGAGGACGGTCTGGTGATTGTCGATCAACACGCCGCCCATGAGCGCATCGTGCTCGAGCGGTTGAAGGCGGCCGGGGCAGCGGACAAGGTGGCCGCCGCGCAGGCGCTGCTCCTGCCCGAGGTGATCGAACTGGACGAGCCAGGCTGCGACCGGCTGGAGGAGGCGATCCCGACCTTGGCGCAGCTCGGGCTGGCGCTGGAACGGTTCGGGCCCACGGCGATGCTGGCCCGCTCGGTCCCCGCCGCGCTGGGCAAGGGCGATGTTCAGGCGCTGGTGCGCGATGTGGCCGACGATCTGGCGGCCAATGGGGACGCGCTGCTGCTGGGCGAAAGGCTCGATCTGGTGCTGGCCACCATGGCCTGCCACGGCAGCGTGCGGGCGGGGCGGGCGCTCAATGTGGCCGAAATGAACGCCCTGCTGCGCGAGATGGAAGTGACCCCGCGCTCAGGCCAGTGCAACCACGGACGGCCGACCTGGGTGAAGCTGGCGCATGGGGATATTGAAAAGCTGTTCGGGCGGAAATAGGCCCTACCGCAGCGCCTTTGCCACCGGAGCCGCCGTCCCGTCGCGATCCTTGCCGGGCGCCAGACCTATCAGCCGGCGCAGCAGCGGCTCGATTGCAACATTGTCGAACACCGGCAGATGCGTACCGGGGCGGAAGGCCGGGCCGGTGGCGAGAAACAGCGCGCGCATGTCGGGGCTGGCCGGATCATAGCCATGGTCGCCGCCGTCATCGGGGTGTTCCGGGTTGCCGTCCATGATCCGCGCGCCCGGATCGGGCAGGCACAGCCAGTCGGGCACCCGCGGATTATGGCCGTAATGGAAACGTTCCGGCAATTCTCCCTTGCGCCAGCAATGGATGAAACCGGGCATTTTCTTCAGGCTTTCGGCCAGTTTGGCCTCATGCCCCGGCACATTGTTGATGAACAGGATGCCGCCATAGGAAACGAGCGCGTAATCCTCCTTGGCGACATAATCCTTCAGCCAGATCACGTGGTCGGGAATGGTATGCGCCATGCCGTGATCGGAAACGATGACCATATTGACCCGGCGGTGCATGGTTGCCAGCCCCCGGCGCAGATAGCCGATGGCGGCATCCACATCACGGATCGCGGCGATGGTTTCGGGCGATCCCGGCCCATGGCGATGGCCGTTCACATCCACATCGCCAAAATAGAGCAGTGCCAGACCGGGCCGGATATTCGCGGGCCGACGCATCCAGTCCAGCACCACCTCGGCGCGTTCATGGTTGGGCAGATCGGCGTGATAGGCCTGCCAGTCGCTGGCGCGGGTGCCGTCGATGGCCGTGGTCGATCCGGGCCAGAACATGATGCCGCTGCGGATATGGGCGCGCTCGGCGGCTACCCAGATCGGCTCGACATGCACCGGGCCGCCGCTGCCGTCCCACCACCATGGCTGCTCGCTGGATTTGCCGAAGATGACGCCGGGATGGGCCGGGTCGCTCATCGCGCCGTTGATGATGCCGTGCCGGTCGGGGCGAAGGCCCGTGGCCAGCGTCCAGTGATTGGGGAAGGTGATCGAAGGAAAGGATGGCGTCATCGTGCCCGACACGCCCTTGGCCGCGATCGCCGCCAGATTGGGGGTGAGGGCGGGGCTGATATAATCGGGGCGCAAACCGTCGATGGAAATCAGGATCGTGGGGATGCGTTCAGGCGCCTTGCCGCGCGCGGCGGCGGGCGGAACCAGCCCAGCCAGCGATAGGGCCAGCGACAGGAACAGGGCGGCCATCAGACGGAAAAACTGCTTCATGACCATCGCCCTGAACCCGTAATCTTGCAAATTCGCGTCAATCCTCAAAGGGGGCTGACGGATCGCGCAGGGCGATCATGCCGGTGACAAGGAAACTCATCACTGCGCGGTTTTCCTGATTGAACACGGTGTTGCGCCGCCGGATCAGACCCATTTCCGGGCGCGAACGGCTGCGGCGCTTTTCCAGCAATTCCGATTCCACGCGCAGAACGTCGCCCGGATAGACCGGCGCGCTCCAGCGCAATTCATCGACTCCCGCGCCGCCCATGCTGGCGATGCCTTTTTCATGCATCTGATCCACCATCATCCGCATGGTCATTGCGCAAGTGTGCCAACCGCTGGCCGAAAGGCGGCCGAAATGGCTGTTGGCCGCCGCCTCGTCGGACAGGTGGAATTCATGCGGATCATAGGCGCGGGCAAAGTCGATGACTTCGTCGCGCTTGACCTCATACTGGCCGAACTTGTGGATTTCGCCCGGCACGAGGTCTTCGAAAAAGGTCCGGAATTCAGCACTCATCACACGTTGAACTTGAAGTGGAACACGTCGCCGTCCTTGGTGACATATTCCTTGCCTTCCTGACGCAGCTTGCCCGCATCGCGGCACGGCCCTTCGCCGCCCAGCGAGACGTAATCGTCATAGGCGATTGTTTCGGCGCGGATAAAGCCGCGTTCAAAGTCCGAGTGGATCGCGCCCGCCGCCTGCGGGGCCTTCGAGCCCTTGGCCACGGTCCATGCGCGCGCTTCCTTGGGGCCGACGGTAAAGAAGGTCAGCAGGCCGAGCAATTCGTAACCGGCGCGGATGATACGCGCGAGGCCCGTTTCGGCAAGGCCCAGTTCGGAGAGGAATTCGGTGCGTTCATCGGGGTCCATGCCCACCAGATCGGCCTCAATGGCAGCCGACACGATGACGGCGGTGGCGCCTTCGGCCTTGGCCTTTTCGAACACCTTGGCCGAGAAGGCGTTGCCCGTGGCCGCGCTTTCTTCCTCGACGTTGCAGACATAGAGCACGGGCTTTGCGGTCAGCAACTGGGCCTGCGCAAAGACGCGCGCTTCGTCCTCATCCTTGGGCTCGGTCAGGCGGGCAGGCTTGCCCTCGCGCAGCAGTTCCAGAGCCTGACCCAGCACGGAGACGAGGATCTTGGCTTCCTTGTCGCCGCTGTTGGCCTTCTTTTGCGCTGCCGCAACGCGCTTTTCCAGACTTTCCAGGTCGGACAGCATCAGTTCGGTTTCGACCGTTTCGGCGTCCGAAATAGGGTCCACGCGGTTGTCGACATGCTGGATGTCGTCATTTTCAAAACAGCGCAGCACATGGACGATGGCGTCCACTTCGCGGATATTGCCAAGGAACTGGTTGCCCAGACCTTCACCCTTGGACGCGCCGCGTACGAGGCCCGCGATGTCAACAAAGGACAATTGCGTGGGGATGATCTTCTGGCTGCCGGCAATCTCGGCCAGCTTATCAAGGCGCGGATCGGGCACGCCCACCTGACCCACGTTGGGCTCGATGGTGCAGAAGGGATAATTGGCCGCCTGCGCCGCCTGCGTTTCGGTCAACGCATTGAACAGGGTGGACTTGCCCACGTTGGGCAGGCCGACGATCCCGCATTTGAAACCCATCGCTCGATCCTTTTAATCGCCTTGCGGCCTGCCTTTATGCAAGGCAGGCGCGCGTCATTGGCCCCCGCTGAGGCGGGGCCTTGGTCATGGGCGCGCGATGGTCCAGCCAAGGGGCGAAATCAAGGGAAAAGTGGGGTTCAGGCAGGCTTGCCTTGTCCGCTCTGGCTGTCCTTGGCCTGCCCGCCGGGCGCGCCCTTGCCCCGGCGGCGGCGCCAAGAGGCAAAGCCCAACCCGGCCACGCCGATACCCATCAGGCCAAAGGTGCCCGGTTCGGGAACATCGGTCGCGCCCGCTCCCTTATCCTTGTCGCCAAAGTGGAAGCCGTCGAACCAGCCGTTGCCATGTTCACCGTTTCCGCGCCCGCCATCGCCCTTATGGCCGTCGCGGTCAGGCCCGCCTGCGCCGGGGCGATCTCCGCCCGGAGCGTCCGCAGGTCCGCGCCCGCCAGAGGTTGCGCCGCCCGGTCCGCCATTGCCGCCGGGGCGAATATTGGGATCGCGCGGACCAAAGGGATCGCGCCCGCCGGTCGATCCGCCGCCGCCGGTTGCCGCGCCGCCGGTGGTCCCGCCCGTGCTGGAAACCGCGCCGCCCGACGTGGTCGAGCTGGTGCTGGTCACGCCGCCCGAGGTTGCGCCCTGGCCCTGACCGGAACCTTGTCCGCTGGCTGAACCGCCCGATGAACCGCCGCTGCTGCTCACAGCCTGCTGTCCGCCCGAGGTCGAGCCGGTGCCCTGAGAGCCAGTGCCGCCGGTGGAGCTGGCGCCTGCCGACTGGCCGTTGGGCGCCAGCGAACTGTTGGAGGCGCCGCCCGATCCGCCTGATGGGTTGCCGGGGCCGCCGCTGGTGCCGCGCGATGCGGTGGGGCCGATGCCATTGGCGCCGTTGTTGCGGGCAAAGCCGTCGCCGGTGCCGTCAAAGGGTGTACCATCGGCGCGCAGATTGCCGCTGCCCGAAGGGGTCGCGCCCGTGCCGATGCCGCGCCCGACGCCCAGCGGACCGCGTGTATTGGTCAGATTGGCCGGGTTGCCCGAAGCGCCGATGCCGGTGCCCAGCACGGCGGGGCGGCCCAGCGGCGCAGCCTTGCCCGCATCGGGCGCGCCCACGCGGATGGCCATGCCCTTGGCGTCCAGCACCTTTGCGCCATGGCCTTGCCCGATGCCTTCGCCCAGACCCTTGACCGCGCTTGAAACCGTGGCGTTAAAATCCTTGGGGCAGCCGCAGTCCACTTTGCGCGTCCAGCCCAGAATCGCCAGAATGATGCTGCCGATGGTGACGCCGGTCAGCAGCCAGTTCTGCTTTTGCGTGCCTTGCTGGTGCGCGCCTTGCTGGTGCCCACGTTGCTGGGTCTGTGCCATAATGCCCCGTTCTGTCGGCGCGGCGGGGCAGGTTGCCCAACAATGGCGCCATCTATTGGGCGCGATCTATGGGACAGGAACGGTTGAAGCGCGGTTAATGATAAAGCAACGCGCCAGTATCGCACGAAGTATGGCGTTGAAATTCAGCCAAGCCGCAGCGCAACATCATTCATAAACCGCACGTCATCGCCCTTGGCCAGCCATGGCGCCTCGGCGGCGATGGCGCCCAGCATGTCGGCCAGATCGTCCATTTCGGCCTTGGCGTAATTGCCAAGCACATGGCCCGTCACGCGGTCCTTGTGCCCCGGATGGCCGATGCCGATGCGCACGCGGCGATAGTCGGGGCCCATATGCTGGGCGATCGAACGCAGGCCATTATGTCCGGCATGGCCGCCGCCGGTTTTGACCTTGACCTTCATGGGGGGCAGGTCAAGTTCGTCATGAAAGACAGTCAGCGCATCGGGCGTGAGCTTGAAAAAGCGCATCGCCTCGGCCACCGAACGCCCGCTTTCGTTCATGAAGGTGGCCGGTTTCAAGAGGATCACCCGCTCTGTGCCGATACGGCCATCCTGAAGCCAGCCCTGAAACTTCTTTTGCACCGGGCCAAAGCGATGCATGTCCGCAATCACATCGCAGGCCATAAAGCCCACATTGTGGCGGTTCATCTTGTACTGGTCGCCCGGATTGCCAAGGCCCACCCACAATTGCATCGTTTCAAAATTCCCGTCTGGCGCAAAGAAAAGGCGGGAAAGACAGGCCGGCTTCCGGCCATCTTTCCCGCCTGTTTCATCGCCGCATCATGCGGCGCCTGTCGCAATTAAGCGCGCAGGAAGTCCACGTGCTCGGGACGGTCGCTCACCGGGTGGAAGGCGACGTCCTTGGGGGTGGTCTTGATGGTCTGGCCGTCAACGGTCAGCTCGATCACGCCGTCGAAGAAAGTGCCGGTGTTGAGCTGACGGATCAGCTCCTTGGCTTCGACGTGGATCGCGATGGGTTCGGCATTGCCACCATAGATCACGGCGGGCACGCGGCCTTCACGACGCAAGGTGCGGCTGGCTCCCTTGCCAGTCTTCGCACGCGTCTCGGCCGGCAGGGTCAGGGTATTGCTCATAACACAAGCCTTTCAAAACTTCTGGAACCAAAATACACCCGACACGCCTCCAGGGATGACCATGCCGGGCAAGCGCGGGCCCTTAGGCGCAACGCGGGCGAAAAGCAAGGATGCTATTGCACCCGCGTGACGCGATAGCCCCGCGCGGAAAGCATGGCGGGCAGGCCGTCTGGTCCGGCCATATGCGCCGCGCCCACCGCGACAAAAGGATGCGCGCCGGTGGCAAGGCTCTGGGCGATTTTTGCGCTCCATGCGCGATTGCGGCCGGTATAGAGCGCCTCACGCAGGACCGGATCGGCCAGAATGCCGCGATTGGTTTCCTGCGCCAGCGTGGCGACATCGCCCTTCTTCCACGCGGTTGCCAGATCGGCGGGGGGCTGCGTATCGGATCGCTCGTCGGACAGGGCCTCGTCCAGCAGGCGGCGCTGGGCGCTTTCGGGCAGGCGGTCGAAGATGGCCAGTTGCGCGCCTGCGCCTTCCAGTTCGATGATCCGCTTGGCTCCCGCTTCGGTCAGAACAGCGCGGTCTATGCCATAGGCCGGGTTGCCCGTGGCCGCCTCGCGCGCCAGCATCAGCGCGGCGGCCCAGGTTTCGGTATCGGCAAAATCAGCGGGTTTGGCATGGGCGGCGGCCAGCGCCCGCGTCAGGGCAGCGCGGTTTTGCGGCGAGACACGCGCGTCCAGAGGGGGCAGGCCGGGCGTATGGGCCAGCGATTGGAACGCCCGCGCCGTGGCCGCATCGTCGTTCAGCGCGGCGATTTCGACGATCACCGTATCGGCCCCATCCCATGCCGTCGCCACCGCGCCCTCGCGCCAGTCCGCCGCGCGGGGCAGGGCGTGGATCGTGCCCAGCAGCCAGCCCTTTTGCCCGCCGGGGCCTTCAATCTGCCACAGCGCGGGATGAACCGTTTCGGGCCGATGCAGCCCATACCAGATCGCGCCGCCCGCCAGCGAGAGCGCGGCAAGGGCGGCCCAGCCTCGTTTCATTACTGAACCCGCGTGGCGATGATGCCCTGCTTGGCCAATTGCTCCTGCACGCTGCCATGTCCGGCCAGATGGCCCGCGCCCACCGCGATGAAGACCTTGCCGGGCTTGGTCAGCCGCTCGCCGATCCATGCCGCCCAATTGCGGTTGCGGCCCAGCAGCAGCGCTTCGGCCAGCTTGGGGTCGCTCTGATCGGCATTGATGAGTTTGGCCAGACGCGCGGCATTGCCCACCTTCCAAGCCGCGATCATCGCGCCCAGTTCGGTGGTGATCTTGGGAGAATTGATCGCCACTTCGCGCAAATAGCCGCGCTGCGAGGCGAGAGGCAGCGAATCGAACAGGCCAAGCTGATATTCCGGCGTTTCGAGCGCGGCATGTTCGATCCCGCGCTCCTGCGCCATTTTGACAAGGCGGCCGTCAACCCCGTTGGCCGGATCATAGCCCGACTTCATCAGAGGCAGGGTCGAGAGCGCCACGGCGGCATACCACGGGCGGAAGCCGTCAAACATGGCGGGCGCCAGACCATTGCCCGCCAGCGCCTTTTCCAGCGCCTTGCGCGTCGTGGGCGAGAGCGTGGCGCGCAGGTTCTGGCCCTGCGGCAGCATCGCCTTGTCCATCACGATGGCGCGCATTTCTTCCGGTTTTTTCTCGATAATCTCGGTCACCAGCGAGGTCGATTCCGAAAAGGCCTGCGCCACAGCGCCATCGAACCAGTCGATATTAGCGGGCAGGGCGTGGACCGTGCCGAACAGATAGATCACCGTGTCCCCGCGCTGCACTTTCCACAAGGCCGGGCGGGCGACATGCGGACTGGCCAGCTTCTGGCTGGCGACCGGGGTGGGATGGCGCTGGACCTTGGCGGCGGCCGGCGTGACAAATGCCAGCGCAGCGGCCAGCAGCGCCCAGGCACAAGCCATGGCGCGAATGAGGCGGGGGAGAATGACCTTCGACATGGCGGCCCCTATAAAGATCCTGCGTCCCCTGTCGATTGCGCTAATGAGCGAATGAAAGGTTAATGCGGGCGGAAATTACGCTCTGTGCGGGCAAAAAGGGGGTTTTTGCCGCCCTTGATCCGTCACCCTTGACCCTTTGCGGGCCATACGCCAAAGGCAGGCCCTATGAGCGAAACAGCACCTCTGGCCAAAAAGCCGCTGAGCTTTCAGGACATGATCCTGACCCTCCATGATTTCTGGAGCAAGCAGGGTTGCGCCATTCTGCAACCCTATGACATGCGGATGGGCGCGGGCACATTTCACCCCGCCACAACCCTGCGCGCGCTTGGCCCCGAACCGTGGAAGGCCGCTTATGTGCAGCCCAGCCGCCGTCCGACCGACGGCCGCTATGGCGAAAACCCGAACCGCCTTCAGCATTATTACCAGTATCAGGTGATCCTCAAGCCTTCGCCGGAGAATTTGCAGGAGCTGTATCTGCAATCGCTGGCCGCGATCGGTGTGGACCCGCTGGCCCATGACATCCGCTTTGTCGAGGATGACTGGGAAAGCCCGACGCTGGGCGCCTGGGGGCTGGGCTGGGAGGTCTGGTGCGACGGTATGGAGGTGACGCAGTTCACCTATTTCCAGCAGGTCGGCGGGTTTGACTGCAAGCCGGTTGCGGGCGAGCTGACCTATGGGCTCGAACGTCTGGCCATGTATATTCAGGGCGTGGACTGGGTTTACGACTTGCGTTTCAACGATGCGGGCGTGACCTATGGCGACGTGTTCCTGAAGAATGAGCAGGAAATGTCGAAGTACAATTTCGAGGTGGCCGACACCGAGCAATTGTTCAAAGGCTTTGCCCATGCCGAGGCCGAGGCCAAGCGCTGCATCGAGGCGAAGATCCCGCTGGCCGCTTACGATCAGGCCATTGAAGCGTCGCATCTCTTCAACCTGCTTCAGGCGCGCGGCGTGATTTCCGTGCAGGAACGCGCCAGCTATATCGGCCGCGTGCGCGATCTGGCCAAGGGCGCGTGCGAAGCGTGGATCGAGAAGAACGAGGCCGAATGGGCCGTGAAATTTCCGGGGTGGACGAAATGAGCGATTTCCTTCTTGAACTGCGCAGCGAGGAAATTCCCGCGCGTATGCAGGCAGGCGCGCGGGCCGAACTGGAAAAGCTGTTTCGCGGCCAAATGGCGGCAGCGGGCGTTGCGGTTGGTGAACTGACGCTGTGGTCGACGCCGCGCCGTCTGGCGCTGATCGCGCGCGGGCTGCCCGTGGCGACGCAGGCGGTGCGTGAGGAAGTGAAGGGCCCCAAGGCTTCGGCGCCGGAACAGGCGCTGGCCGGGTTCCTGCGCAAGACAGGCCTGACGCGCGAGCAATTGGAAGAGCGCGATGGCGTGTTCTTCGCCGTGACCGAAAAGCCGGGCCGCGCGACGGCCGATGTGCTGGCCGAGGCGATCCCCGCCATTGTGCGCGGTTTTGCCTGGCCCAAGAGCCAGCGCTGGGGCGCCGCCTCGCTTTCGACCGAGAGTTTGCGCTGGGTCCGGCCGCTTCAGGGTATCATTGCGCTGCTCGACGGCGCGGTGGTGCCATGTGAGGTTGGCGGCATCGTGTCGGGCCGCGAGACGGTGGGGCATCGTTTCCATTCCTCGGGCGCGGTCAGCGTGGCCGATGCCGACAGCTATGCCGATGACCTGCGCGCCGCGCATGTTCTGGTGAACCACGAAGAGCGTCAGGACATTATCCGCGCCAAGGCCAAGGAGGTGGCCTCGGCCGCCGGTCTGACCTTGGTTGAGGATGAAGGTCTGGTGATCGAAAACGCAGGCCTGACCGAATGGCCGCAGCCCTTGCTGGGCCGGTTTGATGAGGCTTTCCTTGAGGTTCCGCCCGAGGTGATCCAGTTGACGGCGCGCATCAACCAGAAATATTTCGTCTGCGAAGATGCTGCGGGCAAGCTGGCGAACGCTTTCGTCTGCACCGCCAATATCGACGCCATCGATGGGGGCGAGGGCATCATCGCGGGCAACCGCAAGGTGCTGGCCGCGCGTCTCTCCGATGCGCGTTTCTTCTGGCAGCAGGATTTGAAAACCCCGCTGGCGGTGCAGGCCAAGAAGCTGGAGCGCATCACGTTCCATGAGAAGCTGGGCACGGTGGCGCAGCGTCAGGAGCGCTTTGTTGCGCTGACCGGTGCGTTTCAGGGCGCGCTGGCCGACAGCGTCGATCATGCCCGCGCCGCAGCCGCCATTCTCAAGGCTGATCTCGTCACGGAAATGGTGGGCGAATTTCCCGAATTGCAGGGTCTGATGGGCGGTTATTACGCCGCCGCCGAAGGTCTGCCCGCGCCGGTGGTGGCCGGCATCCGCGACCACTATAAGCCTGCGGGCCAATCGGACGAACTGCCGGTGGAAGGCGCCGCGATCCTGACCGCGATCATCGACAAGGTGGACGCGCTGGTCGGCTTCTTTGGCGCCGATCTCAAGCCGACCGGTTCGAAAGACCCGTTTGCGCTGCGCAGGGCGGCGCTGGGCGTGATCCGGTTGATTACGGAAAACGGGCTGCGTTTGAACCTGTTGCCCTTGTTTGAGGCGGCGGCCGGGCTCTATCGCGATCAGGGCGTGGCAGTGAATGGCGCTGCCGATGATCTGCTCACCTTCTTCGCTGATCGCCTCAAGGTCCAGCAGAAGGAAGCGGGCGTCCGCCACGATCTGATCGACGCGGTGTTTGCGCTTGGCGGCGAGGACGATCTCGTCCGCCTGCTCGCCCGCGTCCATGCGCTGCAAGCCTTTGTGCAGACCGATGACGGTAAAAACCTGCTGGCCGGTTACAAGCGCGCAGCCAATATCCTCAAGGCCGAGGAAAAGAAGGGCTGGGACGCGGGGGTCACCAATCCTGCGCCCGAACCGGCCGAAGCGGCGCTGATGGCTGCGCTGGCCGATGCGGCGCCGCGTGCGGAAAAAGCCGTGGCGGATGAGGATTTCACCGGGGCCATGGCGGCTCTTGCCTCCTTGCGCAGCGCGGTTGACGAGTTCTTTAACCACGTCATTGTTAACGCTGACAATCCCGACATCCGCTCCGCGCGCTTAGGTCTTTTGTCGCAATTGCGTGCTGCAACGCACAAAGTGGCTGACTTCTCGCGGATCGAAGGCTAGGGCGGGGCAAACTACAAAGGCCGATTCGTTCTGGGAGGCTTGGTCTAATCATGTCTGCATACGTATTCTATTTCGGTGGTGGCGCCAATTCGACCGACCCGCGCAGCCGCGACAAGACAATCGCCGGGGGCAAGGGCGCCAATTTGGCCGAAATGGCCGGTATTGGTCTGCCGGTCCCGCCGGGCTTCACGATCAGCACCGAAGTTTGTGCGACCTACAACGCCAATGGCAAAAGCTTTGACGCCGATCTGCGCGCTGGCGTTGCCGCTGGCGTGGCCCATGTCGAGAGCTCCACGGGCCGCGTGTTTGGCGATACCGCCAATCCGCTGCTGGTCTCGGTGCGTTCGGGCGCGCGGGTGTCGATGCCGGGCATGATGGACACGGTGCTCAACCTCGGCCTCAACGACGAGACGGTGCAGGGGCTGGCGCAGGGTTCGGGCAACCCGCGCTTTGCGTGGGACTCCTATCGCCGTTTCATCCAGATGTATTCCGACGTGGTGCTGGGCATTGACCATCACCTGTTTGAGGATGCTCTGGAAATCGTCAAGGAAGACAACGGTTTCTACGCCGATGTTGAGCTGGAAGCCGAGCATTGGCAGGCGCTCGTCGGCGAGTACAAGGAAATCGTCGAAAAGGCGCTGGGCCGCCCGTTCCCGCAGGATGTGCATGAACAGCTCTGGGGCGCGATCGGCGCTGTGTTCGACAGCTGGGAGAGCGAACGCGCCAAGGTCTATCGCCGCCTGAACGATATTCCGGGCGACTGGGGCACGGCGGTCAACGTGCAGGCGATGGTGTTCGGCAATATGGGCGACACCTCGGCCACGGGCGTTGCCTTCACCCGCGATCCGGCGACCGGCGAGAAGGCCTATTACGGCGAATGGCTGGTCAATGCGCAGGGCGAAGACGTGGTGGCGGGCATCCGCACCCCGCAATATCTGACCAAGTTTGCCCGCGAACGCGCCGGGGCCAAGCCGCTTTCGATGGAAGAGGCGATGCCTGAGGCCTACACCGAGCTGGCCGCTGTCTTTGAACTGCTGGAAAAGCACTACAAGGACATGCAGGACATCGAATTCACCGTTGAGCGCAACAAGCTGTGGATGCTGCAGACGCGAAGCGGCAAGCGGACGGCCAAGGCCGCGCTGAAGATGGCGGTCGATATGGTGGGCGAAGGCCTGATCGACGAAGCCACCGCGATCAAGCGCGTCGATCCGATGGCGCTCGACCAACTGCTGCACCCCACGCTCGACCCCAAGGCGGAGCGTGACTATCTGGGCAAGGGGCTTCCCGCTTCGCCGGGCGCGGCCTCGGGCGCGATCGTGCTGGACGCCGAAACGGCGCAGGCGCGGGCCGAGCGCGGCGACAGCGTCATCCTCGTGCGCGTCGAAACCAGCCCGGAAGACATCCACGGTATGCATGCGGCCAAGGGCATCCTGACCGCGCGCGGTGGTATGACCAGCCACGCGGCTGTGGTGGCGCGCGGCATGGGCCGTCCCTGCGTCTCGGGGGCCAGCGCGGTCAGCATCGACATGAACAGCCGCACCCTCAAGATCGGCACGCGCGATCTGAAGGAAGGCGACATCATCACGCTGGACGGCGCGACGGGCGACATCATGGGCGGCGCTGTGCCGACCATCGAGCCTGAACTGGTGGGCGATTTCGGCACGCTGATGGTCTGGGCCGACAAGCATCGCCGCATGAAGGTGCGCACCAATGCCGAAACGCCCGAGGACTGCCGCACCGCGCGCAGCTTTGGCGCCGAGGGCATCGGCCTGTGCCGCACCGAGCATATGTTCTTTGACGCGGGCCGCATTTCGGCCGTGCGCCAGATGATTCTGGCCGAGGACGAGGACGGTCGCCGCGCCGCTCTGGCCAAGCTGCTGCCCGAACAGCGCGCCGATTTCCATGCGATCTTCGAGATCATGGCGGGCCTGCCGGTCACGATCCGCCTGCTCGATCCGCCGCTGCACGAATTCCTGCCGCATGGCGAGGCGGAATTTGCCGAACTGTCGGATGCCATCGGCATCGGCGTGGAAACCTTGAAGCGCCGTGCGGGCGAATTGCATGAATTCAACCCGATGCTGGGCCATCGCGGGTGCCGTCTGGGGATCACCTTCCCGGAAATCTATGAGATGCAGGCGCGCGCGATCTTTGAGGCCGCCGTCGATGTGGCGCTGGCCTCCGGCGAGGCGGTGGTGCCCGAAGTGATGATCCCGCTGGTGGCGACCAAGAAGGAGCTTTCGATCCTGAAGGCTCTGGTGGACCGTACCGCTGCGCAGGTCTTTGCCGAAAAGGGCAAGGTGCTGGATTACCTCGTCGGCACGATGATCGAATTGCCGCGCGCGGCGCTGATGGCGGGCGAAATTGCCGAGGAGGCCAAGTTCTTCTCCTTCGGCACCAACGACCTGACGCAGACCACGCTGGGCGTGTCGCGCGATGACGCGGCCCGCTTCCTCTCTGCCTATGTCGAGCAGGGCATCTATGCGCGCGATCCCTTCGTCAGCCTCGATGTCGAGGGCGTGGGTCAATTGGTCGAACTGGCCGCCGAGCGTGGGCGCAAGACCCTGCCGGGCATCAAGCTGGGCATTTGCGGCGAGCATGGCGGCGATCCGGCCTCTATTGCTTTCTGCGAAAAGACCGGGCTGGATTATGTCTCGGCTTCGCCCTTCCGGGTGCCGATTGCTCGGTTGGCGGCGGCGCAGGCGGCTTTGGGGTAAGGGGGCTTTTGCCTCCGGCGGGCCAAGGGACTCTTCCCTTGGCGATCCCGTTAAGGGGGCGGCGCCTGATCTGAGACGTTGAATGGATAAAAGCCTGCGGCGCTAGGATAAGGCGCCGCAGGCTTTCTATTTTCCAACCCCGCGTCCGACACATAACGCCGAACCCAACGCGCAACGTGGACAGTAACGGGAGCGCGAGGAACGAGTCCCTCGCATCATTTCACCTTCTCCACCCACTCAACGTCAAAATCTCGAACACTTCGGTCACGCGCCCATCCTCGGCCAGCTCATCAAAGGCAACCAGAGCGCGGGCATAGCCGGCCTCGCCAATCGGCGGGCCCCCCTGGGTCAAAACCCCGCTCCATGCCTGCGCGCGCACATCGCCCACCAACCCTGCCAGCGAGCGGAAGCGCACCTTGACCGCGCGACCATCGCTGACCGGATCGGCAAAACCGGCACGTTGCAGCAATTGCGCCCCGGCGCGAACATCGACCATCGGGTGCATCCGCGCGGCGGGGCGGTCGCCATCGGCCGCCATCATGATCGCGCGCAGCGCGGGCAGCGACCCGGCCCCGGCAAAGCTGGCGATCATCACGCCGCCGGGGGTCAGCGCCTGTCGCATATGGATCAGCGCGCCGGGCAGGTCATTGACCGTATCCAATGTGCCGAGCGAGGCGATCAGATCGAAATCGCGCAGCAGATAGGGCTGCTCCTCATCCAGCACCATCGCCCCGCGCAACCCCGCCGGATCGGCCTCCACCACCTCGGCGCCTTGCGCGCGCAGAGCGGCACCCAGCGCCCCGGTCCAATCGCCCACCACCAGCGCACGGCGAGGCGTCATCTGCACAAAGGAGAGCCGCTCGAGCACATCCTCAACCATATCGTCGAGCAGATAATGCGCGGCATTGGGCTGATTTTGCAGGACCATCGCCCGGCGGCGGGCGGCAAGGCGGCGGTGCGGCGCGAAAATGCGGGGAGGCTGACTCATGCGCCCCGTCCTGCCTCTTGCGCCGCGCGGCTGCAAGGATCTTCGCGCTTGCCCCGGCAAAAGCAGCCATTAGACTTTTGTCCATGCGCCGCCTTTCGCCCGTTCTCGACCTGCTGTTTCCCCCGCGCTGCCCGCTGTGCGGCGAGGGTATCCATGAACAGGGCGGCCTTTGCGCGTCCTGCTGGTCGGGTCTGGCGATGCCGGGTGATCCTTCATGCCGCCTGTGTCAGCGCCCGTTGAGCAGCGCAGCGGCTTCCCATGCCGAGGATGGCCTGCTGTGCCACACCTGTGTTGTCGAGACGCCGCGCCATGATGGCGTCGCGGCGGCCACGCTTTACAATGACACTTCGCGCCAATTGGTGATCGCGCTCAAGCATGGACGGAGGGTGGCGCTGGCCGGGCTAATGGGGCGGCTGATGGCGTCGCGGCTGAAAGCGCAGGATATTGGGCCGGGCTGGCTGGTGGTGCCGGTGCCGCTGCATCGCTGGCGGTTGTGGGGGCGGGGATTCAACCAATCGGCCCTGTTGGCACAGGAGATTGGGCGGCACACCGGGGCAAAGCCGATGGTCGACGCGCTGGTGCGGCGGCGCAAGACGCCGATGCTGGGCGGACTGGGGCCACAGGAGCGGGCCAAGGTGCTGACCGGCGCGATTGGCCTGCACCCCGGCCGCAAAGCGCGCCTGCATGGCGCAAAAGTGATTCTGGCCGATGACGTGCTGACCAGCGGGGCGACCACCAATGCCTGTATCGCCGCGCTGGAGCGGGCGGGTGCGGCGCGGGTGATCGTGGCCTGTTTCGCCCGCGTCCATGGCGAGGAGCTGGCGTAAATGCTCCATAAGAAAACGCCCGGAGGTCTGACCTCCGGGCGTTAACGTGACGAAACTGATAGGCGACGCTTCTCAGCGCGACTGGTGTCCCCCCCTGATGGGCCACCACACCTGAACCCTCATTCTCTACCGCGCAACACTCTTTCAGCGCTGGCTGGCATTTCCCTGAACCGTGGCGCGTTCCGCTGCCTGGCAATACGATCTCCCTCAAGACCGTGACCGATTTGTTTCAACTTTTCGGGCCAAAGATAAAGAGGCGATCATCGCAAGTGTGGATTTTCGCCCCCAGTTGTGGTTATCGCGCAACATCACCGCGCCCAGCAGAGGGTTGAGGCGCCTTGAACGGAAAGTTTTACGTATGTCCGCCGGGAATATCGAGCGCGAATCCGGTCCCACCTTCATGCCGCGTTTCGATGCGCAGGGTCTTTTGACGGCCATCGCGGTCGATTCGGAGAGTCGGGAAATCCTGATGGTGGCGTTTATGGACGCAGAGGCGCTGGACAAAACGCGCGAGACGGGGCTGGCCCATTTCCATTCGCGTTCGCGCGGGAAACTGTGGCTGAAGGGCGAAACCTCGGGCCATTTCCTGCGGGTGCAGGAAATTCGCGTCGATTGCGATCAGGACGCGCTGGTCATGTTCTGCAAGCCCGAAGGCCCGGCCTGCCACACGGGCGCGCGCAGTTGCTTCTATCGCAAGCTGGAGGGCGATACCCTGACCCGTGTGGACTGAAGGCGGCTGGATTACGCAAAGATCTCGTCGAAGAAGCTGAGCATCGCGGCCCAGCTCTGACGGTCGGCGCTGGTGTTATAGCCCAGAAAGTCCTTACCGCGCGCATCGCTGTCGGGGTCGGTAAAGCCATGGCGCACGCCCGCATAGGCGTGGAAATGCCAGTTGGCCCCGGCGGCGTCCAATTCCTCCCAAAGGCCGATGACGGCGCTGCGCGGGGCCAGCGGATCGGCATCGCCATGCAGCACCAGAATGCGCGCCTTGACCGCGCCGGGCGCGGCGGGCTTTTCCGTGCCGAAGACGCCGTGGAAGCTGACGGCGGCGGCAATGTCAGCCCCGTCACGCGCCAGTTCGAGCGCGGCCTGACCGCCCATGCAATAGCCGATCACGCCGACCTTGAGTCCTTCTGCGCCGGGCAGGGCGCGCAGCGCCGAGAGCGCGGCATGGAGGCGCGTGCGATAGGCATCCCAATCCCCGCGCAAAACCTCGGCCATCGGGAAGGAGGCTTCGAAACTGGCCACCGGCGCGCCATAGAAATCGCCGACCATGGCCAGATAGCCCTGCTCGGCCAGAGCCAGTGCGCGGGCCTCGATGGCGGGGCCGATATTGGCGATGGTGGGCCAGATCAGGATCGCGGCGCGCGGCGTTCCGGCCGGACGCGCCACCCAGCCGGTCAGCGCGACATCACCGTCGGAATAGGAAACAGGCTGAAGCATGATCAATCATCCTCTTGGGGGGTAAAACGATTGGCTTTGCGGATTTGCGGAAACAGAAAGGCCCAGATCAGCGTTACCGCCACCGCGCCAAGGCCGCCGAACAGCACCGCTCCCTGCGCACCCAGCAACCATGCGGCAATGCCCGATTCCATCTCGCCCAATTCGTTGGAGGCGCCGATGGCCAGACCCGAAATGGCCGAAACCCGCCCGCGCATTTCATCGGGCGTATGCATCTGGACCAGCGTGGAGCGCACGAACATGCTGATCATGTCGGCCGCGCCCAGCACCGCCAGCATGGCCAGCGACAGCGCATAATTGGTGGAAATGGCAAACACCGCCGTCGCCGCGCCAAACAGCGCGACCGAGCCGAGCATGGTGATGCCCACCCGCCGCTCCAGCGGTTTGATCGACAACAGTATGCCCAGCACCGCCGCGCCCACCGCCGGTGCCGCGCGCATTTCGCCCAGACCCGTCGGCCCCACATGCAGGATATCGCGCGCATAGACGGGCAGCAGCGCCGTCGCCCCGGCCAGCATCACAGCGAAGAGATCGAGCGTGATGCAGCCCAGCAGGAACGGATTGCCGCGCACAAAAGTCAGCCCTTCCCACGCCATGCGCATCGGGTGGGTTTCACGATTGGCGGCATGGGCGGGCAGGGGCCGGATCGTCAGCAGCGCCAGCGCCGAGACACACAGCAGCGCGCAGGACATCCAATAGAAGAGCGACGGATGCCAGCCAAACAGCAATCCCGCCACCGCAGGCCCGGCAATCGTGCCCGATTGCATCGCCATGGAATTCATCGCAATCGCGCGGGGCAAGAGCGCAGGCGGCACGATCATCGGCGCGATGGCCCCCACCGAAGGCCCGACAAACACCCGCGCCGTGCCATGCGCCATGCCCAGAAACAGCACCAGCGGCAGGCTGAGCCAGCCCTGCCATGTGGTGATGGCCAGCGTCAGCGCCATGGCCATATCGACCGAGACTGACAGCGCGCCGACCTTGCGCCGATCAAACCGGTCGGACACCACGCCCGAAACCGGGGTAAGCAAAAACATCGGCACGAATTGCACAAAGCCCAGCACCCCCAGCATGAAGGAGGCTTGGGCAATGGTCATTCCATAGGATTGGCGCGCCAGATCATAAAGCTGATAGCCGATGATGACCACCATGCCCGAGCCCGACAGCCAGGAGAGGAAACGGGCGATCCAAAATCGGCGATAGTCGGCGATTTGCAGAGGGTTGGTTGGCTCCATCACCGCGCCGATGTGGCAGGTGCAAAGCCGATTGCCAAGATACCAGTGCTTGTTGAGGGAAAAATCTGGCTTGTGGGCGCCTTTGGTCGGCGCCCCCCGGTTCTGTCTTATCGGCGCAGGCGCGGGTTGGGTTGCAGCGCGGCGATCATGTTGGTGAAATCGTCCTGACGGATGATGCGTTCAAATTGAAAACCCGAACGATCATCGGTCGACCAGATCAGATGAGCCTCGATGCGCCCGACGACGGGCAAGCGGATCGTTACCCTTTCGCCGCGCCCCAATTCGACCTTGTTGCCGACCATGAAGCCGTGGATCGAAATATTGGCGATGTCGAGCATCACATCGCCCACGCGCCGGTGTTCGGCCACCACCCGGAAACTGACCGGATGGCGCGCGGCGCAGTTCGGTAACCGAAAGCTGTGCCCCTGATGCCATGTGTCAATCTCCTGCATGAATTACGTCAAGGAGAGGCTTTTAGGACACAAATGGCGAAAAAATGGTAAATATGGCAAGAAGCTGCCGGTGGAGGCGGCAAGAGCTTGCCGCCTCCGAAAGCATCACAAAGCCTTGAGAATCCCGTGCTTCTTTTTGCCCGAGGAAAGGCGGATTTCTCCGCTTTCAAGGCTAATCGGCAGATTTTCATCGCTGACGGCAACGCCGTCCAGCTTGGCCCCGCCGCCCGCGATCAGGCGCTTGGCTTCGCCACGGCTCGCCGCAAATCCAATTCCGACCAGCGCATCGATGATCGTGCAGCCTTCGGCCGGAACATGCCATACCGGCAGATCCGCGCCCAGACCGCCGCCGGCAAAAGTGGCGCTGGCGGTGGCTTCGGCGGCCTTGGCGGCTTGCTCGCCGCGCACCAGTTTCGTCACCTCATTGGCCAGCACGATCTTGGCGGCATTGATCTCGCTGCCCTCAAGCGCCTCAAGACGAGCGATTTCATCGAGCGGCAGGTCGGTGAACAGTTTGAGGAAGCGGCCCACGTCGCGGTCGTCGGTGTTGCGCCAATATTGCCAGAAGTCATAGGCGGGCAGCGCATCATCATTGAGCCAGACCGCGCCGTTGACCGATTTGCCCATCTTGGCCCCATCGGCGGTGGTGAGCAGCGGAGTGGTCACACCGAACACCTCCACGCCGTCCATACGGCGGGTCAGTTCGATGCCGTTGACGATATTGCCCCATTGGTCCGACCCGCCCATCTGCAGGCGGCAGCCATAGCGCTTGGACAATTCGCGGAAGTCATAGCCCTGAAGAATCATATAGTTGAATTCAAGGAAGGACAGAGACTGTTCGCGATCAAGCCGGGTTTTGACCGAATCGAAGGACAGCATCCGGTTGACGCTGAAATGCTGGCCCACCTCGCGCAGGAACGAGATATAGCCCAGCTTGTCGAGCCATTCGGCATTGTCGACCATGATCGCATCGCTCGGCCCGTCTCCAAAGGTCAGGAAACGGTCGAAAACGCGGCGGATCGAGGCGACATTGTCCGCGATGATCTCGTCGGTCATCAGCTTGCGCGCTTCGTCCTTGAAGCTGGGGTCGCCGATCTTGCCGGTGCCGCCGCCCATTACCACGATGGGCTTGTGCCCGGCCTGTTGCAAACGGCGCAGCAGCATGATCTGCACCATCGACCCCACGTGCAGCGATGGCGCCGTGGGATCGAAGCCGATATAGCCCGGCACCACCTGTTTGCAGGCCAACGCATCGAGCGCGGCGGCATCGGTCAACTGGTGGATATAGCCCCGCTCGTCGAGCAGGCGCAGCAGGTCGGACTTGTATTCGGTCATGTTTGCCTCTTGATTGAGCGCGCCGCCTAGCACGGAGAATTCATTTTGGGAACTTTCTCGCTGATCTGTCATCCGCAAACGCCCGCCGTAGGGGTTAAATCCGTAAGCGTGGATTGGGAAGCGCGCGGCGATGCCTTGACGTTGACATATCGCGTGGGCGGGGCGGGGGGGGTGGTGCTGCCTGCGGCCACCGCGCCTGAACGCCATGATGACCTGTGGAAGGCGACCTGTTTCGAGCTGTTTCTGGGGCAGGCGGGGACGAGCTATCAGGAGTTCAACTTCTCGCCCTCCTCGCGCTGGGCGACCTATGGTTTTGCCGATTATCGTGAGGGCGAGCGGAATGCGGATATGCCCATCGCCCCGGCGATCGCCATAACGGGGGCGGGCGACGTGGCGATCTGCCAGGTCCGGCTGCCGCGCGCGATTTTGGATGGCGCGGTTTGCGCTGGTCTGACCGCTGTGATCGAGGAGGCAGGCGGCCATAAATCCTATTGGGCGCTCGCCCATGGCGAAGGGCGGCCCGATTTTCACAAGCGCTCTTGCTTCACGCTCCAGCTTGCGGCAGCGGAGGCACCATGACTGTTCTGTTCGGCCTTGACCGCCTGCTCGCTGATCCCTCGCTTCGTGCCCCGCTTGCCGGACGCCGTGTGTCGCTGGTGGCGCATCCCGCCTCGCTGACCTCGGGGCTGGTGCATAGTCTTGATGCGCTGGCTGCTTGCGGCGATGTGAACCTGACCAGCGCCTTTGGCCCCCAGCACGGGCTGAAGGGCGACAAGCAGGACAATATGGTCGAGACGGAGGACGAGTTCGACCCTGCGCTCGGCATACCGGTGTTCAGCCTTTATGGACAGGTGCGCCGCCCGACCCCGGCGATGATGGATACGGCCGACATTTTCCTGTTTGATCTTCAGGATCTTGGCTGCCGGATCTACACTTTCGTCACCACGCTGCTCTATCTGTTGGAAGCCGCATCGGGCACGGGCAAGTCGGTCTGGGTGCTGGACAGGCCCAATCCGGCGGGGCGCCCCATCGAAGGGCTGACGCTGATCCCCGGACAGGAGAGCTTTGTCGGCGCCGGGCCGATGCCGATGCGCCACGGCCTGACGCTGGGCGAGATGGGGCGTTGGTTCGTCGACCATTACAAGCTGGATGTCGATTACCGCGTCATCACCATGGAGGGCTGGACGCCCGATGCTCCGGCGCGCGCTGGCCTTGCCGGTTTTGGCTGGCCCGAGGAGCGCCTCTGGATCAACCCCAGCCCGAATGCGGCCAGTCTCAACATGGCCCGCGCCTATGCCGGGACGGTGATGCTGGAGGGCACGAACCTGTCCGAAGGGCGCGGCACGACGCGGCCTCTGGAGGTGCTGTTCGGCGCGCCGGACGTGCATGCCAAGGCTGTGCTGGCCGAGATGCAGGCATTTGCGCCGCAATGGATGACGGGATGTGCCCTGCGCGAATGCTGGTTCACGCCCACATTCCACAAGCATGTCGGCCAATTGTGCAGCGCGCTGATGATCCATGCCGAGGGCGGGTTTTATGACCATCAGGCCTTCCGCCCCTGGCGTTTGCAGGCGCTGGCCTTCAAGGCGATCCGGCGGCTCTATCCCGATTATCCGTTGTGGCGCGATTTCCCCTATGAGTATGAGCTGACGCGCCTTGCCATTGATGTCATCAACGGCGGTCCGGCTTTACGCGAATGGGTGGAGGATGCGGGTTCCTGCGCCGCCGATCTCGACGCGATCACCACGCCGGACGAGGCGCGCTGGGCGGAGGAAATCGCTCCTTATCTCCTTTATTGACCCTTGCGTGGCGCGGCGCGATGCAGCCGCGCCACCAGCACAAACGAAATATACATCAACAGATACCACGCCCCCAGCTTGCCGGGCGAAACCATCACCCAGCCATGCCGCTGGCCCGGATAGAGCCATGCATTGGCGAAAGTGGCGATATTCTCCGCGATCCAGATAAAGCCCGCCACCAGAAACCACCCCAAGAGCAGCGGCATCCAGCGATGCACCCGCCAGTTGCGGAAATAGACCCGCGTGCGCCAGAACAGCATGCCGATCGCCGCAAACAGCCCCAGCCGAATATCGGGCAGCCAGTGATGGGCAAAGAAATTCACATAGATCAGCACGGCCACCAGCGCCGTCAGCCTTTCATCGGGATAATGGCTGAAACGGAAATCAAAGATGCGCCAGACCCGCGCGATATAGCTGCCCACCGCCGCATACATGAAGCCGGAGAACAGCGGCACATTCCCGATCCGCAGAAACCCCGCCTCGGGATAGACCCATGACCCCTGCGCGGTCTTGAACAGTTCCATCACCGTGCCGACGATGTGAAAGGCCGCGATCACCCATGCCTCCTCGCGGCTTTCCAGCCGCAGCGCCAGCATGGCGACCTGTATGCCCAGCGCCGAAAGCGTCAGCATGTCATAGCGGGCCAGCGCCGCATGCGCCGGATAGAACAGATGCGTCATCAGCAGCAGGGCCAGCATCAGGCCGCCGAACAGGCATGCCCAGCCTTGCTTGAACCCGAAGAGCAGGAATTCATAGACCCATGTGCGCCATCCGGGGCGCGGGGCGAAAGCTTCGATCCGGGCGCGGATGGCGGCAAATCGGGTGGGGCCGATAGGCGGAATCTGACGGGTATTTTTCCCACCACTTGTATGCATTGCTTACATTCCTTAAGGTCGGGGCAAAGCACAAGAGGATGCCTAGACGATGCTCAAACTCTATTCTTTCGGCCCGGCCGCCAATTCGATGAAGCCGCTGCTTACCCTCTATGAAAAGGGCACGCCGTTCGAAGGGCACCGCCTGAACCCGGCCATCTTTGAACATCATCAGGATTGGTTCAAGGCCATCAATCCGCGCGGACAGGTGCCCGCTCTGGTCGATGGGGACAAGGTGATTACCGAAAGCACGGTGATCTGCGAATATCTGGAAGACGAACACCCCGGTGAGGTCAAGCTGCGCCCTGCCGATTCCTATGGCCGCGCGCAAATGCGGATCTGGACCAAGTGGGTCGATGAATATTTCTGCTGGTGTGTCTCGACCATCGGCTGGCACCGCTATGTCGGCAATATGGTCAAAAGCCTGAGCGATGAGGCGTTCGAGGAGAAGGTGAAGGCCATCCCGGTCTTTGAGCAGCAGGTCAAATGGCGCCGCGCGCGCGAAGGCTTCCCGCAGGATCTGCTGGACGAGGAAATGCGCAAGATCGCCTTTTCGGTCACGCGCCTCAATGACCATCTGGCCGACCATGAATGGCTGGCGGGCGATATGTTCACGCTGGCCGATATCTGCAATTTCGCTATCGCCAATGGCATGAATTACAGCTTCCCCGAACTGGTGAACGAGGCTGATGCGCCGCATCTGGTGCGCTGGATCGCCCAGATCAACGCGCGCCCGGCCGTGCAGAAGATGTTTGCCGAAGTGCCGATGGAAAAGCTGCGCCCGCAGGATTGATGCCCATGGGCGCCGCTGGATTTACGCCGGCGGCGCCTTGGGAAATTGCGGCAGCGCCGGGTCCATCACCGCCCATGAAGGCGCGCTGGCTGTCCAGATGATGCCGGTGGGCTTGGCGATCTCAGGATTATCCAAGGCCCCCGCACGGATGCGATAGGCCACCGGCGGATCGAGCAGCGGCCGCGAAAACACATGGCTGCCGCAGGCGCTGCAAAAGGCGCGCTCGACCGTATTGCCGCTGTCGGCGGTCTTGTGGTGCAGCGTCACCGGCCCCGTCACCGTCACATTTTCCGGCGCGAACAGGGCGTTGACCGTGGCCGACCCGCTGGCCAGCCGCTGGCAGTCATGGCACCAGCACATGCGCGCGGCAATCGGATCGCCCTTCAGCGAGAGCTTGACCGCGCCGCACAGGCATTGACCAGTATGGGGTCCGGTATGCGTCATTGGCCATCTCCTTTGGCAATCAAGCGCGCCGTGGCCCAGCGCCGCAGGGGTTCATCCCAAAACCGCAGCGCCGCCCAGCCCAGCGCCACCGAGCCAATGTAAATCACCGGGGCCCAAAGGGCGAGGTCATGCGGATACGGATCCAGCGCCATATCCCAATACCAATAGATGAAGGGATAATGGATGATATACAATGGGTAAGACAGGCGGCCCAGCGCCTTGGCGACTTTGCGCATCCCCGCGCTCATCCGCGAATGGGCGCCCATCAGAATGATAAGCGGAAAGAGCAGGGCAACATAGGCGAATTCCAGCAGTCCATTGGCCCAGCCCGGCTTACCCCCCGGCACACCCGCGGCAAAGGCTACCGTCATCACGATGGCCAATCCGCCAAAACTCATCCGCAATGGCGTCAGGCTCGGCAGGATGCGGCGAAGCAGGATGCCGAAGATGAAGGGAAACGCCAGACGAGCCTCCGCCATCCACCAGTGGCTCCACCCCCAGCCGACCGAGAGATTGCCATAGACCACCGCGCCCCAAGCCAGCAGCCCGCCCGCCGGGATCAGCAACCATGCCAGCACGCGCGGCGACAGGCGGTGCAGCACCAGCCCATAGGCGATCGAGCCGATATATTCCTGAAACAGTGTCCATGTCGGCCCGTCGAGCGAATGGGTGTCCTCGGCCCGGTCGGCCAGTGTGGGATAGGGCAGCAGGAAAAGCCCCATGACCACCGCCGTCCAGAACCGCCCATCGACCACATGCGCCGCATGGGGGAAGGGGGCGTAAACCCATGCCAGCGCGCCGATCAGCGTGGCCAGCGGCACAATGGGGTGCAGCCGGACAAAGCGGCGCAGCATAAACCCACCAAAGCCCAGCCCTTCGGCCATACGCCGGTCATAGGCATGGGCGATGACAAACCCCGAGAGCGCAAAGAAGAAATCCACCGCCAGCGCGCCGTGCGGCAGCCAATTGTCCGCCATCACGCCCTTGGACAAGATCTCGCTGATATGAAACACCAGAACCAGCAGCGCAGCCACACCGCGCAAGCCGTCCAGCACCTCGAAATGCGATTTGGTGGCCATTAGGCGTCGATCATTTCGGGGTCGATATCGGCGGCGCGGTTCTGGATGAAGTGGAAGCGGTGTTCCGGGTTGCGGCCCATCAGGCGGTCCACCAGATCCTTGACCTGCGCCCGGTCCTCATATTCCTGCGGCAGGGTGATGCGCACCAGGCTGCGCTTGGCCGGGTCCATCGTGGTTTCGCGCAATTGCTGCGGGTTCATTTCGCCAAGGCCCTTGAACCGGCCCACCTCGACCTTCTTGCCCTTGAACTTGGTCTTTTCCAGCTCGGCCCGGTGTGCGTCGTCGCGGGCATAGGCGCTCTCCTTGCCCGCCGTCAGGCGGTACAGCGGCGGCTGGGCCAGATAGAGATGACCTTTACGCACCACATCGGGCATTTCCTGAAAGAAGAAGGTCATCAGCAGCGTAGCGATATGTGCGCCGTCGACATCGGCGTCGGTCATGATGATGATGCGGTCATAGCGCAAAAGGTCGGGATTGCAGTCCTTGCGCAGCCCGCAGCCCATCGCCAGCGACAGATCGGCGATTTCCTGATTGGCGCGGATCTTGTCGAGCGAGGCGCTGGCCACGTTCAGGATCTTGCCGCGAATGGGCAGGATGGCCTGCGTCTTGCGGTCGCGGGCCTGTTTCGCGCTGCCGCCCGCCGAATCGCCTTCCACGATGAACAGTTCGGTCTCGCCTTCGCCTTCGCCGCTGCAATCGGTCAGCTTGCCCGGCAGGCGCAGCTTGCGCGCATTGGTGGCGGTCTTGCGCTTGACCTCGCGCTCGGCCTTGCGACGCAGACGCTCGTCCATCCGCTCCATCACATGGCCCAGCAGCGCCTTGCCGCGATCCATATTGTCGGTCAGGAAATGGTCGAAATGGTCGCGCACCGCATTTTCCACCAGACGCGCGGCCTCGGGGCTGGTCAGGCGGTCCTTGGTCTGGGACTGAAACTGCGGGTCGCGGATAAAGACGCTGAGCATCGCCTCGCAGCATGTCACCACGTCTTCGGGAGCAATGTCCTTGGCCTTTTTATTGCCCACCAAATCGCCAAAAGCGCGGATGCCCTTGGTCAACGCCGCGCGCAGGCCCTGTTCATGGGTGCCGCCATCGGGCGTGGGGATGGTGTTGCAATAATAGGAATAGGCGCCTTCGGACCACAGCGGCCAGGCGATCGCCCATTCGACGCGGCCATTCATTTCGCCGGGGAAGTCCTGCGATCCGGCAAAGGGTGCGGCGGTCACGCATTCGCGCGTGGCCAGTTGTTCGGCCAGATGGTCGGCCAGGCCGCCGGGAAACTGGAACGTGGCCTCGGCGGGCACATCCTCGGAGGCCAGCGAGGGGGAGCATTTCCAGCGGATTTCAACGCCCGCAAACAGATAGGCCTTGGAGCGCACCAGTTTGAACAGGCGGGCAGGCTTGAAGCGGGCATCCGTGCCGAAAATTTCGGTATCGGGCGTGAACTGCACGCTGGTGCCGCGCCGGTTGGGCGCCGCGCCGACCTTCTTGATCGGGCCGAGGGTCTGGCCCTTGGAAAATTCCTGCGCGAACAATTCCTTGTTGATCGCCACCTCAACCCGCGTCAGCGTCGAAAGCGCATTGACCACGCTGATGCCCACGCCGTGCAGACCGCCGCTGGTGGCATAGGCCTTGCCGGAAAACTTGCCGCCCGAATGGAGCGTTGAAAGGATCACCTCCAGCGCGGATTTGCCGGGAAACTTCGGATGTTCGCCCACGGGAATGCCGCGGCCATTGTCGATGATGGTGATGCGCCCGGGCGTTCCGGGCTCTTCCTCAAGCATGACTTCGATGCGGTTGGCATGGCCCGCGACGGCCTCGTCCATCGCATTGTCCAGGACTTCAGCCACAAGATGGTGGAGCGCGCGTTCGTCGGTGCCGCCGATATACATGCCGGGGCGGCGGCGCACCGGTTCAAGGCCCTCGAGCACCTCGATCGCATTGGCGTCATAGGCCTCGCCCGAGGGGCCGCGTGGGGTTTCAAACAGATCGTCCGACATGAACGACAGACTAGACCGGCGTTGGTCCCGAACGCAAGCGCCCCACGCCCTGAAATCCCCTGAAACCTCAGTCCTCGAAGCGCGACGGAGCGGGGCTGAGCACATTGATCGCCCCGCCGCGCGCCTCGCGCACTTCCAGCGCGCGCTCGATCACCTGATTGCTGTTGAAGCGGAAGATGCCGTCCAGCCCGAGGAACCCGCCCCGATCCAGCAGACGCCCGGTGGGGAAGGGCGTGCCCGGCGCCCATTCGCGCGCAATGCGCAAGCTCAGCAGCACGCTGTCATAACCCAGCGTGGCCGCGCGATAGGGCGGCTGGCCAAAGCGCGCCTTGTAGCTTTCGGTGAACCGGCCAAAGCGCTGATCCGAAAGGGCGGCAAACCATGCGCCGTTCAGCGCGGGCGTGCGCGCCACCACGGCCTCTCCGGCCCACAGTTCATTGCCCAGAATGCGCAGACCCGGCGCCGCGATTTTCAGCAGCGGCGCGGCCTGCGCGGCCATCGCCGCCGTATCGCCGATCACCACCGCATCAAACGCCCCGCGCCCTTTCAGCCGCCGCACCGCCGCCGTCAGCGAGCCCTTGGAGCGATCATAGCTTTCCATGCCCACCAGCGTGCCGCCCGCCGCGCGCACCGCCGCAATGGTGGCATTGCCCGCCCGTTCGCCATAATTGCCCAGCGGCATCAGCGCGGCAAAGCGGGTCAGACCCTGGGCGCGCGCATATTTGACCTCGCGCGCGATAGTTTGGGCCGGAACCGCCCCCATCACGAACACATCATTGCCCGCCACGCCAGCGTCTCCGGTATAGGAAATCACCGGCACATGGGCCGGGCGCGCCGTCTGCGCCACGGCCAGCGCATCCTCGCCCAGCATCGGGCCCAGGATCAGCCGGTTGCCATCGGCCAGCGCCTTGGCCGCCGCCGCCGCCGGGCCGGGCGATGTGTCATAGGTGGTGATGCGGATCTTGGTGGCGTTGGTGTCCAGCAGGGCCATGGTCGTGGCATTGGCCATCGCCTGACCCACCGCGCTGCCCGGGCCCGAAAGCGGCACCAGCAGCGCGATGCGATGGCGTCCTTCGTCGGCGGGCAGTTGCGCGGTGGGCGGGGGCGGCGCATTGGGCGTTTCCACCGGTCCCTTGGGCACGACCGTACAGGCCGAAAGCAGAGCGGTGACGCCAAGGGTCATGCTTTTGCGCCAAAGCGTGCGGCTTGCGGGGGCCTTGGGCTGTTCCATCTTTTTTGTCCTGTTGGCTTGCTCCGGTCGGCCCTGCTATGAAGCTGACCTATGGAACAAAAACTCTCTTCTGGCCTGTATATTGTCGCCACGCCAATTGGCAATCTCCGCGATATCACCCTGCGCGCTATCGAGACATTGCGAGACGTGGCGGCGGTGGCCTGTGAGGATACGCGGGTTACCGGGCGTTTGTTGCAGCATCTGGACATCAAAGCACGCATGATCCGCTATGACGACCATGCCGACGAGCGAGCGCGTGAGGGCTTGCTGGCGCTGATGGCGGATCATCCGGTGGCGCTGGTGTCGGATGCGGGCACGCCGCTGGTCTCGGACCCCGGCTATCGCCTTGTGCGCGAATGCCGCGAGCGGGGCATTCCCGTCACCTCGATTCCCGGCCCCAGCGCGGCGATTGTGGGCATCACGCTTTCGGGCCTGCCTTCGGACAAGTTTCTGTTTGCCGGTTTCTTGCCGCCCAAGGAAAAGGCGCGCGAACATGCTCTGGCCGAGCTGGCGGTGGTGCCTTCGACGCTGGTGTTCTATGAAACCGCGCCGCGCCTGACCGATGCTCTGGCCGCGATTGCCAAGGTTCTGCCGGGGCGCGAGGTGGCCGTGGCGCGCGAATTGACCAAGATGTTCGAGGAATGCCGCAGCGGCACGCCCGATGAACTGATCGAGCATTATACCGCCAATCCGCCGCGCGGCGAGATCGTGCTGATGGTCGGCCCCGCGGTGGCGGAGGCGGCCAGTATGGAGGATGCCGAAAAGCTGCTGCGCGAGCAATTGCGCGAGTTGAAGCCCAGCCAGGCCGCCGCCGCCGTGGCCAAGGCCACCGGGCTGGATCGCAAGGCGTTGTATGCTTTGGCGCTCACGTTGAAATGAACTGGAAACGCGAGGCCGACCGCATTGCCGCCGAGGCGAGGGGGCGGCATGGGGAAACACTGGCCTGCGCTTGGCTGCGCGATCAAGGTTTCGAGATCGTGGCCCAGCGCGTCAAAACCCCGCGCGGCGAGGTGGACATCATTGCTCGCCAGCCGGGGCTGGTCGTTTTCGTCGAGGTCAAATGGCGCGCCCGCGAGGCTGATCTCGATTTTGCCATCGACCAGCGCCGTTTGACCCGTGTGGCGCGCGCGGCCGAATTGCTGTGGCCGGACTATGCTAAAGCCGGGGATGATATGCGGGTAGATATTCTGTTGCTTGCGCCCGGCGCGATGGTGCGCCACATCGCCAACGCATGGATGCCGATCTGATCGGTGTTATTCGGTCTTCCGCCACCCGGCGGAGTGGAGATTTTGCCAATGTCGCTGCGTGTTGCCGTCCAGATGGACCCCTTGCCCTCGATCAATGTTGCGGGCGATTCCACCTTTGCCCTGATGCTCTCGGCGCAGGCGCGGGGGCATTCGCTGTGGTATTATGATGTCGGCACGCTGGCATGGGAATCGACGGCGGACGGAAAGGGCCGGGTTTCGGCATGGGCCGCCCCCGTCATCGTGCATCGCCCGCAGGCGGGCGAATCGCATTACAAGCTGGGCGAATTTGCCAATATCGACCTTGGCGCGGATATTGACGTGGTGCTGATGCGTCAGGACCCGCCGTTCGATCTGGGCTATATCACCGGCGCGCATATCCTTGAAAAGCTTAAAGGGCAGACGCTGGTCGTCAATGACCCGGAACAGGTGCGCAATGCGCCCGAAAAGGTCTTTGTGCTCGATTTCGCTCAGTTCATGCCGCCAACGCTGGTCGCGCGCCGGATCGAGGATGTGCGCGGCTTTCAAAAGCGCATGGTCGAGCGCGGTTTCGGCGGCGATCTGGTCATCAAGCCGCTGCATGGCAATGGCGGCAAGGCGGTGTTCCGCGTGCCCGCCAGCGGCGACAATCTGGGCGCGCTGATCGAAGTGTTCACCCAGATGTGGAAGGAACCCTTCATGGTGCAGCCCTTCCTGCCCGATGTGTCCAAGGGCGACAAGCGCATCGTGCTGGTCGACGGCGAGGTGGCGGGCGCTATCAACCGCAAGCCTGGCGAGGGCGAATTCCGCAGCAATCTGGCCGTGGGCGGCAGCGCCGAGGCGACCGAGCTGACCGAACGCGAGGCGGAAATCTGCCGCGTGTTGGGGCCGGAATTGCGCGCGCGCGGGCTGGTCTTTGTCGGCATTGACGTGATCGGCGGGCAATGGCTGACGGAAATCAACGTGACTTCGCCCACCGGCATCGTCGCCATCGACCGTTTCAACAACAGCGATTGCGGCGCGATGATCTGGGCCGCGATCGAGCGGCGGCATAAGGATATGACGGCAGGTTAATGGTCCGCCTCGATCAACTGACGGCGCTGCGGTTCTTCGCGGCGCTGGCGGTGCTGGCCTCGCATCTCTGGCCGCTGGCCGAATATCCCAATGCGTTGCAGCCCCTCGCGCGCACCCTCTTTCACGAGGGCTATGCGGGCGTGTCCTTCTTTTTCATGCTTTCCGGCTATATCCTTGCCCATACCTATCAGGCGCGGCTGGCAGAAGGGCGGATCGGCGGCTGGCACTATTTCACGCTCCGGCTGGCGCGGGTGCTGCCGCTGCACTGGCTGGTGGGCGTGCCGCTGGCGGTGCTGGCGCTGGTTCAGGAAGGCGCGGGCGTCTGGCCCAAGGTGGCGGTCAATCTGTCGCTGCTACAAGCATGGGTGCCGCGCTCGGGCTGGTATTTCACCATCAACGAGCCAAGCTGGAGCCTGTCGGACGAGGCGTTTTTCTATGCCTGCTTTGCCGGTTTGGCGCTGATGCCGCTGCGGCGGCTGGGCTTGCTGGCGGCGGGCTTGCTGGCGCTCAATCTCGGCGTAGTGGTCTGGCGCGTGGCATCGGGGCAGGGGGCGATTCTCGCGGGCGATGAGCCTACGCTGACTCATTGGCTGACCTATATCAGCCCGGTTTCGCGGCTGCTCGATTTTATCGTAGGGATGCTGGTCTATCGCCTGCCGCGCCGGGGCGGGACGGGGGCGGAGGCGGCCGCGCTCGCGCTGCTGCTCTGCGCGATGGTGGCCTATCCTTTGCTGGGCCTGCCCGATGTGTGGCGGATGCAACTGGCCTATCTGCCGCTGATGGCCTTGTTCATCTGGATCTTTGGTGCGGGCGGCGGGGCCATGTCGGGATGGCTGGCGCGACAAGGCTGGCTGATCCTGCTGGGCGATGCCTCCTTTGCGCTTTATCTGGTGCATCTGCCGGTGGTGCATGGCGCGCTGGCGGTGCAGGACTGGCTGGGTGATGATGCGCTGCCATGGCTGCCATGGGCGGGGCTGGTCAGCCTGACCGTGGTGGCGCTGTCGGTGGCGGTCTATCGCTGGGTCGAGGTGCCGGTGCTGCGCTGGATGCGGCCCCGGATTGACGGGTGGTTCCGAGGTTAATCTTCCGCGCGTTTAATCTTCGGCTCTGGGATGCGCATTGCGATAGGCGTCGAGCAGCACGGCCGCATCGACCCTCGTGTAAACCTGCGTCGAGGACAGGCTGGCATGGCCCAGCAATTCCTGAATCGAGCGCAGATCCGCCCCTGCGCCCAACAGATGCGTGGCAAAGGAATGGCGCAGCGCATGGGGCGTGGCCGTATCGGGCAGGCCCAGCATCCCGCGCGCATCGGCCACCGCCTTTTGCACCGCCGACTGATAGAGCGCCGCGCCCTTTACCGTGCGAAACAGCGCCTTGTCCCGTTCCACCGGATAGGGGCAGGCGTTGAGGTAAGCCGCAATCGCCTCGCGCACGGCGGGCAGGATGGCGATCACGCGCTGCTTGCTCCGCTTGCCGGTGATGGTCAGCCGGTCGCCCATCGGCCAGTCCGCGCCGGTCAGCGACAAAGCCTCCGCGATACGAAGTCCTGCGCCATAGAGCAGCAGCAGCACTGCCCGGTCGCGCAAGCCCTGCCAATCATCGCGCGCATTGACATGCACCAGATCGGCAAGGTCGGTCGCCTCGTCGGGCGTGACCGGGCGGGGGATGCCGCGCTTGACCCGGGGGCCGCGCAGCCGGGGCGGGGCGGGTTTTACCATGCCCGCCTTTTCGCGGGCAAAGCTGAGGAAACCGCGCAAGGCCGACAATTCGCGCGCGACCGAGATATTGGCGATGCCATCCTCGCGCCGCTCGGCCAGAAAATGGCGCAGGCCCGCCGTGTCGATCCGCGACAGCGCCGCCCAGTCATAAGCCTCCAGCGCATCCATCAGCCGCCCCGCCGTGGCCATATAGGCGCGCACCGTATGCGGGCTGCGGCGGCGGGCGTCGGTCAGATGCGCGTGCCATGCGGCCAGCACTTCGGCGCGGGCGGCGAGGAAGGCGGCCGCTTCGTTCATCCGGCCAAACCGTCGGGCGTGACCTGCGCGATCAGGCTGTTCAAGACCAGCATTCCGGCCTCGGTCGCGCCGATGCGCGGGGCCTCCTGCCACATCAGCCCCTGTCGGATGAAGAGCGCCAGTTTGTCCGCCTCGATCAGATCGCCCTGCGCCAGACCCAGCCGGGAGGCCAGCGCGCCCACATCCATCCCCTCGGCCAGACGCAGGCCCATCAGCACCGCTTCGGCCCCCTGTTCGGCGGGGGAAAGTGCGCGCTCCTCCTGCGTGCCATGGCCCTTGGCGGCGACCGATGTGAGCCAGTTTTCGGGCTTTTTATGCCGTGTCGTGGCAAATCCTCCGCGCCGCCCATGCGCGCCCGGCCCGATCCCGGCATAGTCGAGATAGCGCCAATAGGTCAGGTTGTGGCGGCTTTCTTGTCCCGGCCTTGCGTGGTTCGACACTTCATAGGCGGGCAATCCGGCGCGCGCGGTGATCGCGCGGGTCATCGCAAACAGGTCGGCGGCCGGATCATCCTCCAGCGGGGCAAAGGCACCCTCGCGCACCAGAGTAGCAAAGCGCGTGCCTTCCTCGATGGTCAGTTGATAGAGCGAGAGGTGATCGGTGCCCAGCGCGAGGGCGCGGTTGAGTTCGGCCTCCCACGCATCGGCGGACTGATCGGGGCGGGCATAGATGAGGTCGAAGCTGACGCGGGAAAAATGCTCCTGCGCCACGCCGAGCGCGGCCAGTGCCTCGTCCACACCATGCAGGCGGCCAAGGAAACGCAGAGCCGCATCATCGAGAGCCTGAACCCCCAGCGAGACGCGATTGACCCCCGCGCTGGCCAGCGCGGCAAAATTGGCGGCCTCCACACTCGACGGATTGGCCTCCAGCGTGATCTCGATGCCGGGGGCAAAACCCCAGAGCCGCTGCGCCTCCTCCAGCAAGGCGGCGACCAGCGCGGGCGGCATCAGGCTGGGCGTGCCGCCGCCGAAAAAGATACTCTCCAGCGCCTCGCCGCCCGCCATCTCGGCCTCGCGCCGCAGGTCGGCCAGCAGCGCCCCACGCCAAAGATCATGGTCCACTCCATCGCGCACATGGCTGTTGAAGTCGCAATAGGGGCATTTCTTGAGACAGAAGGGCCAGTGAATATAAAGTGCGCGCGCCATGGCTTCTTCACGCTGGTTTAAGGTTGAGATGTCAAGAGGTGGCTATGATGCGCCATGCTTTTGTCCTCTGTTGCCTGATCGGCGGCCCGGTTGCGGCCGCGCCCGCAATCACTCCGGTTGCCGTCTATGGCTCCGGCGCCCCGGCCATGACTCCTGCGCTCGCCGCCCGCGCGCTGGCCGCGCACAACCGCGAAAGGGCGCGGATGAGCGAGGCACCGCTGGTCTGGGACGAAGCGCTGGCGCAAGGCGCGCTCGATTGGGCGCAGGAACTGGCCCGCAGCGGAAAGTTCGAACATGCCTCGGCCGAACGACGCAAAAAGGCGGGCGAAAACCTGTTCATGGGCACGGCGGGCGCATACCCGATCGAAACCATGATCGAGCAGTTCATCTCCGAACGCGACGATTTCCTGCCCGGCACATTCCCCGCCGTCACCCGCGATGGCAATTGGCGCAATGTTGCCCATTACACACAGATCGTCTGGCGCGGGACGCAGAAGGTGGGCTGCGCCATGGCGCGCGGGCCTCGGGACGATTTCCTCGTTTGCCGCTATTGGCCGGCGGGGAATATTTTTGGGCAGAAGGTGCCGTGAGGGGGGTGTGAGATTTTATGCCTCCGGCGGGCAAAGGGCGGGGGCCCTTTGCAATCCCATTATGGGGTTGTGCATGATTTGCAACGAAACATGATGTGCTGTCGTTTTAAAGCCTGCGGCGCGGTGAGCTAACACCCGACAGCGCCGCAGGCTTTAAAATCTGAACGCCGCGCTTTCAGCGTTTCGGCTGAACCATGCGCGCAACGCCTACATTAACGGGATTGCAAAGGGACAAGTCCCTTTGCCCGCCGGAGGCATAAACCTCACCCAAACTGATCCGCCACCAATTTGGCAAAAGCATCGGCGCGATGGCTGATCCTGGCCTTATCGGCGGGGGGGATTTCGGCGAAGGTCTGGTCATAGCCGCGCGGGATGAACACCGGGTCGAAGCCGAAGCCCAGACGTCCGCGCGGGGGCCATGTCATCGTGCCGTCGACGCGGCCTTCATAGACCGCATCGACACCATCGGGCCATGCCAGCGCCAGCACGCAGGCGAAATGCGCCGCGCGGCCCACGTCCGGCCCGTGTTCGCACAGGAGGCCCTCGACCTTGCCCATGGCCATGAACCAGTCGCGGCCTTCGGGGCCTTCGTACCAGTGGCGCTCGGCCCAGTCGGCAGTGTAGACGCCGGGCCTCCCGCCCAGCGCCTGAACACACAGGCCCGAATCGTCGGCCAGCGCAGGCAGCCCGCTTTCCACCGCCGCGAAACGCGCCTTGATCAGGGCGTTTTCGATGAAGGTGGTGCCGACTTCCTCGGGTTCTTCCAGCCCCAGTTCGCCCGCCGACACGCATTCCAGTCCATAGGGGGCCAGCATCTTCTGCATCTCGGCCAGTTTGCCCAGATTATGCGTGGCGATCACGATCTTGCCGGAAAGTCTGGTCATCGGCGCTTGGCCCCTTTGGAGGATATTTGGATGTTGTACGGCAGGCCGGTGGGGCAATTAAGCCCCGACCGCCTTGGCCTGTGCGGCAAAAATGCGGTCGCAGCCGATGCGGGCCAGACGCAGCAGGCGCAGCAGGCCCTCTTCGTCATAGGTCGCGCCCTCGGCGGTGGCCTGCGCCTCGGCAATATGGCCGCCTTCGATCAGCACGAAATTGGCATCGGCATCCGCGCCCGAATCCTCAATATAATCAAGGTCGAGAACCGCCGCGCCATTGACGATGCCGCAGGAAATCGCGGCCACCTTGCGCGGCAGGGGGTCCTCAGCGATCAGCCCCTTGGCCATCAGCCCGTTGACCGCCAGACGCAGCGCCACCCAGGCGCCCGAGATCGAGGCCGTGCGGGTGCCGCCGTCAGCCTGGATCACGTCGCAATCCAGCGTGATCTGGCGCTCGCCCAGCTTTTTCAGATCCGTGACGGCGCGCAGCGAGCGGCCGATCAGGCGCTGGATTTCCTGCGTGCGGCCCGACTGCTTGCCCTTGGCGGCCTCGCGGCTGCCGCGGGTATGGGTGGCGCGCGGCAGCATCGAATATTCCGCCGTCACCCAGCCTTCGCCCTTGCCGCGCAGGAACGGGGGCACGCGTTCCTCGACGCTGGCCGTGACCAGAACCTTGGTGTCGCCAAAGCAGACCAGCACGCTGCCTTCGGCATGCTTGGTGAAATTGGTGATGATTTCGATCTCGCGCATTTCGTCGGGCGCGCGGCCAGAGGGACGCATGGCAGGCCTTTCTATAGGTAAAGTTTGGTTCCTGATGAAGTTGACGCGGCCCTATCGCGTCCCGCGGGCAGGGGCAAGGTTTTGCCTGCCGGTTCTGCCTGATTTGACGTATCGCCTGATGTGCCATCTCTCTTGATTTGATGGGATGGGCCGCCCAATATGGTGAAGATGGCCAATTCCCCTCCTTCCGACCTTTCCTTTCCCGAGGTGACGGGGCGCGCGCGCGAAGTCTTTCGGCAGGTGGTCGAGGCCTATCTGCATTCGGGCCAGCCGGTGGGGTCGAAAACGCTGGCAGGCGGCGGGGCGCTTAACCTTTCGCCTGCCTCTATCCGCAGCGTTTTGGCCGAGCTGGAGGGGATCGGCCTGCTTTCGCATCCCCATACCAGTGCGGGACGCATGCCGACCGAGCAGGGGCTGCGCCTGTTTGTCGACGGCATGATGCAGGTGCGCGAACCCAGCATGGAGGAGCGCGCCGCCATCGAGCGTTCGCTGCACCAGCCCGGCCCGATCGAGGCCGCATTGGCCGCGACCAGCGCGGCGCTTTCGGACCTGTCGGCCTGCGCGGGCGTGGTGATGGTGCCCCAGCGCGAACCGCGACTGGCGCAGATGAGCCTTGTGCCGCTCTCGCCGGGCCGCGCTCTGGCCGTGCTGGTGGGCGAGGACGGGGGCATCGAAAATCGCATTCTGGCGCTGCCCGCCTCGCTGGGGCCGGGCGCTCTGGAGGCGGCGTCGAATTATATCACCGCGCATCTGGGCGGGCGCACTCTGGCCGAGGCGGCGCGCGCGATGCAGGCCGAAATCATCACCGGGCAAAGCGCGCTCGATGCGGCCAGCGCCGATCTGGTCCAGCGCGGATTGGCGGTGTGGAGCGAGGATGCGGCCCATCGCCCCGTCCTGATCGTGCGCGGACAGGCCAATCTGCTGGACGAGGCGGCATTGTCCGATCTTGATCGGGTGCGTTCGCTGCTCGACGATCTGGAAAACAAACAATCGGTGGCCGAATTGCTCGACCGCGCCAAACAGGGCGACGCGACGCGCATTTTCATCGGCAGCGAGAACCGGCTTTTCGCGCTTTCCGGCTCATCGGTCATTGCATCTCCCTATCGGGATCGCGATGGGCGGGTGATCGGTGTTGTGGGGGTAATCGGGCCAACGCGGTTGAATTATGCGCGTCTCGTCCCCATGGTGGATTTCACAGCCCAGTCCCTGGGCAAACTGATCGGTTGAAACTGGAATAATCGGAACAATGACGGAAGAAACTACGCAGGGTCAAAATGAGGCCGGAGACGATCTGGCCGCCCGCATCGCCCAACTCGAAAACGATCTGGAAGCCGCGCGCAATGACGTGCTTTACGCGCGCGCCGACACACAGAACGTGCGCCGCCGTCTGGAAAAGGACATTGCCGACGCGCGCGCCTATGCCAGCACCAGCTTTGCCCGCGATATGCTGAGCGTGGCCGACAATCTGTCGCGCGCGCTCGACGCCATTCCCGCCGATCTGCGCGAGGATGAGCGTCTGAAGGCGCTGCTGGCCGGGATCGAGGCCACGGGCCGCGAGTTGGACAAGGTGTTTGGCCAGCATGGCATCCAGAAGGTGGCCGCCCATGGCCTGCCGCTGGACCCCAATCAGCATCAGGCGATGATCGAAGTGCCCCATGATGCCGAACCCGGCACCGTGATTCAGGTGCTTCAGCATGGCTATTCGATCAAGGATCGCCTGCTGCGTCCGGCCATGGTGGCCGTGGCCAAGAAGCCGGAATAAACAGGACGCGCGGGGCGGGTGGAACTTTCCCCCGCCTTGGCCCTTTCCTTGGTAACGAGGAAAGGAGGCTGTTATGCGCAATTTTCTGATGGTGGGCGTGCTGGCCGGTGCTCTTGTGATGACCGGGGGCTGCGCCCGCAACTATGGCGGCGAGGGCGCGCTGGCAGGCGCGGGCGTCGGTGCGGTTGTGGCCGGTGTGTCGGGCGGCGATGTGGCCACCGGCGCGGCGATTGGCGCGGCGGCGGGCGGTGTGGCCGGTTCGACAGTGCGCAAGCGCGACGGCAATTGCTATCGCATGGATGATCGCGGCCGCGAATATCGCGTTCGCTGCTGAACGGGCCGGAGGAAGCCCCGTTAAGGAAAAGCCCGCCTGTCATCGCGACAGGCGGGCTTTTCCTTAATGGGCAGGCGTGCGCGATCACATTTTGGAGTGATCCATGCCCGGTCCGGTCATACCCGACCCCATCATGCCGGGCGCTTCGATCTGCATCGGCGCGGTCAACTTGCGCCCGTCGGAAAAGGTCAGCGTCAGTTCGGTCGCTCCCCCGGCCTTGAGATCGGGCGAGACGTCGAAGACCATCGCATGTTTGCCGCCCGGACCAAAGGCCACGCTCTGGCCCGAACCGATGTCGAGCCGGGGCACGGCCTCCATGATGCCGTCGAGCGTGACATGCATCTCGGCCTTGCCGGTATGGGCCACGCCGACCCCGGTGAGGGTGGCGACCGAACCGCTTTGATTGGAGACGGTGAAATAGCCCGCCGCCGGGCGCCCCTTGACCGCGGGCAGGACGAGGCGGCCATCATGGACCAACATGCCGTCCATGGCCGAAAGACCGGCGGGGGGCTGCGCCTTTTTCTCGCCCTTGCATGCCGACAGGGCGCCAAGGGCGAGGGGCAGGCAAAGGGCCAAAGCGATCTTTTTCATCCGGCGGCAATCCTTGGGTTCTGGATCATGATGCGACACAAAGGGCGGCGGCACGTCCGGCTTGCGGATCGCGGCGGAGCGCGGGTTTAGGCAATTTTGCACGCTTTTCCAAGCATCACCGCGCAGGCCCGCGCGCGAATGCGGCGCAGGGGAGCAAAAATATCACGGGCCGGGCGGGCCATCCAAAAAGGAAAACCATGCCGATCGCGCCGAAAATGAGCGGCAAAATGCGCCAAGGTCGTGGATGAAGTGATGCTTCGCGCGCCAAGGCCCTTGTTAGGCGCAAAAGCCCACCTATATGCCGCCAAGTCAAACGAGCCATCGAGCCGCTTTGCCGGATTTTTCGGGAAGCCAAAGGGTGGTGTCAACACTGGACTTAGGGATCGACGATATGGGTAAAGTAATCGGTATTGACCTTGGCACCACCAACAGCTGCGTTGCTGTTATGGATGGGGGCAAGCCCAAGGTTATCGAAAATTCGGAAGGCGCGCGCACCACGCCCTCGATCGTGGCCTTCACCAAGGATGGCGAGCGCCTGATCGGCCAGCCCGCCAAGCGTCAGGCGGTGACCAACCCCGACAACACGATTTTTGCTGTGAAGCGCCTCATCGGCCGTCGTTTTGACGATCCGATGACCCAGAAGGATATGGAACTGGTTCCCTATGCCATCGCCAAGGGCAAGAATGGCGATGCATGGGTTGCAGCCGGTGGCACCGACTATTCGCCTTCGCAGATTTCCGCCTTCACCCTTCAGAAGATGAAGGAAACGGCCGAATCGTATCTGGGCGAAACCGTGACGCAGGCCGTCATCACCGTGCCCGCCTACTTCAATGACGCCCAGCGTCAGGCCACCAAGGACGCGGGTCAGATCGCGGGCCTTGAAGTGCTGCGCATCATCAACGAACCCACGGCCGCCGCGTTGGCCTATGGTCTGGAAAAGAATGATGGCAAGACCATCGCTGTTTACGACCTTGGCGGCGGCACGTTCGACGTCTCGATCCTCGAAATCGGCGACGGCGTGTTCGAGGTGAAGTCGACCAACGGCGACACCTTCCTTGGCGGTGAAGATTTCGACACCAAGGTCGTCGAATATCTGGCCGACAAGTTCAAGGCGAAGGAAGGTCTGGACCTGCGCGGCGACCGTCTGGCGCTTCAGCGCCTGAAGGAAGCGGCGGAAAAAGCCAAGATCGAACTGTCGAGCGCGCAGACCACCGAAATCAACCTGCCCTTCATCACCGCTCGCATGGAAGCAGGGGCGACCACGCCGCTGCATCTGGTCGAAACGATCACCCGTTCGGATCTGGAACGTCTGGTGGCCGATCTGATCGCGCGCACGATGGAACCCTGCCGCAAGGCGCTGCAGGACGCGGGCGTGACCGCCGCGCAGATCGACGACGTGGTGCTGGTGGGCGGCATGACCCGCATGCCCAAGGTGCGCGAAGCGGTGAAGGAATTCTTCGGCAAGGAACCCCACACGGGCGTCAACCCTGACGAAGTGGTTGCCATGGGCGCGGCCATTCAGGCGGGCGTGCTGCAGGGCGACGTCAAGGACGTGCTGCTGCTCGACGTGACCCCGCTCTCGCTGGGCATCGAAACGCTTGGCGGCGTGTTCACCCGCATGATCGACCGCAACACCACGATCCCGACCAAGAAGTCGCAGGTGTTCTCGACCGCTGATGACAATCAGCAGGCCGTGACCATCCGCGTCTTCCAGGGCGAGCGCGAAATGGCGGCGGACAACAAGATGCTGGGCAATTTCGACCTGATCGGCATTCCGCCTGCGCGTCGCGGTGTGCCCCAGATCGAGGTGACCTTCGACATTGACGCCAACGGCATCGTGAACGTGTCGGCCAAGGACAAGGGCACCGGCAAGGAACAGCAGATCAAGATCCAGGCCAGCGGCGGCCTTTCGGACAATGACATCGACCAGATGGTCAAGGATGCCGAAAAGTTTGCCGAAGAGGACAAGAAGCGTCGTGAGGCCGCCGAGGCCAAGAACAACGCCGACAGCCTCGTCCATGCCACCGAGCAGCAGCTGGCGGAAAATGGCGACAAGATCGACGCCTCGCTGAAGGCTGAAATCGAAGCCGCCATTGCCGATGCCAAGGCCGCCATCGAAGGCAATGATCCGGCCGAAATGACCGCCAAGACCCAGGCCCTGACCGAAAAGGCCATGAAGATGGGTCAGGCGATCTATGAGAAGGAACAGGCTGCTGCGGCCTCTCCGGGCGCTGCTCCGGCGCAGGACGATGTGGTCGACGCCGAGTTCTCGGAAGTGGACGACAAGAAGGCCTGATGTTGCGATGAAAGAGGCCCGCTCTGAACGGGGCGGGCCTCTCTTCAGGGGAAATGTGCAATGTCGGCTGAAATCGACTATTACGAACTGCTGGAAGTTTCGCGCGATGCCAATGAGGCGACGCTAAAATCTTCCTATCGCAAACTGGCGATGAAATTTCACCCGGACCGCAACCCCGGTTGCAAGGAATCCGAGGCCAAGTTCAAACAGATCAGCGAAGCCTATGATTGCCTAAAGGACCCGCAAAAGCGCGCGGCCTATGACCGTTTCGGCCATGCCGCGTTTCAAAACGGCGGACCGGGCGCTGGCGGCTTTCAGGGCGGCGGCGATTTCGGCGACATCGGCGATATTTTTGAGAGCATCTTCGGCAACGCCTTTGGCGGCGGCGGAGGGCGTCAACAGGCGCGGCGCGGGGCTGATCTGCGCTATGATCTCGAAATCGGGCTGGACGATGCGTTCCATGGCAAGACCGTGGAAATCGAGGTCGAGGTGGCCACGGGCTGCGAACCCTGCAAGGGATCGGGCGCGGAGCCGGGCACGGGCAAGCGCCGCTGCAACCTGTGTGGCGGGCATGGCAAGGTGCGCGCGCAGCAGGGCTTCTTCATGGTCGAGCGGACCTGTCCGACCTGTCATGGCCGGGGCGAGGTCATCGAAAAGCCGTGCAAGAAATGCCATGGCGAAGGCCGCGTCGATCAGCGCCAGAAGCTGGAAGTCGCGATCCCCAAGGGTGTGGACAATGGCAACCGCATCCGCCTGTCGGGCAAGGGTGAGGCCGGGCCCAATGGTTCGCCGCCGGGCGATCTCTACATCTTCCTGCACATTAAGCGCCACCCGGTGTTCGACCGCGAGAGCACGACGCTGCTGACCCGCGCGCCGATCAGCTTTACCACGGCGGCTCTTGGCGGGCAGATCGAGATTCCCGGCATGGATGGCGTCAGGCATGTCATCGACATTCCCGCAGGCATCCAGACCGGCAAGCAATTGCGTAAGCGCGGCGCCGGTATGCCGGTGCTGAACGGGCGCGGGATGGGCGATCTGGTGGTTGAGGTGGCGGTGGAAACGCCGACCAAGCTGACCGCGCGCCAGAAGGAATTGCTGCGCGAGTTTCAGGCGACCGAAACGGGCGAGGAATGTCCCGAGGCCAAGGGTTTCTTTGACCGGTTAAAGGATGCCTGGAGCGATTTGACGGAGTAAGGTTGGGGGCTTTTTGCCTCCGGCGGGCAAAGGGACTCGGTCCCTTTGCAATCCCGTTATTGTCTAAGTCGCGTTGTGGTTCGGCCTTTGGGGCTGGCGCGGTGTTTGAATTTTAAAACCTGCGGCGCAGCATAACGGCGCCGCAGGTTTTATTTTTGGTGTGGCTCTCGGTTGCCTCTGAAACACCACCCCAACAATGGAATTGCCAAGGGTCGAGACCCTTGGCCCGCCGGAGGCCCACTTTCCTCCCTTGATTTCCCCTTTTGTTCTCCCTACGATGCGTCCCATGGCCAAACCGAAACGCCGCTTCGTCTGCTCCTCCTGTGGCAGCGTCACCACCCGTTGGCAGGGACAATGCGTCGATTGCGGCGAATGGAACACGTTGAGCGAGGAAGCGCCCCAGACGGTGTTTTCGGCCAAGCATGATCTGTCGAGCGGCGGTCGGGCGATCCTGTTTGAACCGCTGGACAAGGCCGATGACCGGCTGGTGCGGCGCAGCACGGGGATTGCCGAGTTTGACCGCGCGCTGGGCGGTGGCCTTGTGCCGGGCAGCGCGATTTTGATGGGCGGCGATCCGGGCATCGGCAAATCGACGCTCTTGCTTCAGGCCAGCGCCAGAGTGGCGCAGGCCGGTGGCTTGGCGGTCTATATCAGCGGGGAGGAAGCGCCGGGCCAGATCCGTCTGCGCGCTGAGCGGCTCGGCTTGCAGAGTGCCCCGATTCGGCTCGCTTCCTCAACCTCTGTGCGCGATATTCTGACCACGCTGGGCGGGATGGAGGCGCCCGCGCTGTTGGTGATCGATTCGATCCAGTGCATGCATTCCGACCAGATCGAGGGCGCACCAGGCACGGTCAGCCAGGTGCGTGGATGCGCCTTCGAACTGATCCGCTATGCCAAGGAGAATGGCGCGGCGCTGGTGCTGGTGGGCCATGTGACCAAGGACGGCAATATCGCGGGCCCGCGTGTGCTGGAGCATATGGTCGATGTGGTGATGGCCTTTGAGGGCGAGCGCAGCCATCAATATCGCATCCTGCGCAACCTGAAAAATCGCTTTGGTCCGGTCGATGAAATCGGGGTTTTCGCCATGGCAGGCAAGGGTTTGGAGGAAGTGTCGAATCCTTCGATGCTGTTCCTGTCGGGCCGCGAAAATCCGGTGCCGGGCAGCGCGGTGTTCCCCGCCATCGAGGGTACACGTCCGGTACTGGTGGAAATTCAGGCGCTGATCGTGCGGTTGCAGTCGGGGGCCACGCCCCGGCGCGCGGTGGTGGGTTGGGACAATGGGCGTCTTGCCATGCTGCTGGCGGTGCTGGAGGCGCGCTGCGGGCTGAATTTTTCGGCCTGCGAGGTCTATTTGAATGTGGCGGGGGGCTATCGTCTGGCCGATCCGGCTGCGGATCTGGCCGTGGCGGCGGCGCTGGTTTCGGCGCTGGCGGACAAGCCTTTGCCCGCGCGGGCGATATGGTTTGGTGAAGTGTCGCTGGCGGGGGAAATCCGCCCGGTGGCCCATGGCGGCCTGCGCCTGCGCGAGGGGGCCAAGCTGGGGTTTGAGCGGGCCTATGGGCCGGAGGAAAGCGGCGGTTCGGGGGAAACGCCTGCCGAAATGCGGCACAGCGCCATCAACCTGCTGCCAAATCTCGTTGACCGCATCGTGGGGGACGAATAACCCCCTTGGGCTATGACCGGATTTGATATTCTTGTGCTTGTGGTGGTCGGCCTTGCCGCCACCTTCGGCTTTCTGCGCGGTTTTGTGCAGGAAGCGATCTCGCTTTTCGCTGGCGCGGTGGCGATTGTTGCGATCCATACGCTGCACACGCCGCTGGCCGAGGTGCTGACGCCCCATATCGGTACGGAAAGCGGGGCCAGCGTGCTGGCGTTCTTTCTGCTGCTGATCGTGCCTTATGTGCTGGTACGGGCGGTGGCGCGCTATCTGGGCACGGCCAGCCGCGCCTCGGCGCTGGCGCCAGTGGACCGGGTTTTGGGTTTCGGCTTTGGCGCGGTCAAGGGCACGCTGATTATCGTGCTGGGCTATTCGGTGCTGATTCTGGCCTATGACACGATCTGGGGGCCCAAAGGGCGGCCGGGATGGATCACCCACTCGCGCACGTATAATTTCATTGATGCCAGCAGCGAGGCGATGGTCAAGATGATCTCGCAGCGCCGCCGCGAGGCCGCCGAGGATCGCGCCAAGGACGAGGCCGAGCCCAGCCCCGGGCCGACTCACACGCCGACGACTCACGCTAGGCGCAAGACGCATCGCGCGGTCGATTGAGATGGCCTCGGTTGCCGCTCTCTATACGCCTGAGGTGTTGATGCTGGCGACAGGGCTGGTCCGGCATCGCTGGGATGATGCGCTGACCCTGCAAGGCGCGGCGCGCTCGGCCAGTTGCGGCAGCACGATGAAGGTGGGGATCGATCTGGACACCGAAGGGCGGATCGCGCGGATCGGTCTTGCCGCGCAGGCCTGCGCGATCGGGCAGGCGGCAGGCGCAATCATGGCCGATGCCGCCATCGGGCGCGGCGAAGGTGATTTTGCCCGCGCCGAGGCCGATCTCATGCGCTGGCTGGCGGGCGAGGGGGATCTGCCTGACTGGCCGGGCCTTGCCGCCATCGCCCCGGCGCGCGCATTTCCGGGCCGCCACGGGGCGATTTTGCTGGGCTGGCGCGCTGTGTTGCAGGCATTTTCCGGGTTTGCAAAAGGCGAAAGCGCAGGCGCATAAATTCAATTGTGACAAACCACTGCCGCGCAGCAGCAATATGTTGCACCGCACCGCCATACGGTGTTAGCGTAAGCTACAACTCTGGGAGGAGCGAGGGCGCATGACCGAAAAGGCCGAAGGCAAAAGCGACACGGTTATCATCAAGAAATACGCTAACCGGCGTCTCTATAACACGCAATCGTCGAGCTATATCACGCTCGATCACCTCTCGAAGATGACCCGCGAGGGTATCGAATTTCGCGTGCTGGACGCCAAATCGGGCGCCGATATCACGCATCAGATCCTGACCCAGATCATCATGGAGGAAGAGGCCAGCGGCGAGCAGATGCTGCCGGTCAATTTCCTGCGCCAGTTGATCGGGATGTATGGCAATTCGATGCAGGGGCTGATCCCCCATTACCTCGAAGCCAGCATGGAGCAGTTCCGCGCCAACCAGATGAAGCTGCGCAAGGCGTTTGAGGACAGTATGGAGAGCAATCCGCTGGCCCGTCTGGCCCAGCAGAACATCGCCATGTTCCAGGCCGCCGCCGCCGCCTTCATGCCCGGCGCCGATGGCACGCCGCCCAAGCCCGCCGAACCCGCACGCGAGCCGGAGGCCGAGACCGGCACCAAGTCGGAGATCGACGCGCTGCGCAATCAGATGCTGGAAATGCAGAAGATGCTCGACAAGCTGGCCAAGTAAGCATTTTGCCGGGCGCAGCGGGGGCTGCGCCGATCATGAAGGGGGCCGGGGCAGGAATTTCGCGCCTCGCAGCGTTTTTTGCAAAAAACCGGTTCCCGTTTTTCGGCGGCTTGCTTAAACGCTGCGCGCCATGAATCAGAAAACGCAAAAGCCCGCCCAGATCCGCCACGCCCTGACCGTGAAGCGCGAAGATGACTTCGCCGCATGGTATCAGCAAGTCGTCTCCGAAGGCGAGATGGCCGAGGAAAGCGGCGTGCGCGGCTGTATGGTCATCAAGCCGTGGGGCTATGGCATCTGGGAACGCATCCAGAAGATCATGGACGCTGCGATCAAGGAAGCGGGTGTCGACAATTGCTATTTCCCGCTGTTCATTCCGCTGAGCTATTTTTCCAAGGAAGCCGATCACGTTGAGGGCTTTGCCAAGGAAATGGCGGTCGTCACCCATCACCGCCTGATCGGCGACGGCAAGGGCGGGCTGATCCCCGATCCCGAGGCCAAGCTGGAAGAACCGCTGATCGTGCGCCCCACGTCGGAAACGGTGATCGGCGCGGCGATGGCGCGCTGGGTGCAAAGCTGGCGCGATCTGCCGCTGATGGTGAACCAGTGGGCCAATGTCGTGCGCTGGGAAATGCGCACCCGCATGTTCCTGCGCACCAGCGAGTTCCTGTGGCAGGAAGGGCATACCGCCCATGCCGACCGCGATGATGCAATGAAGGAAACGCTGCGCGCGCTCGAAATGTATCGTCATTTTGCCGAGACTGTGCTGGCCATGCCCGTTGTGGCCGGTGAAAAGCCGGAGAACGAGCGTTTCCCCGGCGCCGTCGCCACCTATTCGATCGAAGCGATGATGCAGGATGGCAAGGCGCTGCAGGCCGGGACCAGCCACTACCTCGGCACCGGTTTTGCCGAGGCGGCAGGCATTCGCTATCAGAGCAAGGAAGGCGCGCAGGAACTGGCGCACACCACCTCGTGGGGCGTTTCGACCCGCATGATCGGCGGCGTCATTATGACGCATGGCGATGATGACGGTCTGCGGGTGCCGCCCGCGATTGCCCCGCATCAGATCATCATCCTGCCGATGCTGCGCGAGGATGACGGCGACGAGGCGCTGCTGGCCTATTGCGAGGAAATCCGCCGCGAATTGCTCAAGCTCTCGGCTCTGGGCGAACCGATCCGCGTGCTGCTCGACAAGCGCCCCGGCAAGGCGACGCAAAAGCGCTGGGCCTGGGTCAAGAAGGGCGCGCCGATCATTCTGGAAATCGGCGGGCGCGATGCGGCGGGCGGCATGGTGTCCGCGCTGCGCCGCGACCGCATCTGGCGCGAGGACGCCAAGACCAATTTCGTGGGTCAGAGCCGCGAGGAATTCGTTGCCGGGGCCGCCGCACTGCTGGAGGATATTCAGGCCAGCCTGCACCGCGAAGCGACCGAGAAGCGCGACGCCAATATCACGCGCGGCCTGACCACGCTTGCCGAATTGACCGAGTTCTTTGCCGAGGATAAGCGTTATCCCGGCTGGGTCGAGTTGAACTGGAGCCGCCCGACCGGCGATGCGCTGGAAAAGGTGGTCGAGCAGTTGAAGGCGCTGAAGCTCACCATCCGCAACACCGCGCTCGACGCCGCGCCCGCCGAAGGTCTCTGTCCCTTCACCGGCGAAGCGGCGGTTGAGCGCATCTACGTCGCGCGGGCCTATTGATGCTGCTGGCGCTGGCTCTGGCAGCAGGTGTTCCGGCCTATTCCTTTGGGCCGATCCTGACGCTGGCCGATCCGGCGCCCAGCCATCCGGAGATCGACGCGCGCTATTCGTCGCCCTATCGGCGGTGCCTGGCGCGCCGCGATCTCAACACGATCCTGCATGACCAGTGCAATGCGCAGGAGATGAAGCGGCAGGATGCGCAGCTAAACGCAACATGGGCGGTGACGTTCAAACGCCTGCCGCCCGCGCGCCAGACCGCGTTGCGCAGCGCCGAGCGCGCATGGATTGCCGATCGGCAAAAGCATTGTTTGCTGCAATCGAAAGAGGCTGAGGGCGGTTCGCTGGAGGCGATCGAATATAGCTCCTGCATGGTGGACGAGACGATCCGCCGCACCATCTGGCTGGAAAAACTACGCTAGTTTGCCCCCTTGCGCGGGGGCGTGGGCATGGCACATTCGCCGCCATGATCCGCCACACCCTCATCGCCGCCGCCCTGCTGCCCGCCGCCGCTTTCGCCCAAAACGCGGCGCCTTCGCCTGATCGCCTGCGCGCCACGGTGACTTCGCTGGTGGGCTTTGGCACGCGCCATACTTTGTCCGCTCAGGATGACCCCAAACGGGGGATCGGCGCGGCGCGCAAATGGGCTGAGGACCAATTCCACGCCATCGGGGCGCAATGCGGCGGATGCCTGTCCATCGAACTGCCCGAACGCATGGTGACCAGCGCGCGCATCCCCACGCCCGCACGGCTGGTCAATGTCGTGGCCATTCAAAAGGGCACGGAGCGGCCCGACGAAGTAACCATCATTCAGGCCCATATCGACACACGCGTCTCGGACGTGATGAATGCGACCGCCGATGCGCCGGGCGCCAATGATGACGGCTCGGGCGTGGCGCTGGTGATCGAGGCGGCGCGGATCATGGCGCAGCGCAAATTCCCCACCACGGTGGTTTACGCGGTGCTTTCGGGCGAGGAGCAGGGCCTGCTGGGCGGCCGCTTGTTGGCCGATGTCGCGGCCGAGCGGGGGTGGAAGGTGAAAGCGGTGCTCAACAATGACATTGTCGGTAATACGCGCGGGTCGGACGGGCTGGTGGATGACACGCATATCCGCGTCTTTTCCGAAGGGCCGCGCGCCAATGCCGATTCTAAACTGACCGCCGCCCAGCGCCGCGAAGGCGGTGAGAATGACAGCCCCAGCCGCAATCTTTCGCGCTTTATCGCCGGGCTGTCCGTCAAAGATCTGGCCGTGCGGCAGGTGTGGCGCGCCGACAGGGTGGGGCGCGGGGGCGATCATCTGCCTTTCGAGGAGAAGGGCTTTCCCGCCGTTCGCATCACCGTGGCGGTCGAAAATTACGATCATCAGCATCAGGATATCCGCCGGGAAGGGGCCGTCCAGTATGGCGACACGATCGAGTTCATGGACTTTCCCTATCTGGCCCGCGCGACGGCGCTCAGTATTCGGGCCGCCGCCGCTATCGCCGCCGCGCCCATGCCGCCCACGGTGACGCAGAAAATTGCCGTTTCTCCCGACACCGATCTCAAATGGAATGCGGTGCCCGGCGCGATTTCTTACGCCATCTGGCGCCGCCGCACCGATGCCGCCGGGTGGGAGGCCAAGCCCTTTGCCACCACCGGCAACACCGCGATGACGTTCAAAGGCCTGCGCGGCGATGACTGGTTCCTTGGTGTTTCGGCGGTCGGGGCCAATGGCGCGCAAAGCCCGATTGCCAGCGCTCTGCCCGGCGGTTCGTATGAGCGCCCGGCGCCCTAGGCTTGTAATGCGCGCGCTTTGGGGCCAAGGCATCCGATATGGCCTTTGACAAACGACCCCCGCGCAAACCCGGCAAACTTTCCGTCCGCAAGATGGAGCCGGGCATGCCCACCCGCCAGCAGGTGCTGGACTTTATCGCCAACGCCACCGACGAGGTGGGCAAGCGTGAGATTGCCAAGGCCTTTGGTCTGAAGGGCGCGGAGAAGATCGAACTGAAGGCGCTGCTCAAGGACATGGCCGAGGAGGGCCTGATCGACGGCAAGCGCACCGCCTATCACCGCATGGGCGGCGTGCCCAAGGTGACCGTGCTGCGCGTGGTGGGGGTCGAGGATGGCCTGCCGATTGCGGTGCCCGACAAGTGGGAGCCGGACGATGCGGGCGCTCCGCCGCGCCTGACCGTGGTGGAACAGCGCGTGGCCCAGAAGAAGGGGCCGCAGATGCGCGGCGTGGGCGCGCTCAAGCCCGGCGACCGGATTTTGAGCCGCACCGAGGAAACGACCGAAGGCTGGCTGGCCTTTCCGATGAAGAAGTTGCCCAATGATGCCGAGGGCATCATGGGCGTGGTCGAGATCGACGGCGCGGGCAAAGGCTGGCTGGCCCCCATCGACAAGCGCGAGCGCCATGCGGTGCAGATCTCCGATCTGGGCGGAGCGGTCGAGGGTCAATTGGTCATGGCCGAACCGGCCGGGCGCAGCCCGCGCGCGGGTGCGCGCGTGGTGGCCGTGCTGGGCGATCCGCTGGCGCCCAAGAGCTTCAGCCTGATCGCGATCCACAAGCATGGCCTGCCGCATATCTTCTCCAGCGAGGTGATCGCCGAGGCCGAACTGTCGGCGCGCCAGGCGCTGAGTCAGGAGCAGCGCGAGGATCTGACTCATCTGCCCATCGTGGCCATCGACCCGGTGGACGCGCGCGACCATGACGATGCGATCTGGGCCGAACCCGATGGTGAGGGCGGTTGGCGCGCGGTGGTGGCGATTGCCGACGTCTCCTTCTATGTCCGCCCCGGCGGCGCGCTGGACCGCGAGGCTCGCAAGCGCGGCAATTCGGTCTATTTCCCCGACCGCGTGGTGCCGATGCTGCCTGAGGTGCTTTCGGCGGACGTTTGCTCGCTCAAGGCCGGCGCTCCGCGCGCGGCCATGGCCTGCCATCTGACCTTTGATGCCGAAGGGCGGATGACCTCCTTCCGCTTTACCCGCGCGATTGTGCGGATCGCCGAAGTGATCGCCTATGAGGAGGCCCAGCGCCGCATCGACGAGAGCGAGGCCGAGGCGCATCTGGTCAACCTGTGGGGCGCTTGGAAGGCGTTGACCAAGGCGCGCGAAAGCCGCGACCCGCTCGAACTCGATCTGCCCGAGCGCCGCGTGGTGCTGGACGAGATGGGCCGGGTGGCTTCGGTGGCGGTGCGCGAAAGGCTGGACGCGCATCGCGTGGTCGAGGATTTCATGATCGCGGCCAATGTCGCGGCGGCCAAAGCGCTGGAAAGCAAGGCCGCCCCGGTGGTCTATCGCATCCACGAGCCGCCAAACCGCGAAAAGCTGATCGCGCTCAAGGATTACCTCGCCACGTTCGAGCGCAAGCTGGCGCTGGGGCAGGTGATCACGCCCGCGCTGTTCAACCGGATGCTGAAAAGCATTGATGATGAGATCGAAAAGGCTCTCATCATGGAGGCGGTGCTGCGCAGCCAGACGCAGGCCTATTATGGCCCGCGCAATGCCGGGCACTTTGGGCTGGGGCTGGGGTCCTATGCCCATTTCACCTCGCCCATCCGCCGCTATTCGGATTTGCTGGTTCATCGCGCGCTGGTCGATGCGTTCCATCTGGAGCAGCCCGCGCCATCGAGCGATCTGCCCGCGCTCTCGGGCCTGCATGGACGGGATCGTTCGGATCTGGCGCGGATCTGCGATGCGATTTCGACTGCCGAACGCCGCGCCATGGTGGCCGAGCGCGAGACGGTGGACCGCTATGTCGCGGCATGGCTCTCGATGCATGTGGGCGAAATGTTTGATTGCCGGATCACCGGGGTCCAGCGTTTCGGCCTGTTTGCCACGATCATCGGGCTGGGCGGCGATGGATTGGTGCCGGTCTCTGTGCTGGGCGACGAGAGGTTCCACCATGATGAAAAGGGCCAGCGGATGGTGGGTGAATCCACCGGCACGGTCTTTGCCATCGGCGATCGGGTCCGCCTGCGTCTGGCCGAGGCCAATGCGCTGACGGGCGCGTTGAAGTTCGAGCCGGAGGAAGGGCAGGGCCGGATCGAGAAGCGGGGCGGTGTGCCTCTGCCGGACAAGGCCGGGCTGAAGCGGCGCGGCAGCCATCTGGTGGGCCATCGCGGGCGACCCGCCAATATCCGCCATCAGGGCAAAAGGCGTTAACTGAGGCGGTCGATCTCCGCCTCATCCATGCCGCCCGGCACGATGAACAACGGGCAGGACAGGGCGCCCAGCCCGGCCCCGGTAAAGTGGCCGATCAGCGGCCCCTGACCTGTGCCGGATGCCCCGGCGCCCGCAGGCGCGCCCAGCACGAGGGCGGCCACTTCGCTGTGTTGCGAAAGATATTCGCGCACCGCCTTGACCGGCTCGCCCGCCACCACCGCGATCACCGGCATATGGCCCGCCTGCGACAGGACGCTGCCCGCGGCGGCGGCGGCGATGGTTTCGGCGCGCGCGCGGGCCTCTTCCTCGATGGTGGCCTGAATGCCGCCAAAGGCCGAAAAGGGCTGGGGCGGCACAAGGGCCAGAATATGAACCTGTCCCTGGGTCTTGATCGCGCGCCGCGTGGCAAAGCGCAGGGCCACGCGCGCTTCGTCGGTTTCATCCACGATCACCAGATAGACACGCATCGCACAATCCTCTTGAACCGAATTTCCGGCCCCTTGAACCGAATTCCTGGCTGTTTGAACCGGAAATCCCGTGATGCACGGTGATGACACAAACATGGGCGCGACGCAATTTGACCGCGCAGGAAGCGCGAAGGGTCGCTTTTGGGCTTGTCCCCGGGGGCCTGCAGGGCATAAGTTTTGTGGGTTAAGCCATCAAGCACATTCCTATTCGGCCTAAGCATCTTGCCGATTGGTGCAATCCCCGGCAGAAGCAGACCGATTCTAAAATTAGCCATAAGGACGAGAAGCCCTCATGCCGATCTCGATCAAGATGCCCGCTCTGTCTCCCACGATGGAGCAGGGGAAACTGGCCCGATGGCTGGTTAAAGTTGGTGATACGGTTAGCGCTGGCGATATCATGGCCGAGATTGAAACCGATAAGGCTACGATGGAATTCGAAGCGGTGGACGAAGGCACGATTGTCGCCATCGAAATCCCCGAAGGCACCGACAATGTTAAGGTCGGCACCGTGATCGCCCAACTGGCCGGTGAAGGCGAAGATGCCTCAGCCCCGGTGGCCAAGCCTGCTGCTGCTGCCGCGCCCGCTCCGGCTGCTGCTGCGGCGGCTCCCGCGCCTGTGGCGGCGGCCCCGGCCCCGGCTGCTGCTTCGGTCAAGAGCGGCGACCGCGTGATCGCCTCGCCGCTGGCCAAGCGGATTGCCGCACAGAAGGGCGTCGATCTGGCGGCCGTCAAGGGCACCGGCCCCAATGGCCGCATCGTCAAGGCCGACGTCGAGGGCGCGCAGCCCGGCGCGGCGGCGCCTGTTGCGGCGGCGGCTCCGGCTGCTGCTCCCGCGCCTGTGGCGGCTTCGGCTCCCTCGGCGCCCGCTGCCCTGCCCGACTTTGGCATCCCGCATGAGGATCTGCCGCTCTCGACCATGCGCAAGACCATTGCGCGCCGCCTGACGGAATCGAAGCAGCAGGTGCCGCATATCTACCTGACCGTGGATATCCGCCTCGATGCTCTGCTCAAGCTGCGCGGCGAACTGAATGCGGCGCTGGCCGCGCGCGGGGTCAAGCTGTCGGTCAATGACATGCTGATCAAGGCGCTGGGCGTTGCCCTGACGCAGGTGCCCCAGTGCAACGTGGCCTTTGCGGGCGACACGCTGCGCCAATATGCCCGCGCCGACGTGTCGGTGGCGGTCTCGATCCCCAATGGCCTGATCACGCCGATCATCACCGACGCCTCGGGCAAGGGTCTGGCCGCGATCAGCACCGGCATGGCCGATCTGGCCAAGCGCGCCAAGGAAGGCAAGCTGGCCCCGACCGAGTTCATCGGCGGCACCGCCAGCCTGTCGAACATGGGCATGATGGGCATCAAGCAGTTCGAAGCCGTCATCAACCCGCCGCAGGGCATGATCATGGCCATTGGCGCCGGTGAAAAGCGCCCCTGGGTGCTGGAAGACGGCAGCCTGGGCGTGGCCACGGCGATGTGCGCCACCGGCAGCTTTGACCACCGCGCCATTGACGGCGCCGATGGTGCGCAGCTGATGGCCGCCTTCCGCGAACTGATCGAAAATCCGCTGGGCCTGCTGGCCTGAGATGGAGGCCTTGACCCTGCGCCCCGCCACTGAGCCGGTGATCCGGGTCACCGCGATGCCCGCCGATGCCAACGCCTATGGCGACATCTTCGGCGGGTGGCTGCTGTGTCAGATGGATATGGGAGCAGGGCTGCTGGCCGCGCGGCATTCGCGCGGCCGGGCCGTGACCATCGCGATGGATGGCGTGCAATTCCTCAAGCCGGTCAAGGTCGGCGATGAGGTTTCGGTCTATGGTGAAATCCGCAAGGTGGGTCGCTCCTCGATGACGATTGCCATCGAGGCATGGCGGCGCGACCGTTTTCAACACGAGGCGCAAAAGGTGACCGAAGCGAGCTTCACCTTTGTGGCTGTCGATGACGCCGGGCGGCCCCGCCCGGTGGTTCAGGAGTAAACAACGTGGCTGAACAGTATGATGTGATTGTTCTGGGTTCGGGCCCCGGTGGCTATGTCGCGGCGATCCGCTGCGCGCAACTGGGCCTCAAGACCGCGATTGTCGAACGCGAAAATCTGGGCGGCATCTGCCTCAACTGGGGCTGTATCCCGACCAAGGCTCTGCTGCGCAGCGCCGAGGTGTTTCACCAGATGCAGCATGCAAAGGCTTATGGCCTGTCGGCCACGGGCGTTGCCGCCGATCTGGCCGCTGTGGTGGCCCGTTCGCGCGGCGTGGCCAAGCAGCTTAATCAGGGCGTCACGCATCTGATGAAGAAGAACAAGGTTGCCGTCCACATGGGGACCGGCAAGCTGCTGGCCCCCGGCAAGCTGGAAGTGACCGGCGAGAAGGGCGCTGAGACGCTGACCGCCAAGCATATCATCGTGGCGACCGGCGCGCGTGCGCGCGATCTGCCCTTTGCGCCTGCCGACGGCAATCGCATCTGGACCTATCGCCATGCGATGACGCCCAAGGAAATGCCGACCAAGCTGCTGGTCATCGGTTCGGGCGCGATCGGCATCGAATTTGCCAGCTTCTACAATGATCTGGGCGCGGACGTCACGGTGGTCGAAATGGCCGACCGCATTGTTCCGGCCGAGGACGCCGATGTCTCGGCCTTCCTTGAAAAGTCGTTGACCAAGCAGGGCTTCAAGATCCGCACCAAGACGGGTCTGGAAGGTCTGGTCGCCGACGCCAAGGGCGTGAAGGCCAAGATCAAGGCCCCCGACGGCAAGGTGACCGAGGAAGAGTTCAGCCATGTGATCGTGGCCGTGGGCGTTGTCGCCAATACCGAGAACATCGGTCTGGAAACGCTGGGCATCAAGACCGACCGCGGCATCATTTCCACCGACCCCTATGGCCGCACCGGCGTCAAGGGCGTGTGGGCGATCGGCGACGTGACGCCCGGTCCCTGGCTGGCGCACAAGGCCAGCCACGAGGGCGTGACGGCGGCCGAAGCCATCGCGCAGGAACTGGGCAACAAGGACGTGCATCCCCACGGCCTCGACCGCCGCAACATTCCGGGCTGCACCTATTGCCACCCGCAGGTGGCCAGCGTCGGCCTGACCGAGGCCAAGGCCAAGGAAGCCGGTTACACGCTCAAGGTCGGCAATTTCCCCTTCATCGGCAATGGCAAGGCCATCGCCCTGGGTGAGCCGGAAGGCTTCATCAAGACCGTGTTCGATGCCAAGACCGGCGAATTGCTGGGCGCGCACATGATCGGTGCGGAAGTGACCGAGTTGATTCAGGGCTATGTGGTCGGCAAGACGCTGGAAACCACCGAGCAGGAATTGATGAACACCGTCTTCCCGCATCCGACCCTGTCGGAAATGATGCATGAGGCGACGCTGGCGGCCTACGGCCGGGCGCTGCATATCTGATCGCGGGCATCACCATTGGCAAAAGGGGCGGGAAGCGCAGGCTTTCTGCCCCTTTTTTGTTGCGCACCGTATTTTTACGAGGTTTGCCGTTTAGGGTTAGCACGTCATTAACCAAGCCTTGTTAGACCTTGCGGGCGAGGTGCTAGTGATGTTCAGCCTGTTCGATACTGTGGGTTCGATGCTGCGCAATCTGTTTGCGCTGGGCTTTGCCGCGTTCTGGGGCATCTCTTCGATGATGTTCGATCTCAAACGGATCGCGGATATGGCATGGGCCTCGACGGGGGGAATGCTGCTGGTTCTGGGGCTGGTGGGGGCCGGGCTGTTCGTCGGCTTTGTCGCGCTGATCCTGCATCTGCGCGATCGCGGGCGCCACAGGGCGGCGGCATCGCAGAGCAGGGCCGATGAGGCAGGCGATTGGGACCCGGATCAGATCATCGCCTGCCATCTGGCGCGCCGTTCCAGTATGATGCCGCGGCCGGTGGCGGTGCCTCGCGCGGTGCGACACCCGCTTCCGACGCGCCGATTTGGCCGCAAGATCCGATAATTCAGCGCGTCAGGCTGCGCGTGACATGGGCGAACACCGCCTCGTGCAGCGGCGCGGCAAAGGCGCAGCCGATCGCGCCATCCTTTTGCCAGACGATCCGCGCCGAGAGCATTTGCAGGCCGGGAATGCGGATGCGCAGGGGCTGGCTGGGGTCCGCCTCGCCAAAACGGTTAATGCGAAAGCCACCCGGTGACAGTTCGTCCAGCGTGACACGGCGCCATTCGGCCATGCCCTGTCGCACTTCGCAAACGGCGGTCAAATCGACGCGCTGATTGTCTCCGCGGCCGCCCTTGCCGCCGGAATCTGATTTTCCAAAATTATGATAACCTTGCCTATTCACGAAAATCAGCCTCCATCGCGCGCCGGATGATAGGCGTAATAAGTTAATAGGGCGGAAAGTTTTACCGCGCGCCGGCTCGGTTCGCCTCGGTTTTGGCAGTAACTGCCGGGCAAAAATTAACCACGCAGAAACCAAAGAGCCAATGGCGCGAGCGCCAGATTGAGCAGTCCGGTCAACACCATCGCCAGCCCCGCCAAGGCCCCCACGCGCGGGTGGAGCGGCTGGACCTGTGCGGTGCCGATGGCATGGGCGGCCACGCCGATCATGGCCCCTTGCGCCGTTCGCCCCGAGGGGATGCCGCGCTTCACCGCTGCTTCGCCCAACAGCGCGCCGAGGATGCCGGTGGCGATCACAAAAACGGCGGTGATATCCGGCATGCCGCCGATTTCCGCCGAAATCGCCATGGCAAAAGGCGTGCTGACCGAGCGGGGCAGCAGCGAGAGGCGCAGCGGCCCATCAATGCCCAACACCCCCGCCAGCGCCCAGCCCGAGAGGAACGATGTAGCGCTGCCCGCGATCATCCCGGCCAACAGTGGACGCCAATAGCGGCGGATCATCGCCCGCTGGTCATAGATCGGCACGGCAAAGGCCGTGACCGCCGGGCCCAGCATCCACAACAGCCATCCCGCTCCGGCGCGGTAAGTGGAATAGGGCACATGAAACACCAGCAAAATCAGCGCGATCCCCAGCGGCGCCGTGATCAGCGGCATCAGCCACCAGCGCGGCCGCCGCCGATGCACGGCGCGGGTTACCGCAAAACTGGCCAGCGTGATGGCTGACCACAGGGCAGTTGCGGCCCAATCAATCATCGGCGCGTGCCACCATCTGCACCACCGCGCCGGTCACGACCATCACCAAAACGGTGCCAATGGCCACTGCCAGCATCAGGCGGACCCCCAACATGCTGACAAATTCGCGATGCTCGATCAGAACCGGCACGGCGGGTACGAAAAACAACAGCATCCGTCCCAGCAGGCCTTGCGCCCCATCGCGCAACTGCCCCGGTTTGATCCAGCGCCGATGCAGCGCGATCAGGATCAGCGCCAGACCGATCACACTGGCGGGCAGGGGGGCATGGGTCAGGCGGGCGATGAATTCGCCAGCGCCATAAAAAGCCATAATCAGAGTAATTTGCCAGATAGTCCTCATGTCAGTTCTGCCACCAGGCCGCCGCCGGGCGGCGAAGAAAGCCTGAGCCGCAATCCATAGGCTTCGGCAATGTCGCGGGCGATGGCAAGGCCAAGGCCGCTGCCCGGCATATCGGCGTCGAACCGGCTGCCGATCTCGCAGGCGCGGGCGATCTGCTCCTCGCTCATACCGGGGCCGTCGTCTTCCACGCGGATGCGCGGCCCTTCGGCGATGGTCAGCACCACGCGGCGCCGGGCCCATTTCCCGGCATTGTCCAGCAGGTTGGACACCAGTTCGGACAGGTCCACCGGGTCGATCGCCATACGCACGGGCGCGGGGGCCGACAGGTCAAAGGCGCAGTCGGGGTGCAATTTGCGCATGGCCGAAAGGATGGGCAGCACCGCCTCGGGCAAATGGCTGACCCGCAGCGAGGCGCGGGCGCCCGCCGCCGAACGCGTGCGCGCCAGGCGAAAGTCGATCTGCTGCACCATCACATGCGCCTGATCGAGCAGCGCGCGCGCTGCTCTGGCGCTCTCGGGCTGGCGGGCCAGCCTTTCGGCCTCGTCGGTGATGACGGCCAGCGGCGTGCGCAGCCCATGGGCCAGATTGCCCGCCTCGACCCGTGCGCGTTCGATCACCGCCTCATTGCCCGCGATATAGGCGTTGAGATCCTCGACCAGAGGCGCGATTTCCGAAGGATAGGCGCCTTCAAGCCGGGCATTGGTGCCTTCGCGCAACTGGCCGATGGCCGTGGCCAGACGGTTGAGCGGGCGCAGGCCGAACATCACCACCGCATAGCCGGTGATCAACAATGCAGCCGCCAGCGCGGTCAGCCACAGCGTCAGCTCGCGGGTGAAACTGGCGATGGCCTGATCCAGATAGCGCTTGTCGACCGCGATGACGTAATGGACGATCCGCCCGTCGGGGGTGAACCCGGTAAAACCATAGGCGATGGTCTTGCCGGTGGGGCCATTGTCGATGGAATGGAAAATCTCGGGCGAATGGGCGATGTCCTCGTCAATCACGCCGCGCACCATCGAGGCCGAATGGATGCGGTCGCCCTTATGCACCGAAACCTGCCAGTAATAGCCGGACATGGGCTCCAGATAGCGCGGATCGGACAGCGGGCGCGAGAGCGAGAGATGGCTGTCCTTTGAAATGTTCACCAATCCGGCCAGTTCGCGCACATGGCCATAGAGTTCGTCGTGATATTGCGCCTCGATATGGCGGGTGAACACGCGCGTGGCCGAATACCAGATGCCGCCGATGCCCAGCGCCACCCACAGCAGGATCGCCAAAAGAAACCGCAGCCGCAGACTGTGCGCGGCAAAGCGGGCGGGGATCAGCACGCGCTTCATGCCTCAAACCTGTAGCCAAGCCCGCGCAGGGTCTTGATCCGCGCCGCGCCCACCTTGCGCCGCAAACGGCTGACCAAGACTTCGATGGCGTTCAGGTCGCGCTGGGCGTCAAGGTCATAGAGATGTTCGAGAATGTCGCCTTGCGAGAGCACCTGTCCGGGGCGGCGGACGAAGAGTTGCAGCAGGCGGAATTCCTGTTTGGACAGCGCCAGAGCCTCCCCATCCACCTCGGCATTGCGCCCCACCGGATCGAGCCGCACGCCGCCCGCCTCGATCCATTGCGCGCGCTGGCCGCTGTGGCGGCGCAGCAGCGCATGGAGCCGCGCCAGCAATTCCTCAAACCGCACCGGTTTCACCACGAAATCATCGGCTCCGGCGTTCAACCCTTCGACCTTGTCCTGCCAGCTTCCCCGCGCGGTCAGGATCAGCACCGGGCAATCGACCCGCCGCGCGCGCCAATAGCGCAGCAGATCCAGCCCATTGCCGTCGGGCAGGCCAAGGTCGAGGATGATCGCGGCGATCTTGTCCAGATCGGGCCAGCCTTCGCCATCGGCCTGCGACCCGGCGACATCCACGGCAAAGCCCGCATCGCGCAGGCGATTGCTCAGGCGGCTTGCCAATTCGCCGTCATCCTCGATCAACAACAGCCGCAAGCCGCGAGTCCCCATGTCTGTATGTTTCATGACTATTGGACCTGCCACACGAAACTGACAAGTTCCTGTCAGCTTTGTGCGCCATGGCGGCGGCCATGATGCGCAAAAACTCCCTGTTGGCCGCTGGTGCCGCACTCGCCCTGCTTTCCGCCTGTTCGCGTAGCGCCGAAGAGGCCGCGCCCGAAGCGCCCAGCCCCAAGGGCGATCTGGTCGCGCTCAGCGATGCGCAGGTCAAGGAACTGGGCATTACGGTCGAGCCCGCGCAGGGCGATGCGCCGATCCCGCTGGCCAGCGTGCCGGGCACGGTGTCCTTGCCGCCCGAGGCGCGGGTGGCGGTGACGTCTCCTTTTGGCGGCACGGCGGTCAAGGTGCTGGTGATTCCGGGGCAGGAGGTGGCGCGCGGCGCGGTGCTGGGCGTGGTCAAGGCGGCCGAATCGGTGCAGTTCAGCGGGGCGATGGCGCGTTCGCAGGCCGAATTGCCCGTGGCGCAGGCCAATGCCGCCCGTCTCAGCCAATTGGCCAAGGAAGGCGTGATCGCCCCCTCGCGCGCCGAAGAAGCGGTGGCCAATCTGCGCGCGGTTCAGGCCACGCTGGCGGAAAACCGGCGTCTGCTGGCGCTGGGCGGCGCCTCGCGCGACGGCACGGTGACTTTGCGCTCGCCCATCGCGGGCCGCGTGGCCAGCGTCAGCGTGGAAACCGGCGGCGCGGTCAGCACCGATGGCGCGCCCTTTGTGGTGGAAAATATCGCGGCGCTGCGGCTTGATCTGCAATTGCCGCAAAGGCTGGCGGGGCAATTGCGCCCCGGCATGCCGGTGGCGGTGGAGCAGGACGGGCGACGCGTGACGGGCAAATTGCTCTCCGTGGGCGCCTCGCTCGACCCGGTCACGCGTTCTCTGGTCGCGCGGGCCAGCGTGGCGGGCGATGCGGGGCTGGTGCCGGGCAAGGGCGTGACGGCGATCATCGAGGCAGCAGGCGAAACGACCAAGGGCGTCAGCGTTCCGCGCACGGCGGTGGCCAATGTCGATGGCAAAGATGTGGTCTTTGTCCGCGACGGCAAGAATTTCCGCCGTCAGGTGGTCAAGGTCGCGGGCGAAAGCAGCGGGCGGATGGTGATCGGCAGCGGGCTGGACGCCCATGCGCAGGTGGTCACCAAGGGCGTGGCCGAACTCAAAGCCATTTTCGCAGGGGCCTGATCCATGCTGCGCAAACTGGTCGAACGGGCGCTGACTGCGCGGATGGCGGTGCTGGCGATTGCGCTGGCGCTGGCGGGAACGGGCATCTGGTCCTTTCTCAACCTGCCGATTGACGCCTTTCCCGATATTTCCTCAACCCAGGTCAAGGTGATCCTGAAGGCCCCCGGCATGACGCCCGAAGAGGTGGAGAGCCGCGTGGTGGCCCCCATCGAAATGGAAATGCTGGGCATTCCGCATCAGACCGTGCTGCGCTCTGTGGCCAAATATGCGATTGCCGATGTCACGATCAATTTCGACGACAGCACCGATATTTACTGGGCGCGCAATCAGGTAAACGAGCGGCTGACGGGCGTGATGGGCAATCTGCCCTCGACGGTCAGCGGCGGTCTGGCCCCGATTGCCACGCCTTTGACCGACATGTTCATGTTCACCATCGAAGGTCCGCAGGATCTGGCCGAAAAGCGCCGGGTGCTGGACTGGGTGATCCGGCCTGCGCTGCGCACGGTGCCGGGGGTGGCCGATGTGAACGCGCTGGGCGGTCTGGCCGAAAGCTATGAGGTGGAGCCCGACAATCAGGCGCTGGCTGCGGCGGGCCTGACGGTCAGCGATCTGTCGGCCGCGATCAACACGTCGAACCGCAATGATGGCGCGGGGCGTCTGGTCGCGGGCGAGGAGGCCCTGATCGTGCGTTCCTCGGGCGCGATCCGCAATGTGGCGGATCTCTCGGCGGTGGTGGTCAAGAGTTCGACGGGCCGCGTGGTGCGCGTGGGAGACGTTGCCAAGGTGCGGATCGGCGCGCTGACCCGCTATGGCGCGGTCAGCCAGGGTGCGCGCGGCGAGGCGGTCGAGGGCATTGTCATCGGTCTGCGCGGCGTGGATGCGGCCAAGATCGTCGATGGGGTGAAGGCGCGGATCGAGGAACTGAAACCCAGCCTGCCCAAGGGCATGAAGATCGCAACCTTCTATGACCGGTCCGACCTGATCGAGCGCGCAGTGGGCACGGTCGAAGAGGCGCTGATCGAGGCGACCTTGCTGGTGGTTGTGCTGCTGCTGCTGTTCCTTGGCGATGTGCGCGCCTCGGTGATCGTGGCGCTGGCGCTGCCCATGGCGGTGCTGCTGACCTTTATCGCCATGCGCGCGGTGGGGCTGACCGCCAATTTGATGAGCCTTGGCGGCCTTGCCATTGCGGTGGGTATGCTGGTCGATGGCGCGGTCGTGGTGGTCGAAAATGTGGTGGAGCGGATGAATGATCCGCGCCATGCCTGGGCGGGGCGCCTGCACAATGTGTTCGTCGCCGCCGCCGAGGTCGCCACGCCTGTTGCCAGCGGCCTTGCCATTATCGCGCTGGTGTTCCTGCCGCTGCTGACGCTTGAAGGGCTGGAAGGCAAGCTGTTTGCCCCTGTGGCGCTGACCATCGTGCTGGCGCTGCTCTCGGCGCTGCTGCTGGCGCTGACCCTGGTGCCGGTGCTGTCTTTCTTTGGTTTGAAACCGGGGGATGCCCATCATGAGCCTTGGCTGATGCGGCAATTGTCGCCGCGTTATGGGCGGCTGCTCGACTGGGCCTTTGCGCATCGGTTGCCGGTGTTCATCACGGCCGGCCTGTCGCTGGTGCTGGCGGTGGTGGCCTATCAATCGACCGGCAAGACCTTTTTGCCGACGATGGACGAAGGCTCGGCCATTGTTCAGCTCACCAAGCTGCCCTCGATCTCGCTGCGGCACAGTATGGAAATCGACCATGCCGCGCAAAAGGCGATCATGTCCAAAGTGCCCGAGGTGACCAATGTCATCTCGCGCACGGGGTCGGACGAACTGGGCCTCGACCCGATGGGGCTGAACGAGACGGACAGTTTCATCACCCTGAAACCGCGCAGCGAATGGCGTGTGGGCGACAAGGAATGGGTGGTCAATGAGATCCGCAAGGCGGTGGCCAATCTGCCCGGCGTCCAGACCAGCTTTACCCAGCCGATCGAGATGCGCATTTCCGAAATGCTGACGGGCGCGCGCGGCGATCTGGCGATCAAGATCTTTGGTCCCGACAGCGCCGAACTGGGCCGCCTTGCGGGTGAGGTCCAGCGGCGGCTCCGCGCCATTCCCGGCACCAGCGAGGCGCTGACCGTGGCCAATGACAAGGTGGACTATCTGCAGATCGACATCGACCGCACGGCGGCGGGCCGCGTGGGCATGCCCATCGACACGCTTCAGGACGCGATGCGTTCCGAACTGGAGGGTGTGCGTTCGGGCGTGGTGGCCGAAGGGCTGCGCCGGGTGCCGATCCTGATCCGGGGCGAGGGCGAGGCTGCCAATCCCGCCGGCTTTGCCGACCGCCTCTATCGCAGCCCCACCGGCCAACTGGTGCGCGCCAGCGATGTGGCCAAGGTTGAGCGCACCGAAGGCCCGGTCAAGGTCGAGCACGAAAACGGCTCGCGCTTTGCCATGGTGCAGGCCTTTGTCGGTGGGCGCGATCTGGTGGGCTATGTGCAGCAGGCCAAGGCCGATATCGGCGCCAATGTGAAGCTGCCGCAGGGCTATCGCATCGTCTGGGGCGGACAGTTTGAAAACCAGCAGCGCGCCTCGGCCCGGCTGATGGTGGTGCTGCCGATTGCCTTGCTGATGATCTTTGTCGTGCTTTACGCGACTTTGGCCTCGGTGCGGGCCTCGTTGCTCATTCTGGTCAACATTCCTTTTGCGCTGGTGGGCGGCATGGTCTCGCTGGCTGCCTCGGGCGAGTATCTCTCGGTGCCCGCCTCGGTTGGCTTCATCGCGCTGTTGGGCATCGCCGTGCTCAACGGCCTGGTGATGGTCAGCTATTTTCGCCAATTGCGCGATGGCGGTCTCGATCTGGCCCAGGCGGTGCGGGTGGGGGCAAAGCGCCGCCTGCGCCCGGTGATGATGACCGCCACGATTGCCGCCTTTGGCCTTGTGCCCTTGCTGTTCGCCACCGGGCCGGGCTCGGAAATTCAAAAGCCGCTGGCCATCGTGGTGATCGGCGGGCTGATCACCTCCACTCTGCTCACGCTGGTGCTGCTGCCGATCCTGTATGAACGGTTCGGCGAAACCCGCGCGGAGAAAGCCGATGCGTAAGTTTTTCTCTCTCGCCCTTTGCCTGATGCCGCTTCCCGTGCTGGCGGCGGCGCCGGAACCGGGACTGCCCGATCCGGCCGCCGTGGCGCAGGCTCTGGCCAGCCACCCCGGCGTCGAGGCCGCCAATGCCCGCACCCGCGCCGCCGAGGCCGAATTGCGCGTGCTGGAGCGCGGGCCTTATGATTACAATCTGCAGACTTCGTACAATAGGCGCTCGATTGTTCAGGAAAGCGTCTATGACGAGTTTGAGGCCCAATTGACCAAAGGCGTGCGCTGGCCGGGCAAGGTGCGGCTGGACCGCGAGATCGGCCAATATGGCCTGACCGCGCAAAAGAATCGCGCCGAGGATACCCGCCACCAGACTGCGCTGATGCTGGCCGATTACTGGTGGGCGTGGCTCTCGGCCGCGGGCGAGGCCGAGGTGGACCGGCAGAGCGTGGCCAATTACCAGACGCTGCTGTCGGCAGTGAAGCGCCGGGTGGAATTGCGCGATGCCTCGGTGCTGGAGGCCGACCAGACGGTGGCGGCGCTGGAAGCGGCGCGGCTGGCCGCCGAAAGGTCGAGCGGGCGTGAGAAGGTCGCGCGCAGCCGGTTGCAGGCCCAGTTTCCCGCCATGACGCTGCCCGACCATGCCGAGGCGATACCGGTACCCCATGAGCCTGATGGAGGGCTGACGCATCTGCGGGATCTGGTCTTTGCGCGCAGCCACGAGATCGCCGCCGCCGAGGCAACCGCCCATATGGCAGACGCCAGCGCCGAACGCGCCCGCGCCGACCGGATCGCCGATCCGCAGGTGGGCGTGCGCGTCTTTTCCGACAAGGGCGGGATCGAGCGCGGGGCAGGGCTGATTTTCATCATGCCCTTTGGCAATGGGCGGCGCAGCGCTCTGGCCGATCAGGCAGGGGCCAATGCCGCCGCCGCCGGGGCCGATCTGCAGGCCGTGCGCCGGACTTTGCAGGAAACCGCCGATTCCGATCTGGCCGCCGCGCAGGCCGCTTTGCACGCATGGGAGCGCGCCGATGCGAGCCGCCGTGCGCAGGAGGCCGCGCTGGTCAAGGTGCGCCGCGGGTTTCAGGCGGGCGCGCTCGACCTGTCCGAACTGCTGCTGGCCGAGCGTCAGACGCAGGACGCCGCGCGCGCCGAAAGCATCGCGCGCGGTGACGCCCATGCCGCCATTACCCGGCTGCGTATCGACAGCCACCACCTGTGGATTGGCGATGACGAGGACTGATTGATCTCGATTTCTGTTTTGGCGCGTTTTCGCAAGGCACCAGATGTTTCATCTGGTTCGAAAACGCTCTAGGCGCGCGGGCATGGCCAAGAAAAAGCGATATCTGACCGCCACCATGCCCGACGGCTATGTCAAGCGGATCGGTCCGACCAGCGACCGCTTTACCCATTACTGGCGCATTGTGGCCGAGCTGGCCAATGGCAAGACCGAGGTGTTCTGGGGCCATACGCGTTCGCTGGGCGATGCCACGCGGCTGAAGGCGGCGGCGGGCGATGGGGCGCGGATGCGGGGCTGGAAAAGCTATGTGTTCGAAATCGCCGAACTGGTCGAGGAACCGGTGGGCGAATAGTGCAGCCGGGGCAGACAACTGGGGGTAGGCTGCGACGCGATGCTTGCAGCGCCGCCTTCCTGCGCCTAGAGACACAGGCTATGCCCGGAGAAATTCTTGATAACCAGGGGCGTGGCACTGCCGGATGGCACTGGCCCGCCGTACACCCCGAAGCGCGCAAATTCGCTGCGGTTTCCGCCCTTGCCTGCCTGATGGCGGCGCTGATGGGGTGGAGCTTGCTGGCATGGCCGCTCGGTATTTTAACCTATGGGATTTGCGCGTTTTTCCGCGATCCCCTGCGCGTGACGCCGCGCGGCGACCGCTATGTCGTGGCGCCCGCCGATGGCCTCATCACGCTGATCCAGAAGGTGGCCCCGCCGCGTGAACTGGTGATGGAGGACGGCACCGGAACGCCCGGTCTGCCCGATGCCCTGGTTACCCGCGTGTCGATTTTCATGAGCGTGTTTGACGTTCATATCAACCGCGCGCCCATCAACGGCACCGTTTCGCGCGTCATCTACATTCCGGGCAAGTTCCTGAACGCCGACCTCGACAAGGCCAGCGAAGAGAATGAGCGTCAGCATATCCTGATCGATCGCGGCAATGGCACGATGATCGGCTTTACCCAGATCGCGGGCCTTGTTGCCCGTCGTATCGTGCCTTTCGTGAAGCCCGGCGACATTATCGGGGCAGGCCAGCGCGTCGGCCTGATTCGTTTCGGCAGCCGCGTTGATGTCTATCTGCCCGAAGGCACCGAGCCCAAGGTCCTGCTGGGCCAGCGCACGGTGGCCGGGGAAACCATTCTGGCCGAAATCGGCGACGTTGGCCTGATCGAGGGCGTCAGCCAGTGAGCGATGGGCCAGTGAGCGGTGACGAGCGTCGGCAAAAGCGGATGCCCGGCGGGCTGACGCTGCGGGCGCTGGCGCCCAATGCGATTACCTCGGCGGCGCTGTGCTGCGGTTTGACCGGCATCCGCTTTGCCATTCAGGGCGAGTGGGAAAAGTCGGTGCTGGCGGTGATTCTGGCCGGGGTGCTTGACGGCATTGATGGCCGCATTGCTCGCCTGCTCAAGGCGCAGTCGCGCTTTGGCGCGGAACTTGACAGTCTGGCCGATGCCATTTCCTTTGGCGTGGCGCCCGCGCTGATCGTGTTTCTGTGGTCGCTCAAGGATGTGCCGCGTCTTGGCTGGTTTGCCGCGCTGGCCTTCGCGATCTGCATGGCCTTGCGCCTTGCCCGTTTCAACGCCCGCATCGACTTGCCTGACGAGCCGCGCAAGCAGGCCGGTTTTCTGACTGGCGTTCCCGCGCCGGTGGGGGCAGGGCTGGCCTTTTTGCCGATCTATCTTTGGATTGCCAGCGGCGGCGAAGCTTCGGGCGATCCGATTTTTCGCGATCCGCGTATCGTTGGCGTCTGGTTGGCTTTCAATGCTTTCCTGCTGATTTCTGCCATTCCGACGTTGAGTTGGAAATCTTTGCGCCCGCGCCGTTCGGTGCGCCTTGAACTCATTGCCCTGTTCGGCATCGTCTTTGCCGCTTTGCTCAGCGAGCCGTGGTTTACGCTGGTGGGGATCTGTGTTGTTTATCTGATGCTGATCCCGGTCGGGCTGGTGATGTATATGCGGGTCAGGCGGCCGCGTGGCGCAAAGGCGTATGAAGTGCGCGGCGAGGCTGGGGAATAAGCGCGATCGGTGCGATGGCGGGGCGCTCGCCCTGCGTCGCCGGGATCGGGGTTGCCGCAGTTTGCGCAGGGGCTGCCAATCTTTCCCAATCGGCCGCGTCGGCCTCTCTCAGGGTGACGCGCAGCACGCTACCCGCTTCGAGCCGCTTTACCTCGGCGCTGAGCTGACGCCACGCGGGCATGAAGGACCGCGCGCTCTGGATCAGGGAGGCGATAACGAGGGCGGCTATCAGGCCGGTCATACCATTGATCGCAAGAGTCAGCATCGCGGTATAGTCCTTTGTCCATCGGGCGGGATCGTCGATTGCGTTGACGACCGGCCTTGCGTACAACATGTGGATAACCAGTAGGAGTTTGAACGGTTCCTCTCTGGATGTTCCCTAGTTCCGTTCTGTTGGCAATTTGTTCCACACCTGTTCCGTTCGGTCAAGCGCTTTTTGCGATGAACCGAGGATTCTTTGCGAAGATTACGCCCGGTCCCCTCCAAAATGGCGCTGGATTATTTCTCGAACTGGGGCTAAGGGCGCGGCACCTGATCTATGGAGGGATTCGCGCTTTGCGGGTTTCACAAAGGTCGGGCCAACCCACATGGGACGCATCTTCACCGGTGCCGCAGCGGGAATTCGGGCCTTCATGGCCTTGGCCGCACGGTTCCAGCGTCTCAGAGGAACAACCGGAAGGACATATTTATGGCGGCTCCCGTCGTTACGATTCAGCAGCTCATCGAAGCCGGTGCCCACTTCGGCCACCAGACCCACCGTTGGAACCCGCGCATGAAGCCGTATATCTTCGGCGCGCGCAACGGCATCCACATCCTCGACCTGTCGCAGACCGTGCCGCTCTTCAGCCGCGCTCTGGAGTTCATCTCGGCGACCGTTCAGGCCGGTGGCAAGGTCCTGTTCGTCGGCACCAAGCGTCAGGCCCAGGAGCCCATCGCTGAAGCCGCTCGCGCTGCCGGTCAGCACTTCGTCAACCACCGCTGGCTGGGCGGCATGCTCACCAACTGGAAGACGATCAGCCAGTCGATCAAGCGCCTCAAGACGCTGGAAGAGCGCCTGTCGAGCGCCACTTCGGGTCTGACCAAGAAGGAAATCCTTCAGCTGACCCGCGAGCGCGACAAGCTGGAACTGTCGCTGGGCGGTATCCGCGACATGGGCGGCATCCCCGACGTGATGTTCGTGATCGACGCCAACAAGGAAGAGCTGGCGATCAAGGAAGCCAACGTGCTGGGTATCCCGGTCGTCGCCATCCTCGACTCGAACGTTTCGCCCGAAGGCATCGCTTTCCCGATCCCCGCCAACGATGACGCCTCGCGCGCCATCCGCCTGTATTGCGACGCTGTTGCCGCTGCTGCCACCAAGGGTAACCGCGCTGCTGTGGTCGCTTCGGGCGCGGACATCGGCGCGATGGCCGAGCCGGTTGCCGAAGAAGTGATCGAAGGCTGATAAGCCTTTGGAACGGGGCCTGAAAATGGCTCCGTCACAAAATTGGAACGCGCCGGGTCCATGTGGCCCGGCGCAACTGTATAAAACTCTTGTCTAAGGACTATCGGACATGGCCTTTACTGCCGCCGACGTGAAGAACCTGCGCGAACGCACTGGCGCTGGCATGATGGATTGCCAGAAGGCGCTCAAGGAAGCCAATGGCGACATGGAAGCTGCCGTTGACGCGCTGCGCGCCAAGGGTCTGGCTGCCGCTGCCAAGAAGTCGAGCCGTACGGCTGCCGAAGGTCTGGTGGGTCTGGCGATTGCCGGCACCAAGGGCATCGCGGTCGAAGTGAACTCGGAAACCGACTTCGTCGCCAAGAACGACCAGTTCCAGGACTTCGTGCGCAAGACCACCGAAGTTGCCCTGAACGGCGAGATCACCGACGTCGAAGCGCTCAAGGGCGCTGCCTATCCCGACGGCGGCACGGTTGGCGAAAAGCTGACCAGCAACGTTGCCACCATCGGTGAAAACCAGCAGGTCCGCCGCATCAAGGCCGTTTCGGTTTCCGAGGGCGTGGTCGTGGCTTACATGCACAATGCTGCTGCCCCCAACCTGGGCAAGATCGGCGTGCTGGTCGCTCTGGAAGGCAATGCTCCGGCCGACGTTCTGGAGCCGCTGGGCAAGCAGATCGGCATGCACATTGCCGCCGCTTTCCCGCTGGCCCTGTCGGCTGAAGGTCTCGACGCTTCTCTGATCGAGCGTGAGCGCAAGATCGCCGCTGAAAAGGCCGCTGAATCGGGTAAGCCCGAAGCCGTTCAGGCCAAGATGATCGAAGGCGCCGTGGCCAAGTATGCCAAGGAAAACGCCCTTCTGTCGCAGCTGTTCGTGATGGACGGCAAGACCCCCGTCTCCGACGTTGTTGCCGCTGCCGCCAAGGCTGCCGGCGCCACGATCAAGCTGGTGGACTATGTCCGCTTCCAGCTGGGCGAAGGCATCGAAAAGGAAGAAACCGACTTCGCCGCCGAAGTGGCTGCTGCCGCCGGCCTGAAGTAAGTTTCTTTTCCCTCAGGGAAAGCATGAAGGCTCGTCGGAAACGGCGGGCCTTTTTGTTTGGCCCTTCCGGCTGTTTTCTCTATCGCTGTGTACATTAGTTTTTTCGCGCCCTTGGCACAGGCAGCGCCACGGTATAAGGGCGCTTGCGAAGCATAAGGATAGATCGAAACCATGGCTCAGCCCCAATATAAGCGCGTTTTGCTGAAACTTTCGGGCGAAGTGTTGATGGGAAGCCAGCCTTTCGGCATCGACCCGGAATTCGTGGCCGAAATGGCCGCAGAGGTGAAGGCGGCCAAGGAAAGCGGTCTGGAAATCTGTTTGGTGATCGGCGGTGGCAATATCTTCCGCGGCATGGCGGGCGCCGCCAAGGGCATGGACCGCGCGCAGGCTGACTATATGGGCATGCTGGCCACGGTGATGAATGCGCTGGCGATGCAGAATGCGCTCGAGCAACTGGGCGTGCCCACCCGCGTGCAGAGCGCGATCGAGATGGACAAGGTGTGCGAGCCGGTTATCCGCCGCCGTGCCGAGCGCCATCTGGAAAAGGGCCGCGTGGTGATCTTTGCCGCAGGCGTTGGCGCGCCCTATTTCACGACGGATTCGGGCGCGGCCCTGCGCGCGGCCGAAATGCGTTGCGATGCGCTGTTAAAGGGCACCAGCGTGGACGGCGTCTATAATGCCGATCCCAAGCAGGATCCTGCGGCGAAGCGTTACGATACGATCGACTATGACACTGTTCTGGCCGACAACCTCAAGGTAATGGATGCCAGCGCGGTCGCGCTGTGCCGTGACAACAAGATTCCGATCGTCGTCTTTTCCATCCGCGAACGTGGCAATCTGGCCCGTGTGCTGGCCGGACAGGGCGTTCAGACGATTGTGCAGTAATTCAGGAGAATACCAATGGCTGCTCCCAAATATGACAAGGCTGATCTTGAGCGCCGGATGAAGGGCGCGGTGGAATCGCTGAAGGGCGATCTGTCGGGTCTGCGCACGGGCCGCGCCAATACCGCGCTGCTCGATCCGATCACGGTCGAAATCTATGGCAGCCACATGCCGCTCAACGCCTGCGCCACGGTGGCCGCGCCCGAATCGCGCATGCTGACCGTAACCGTGTGGGATCGTTCGAGCGTGACCCCGGTGGAAAAGGCGATCCGTTCGGCGGGTCTGGGCCTGAACCCGATCACCGATGGCAATACGATCCGTCTGCCGATCCCCGATCTGACCGAGGAACGCCGCAAGGAACTGGCGAAGCTCGCCAGCAAATATGCCGAAGGCGCGCGCATCGCGATCCGCAATGTCCGTCGCGACGGCATGGAGGCGCTCAAGGCCGACGAGAACAAGAAGCTCATCTCGGAAGACGAGCGCAAGCGCTTTGAAACCGAAGTGCAGAAGCTGACCGACGAGGCGATCAAGGGCGCCGACGAAGCCGCCGCGGCCAAGGAAAAGGAAATCCTGGGCAAGTGACCGCTGCGCTGCTTCCTGCTTCTGGCGGGCCCGAACACGGGGTCCGCCATGTGGCCATCATCATGGATGGAAATGGCCGCTGGGCCAAGAAGCGCCATTTGCCCCGCGTGCTGGGGCATCAGCGCGGGGTCGAGGCGGTGCGCCGCCTGATCCGCGGGGTGCGCGGCATGGGGCTGGAGGCGGTGACGCTTTATGCGTTTTCGTCGGAAAACTGGCGCCGCCCGGAACAGGAAGTGTCCGACCTGATGGGGCTGCTCAAGCGCTTTATCATCAGCGACATCGATGAAATCGCGGCCAATGGGGTGCGATTAAAAATCATCGGCGATTACAAGGCCTTGTCGGATGATATTGTCGAATTGCTTGAAGGCGCGATGGCGCGCACGGCAGGCAATCGCGAGCTGACTCTGGCCATCGCGCTCAATTACGGCAGCCAGCAGGAGATCGCCCGCGCGGCAGCGGCAGCGGCGGCCAAGGGCGAGATCACGGCCGAGAGCATTGAGGCCGAGCTCGACACCGCCTGTCTGCCGCCGCTCGATCTGGTGGTACGCACCAGCGGCGAGGTGCGCCTGTCGAACTTCCTGCTGTGGCAGGCGGCCTATGCCGAAATGTGGTTCACCGACGTCCTGTGGCCCGATTTCACGCCTGACCACCTGGCCCACGCGCTTGGCGCCTTTGGTCAGCGGGAGCGTCGTTTTGGCGGCCGCTGAAGGCGAGGGGGCTGCGGCTCCCAAGAAAAACTCCGATCTCAAGGCCCGCACGCTTTCGGCCATCGTGATGGTGGCGGTGGCGGGTGGGGCGCTCTGGTTGGGCGGTTTGCCTTGGATGGTGTTCGTGCTGCTGATCGCCACGGGCGTGCTGTGGGAATGGAGCAAGCTCTCACGCGCGATTGCGGCAAGCTGGTGGGCGCGGTTGATCTGGCTGGTGGCGGGTGTGGCTTATGTCGGGCTGGCAGCCGAGATGCTGATCGTGCTGCGTGCTGAAGATACGGTCTCCGTGATGATTCCGGTGCTGGCGGTGATTGCCACCGATATTGGCGCCTATTTTGCCGGGCGTACCTTTGGCGGGCCAAAGATCGCACCGAAAATCAGCCCCAGCAAGACATGGAGCGGATTGCTCGGCGGTGCGATCGGGGCAAGTCTGGCAGTGGGCGGGGTTCAGGCCTATGCGCTGTGGCGCGCGGCGCGTGAAATGGCCGCCCTGCACCTGACCAGCACGACATCGCCTTTGGCCATCAACTGGTTGGAGGTGGTCGTTGCAGGTGTGCTGGCCGCCATTATCGCCCAGACCGGCGACTTTTTCGAAAGCTGGATGAAGCGCCGCGCGGGCGTGAAGGATTCCGGCCATCTCATTCCGGGCCACGGCGGACTGTTCGACAGGGTTGACGGTTTGCTCGCGGTGCTGTTCGTTGCCGGAATATTCGGCGCAATAGGAAGATTCTAAGTGCGATCAATATCCGTTCTTGGCGCCACCGGTTCGATTGGCGCCTCCACGCTGGATCTGATCCGCCGCAATCGTGGGGATTGGCGGGTTGTCGCGCTGACGGCCAATGGCAATGCGCAGGCGCTGGCCGCGCTGGCGCGTGAGTTTGAGGCCGAGGTGGCGGTCTGCGCCGATGCCGCTGCGCTTCCTGCATTGCGTGAGGCTTTGGCGGGAAGCGGCATTGAGGCGATGGCGGGGGCGGAGGCTCTGGTCGATGCGGCGCGGCGTCCGGCCGATATCGTGATGGCCTCGATTGTCGGTTGCGCCGGATTGGCCCCGACGATGGCCGCCATCGAGCAGGGCCGCACTGTGGCGCTGGCCAATAAGGAAGCGCTGGTTTCGGCGGGCGAGTTGATGATCGCGGCGGTGGCGCGGCATGGCACCACGCTGTTGCCGGTCGATTCCGAGCATAATGCGATCTTTCAATGCCTGTCGGGCAATAAGGTCGATCATGTCCGCTGGATCACGTTGACGGCCAGCGGCGGCCCGTTCCGCGACTGGAGCCTTGAGCAATTGCAGAGCGCCACCCCGGCGCAGGCGATCAAGCATCCCAACTGGAGCATGGGCGCCAAGATCAGCGTCGATTCGGCCAGCATGATGAACAAGGGTCTCGAATTTATCGAGGCCTATCATCTGTTTCCCGTGGGTCTGGACCGGCTGCGCATCATCGTGCATCCCCAATCGATCATTCATTCGATGGTCGAATATCACGATGGCTCGACGCTGGCCCAATTGGGGCCGTCCGACATGCGCGTGCCGATCGCCTCGTGCCTCGCCTGGCTGGAGCGGATGGAGACGCCGCTCTCGAGCCAGCTTGATCTGGCCGCGATTGGCGAATTGACCTTCCGCGCGCCCGATGAGGTGCGTTTCCCCGCCACGAAACTGGCGCGGCAGGCGGCTCATGCGGGTGGCGGCATTCCGGCGGTGCTGAATGCGGCCAATGAGGTGGCGGTCGATGCCTTCCTCAACGGGCGGATCGGTTTTACCCGCATTCCGGCGATGGTCGAGGATGTGCTCAATGCCTATGCGCCGCCCCCTCCGGCTGCTATTGACGAGGTGCATGAGGTGGATGCGCAGGCCCGCCGCCGCGCCGCCGCTTTGCTGGAGATGGCCTGAACCATGGCGCAGCCGACGATCTTGATGACGATTCTTGCCTTTGCCCTGATGCTGGGGCCGCTGGTGCTGGTGCATGAGCTGGGCCACTATCTGGTGGGCCGCTGGTGCGGGGTGAGGGTGGTGGCCTTTTCGATCGGGTTTGGCCGGGAAATCGCGGGTTGGACCGACCGGCGCGGTACGCGCTGGAAGCTCTCGATGCTGCCGCTGGGCGGCTATGTCCAGTTTGCGGGCGATATGAACCCGGCCTCGGCGGGGGTGGACAAGATCCCGCTCGACATCAAGGAGCGCGAGGGCTGGTTCCATTTCAAGCCGCTGTGGCAGCGTTTCCTGATCGTGCTGGCGGGGCCGGCGACCAATCTGATCGTGGCCGTGCTGGTGTTTGCCGCTTTCAATATGGCCTATGGGCGTTTGACGGTGCCGCCTGTGGTGGGGCGCTTTAGCGAGAATTCGGCCGCGCAGGCGGCGGGCGTTCAGTTGGGCGACCGGATCGTGGCCATTGATGGCAAGGCGATTGCGGGGTTTGAGCAGATTCCCGATGCCGTAAAGCCCTTTCCGGGCGAAACCGTGCAATTGCAGGTCGAACGTTCGGGCCATCGCCTGACGATCCCGGTCACGCTGGCCGCCGAAATGATGAAGGATGGGCTGGGCAACAGCGCGCGGATCGGGCGGCTGGGCGTGGGGCGGCCTTTGGGCGATACGGAAGTGACCCATATCCGGATGGGCGTGGTCGAATCCTTTGTGACAGCGGGCGACCAGTCGCTGCATCTGATGGGGCTGATCGCCACGGGCCTGAAACAGATCGTGACCGGCCAGCGCAGCGTGCGCGAGATGAGCGGGCCGATTAAAATGGCGCAATATTCGGGCCAGACCCTGCAATCGGGCTGGTTGCCGTTTGTGTACTTTGCGGCTTTCATTTCAATTAATTTGGCATTCATCAATCTGCTGCCAATCCCGGCGCTGGATGGTGGACATCTGGCATTTTACGTGGCCGAAGCGGTGCGGCGCAAACCCTTGGATGCAAAGAGCCAGGAATGGGCCTTTCGCACCGGGATTGCCTTTGTGCTGGCGTTGATGGTGTTCGTCACCATCAACGATCTGGTGCCGGCGGATCTGTTCGGCCTTTGACGGGGCGGTTTTGCCCGGCCCGCATCGCCGGATGGCGCAAGATGCCTTGAAAGCTGGGCCCGCATCGGGCAGAGGGCGCATGACGCGCAAAAGGGATGCTGTTTCGGCCGGTTCGTCCGGCGCATGAAACGGGCAAACACGGGGACCGTGCAGCTGGCCGCCTGATGGGGGTCGATTGTCGGGGGCGCATTGACCGATCGGGTGACCGACGGTTGCTAAGGATGGGAAGTACCGTGTCGAAGATGGATCGGAATATGGCTTTCGGGCAGGCAAATACGGATAAGATGACGCGCCTGGGCCAGATCGGCATGGCCTTGCTGGGCACGACGATCCTGGCGGGCGTGCCCCAGATGGCCGTTGCGGCCGAACGTCCGGCGCAAAAGTCCGCCCCTGCGGCCACGGCTGCTGCTCCGGCGACCAAGCCTGCGGCAACCCCGGCGATTGCTGCCCAGCCGGTGGCCACGGTTGCAGCCGAGCCGATCCTGTCGCTGACGGTCGAAGGCGCGCAGCGTCTCGAGCCCGATACGGTCCTGTCCTATATCCAGATGCGCGCGGGCCAGCCCTACAGCGAGGCCGCCGCCGACCAGGCGCTCAAGGATCTTTACGCCACCGAACTGTTTGCCGACGTGTCGGTGCGCAATGATGGCGGCCGCGTGGTGATTACGGTCAAGGAAAACCCGGTCATCAACCGCATCGTGCTTGAGGGCAACAAGCACCTGAAAGAAGACAAGATCAACCCGGAAATCAAGCTGGCCCCGCGCCAGATCTTTACCCGGTCCAAGGTCCGCGCCGACGTGTCGCGCATCATCGAGCTCTACAAGCGTCAGGGCCGTTTCGCCGCGACGGTGGAACCCAAGATGGTGCGGCTGGACCAGAACCGTGTCGATATCGTCTTTGAAATCAACGAAGGGCCCAAGTCCAAGGTCCGCCAGATCAACGTGATCGGCAATGAGCATTTCAGCCTCAAGGAAATTGAGGCCGCGATGATCACCAAGACCGCGCGCCCGCTGCATATTTTCCGTTCGAACACGTCCTATGACCCGGACAAGCTGGCCTATGACCAGCAGAAGCTGCGCCAGTTCTACTTGACGCAGGGCTATGCCGATTTCCGCGTGGTTTCCGCCGTGGCCGAGCTGACGCCGGACAAGCGCGACTTTATCATCACCTATGTGGTCGAAGAAGGGCAGCGCTATAAGTTCGGCGATGTGAAGGTGGAAAGCCAGTTGCGCGATTTCGACGGCGCGCAATTGGCCAAGCAATTGCCGATGAAAAAGGGCCAGTGGTACAACGCCAAGCTGGTCGAAGACACGATCGACAAGATGAACGAGACGGTTGGTGTGTTCGGCTATGCCTTTGCCGACGCGCGCCCCGATTATCAGCGCGACCCCAAGAACCTGGAAATGGGCGTCACCTTCAACCTTCAGGAAGCGCCGCGCGTGTATGTCGAGCGGATCGACGTGAACGGCAACACGCTGACGCAGGACAAGGTGGTGCGCCGCGAATTCCGTCTGGCCGAGGGCGACGCGTTCAACTCGGTGCAGGTGAAGCGTTCGACCAACCGCATCAAGAGCCTCGGCTATTTCCAGGAAAAGTTCGAGGTCAAGCAGGTCAACGGATCGGCGCGCGACCGCATCATTCTGGAAGCCAACGTCGAGGAGAAGCCGACCGGCGAACTGCAGCTTTCAGCCGGTTATTCCAGCCTTGAAAGCTTCATTTTCCAGGCTTCGATCCGCCAGAACAACTTCCGCGGGCGCGGTCAGACGATCGGCCTGTCGGGCTCGGTCTCGCGCTATTCGAAGAGCCTCGTGCTGTCGTTTACCGAGCCTTATCTGATGGACAAGAATGTCTCGATGGGCATCGACATCTATCGGCGCGATTATAACAACTACAATTATTACAGCTCGAACTCGAATTCGCTGTATCGCAATTCGACCACCGGTTTTCAGGCCCGCCTTGGCTTCCCGGTGACCGAATTCATGTCGTTGGTGGGGCGTTATACGCTCAACTATGACAATGTGTCGTTGGACAAGACGCAATTCTACACGCAGAATACGGCCGGCGTTCTGGCTTGTAATCCGCTGCTGGCGGGCCGCTATCTGTGCGACGCGGAAGGCAAGCGTTTGTCCTCGATCGTCGGCGCCTCGCTGATCTATGACAATCTGGACAATCGCGTGCGTCCTACGCGCGGCCGCTCCGGCTCGCTGGGCGTCGATTTCGCCGGGTTGGGCGGCGATGTGCGCTATGCGCGTATCCGCGCCAATGCCTCGCAGTTCTACCCGCTGGGCAAGGGCTTCATCTTCTCGCTGAAGGGCGAGGCCGGGGCGATCAAGGCGCTGAGCAGCCGCCACATTGACGGCGTGGACGACGTGTTCCTGACCGACCGCTTCTATCTGGGCGAACCGCAGATGCGCGGTTTCGACATTCGCGGCATCGGTCCGCGCGTGGTGCGCAAGCCCTATACCACCGACAGCACGGGCACCTATGTCCTGACCACGGACAAGAATTCCTGGACGCAGGATTCGGTGGGCGGCAAATATTATTATCTGTTCCACGCCGAAGTGGAAATTCCGCTGGGTTCGGGCGCCAAGGAAATGGGCATCCGCCCCTCGATCTTCCTGGATGCCGGCGCGGTCTGGGGCATCACCAAGCCCAATCTGCAGGATTCGACCGCGATTTGCGGCTATGTGGGCTGCTCGATCTTTGTGCCCTCGCGCGATTCCAGCGGCAACGCGCTTTATTCCCAAACCAACACCGACGGCAGCGTGGTCACGACCACCAGCAAGACCAACACTGCAACAGGTGCGGCCAATACCGCGATCGGCAGCAACATCAGCCCGTTCAAGGAATTCTATTACGGCGACAGCCCGCGTCCGCGTATCGCGATCGGCGTTGGCTTTAACTGGAATTCGCCCTTTGGCCCGTTCCGCATCGATATTGCCAAGTCGCTGCTGCACGAAGTGGGCGACGATACCAAGACCTTCCAATTTAACGTGGGAACCCAGTTCTGATGAAAACTTTTGCCAAGATTATCGCTCTGGCCGCGCTGGCTGGTATTTCGCAGGCTGCTCTGGCCGCTCCGGCTGCCAAGCCCGCCGCTGCCGCTCCGGCAGCGACCGCTTCGGCCGGCGTCAACGGCGTGGCGGTTGCCAACCTCGACGCGGTCGTCGCCAATTCGCTGGCCTTCAAGAAGGCGCAGGCGGACCGCGAAGTGACCTACAAGGCGCAGCTTGACGCCGCCAAGGCCAAGGAAGCCGCGCTCAACGCCCAGATCAAGCCGATCGTGGACAAGTTCCAGAAGGATCGCGCCGCGCCGGGCGCCAATGTGAACGCTCTGGCGGCCGCGGCCCAGCAGCAGGTTCAGCAGATCCAGGAACAGGGCAAGGCCGAGATCGAAAAGATCGTCGAACCGGTTCGCCTGTCGGACGCCTATGTGCTTGAGCAGATCATGGACAAGCGCGCCGCCGCCGTTCAGACCGCGATGAGCAAGGCGGGTGTCACGCTGCTGCTCAACCCCGAAGCCATTCTGGCCGCGACCAATGCCTATAACCTCAATCAGCAGATCCTGACCGAGCTGAACACGGCTCTGCCCACCGTTCAGATCGTGCCGCCCGCCGGTTGGCAGCCGCGCGAAGCGCGTGAAGCTGCCGCTCAACAGCAGCAGCAGGCTCCGGCCAACGAGAGCCGCTGAGAAGAGACGAGGGGGATAGGATGAGCGACGATACTGCCGCAGCCGCGGCGCCGCTGACATATGATATTCGCAAGGTTCTGGCGGCGCTGCCTCATCGTTACCCCTTGCTTCTGGTGGATCGGGTTGCCGCGCTGAACATCGGCGAGGACATCCATGCGGTGAAGGCCGTCTCTTTCAACGAGGCGTTCTTTCAGGGCCATTTTCCCGGCCGCCCGATCATGCCCGGCGTGCTTCAGATCGAGGCGCTGGCGCAGGCGGCGGCCATTCTGGCCATTGAAACTCTGGAACTGGCCGGCAGCAACAAGCTGGTCTATTTCATGAGCATCGAGGACGCCAAGTTTCGCGCTCCGGTCGAGCCGGGCGTGCTGCTCGATCTCAAGGTGGGCTTTATCCAGAAGCGCGCGCGTGTGTGCAAATTCTGGGGCAAGGCCGAGATTGACGGCAAGGTGACCTGTGAGGTCAACTTTACCGCGATGATCGCCGACCCGCCCAAGGATTGATTCAACTGGACAAGCAGGCGGCGCGCGGCTATGCGCGCCGCTTCTCATTCAGGCCGGTCGGAACCGGTCGTTTTTTGTGAAAGCGAATGCCATGGCCAAGGCTAACATCCATCCCGATTATCACTTCATCACCGTGCAGATGACCGACGGCACGACCTTCCAGACCCGCTCGACCTGGGGCAAGGAAGGCGACACGCTGGCGCTGGACATCGACCCGACCTCGCACCCGGCATGGACCGGCGGCAACGCCCGTCTGCTGGATCAGGGCGGCCGCGTGGCGCAGTTCAACAAGCGCTTTGGCGGGCTTTCGCTCACCAAGAAGTAAGCGTTTTATGGGGCGCGGCGGGCCTGCACCGGCCTGTCGCGCGCCTGCTCTGCCTTGGGGTATGAGCGAAATGGGCGGTGTGGGAAAAATTTTCACGGAAAAGTGAAAATAACTCTTTCCATCTTCGCCAAGCTGGTGCAAAGGGCCGCTCCCGGCAGGGACGGCGCGGTTGAAAAACCCCGCAAAAATTGTGTGGCGATTATAGCTCAGTTGGTTAGAGCGCCGGTTTGTGGTACCGGAGGTCGTGGGTTCGAGCCCCATTAATCGCCCCATTTTTATAAGCAGCAGCGGCCTTTGCAGGCCGCTTTTTTATTGCCCTTTCTGCTTTTTGCCGCCGTTCCTATACGCGTAAAAACCATGGTGCTGGCCCCATGGCCCCCTTGCCGCGCGCGATGCGGCCTGCCAAAGCAAGGACGCGCGCCGAAAGGGTCGGCGCTTTTGCGGTTATTGATCGGTCATGCACGGTTTTGCCAATCCCGCCCGTTTCCTGCGTATTGCCCGCTGGGCCACGCCGCTGTGCCTGTTGCTGGGCTTTGCGCTGGCTGCGGGGGCCTTGGTGTGGGGCGTGTTCTTTGCCCCCGCCGATGCGCTTCAGGGCGATACGGTGCGAATCGTTTACCTGCATGTGCCCACCGCCTGGCTGGGTATGGGCGGGTGGAGCGCGATTGCGATTGCCAGCTTTACCGAAATCGTCTGGCGCCATCCGCTGGCCGGGATTGCCGCGCGGGCGGTGGCGCTGCCCGGCGCGGTGTTTACCGCGCTGTGCCTGATCACCGGTTCGATCTGGGGCCGTCCGGCATGGGGCACATGGTGGGTGTGGGATGGTCGGCTGACCTCGATGCTGGTGCTGCTGTTCCTTTATTTCGGCTATATGGCGCTCGACGCCGCCGCGCGCGGCAGCCAGCAGGCCGGGCAAGGGCAGAGCCGCATCACCGCCATTTTCGGCCTTGTGGGGGCGGTTAACATCCCGGTGATCCATTATTCGGTCACCTGGTGGAACAGCCTGCATCAGCCGCCCAGTATCACGATGGGCAAGTCGGCCATGGCGGCCGATTTCCTTGTGCCGCTGCTGATCGCCACCTTGGGCTTTTCGCTGATTTTTGGCGGCATAGTGATGGCGCGGATGCGCACCATTCTGGCCGATGAACAGGCAGAGGCGCGTTTGCGCCGCAAAGCCATGCGGGCGCAGGTCCCGGTCGCCGGGGAGGCTTGGTAATGACCGAGACATTTGACCAATGGCAATTCGTGATCGCCGCCTATGCATTAGGGGGCGCGACAACATTGGGTCTGGCGGTCTATAGCTGGCTGGCAATGCGCCGGGCCGAGGCACGCCGCGACAAGGTACGCGAGGGTTAAATGGCGGTTCGGGCCAAACATCAACGTCTGGTTTTGCTGGGCATCGCGCTGGTGGCGCTGATCGGGGCGGGTTTGCTGGCGACATGGGCGCTGCGCAGCCAGGCCAGCTATTTCTATGTGCCCGCCGATATGGCCGCCAATCCGCCGGAAGCGGATCGGGCCGTGCGTCTGGGCGGCATGGTCGAGCGCGGCAGTATGAAGAATGCGCCCGATGGCGTCACGGTCAATTTCATCGTCACCGACGGCAAGGCGCGCATTCCGGTGCGCTTCGCAGGGATCCGTCCCGCCCTGTTCGTCGAGGGCAGCGGCGTTGTGGCAGAGGGCAAGCTGGGGCGCGACGGGACCTTCGTGGCCGACAATCTGCTGGCCAAGCACGATGAGAAATACGTGCCGCGCGAGATGAAAGATATGCAGCAGGCCCGCAAAGCCATCGAAAACACCAAGTGAGGATTTCCCCCCGTGCTTCCTGAAATCGGTTTGGGCCTGTTGTGGCTGGCGGCGGCTTTGGCCGGCCTGCAATTGCTGGCGGGCGGCCTGTCGCTGACGGCCAATGGCAAGGGGATGGCGGGCATCGTGCGCCCGGTGGCCATGGTGCAGGGGGTGCTGGCCGCCGCCGCGCTGGGTATCCTGATCTGGCTGTTTGTGCAGACCGATCTGTCGGTCAAGCTGGTGGCGGAAAACAGCCATTCGGCCAAGCCGTTGATGTTCAAGATCGCGGGCACTTGGGGCAATCACGAGGGCTCGATGCTGCTCTGGGTGACGGTGATGGGGCTGGGCGGGGCGTTCGTCGCCGCGGTTGAGCGCCGCCTGCCCGAGCCTACGATGATGGCGACGCTGGCCGGACAGGCCTTTGTCAGCCTTGGCTTCTATGCCTTCCTGCTGTTTGCCTCCAATCCCTTTGCCCGGCTCTATCCGGCGCCCGAGGATGGCAATGGGCTTAACCCGCTGCTTCAGGACCCCGGCCTCGCGTTTCATCCGCCCACGCTTTATCTGGGCTATGTCGGGCTTTCGATCGCTTTCTCCTTTGCCATTGGCGCGCTGATCACGCGTCAGGTCGGGCCGGATTTCGCCCGTGCGATGCGGCCTTGGGTGCTGGGCGCGTGGATATTCCTGACCGTGGGCATCACGGCGGGCAGCTATTGGGCCTATTACGTGCTGGGCTGGGGCGGCTGGTGGTTCTGGGACCCGGTTGAGAATGCCTCGCTGATGCCGTGGCTGGCGGCGACCGCTTTGCTGCACAGCGCCTCTGTGCTGGCCGCGCGCAATGCGCTGCGGGCGTGGACGGTGATGCTGGGCGTGGTGGCGTTCTCGATGTCGATGGTCGGCACCTTCCTTGTGCGCTCGGGCATTCTGACCTCGGTTCACGCGTTTGCGGTCGATCCGCGCCGGGGAGGTTTTATCCTCGCGCTGCTGGCGATCTATATCGGCGGGGCCCTGCTGCTCTTCGCCCTGCGCGCCGCCACCGTGACCGAGGGTGAGCGTTTTGCCATCACCAGCCGCGAGGGCGCGCTGGTGTTCAACAATGTCATGCTCTCCTCGATCCTTGGCATCACGCTGATCGGCACGCTCTATCCGCTGTTCACGGAGGCGATGGGGACCAAGGTTTCGGTTGGCCCGCCCTATTTCACGCCGGTTTCGGCGATGTTTGCGGTGCCGATGTTTGTCGTGCTGATCTTTGGGCCGATGCTGCGCTGGCGGCGGGACAAGTTCTCGCGCATCTCGCCGCTGCTGGCGCTGCCTTTGGTGGTGGCGATTGCGGCGGGAGGCTGGGCCTTTGCGGTGGGCGTGCGCCATGTGCTGCCGCTGCTGGGGCTGGCGCTTGGTCCTTCGTTGGTCGTGGCTTCCTTCCTGCCGCTGCGGGGCCGTTCGGTGCTGCGCGCGCCGCTCAGCCTGTGGGGCATGGTGATTGCCCATGCCGGGATCGGCGTGGCCCTGTTCGGCATGGCCTCGGACAGCGCCTTTACGGTCGAAAAGCTCGTCGCCGCCAAGGTGGGTGAAGTCAATCAGGTTGGCCCGTGGAGCATCCGCCTGGCCGAGGTGGCGCCCATTGCCGGGCCGAACTGGACGGCGATGGAAGGCGTTTTGAAGGCGCGCTATGATAGCGGGCCCGAGGTGACGCTGCGCCCGCAATCGCGCACTTTCTGGGCGCCGCTGCAGACCAATGCGGTTTCGGCGCTGAAGGGCCGCTGGAATGGTCAGCTTTACACGGTGCTGGGCGATGAAACCCTGTCGGACAAGGGCGAGAGCCGCTGGCAATTGCGCCTCTGGTGGAAGCCCTATGTGCCGCTGATCTGGATCGGCGGCTTGTTGGTGGCGCTGGGCGGCGGTCTGGCTTTGCTCAGCCGCGTGGCGCAGGATCTGAAGCGCCGCGTGGCGCGGGCCAAGGGCGGAAACCGGCGCGATGAAGTGGCGGCTTTGGCCCAAGGAGATACGGCCCAAGGAGATGCGGCCAAGGGAGATGCGGCATGAGCAAGGACAGTCCCGCCAAGGCCCCGCGCTGGGCGCTGTGGTTGCCTTTGGTGCTGTTTGCCGGTTTCGTGGCGCTGGTGGTGGTCGGGCTGGTCAAGCCCAAGAACACCGATATCGCCAGCCAGATGGTGGGCAAGCCTTTGCCCGCCTTCACCCTGCGCGCGGCGGCCGATGAGCGGCCCGGTCTGGCCACGGCTGATTTTCAGACCGGCAAGCCGCAATTGCTGAACATCTTTGCCAGTTGGTGCATCCCATGCCGCGCCGAGGCGCCGGTGCTGGAGGAATTGCGCCGTCAGGGCGTGACGATCAACGCCATCGCCATCCGCGATCACAAGGCCGATCTGGCGGCGTTTCTGGGGCAATATGGCAATCCCTATGCCCGGATCGGCGCGGATGACGTGTCCGCAGTGCAGCTGGCTATCGGGTCAAGCGGGGTGCCGGAAACCTTTGTCATCGATGGCAAGGGCGTGATCCGTTACCAGCATATCGGCGATATCCGCCCCGAACAGATCCCCGACATCATCCGTCTGCTCAAGGAGGCGCAGTGATGATCCGCGCGTTCTTTGCTGCTTTGGTGCTGATGTTCGCGGCTCCCGCATGGGCCGACGATTCGATGCCGCCAGCGCCCTGGGCCTATCGCCAATTGCCCGACCCGGCGCAGGAGGCCAAGGCCAAGGCGTTGATGGAAACGCTGCGCTGTCTGGTTTGCCAGAGCCAGTCGATTGCCGATTCGGATGCCTCGATCGCGGGCGATATGCGTTCGCAGGTACGCGAGCGCATCGCGGCGGGCGAGGACCCTGAGGCGATTCGCGCGTGGCTGATTCAGCGCTATGGCGATTACGTCAGCTATGAGCCGCGCGTCAGCGCCGCGACATGGCCGTTGTTTGCCGCGCCTCTGCTGCTGGTGGCGCTCGCGGCGTTTTTGCTCCGCAAAAGATTTACCGGCGGGCAGGAGAATGAGGCATGACCTGGGTGGTGTTGATCGCGCTGGTGGTGCTGGTGCTGGCGGTTTTGCTCATGTTGATGCGTGGGCGGCGTGAGGGCTGGGAGGCGGTGGCCGCCGCGCTGATGGTGGGCCTTGCCGGTTACGCGCTGCAGGGACAGCCGACGATGCCCTCGGCCATGAAGGCGCCGAGCAACCCGGCGGCCGGCAATGGCAAGGCCTTGGTTGAGGAGCGGCAGAAGCTGTCGGGCGTGGACCCGACCAAAAACCGCTGGGTCGTGCCGGGCGATGCGCTGGCGATGCATGGCCAATATGCCGAGGCGGCAACGGTTTTGCGCGGGGCGGTCGAGGCCGATCCGAAGAATGGCGATGCGTGGCTGGCGATTGCCAATGCGCTGGTCAGCCATGCCGAGGGCAATCTCTCCCCGGCCGCGCTCTATGCCTTCCGTCAGGCGCAGAATGCCGATCCCAAGGCGCCCGGGCCGTCCTTCTTCCTCGGGCTGGCGATGGCGCGGGCGGGGCGTTTTGATGAAACGCGCAGCCTTTGGGCCGATCTGGTGGCCAAGGCGCCTGCCGATGCTCCGTGGCGCGATGATATTGCCATGCGTTTGAAGCGCTTGGACGAATTGATGGCTATGCTGCGCCAGCGCGCGCAGGCCGAGGCCGCCGCCCCGCAAGGCGCGCCGATGGCGGCTCCCATGGCCGCTCCTATGGCCGCACCGCAATAAGCGATCAGGCAGCGCGGCGGGGATGCAAACGGCTGTTGCCGGGGCATTGCCGCGCTGCTAATCGCCGGGCCTTGCCGCTTTTCGCGGCGACTCAGGGGCATAGGCATGATGCAGCCAGTGGCGCAGCCGGGCGAGACCGATAAGGTCGAACACTCTTCCAATCATCACGGATCGCATGGCAGCCTGCCCAAGCTGGCGCTGGGGGCGATGGGCGTGGTGTTTGGCGATATCGGCACCAGCCCGCTTTACGCGATGCGCGACACTTTTGCCGGTCATCACCGCCTGCCTCTCGATCAATTGCATATTTACGGCATCATCAGCTTGATGTTCTGGTCGATGATGGTGATTGTGACGCTGAAATATGTCTCGATCATCATGCGCGCGGACAACCGGGGCGAGGGCGGTTCGCTGGCCCTGCTGGCTTTGGTCAACCAGCATATTTCGGGCAAGCGCTGGTCGGCGGGCATCGTGCTGCTGGGCGTGTTTGCCACCTCGCTGTTTTATGGCGATTCGATGATTACGCCCGCCGTTTCGGTAATGGGCGCGATCGAGGGTCTGGCCGTTTACGAACCGGGGATGCATGGCGCGGTCGTGCCGATGGTGGTGGTGATCCTGATCGGCCTGTTCCTGATCCAGAGCCGGGGCACGGCCAAGGTTGCGGCCTTTTTCGGCCCGGTCATGCTGGTCTATTTCGCGGTGATCGCGGTCTTGGGCGTGATGAGCATTCTGGAGCATCCCGGCGTGATGGCCGCGCTTTCCCCCCATTTTGCCGCCGCGATGTTCGTGGCCGATCCGATGCGCGGGTTTCTGGCGATGGGTTCGGCGGTGCTGGCTGTGACGGGCGCCGAGGCGCTTTATGCCGATATGGGCCATTTTGGGCGCCCGCCGATTCGCCTGTCGTGGCTGGCCATCGTGCTGCCCTCGCTGGTGCTCAATTATCTGGGGCAGGCATCGCTGCTGGTGCGCGTGGGCGCGCCTGCTCTGGCCAGCCCGTTCTATTTCCTCGCGCCCGAATGGTTCCAATGGCCCTTGCTGGGTCTGGCCAGTCTGGCCGCGATCATTGCGTCGCAGGCGGTCATCACCGGGGCTTTTTCGGTCACGCAGCAGGCGATCCAGCTGGGCTTTATCCCGCGCATGTCGATCAAATACACCAGCGTGAATGCCGGGCAGATCTATATTCCCGTCATCAACTGGGCGCTGATGATCGCGGTGATCTTGCTGGTGTTTGTGTTCAAGGAAAGCTCGAACCTGACGGCGGCCTATGGCATCGCGGTGACGGGCGCGATGATGATCGACAATTTCCTGCTGGCGGTGATGCTGTTCGTGGTCTGGAAATGGGCCAAGTGGCTGGCGATCCCTCTGCTGGTGGTGTTTACCCTGCTCGATTTCGGCTATCTCTCGGCCAATCTGACGAAGATCCCGGATGGCGGCTGGGTGCCGCTGGTGATGGGGCTGGCGATTTTTACCCTGCTGACCACATGGTCCAAGGGACGCGCGCTGATGCGGGCCAGCATGGCCGAGGGCACGATCCCCTTCGAGGTCTTTGCCAAGAGTGCCCATTCCAGCGCCCAGCGCGTGGCGGGCACGGCGATTTTCATGTCGTCGACGCGGGGCGGGGTGCCTTCGGCGCTGCTGCATAATATCAAGCATAACAAGGTTCTGCATGAGCGCGTGGTTGTGTTGACCATCGCCATTCAGGACGTGCCGGTGCTGGAGGATGGCGAGCGGATCGAGATGAAGAATTTCGGTCAGGGCTTCTATAAAATGGCGATCAAGTTCGGCTTCCTTGAGGATACCGATGTGCCCTCCGCGCTTAAAGGCGTGACGCTGGACGGCGAACCGATCGACATGATGAAGACCAGCTTCTTCCTCTCGCGCCAGACTTTGATCGCTTCGTCCAAGCCGGGCATGGCGATCTGGCGCGAAAAGCTGTTTGCGTGGATGATGCGCAATGCGGCCTCCGCGATGGAATTCTTCCGCCTGCCCGTCAACCGCGTGGTCGAGCTGGGCAGCCAGGTCGAGATCTAAATAAAGGGGCGGGAAGGGGAAACTTTCCCGTCCTACAGAATTTTTCGTTCTGCACGGTGGCCGATCCGCGCTTTGATGCCCATATCACAGATCAAGCCCCGGGCCGGGGATTCGCGATAACACAGGAGAAAGTCATGGCCTTCACTCTTCCCGAACTGCCCTATGCCAAGGATGCCTTTGGCACGGTCCTCTCGGCCGAAACCTTTGATTATCACCATGGCAAGCACCACAATGCCTATGTCACGCAGGCCAACGACCAGATCAAGGGCACCGATCTGGAAGGCAAGAGCCTGCTCGAAGTGATCGCGGCCGCCAAGGCTGCGGGCAACAAGAAGCTGTTCAACGCTTCGGCCCAGATCTGGAACCACACCTTCTACTGGCTGGGCCTGAGCCCGGAAAAGACCGCTCCCAGCGCTGAACTGCTGGCCAAGATCGATGCCGATCTGGGCGGGCTGGACGCGTTCAAGGCCGCGATCAAGGCGGAAAGCGCCGGCCACTTCGCCAGCGGCTGGGGCTGGCTGGTGCTCGAAGACGGCAAGCTGAAGGTGACGAGCTATCACGATGCCGACACCCCGGTGGCCTATGAAGGCGTCAAGCCGCTCTTCACGCTCGACGTCTGGGAACACGCCTATTACGTCGACTATCGCAATCTGCGTCCCAGCTATCTCGACGCGCTGCTCGACCATGTGAACTGGGCGTTTGTCGAAGCCAACCTCGACGGTGAAGGCGCTTCGCGCGCGGATCAGCAGGGTTAATCACTTCGCTTCGCGATGGATTTTTGCAGGGGGACTTGTCCCCCTGCACCCCATTACTGATTTTGGAGTGGTCCTGAAGCCTCGCGCTTTGGGGCCATTTTCATAAAAAGGCCTGCGGCGCCTTCAACCAGCGCCGCAGGCCTTTTAATTTTCAATGCCGCGTCCGACACCTAACGCCGAACCCTTGGCGCCACGCAGACATTAACGGGAGCGCGAGGGACGAGTCCCTCGCATTCAATCCTCTCTGGAATCCTCTTCCGCCCCCAGCCCATGCTTCAACAGCATCGGCATCTGGGCAAAGGTGAAGAGGAAGGAGAGCGGCATGAACAGCCAGATCTTCATCGCCAGCCATGTGTCAAAATTGTGATTCGCCTGATTGTAGAAATGGCGCAGCCCCTCATTCAGCACGGCGAGGAAGAGGAAGAACCAGCCCCAGTTGCGCGACAGCTTCATCCATCCTTCGTCGGAGAGGCCCGCAAAGGCATCCTCCAGCAGGATCTTGAGCAGCGCATGCCCGCGCATCAGCCCGATCAGCAAGGCCAGCCCGCTGGCGACATAGATCGCGGTCGGCTTGATCTGCACCCATGTGGCGTCATGCAGCAGCACCGTCAGCCCGCCGAAGAACACGACGAGGCCCGAGGAGAGCCACAACATTGGCGCGATCCGTCCTAGCCGCCATTTCGATACGATCAGCGCGACCAGCGTGGCGCCGATAAACACCACGGTGCTCTTGGTGATGGCCACGACATCGCCGATCCCCGCCTCGCTGCCCGCCGGACGCCACGCGCGATAGGCGAGGAAAAAGGCCAGCATCGGCCCATAATCGATAAGGATATTGAGCCAGCCCGACTTCTTCTTCGTCGCGCTCATGCCGCAACCCCGGCGATCACACGGGCCACAAGGTCCGGGTCGAAGGGGCGCAGGTCGTCGATGGTTTCGCCAACGCCAATGGCATGGATCGGCAGGCCATATTGCTCGGCCGCCGCCACCAGAACGCCGCCGCGTGCGGTGCCGTCCAGCTTGGTCATCACCAGCCCGGTCACGCCCGCCACCTCGCGGAAGACCTCGATCTGGGCCAAGGCGTTCTGACCATTGGTGGCATCCAGCACCAGCACCACGTCATGCGGCGCGGCCGGGTTCAACCGGCCCAGAACGCGGCGGATCTTGGCCAGTTCGTCCATCAGCTCGCGCTTGTTCTGCAACCGGCCTGCGGTGTCGACGATCAGCGCATCGGTGCCCTTGTCGGTCGCGGCCTTGACCGCGTCGAACACCACGCTGGCCGGATCGCCGCCCTCGGGGCCTTTGACGATGGGCACGCCCAGACGATCCGCCCAGACGCCCAACTGCCCGATGGCCGCCGCGCGGAACGTGTCGCCCGCCGCCAGCATCACCGCGTAATCCTGCTCCTGAAACAGATGGGCCAGCTTGGCGATGGTCGTGGTTTTGCCGCTGCCATTGACGCCGATGACCAGCACGACATGTGGGCGCGGAAAGGCGGTGACATCCAGCGGCTTGGCCACCGGGCGCAGGATGGCGGCGATTTCCTGGGCCACGGCCTCGCGGATCGCGGTTTCATCGACGCCATTTTCAAACCGCGTGGCGGCCAGACGCTCGCGGATGCGGGCGGCCGCGCGCGGGCCGAGGTCGGACAGGATCAGCGCATCTTCCAGATCGTCGAGCTGATCCTCGGACAGGCGCGAAGCCCCGCCCAGCAGACCGGCGATATTGCCCGTCAGGCGGTCGGTCGTCTTGGCAAAACCGCCCAGCAAACGGTCGGACCAGCTATCGGCACTCATGCCAGCATTCCTTCAAGCAAAAATGTGGGTGTGATGGTGATGATGGCCCCGCGCCGTGCGCCCGCAGGCGCGCGAATGGAGGCGAAATTTTCCGCATGGCCTGTGCCGTCGCGTTCGACCAGAACCGTCTGGGGGCGCCCGATCAGGCTTTCCTGCCATGCCTGCCGCTGGGCCGCCACGGCTGTGCGCAGGGCGGCGGCGCGCTCCTGCACCACCTCGCGCTCCACCTGCGGCATACGCGCGGCGGGCGTGCCGGGGCGGGGGGAATAGGGGAAGATATGGCCATGGACGATGGCAAGTTCGACAATGATCGACAGGTTCGCCTGATGGGCGGCCTCATCCTCGGTGGGGAAACCGGCGATGATATCGGCGCCGATGGCCATGTCGGGGCGCAGGGCCTTCAACCGCGCCACCAGATCCAGCGCGTCGGCGCGGCTGTGGCGGCGCTTCATGCGTTTCAGGATCAGATCATCGCCATGTTGCAGCGAGAGGTGCAGATGGGGCATCAGCCGCGCTTCCCCGGCCAGCAGGTCGAAGAGTTCCGGGTCGATCTCCACCCCATCGACCGAGGACAGGCGCAGGCGCGCCAGTTCGGGAACCTCGCGCAGGATGGCGGAAACCAGCGCGCCCAGACGCAGTCCGAAATCCTGTCCCCAAGAGGTGAGGTCCACCCCCGTCAGCACCACTTCGCCAACGCCCCCCGCGACATGTTCGCGCACCTCGGCAATTACATCGGTCGCCAAGCGCGAACGCGAAGGCCCGCGCCCTTGAGGGATCACGCAGAAGGTGCAGGCATGATCGCAGCCGTTCTGCACCGCGACAAAGGCGCGCGTATGGCCCACCGAGCGCGCAGCCACCGGGGCCAGATCGGGCACATTCCACGCCCGCGCATCCAGCTTGGCCGCATTGGCGATCAAACCGTCCACCTCGGGCATGGCGGCAATCGCCTCACGCTCGATTTCGGCGGCGCAGCCGGTCACCATCAGGCGCGCATGGGGGCGATTGCGGCGCGCGCGGCGGATGGCCTGCCGCGTCTGGCGCAGCGCCTCGGCCGTCACGGCGCAGGAATTGATGACCACCAGATCGGTTTCACCCGCCAGCATCGCCTGCATCCGCTCGCTTTCGGCCAGATTCATCCGGCAGCCCAAGGAGACGACTTCAACGCGCGAGACGACCTCAACGCTCATGCAGGGAAATCGGAAAGCTCGAAGCTGCCGCGAAAGGCTTCGGTGGCAGGGCCGGTCATGATGATGCGGCCATCGGCATTCCACTCGATGATCAGGCGGCCGCCCGGCAGCGTGACCTCGACCCGGCGGTCCACAAGGCCCCGGCGCATCGCACCCACCGCCGTTGCGCAGGCCCCCGTGCCGCAGGCCAGCGTAATGCCCGAGCCGCGCTCCCATACGCGCAGGCGGATGGCGCTGCGCGAGACGATGGTGGCGACATTGACGTTGATGCGCTCGGGAAACAGCGGATCATGCTCGATGATCGGACCGATGCGGGCCAGATCGACGGCGTCGGTGTCGGGGGTAAAGAAGATCACATGCGGATTGCCGACATTGACCGCGGTGGGGTCCTGCAAATCTTCCCAGCCCACCGGCATGGTCAGCGTATCCATGGCAAAGCCCAGCGGAATCGCATCCCAGTCAAAGCGCGGCACGCCCATGTCGACGCTGATCCCCGCCTCGCTAGGCTCGGTGGTCAGGATGCCGCCCTGTGTTTCGATCCGGGCGGGGCGACCATGCAGCAGGCCCACGGCGCGACTGGCATTGCCGCAGGCGCCGCTTTCGCTGCCGTCGGCGTTGAAAAACCGCATGCGGAAATCGGCCACGTCCGACCCGTCCAGCACGACCAGCTGGTCGCAGCCGATGCCGGTGTGACGGTTGGCCAGCGCGGCGGCCAGCGTGGTGGTGATTTCGGGCAGGGCTTCGCTGCGCCCATCAAGGACGACGAAATCATTGCCCAGCCCGTGCATCTTGACAAAACCTATGCGCATGGGCCGCGCTCTATGCCTGTTGGCGTCTCAGGTCCACCCTTTTAGGCGGTGCGGCGCCACTCTTGCGGCAGGACAGGATCGGCACTTTCGCTTTCATGGGCGTCCGGGCGGCTGCCGGCCAGCGAAACGTCATGGGCGTGGGGTGCCAGCAGGTCACGTTCCGCCAGAAATTCGCGCGTGGCCTGGGCGGGCTGGGGCTTGCCGTAGAGATAGCCCTGACCCTTGAAGCTGCCCAGGGATTGCAGGCTTTCGAGCAATTCGGCCGATTCGACCCCTTCGGCCGTGACCGGCAGGCCAAGGCCCTTGCCCAGCAGCGCGATGGTTTCCACAATCGTGCGGCTGTCGGAATCCTCCTGCATGGCCAATACGAAACTGCGGTCGATCTTGATCCGATCAAAGGGCAGCTTGCGCAGTTGCGCAAAGGAGGAATAGCCGGTGCCGAAATCATCAAGGCTGATCGTGATGCCCTGATTGCGCAGCGAGGTGACGAGCGCCTGCACCACGGCGATGTTCTGGTGCAGACTGGTCTCGGTGATTTCAACCTCCAGCCGCTGGGGCGGGAATTGCGCCTCGACCAGCAGCTTGAGCAGTTTTTGCGCAAACCACGGATCGCGCAATTGCAGAGGCGAGATATTGACCGAGAGCGTGAGGCGCGGGTCCCATTCGCGTGCATCGCGCAATGCCTGACGGATCAGCGATTCGGACATGTCGGCAATGACGCCGATTTCCTCGGCAATCGGGATGAACACATCCGGCCCGATCAGGCCAAAAGTGGGCGAATGCCAGCGCGCCAGCATTTCAAAGCCCAAGACCTCGCCGGTGGCCAGATCGACCTGTTGTTCATAATAGGGCACGAATTCGCCCGCCGGAATCGCCTCGCGGATCGCCAGTTCCAGTTCGCAGCGATAGCGCAATTCGGTTTCCAGCGATTCCTCGAACCACAGCGGGGCAGGGCGCGTCTGCTTCTTGGCATGGAACAGCGCAACCTCGGCCAGATGGAGCAGGCCATTGGCGTCGATCGGCCCATTGCCCAGCCGGTTCTGGCGGTCGCCGCTGGCCAGCCCCACGCTGGCGCTCAGCCGGTGATTTTCCAGCTTGCGGTCCATCGCGGCCAGCATGGCGTCGGCAATATGGTCCACGCGCTCGGGATGACCGGGCGCAAAGGGAATGACGCAGGCAAATTCATCGCCGCCCAGACGCGCCAGCAAGGCCTCGGGCGGCAAAAGCGCCTCGATCCGCCGCGCCGTGTCGGTCAGCAGCAGGTCGCCGCCGGCAGTGCCGATCTTGTCATTGATGACCTTGAAGTCGTTGATGTCGAGCATCACCAGCGCCGCCGTCTCGCCCCGCTCACGCAAGGAGGCCAGCAGTTGATTGGCGCGCGGGGCAAAGGAATGGCGATTGAGGCAGCCGGTCAGCGGATCGGACTGCTCCATCTGGCGGGCCAGATCCTCGGCCTGACGGCGGGCCATGACCTCGCCGTGCAGATCCTGATAACGGCGCCAGCCAAAGATGACGAGCGCGATGTTCAGCAAAAGCGCGTTGGTCAAAAGCTGATCCGGGCCAAGCCCGATGCCGCTGGCCCGCGCCCAGACCTGCGAGAGCGCCTTGCCGCCGATGGCCGCGACCATGCATGTCGCCGTCACCGCAATGGCCAGCGCGAGCATGTCATTGCGCGCGGACCGGGCGGGCCGAGCGTCTGGTTGTGAACTGGCCCGCTGGATCTTGGCAATGACGGACATGGATATGGCTTGCCCCTGAAGCGCGAAATTGGATGAAAGTTAGGATCAGGTTGTGAAATTTGCGTTAATAATTGTCGCGGTGGGCCTAGGTGGGCGGTGCGGTGGCCGGGGCAAATATCTTGCACGCAAAGAAAAAGGCGGCCCGAAGGCCGCCTTATCCTGTATCTCTCCAAAAGAGAGAAAATGGTCGGGGAAAGAGGATTCGAACCTCCGGCCCCTGCCTCCCGAAGACAGTGCTCTACCAGGCTGAGCTATTCCCCGACCGGTGCGGCTCTCTAAGAGCGCCGCTGGGCAGGAGCGCGCCTATATAGGGGGGTATTCACCTTGGCAAGCGGCAAGTGGCAAGTTTTTTCAAAAACCGACGCATTTTTTCAAAAAACCGCAGAAATCCCGGCTTTTCAAAGTTTTCCACAGGCGGCCGTTACGCCGCCAGCCCCATGCGGCCCCCGGATTGCCCTTCCGAACTCTCCCCGCTGAACCGGCCCACGGCGTTGATCAGCACGTTGGTTTCGCCCGAGAGCGCCTGCAGCGCCGCGTTGCTTTCCTCGACCATGGCGGCGTTCTGCTGGGTCGACTGGTCAAGGATGCGGAACGTGTCGCCCACGGCCGAAAGATCCTCGGCATTGCTGTAGGCCGCATCGGCAATCGCGCCCACCGCCTGGGCGATCTGGCCGATCTGGCCGATGATGCCCTGCAGCGCCTCGCCGGTCTGCAGCACCTGCGCCACGCCTTCGGAAACCTGATGAGTGGATGTGTCGATCAATTGCTTGATGCCGTTGGCCGCATCCGCGCTGCGCTGGGCCAGAGCGCGCACTTCATTGGCGACCACGGCAAAGCCCTTGCCCGCATCGCCCGCACGCGCGGCTTCGACCCCGGCGTTCAAGGCCAGCAGATTGGTCTGAAACGCGATGCCGTCGATCAGGGTGATGATCTGGCGAATCTCCTGCGCGGATTTTTCGACCAGTTCCATCGTCGCCATGGCGCGGCTGACGACATGCTGGCCGTCATTGGCGCTTTGCTGGGCTTGATCCAGCGCGGCATTGACCGAGGCGGCGTTATGCGCGGTGTTGCGCGCGGCCTCGACAAGGCGCTGCATGGTCGAACCTGCCTGTTCGACGCGGGCGGCCTGCTGCTCGGTGCGCATGGCCAGATCGTTGCTGGCGGTGCGCATTTCGGCCGATCCTGCCTGAATGACGCTCGATGCGCGCGAGACCTGGCTGACCAGCGCGGCCAGATCGCCGACCGAACGGTTGAAGTCCTCGCGCAATTCCTCGAACTGCGGCGGGAAACGGCGGTTGAGTCGGTGGCCCAGATCGCCGCGTGCCAGCGCCTGCATCGCGGTGCCGATTTCCTCGACCACCTCGCGCCGCTCGGCCTCGGCGCTTTCGCGCTCGCGCTCGGCGGCAAGGGTGACGCGTTCCTTTTCCTCCTGCGCGGCCTCCTGCTGGATCATCACCTGCGACAATTTATGCACAAGCGCGATCAGCACCCCGGTTTCCACCAGCAGGATCACCGCATGGAGCACCACGCGAAAGAGATCGCCCGTCGCGCCAAACACCAGCGAAGGCGCGATATAGCTGAGCAGCAGATGGTGGAGCGCGGTGACCACTGTGGCAGCGACAATCGGGCGCCAGTCGACCAGCATGGGCAGCATGGCGATCAGCGCAAAGAAGGTCATGTGCAGATCGACCTGCCATGTGGCGCCGCTCCATTGATAGAGCAGCACCGCGCTGAACAGGGGCAGCGTGGCGCCGATCGCGATGCGCGCCACGCAGTCATCCTTGCCCGACATCATCAGCAGCGTCGGCACCGCCACCAGCGCCAGCGCCAGCAGCACCGGCGCAAAGCCCGAACCGGCGATCATGCTGCCGATCAGCACCAGAATAGTGATGAGCCAGCATACGCCGACAAGGGCCTTCATCCCCAGATGACGCAGATTGACGATTTCCTTCATGGTCTATCCTTGGTGATTTGCAGATTGCGGGGTTGGAGGAGACTGGCAAAGCGAAGATGGAGCGGCGAAAACCAGCGCTCCGGCCTTCAGCGCGGAAAAAGGCGTATAGGGGCGGCGCCCGATCAGGATCAGACTGCCCCGCGCGATGCCCCTTCCGGTCAGGGGCAGGCCCTGTTGCCTGGCCCACAGGGCGGCCCCGGCGCTGTGTCCCGGCAGGGGCAGCACCAGCATCGCCATCCCGGAGCGCGGCCACAGCGCGATCAGCGGCATCAGCACGATCGCCAGCGCCAATTGGACAATGGCCAGTTGCCGATAGGGAAGGATGACGGATTTCAACGCGGGCAACCCATGAGAATGATATTCGCCCGTTTTACTACGGTAGACTTTGGCATTTCGCGTGCACGAGTTCCGCAAATACCCATAGGAGATGCGGGGCGATTGCCGGTGGCTTTCGGCGCGGGGCGGCGTTAGATGAGGGGGATGCAGACCGACAGTTCCAGCTCTCGCCGCCATTGGGAATGGCAATATCTCGATCTAATGCGCCAGATCTGGGAAACGGGCGATGAGCGGCGTGACCGTACCGGGGTCGGCACGCGATCGCTATTTGGCGCGACGATTCGCTGCGATCTGTCCGATGGACGTATGCCGCTGGTCACCACCAAGCGGGTGTTCTGGAAAACCGCCACGCGCGAATTCCTGTGGTTCCTGACCGGCGACACCAATATCCGGGCGCTGTGCGCGCAGGGGGTGGAAATCTGGACCGACTGGCCGCTGGCGAATTATCGGCGCGAGACGGGGGACCAGATCACGCGCGAGGATTTTTCCGCGCGGATCGTGGCGGATGCGGAATTTGCCGCGCGCTGGGGCGATCTGGGCCCGGTTTATGGCAAGCAATGGGTGAACTGGCCCACGTATGAGCCTGCCGGTTTTGATGAAAACGGTGATAGATTGTATCGGCTGGGGCAGGGGATCAATCAGGTTGCGGATCTGGTCCATGCGCTGAAAACCAATCCGGGCAGCCGCCGCCATATCGTTGAAGGCTGGAATGTGGCCGAGGTGGACGCGATGGCGCTGCCGCCTTGCCACAAGACCTATCAGTTCCATGTGGCCGATGGGCGCCTGTCGGGCATCCTTTATCAGCGCAGCGCGGATCTGGCGCTGGGCGTGCCGTTCAATCTGTGGGGCGCGGCGCTGTTCGTCCGCCTGCTGGCGGCGCAGACCGGGCTGGAGCCGGGCGAACTGGTGTGGATGGGGGGCGATGTGCATCTCTATCTCAACCATGGCGATCTGGTCGAGGAACAGTTGAAGCGCGTGCCCTCGGGCGAGCCGAGGCTGGCGATTGCGCCGCGGGCGCAGAGCATCTTTGATTACCGGATCGAGGATTTCTCGGTGCTGGATTACGCGCCCCAAGGGAAATTGGGAGCGCCCGTCGCTGTGTAAAAGGGAGAGCAAATGGATCAGAGAATCGATGCCTATATCGCGGCCGCGCCCGATTTCGCGCGGCCGATCCTGATCCATCTGCGCCGCGCGGTGCATGAGGCCGTGCCGGGGCTGGGCGAGACGATCAAATGGTCGATGCCCCATTTCACGCTCAATGGTAAGAATCTGGCCGGGATGGCGGCGTTCAAGGCCCATTGCGCCTTTGTGATCCATGGCGCGGGGCGTCAGGGGGGCGAGGAGGGCCACCGTGATGATGGGCTGGGCGCCTATGGCAAGATCGCCAGTATGGACGACCTGCCCGATCCTGATACGTTTCGGATGCGGCTGATGGAGGCCGCGCAGGGCCTGTCGGGGACGACGAAGGCCGCCCGTGCGCCCAAGGCGCCCAAGGCGGAGATTGCCGTTCCTGATGATCTGACAGAGGCTCTGGCGGAGAATGTGGCGGCGCGGGCGGTGTTCGAGGGTTTCGCGCCCTCGCATCGGCGCGATTATCTGGAATGGATCGTCGAGGCCAAAGCGCCCGCCACCCGCGCCCGCCGCATCGCTCAGGCGGTGGAATGGATGGGGGAAGGGAAAAGGCGCAATTGGAAATATGAAAAGTGCTGATTTTGCGGCATTAGTCTGTGGATAAATCGCATTGTCACGCGCCAGAAACAGATTCGTGGCAGGGATTAAAGGGCGTTCACCGCGTGAAAACCCTGAAAAACCGGGGCTTGGGCAAAAGCATGTTCAAGCCTGTTGACAGGTCGCCCCTCCCAACGTAGAGGCCGCGTCACCCAAGGGGCGCTGCCCCGAAGGAAACATCGAAGTGAGCGGGTGTAGCTCAGTTGGTTAGAGTGCCGGCCTGTCACGCCGGAGGTCGCGGGTTCGAGCCCCGTCACTCGCGCCACTTCATGGTTCCTTGCGAGGCCCAAGCATATTGCGCGGGTGTAGCTCAGTTGGTTAGAGTGCCGGCCTGTCACGCCGGAGGTCGCGGGTTCGAGCCCCGTCACTCGCGCCACCTTGGGTCCATTTCCGAAAGGAAAACAAAAAGGCCCGGTCCATCGCGGATCGGGCCTTTTTTGCGTCTGGATTAAACGCCGGGGGATTTAGCCCCAGCGCCCGGTCTCCATCCAGATCAGGAAGCGCCGCAAGGGCAACAGCCAGACCACGCCCAGCACGACATAGACCGGCATTTGCCCCAGCGCGGGCCAAGGCGCGATCCACGGCGCGATATAACGCGCCACCAGCGCCGCATAGACCGCCAGCCCGATCAGCAGCAGCAACAGGCCCGCCGGAATGCGCCACGTAGGTTCTTTGCGCATCAGATATCTCCGTAAAGGCGGGTGGGGGTGATCACCGCGCGAAGAGGCATATCATGGGGCTCTGTGGGCAGGCTGTCCACCTTCTGGCAATCCCATGCCAGCCCCAGCGCCATCACGCCCGGATTCGCGCCCAGCCAGCGGTCATAATGCCCGCCGCCTTGCCCCAGCCGCAGGCCATCCTCGGTAAAGCCCACCAGCGGCACGAAGGCGACATCGGGAAACAGTTCCTCGGCATCGGCAGAGGGCTGGAGCGCGCCATAGGGGCCGGTTTCCAGCCCTTCATCGGCAAAGGGATCGTTCCATGCGCGAAACTGCATCGGCGCGCCCACGGCGGCAAACCACGGCAGGGCGATTCGCCGCCCGTTTTCGGCAAACCATTTGGCATAGGATCGCGTCGGCGCCTCGCCCGAGATGGCGTGATAAAGGCCCACAACCGATCCTTCGCCCGCCAGCGCCGCCACCGCGCCGGGCGGGCGCAGAAACAACAGGGCGGACATCGAGGCAGGCAGGGCATTCACATGTTCGCGGCGCAGGCGGCGCAAACGGGCGCGCAGGGATTTTTTGTCGGTCAAGTCAGCCTCTCAAACGGCGTCAGCCCTCTCCCCCTGCCATGCTACCCTACGGGTTATCATCTGGGTGGCAGGGCAGGGGGAGAGGGCTGGCGCCGCAAGCGTTGGCCGGAGGGCCAACGCGCAACATATAAAGGGTGACGGGACCACCATGGGCCGTTGCCGGGAAATCCTCTGACGCCTCGACGTCAGGTGGGGACCATGTACCAGAGGCCAGAGCCAGTGGCAGGGACAGCCCCCTAGGATTGCTTATAGCCTCAGGGATTTTCATGCGGCTCGCACCGGGCAGTACCCGTCACGCACATATGTAGGCGCGATGGGGCAATTTCTCAAGGGCCAGAACGAAGGTCAGATAAGATCTTCAACCGATGCGGCCAGTTGTTCGAGTCTTGCGGCAAGAGTCTCCAGCCGCTCGGCTGTTGCGGGATCGCAGCGCGGGGCGCCCTGATCGACCTGCTGGCGCAACTCATGCAGTTCGTCGGCCAGCAGGAGCGCGGCAAAGAGCATCGAGCGCACCTCGCTCTGATTCGTCGTGCCGGGCAGGGCATCCATCTTTTCCTCGATGATGCGGCCCAGCATGCGCACATGCTCTTCCTCGCCCGGCGAGCAGGCGACCGCATAATCGCGCCCGCCGATCATCAGATCGACCCGGCTCATGATTGTTGCGCCCTTGCGATCAGCACATCGAGGGTGGAAAGCGCCTCGCCCACCTTTTCGCGCAGGATTTCGTGGCGCACCTCAAGCTGGGCGGTCTGACCGGCCGCATCGAGGCGAGCCTGTCGGGCGCGCTGTGCGGCATGGGCGATCCGGTCCATCGCGGCCTCGATCCGGTCGAGGGCGCTGTTCATCGGGGCGGGTTCTTGTTCGCTGCTGGCCATCAGGGGCAGAGGCCTAGCGCAATAATTTTGCCCTTGCAAAGGCCGCAGTGGCCCAAATGACAACGGTTGCGGCGATTTCGATGCCATTTTGGCTCTGCGCAGAGGTTGACGCAGCGCCCCACGGTCCGCAATGGAGGCGGCGCGAATCGCACGCCTGTGTGCCTGTGCATACCTATTCGGAGCTTTCGGAAGCATCATGAGCATTACCGCCCCCCGCCTGCAAAACATGGCCAACGCCATCCGTGTGCTCTCGATGGATGCGGTTCAGGCCGCCAATTCGGGCCACCCCGGCATGCCGATGGGCATGGCCGATGTTGCCACGGTGCTGTTTTCGAAATTCCTGAAGTTCGATCCGGCCCAGCCGCGCTGGCCTGACCGCGATCGCTTCATCCTCTCGGCGGGCCACGGCTCGATGCTGATCTACAGCCTGCTGCACCTGACCGGTTATGAGCAGCCCACGATCGAGGACATCAAGAATTTCCGCCAGCTGCACTCGGTTTGCGCCGGTCACCCGGAGAATTTTGAGCTGCCGGGCGTGGAATGCACCACCGGCCCGCTGGGTCAGGGCCTTGCCATGTCGGTGGGCTTTGCCATTGCCGAGCGTCATCTGAACGCCCAGTTCGGTGACGATCTGGTTGACCACAAGACCTTCGTGATCGCGGGCGACGGCTGCATCATGGAAGGCATCAACCACGAGGCCATCGGCCTTGCCGGGCACCTGAAGCTGGGCCGTCTGGTCGTGCTGTGGGATGACAATCGCATCACCATCGACGGCGACACCGACCTGTCGACCAGCGAAGATGTGGCCGCGCGCTATACGGCGACCGGCTGGCATGTGGTGTCCTGCGACGGGCATGATTTCGCCGATATCGAACGCGCGATTGCCGAAGCGGTGGCTGATCCGCGCCCCTCGCTCGTCGCCTGCCGCACGATCATCGGCAAGGGCGCGCCCAACAAGCAGGGCGGCCATTCGGTGCACGGCTCGCCGCTGGGCGCCGCCGAAGTCGAAGCCGCGCGCGGCGAACTGGGCTGGACGCTGCCTGCGTTCGAACTGCCCGCCGATGTGCTGGGCGACTGGCGCAATGTGGGCGCTCTGGGCAAGACGGCGGCGGTTGACTGGGCCGCGCGTGTGGCGGCCAGCGACAAGGGCGCCGAACTGCTGCGCCGCATGAACGGTGAGCTGCCGGATCAGACCGAGGTGCAGGCCACGTTCGACGCATGGCTCGAAGGCAACCAGAAGGTCGCCACCCGCAAGGCCAGCCAGCTGGCCTTGGAAGTGCTGACCGCGCATGTGCCCGAAATGGTGGGCGGCTCGGCCGACCTTACCGGTTCGAACCTGACCGATACCAAGTCGACCAGGCCCTTTGGTCCGCAGGACTATTCGGGCCGCTATGTCTATTACGGCATCCGCGAATTCGGCATGGCTGCGGCCATGAACGGCATGGCACTCCATGGCGGGATCATCCCCTATGGCGGCACTTTCCTTGTGTTTTCGGATTATTGCCGCAATGCCATTCGTATGTCGGCTATTCAGCGGGCCAAGGTGGTCTATGTGCTGACGCACGATTCGATTGGCCTTGGCGAGGATGGTCCGACCCATCAGCCGATCGAACATGTGATGTCGATGCGCATGATCCCGAATCTGGAAGTGTTCCGCCCCGCCGACGTGATTGAGACCGCCGAGGCATGGCAATTGGCGATCGCCAATGAAGGCCGCCCCAGCGTGCTGGCTCTGACCCGTCAGAACCTGCCGCAACTGCGCCACTCGGGTCCGAACCTGACGGCGAAGGGGGGCTATCGTCTTGTCGCCGCCACGGCGCAGCGCAAGGTGGTGATCGTGGCGACCGGTTCGGAAGTAGAGATCGCGATGGCGACTCGCGCCGCGCTTGAAGCGCAGGGTGTGGGCGCCGATGTGGTCTCGATGCCGTCGATGAGCCGCTTCCTTGAACAGGATGCGGCCTATAAGGCCGATGTTCTGCCCGCCGACGTGCTGAAGGTCAGCATCGAGGCAGGTACGACCTTTGGCTGGGAACGTATTACGGGCCTTGACGGTCTGCGCTTTGGTATCGACACCTTTGGCGCGTCGGCTCCGGCCCCGGCTCTTTATGACTATTTCGGTCTTACGGCTGAAAAGATTGCGCCGCAAATTCTTGCGGCACTCCAGAACTAACGAGGAGGATACTCATGGCTGTGAAGGTTGCCATCAACGGTTTCGGTCGCATTGGGCGCAATGTGGCCCGCGCCATTCTGGAGCGCCCCGACTGCGGGCTCGAACTGGTTTCGATCAACGATCTGGCCGATGCCAAGGCCAATGCCCGTCTGTTCAAGCATGACAGCGTCCACGGCACTTTCTCGGGCACCGTCGAAGTGGACGGCAACGACCTGATCCTGAACGGCAAGCGCGTTCAGGTGACCGCCGAGAAGGACCCCGCCAACCTGCCGCATGCCGCCAATGGCATCGACATCGCGCTGGAATGCACCGGCTTCTTCGTCGACCGTGATTCGGCCGGCAAGCACCTGACCGCCGGCGCCAAGCGCGTGCTGATTTCGGCGCCCGCCAAGAAGGTCGACAAGACCGTCGTGTTCGGCGTGAACCATGAAACGCTGACCGCCGACGATCTGATCGTCTCGAACGCTTCGTGCACCACCAACTGCCTGGCGCCTTTCGCCAAGGTTCTGCATGAATCGATCGGTATCGAGCGTGGCCTGATGACCACGATCCACTCGTACACCAACGACCAGAAGATCCTGGACCAGATCCACAAGGATCCGCGTCGCGCTCGCGCCGCTGCCCTCAACATGATCCCGACCTCGACCGGCGCTGCCGTGGCCGTGGGCGAAGTGCTGCCCGAACTGAAGGGCAAGCTGGACGGTTCGTCGATCCGCGTGCCGACCCCGAACGTGTCGGTCGTCGACCTGACGTTCCAGCCCAAGCGTGACACGACCATCGAGGAAGTGAACGCTCTGCTCAAGGCTGCCGCCGAAGGTCCGCTCAAGGGCGTGCTGGGCTATACCGAAGAGCCGCTGGTTTCGATCGACTTCAACCACGATCCGCACAGTTCGACCATCGACGCGCTGGAAACGGCTGTCATCGACGGCAAGCTGGTGCGCGTGCTGAGCTGGTACGACAACGAGTGGGGCTTCTCGAACCGCATGCTGGACACGGCAGGCGCGATGGCCAAGTTCCTCTGATGGAACACCGGGGCGGGAAGGGAAACCTTTCCGCCCTTTGTCTCTCAGGCATATGTTTACGATCGGACGCTAAACCTGCGTTCCGAATTGGGGGTTAGTGATGGCTTTTCGCAAGCTCGATGATCTGGGCGATGTGACCGGCAAGGTCGCGCTGGTGCGCGTGGACTTCAATCTGCCGATGAAGGATGGCGCGGTGACGGAAGACACCCGCGTGCGCGCCGTGGCGCCGACCATTCTGGAATTGGCCGACAAGGGCGCCAAGGTGCTGCTGTTGGCGCATTTCGGCCGTCCCAAGGGCAATCGCGTGGCGGATCAGTCGCTCTCGCTGGTCGTGGGCGCGGTGGAAAAGGTGCTGGGCCGCGAAGTGATGTTCGTTCCCGAAGTGGCCGGTGATGTCGTGAAGCAGGCGGTGGGCATTCTGGGCGCGGGCGATATTGCCCTGCTGGAAAACACCCGCTTCTGGCCGGGCGAGGAAAAGAACGATCCCGAACTGGTCAAGGCGATTGCCGAGGTTGGCGATTTCTACGTCAATGACGCTTTCTCGGCCGCGCATCGCGCCCATGCCAGCACCGAAGGTCTGGCCCATGTGCTGCCCGCTTATGCCGGTCGCTCGATGCAGGCTGAGTTGGAAGCGCTGGAAAATGCGCTGGGCAATCCGGTGCGTCCGGTGGCCGCCGTTGTCGGCGGGGCCAAGGTGTCGAGCAAGCTCGATGTGCTCAAGCATCTGGTGACCAAGGTCGATCACCTGATCATCGGCGGCGGCATGGCCAACACGTTCCTTGCCGCGCGCGGCGTGGATGTGGGCAAGAGCCTGTGCGAGCATGATTTGGCCAGCACCGCCGAAGAGATCATGGAAGCGGCGGACGCTGCCGGTTGCACCGTGCATCTGCCCTATGAAGTGGTGGTGTCAAAGGAATTTGCCGCCAATCCGCCTTCGCTGCGCACCTGCAACGTGCATGAAGTGGCCGCCGACGAGATGATCCTCGACGTTGGCCCCAGCGCGGTTGAGGCGCTGGCCGACGCGCTGAAAACCTGCAAGACGCTGGTGTGGAACGGGCCGATGGGCGCGTTTGAAACCGTGCCTTTCGATGCGGCGACGGTGGCTCTGGCCAAAATCGCGGCGGCGCTGACCAAGGAAGGTTCGCTGGTCTCGGTGGCGGGCGGCGGTGATACCGTTGCTGCGCTGCATCACGCCGGGGTGGCGGGGGACTTCTCCTATATCTCGACCGCAGGCGGCGCTTTCCTTGAATGGATGGAAGGTCGCGAACTGCCGGGCGTCAAGGCGCTCGAAATCTAATAAATTCGCCCGCCCGGTTGCAGTGCAGCAGTTGCATTGCAAAACCGGGCGGGCTATTTCAGACCGGCCGCGCATACCTATGCAAACCTCTATGCATAGGTATGAACAACAGGCCTTAACCAACAGGGAAACACGCATGACCACCAAGGTTGTCCAGAAGATCCTCAGCAATTACGAATCCGACAATCCCGGCGTTAAGGCCAACCTCTATCGCATGCTGTCACAGGGCAAGCTGGGCGGCACCGGCAAGATGATCATTCTCCCGGTGGATCAGGGCTTTGAACATGGCCCGGCGCGCAGCTTCTCGGTCAATCCCGACGCCTATGACCCGCATTACCACTATCAGCTGGCCATTGACGCGGGCCTGTCGGCCTATGCCGCGCCGCTGGGCATGCTGGAGGCGGGTGCCGACAAGTTCGCCGGGCAGATCCCGACCATCCTGAAGGTCAACAGCTCGAACAGCTGGGGTACGGCGGCCAACCAAGCGCTGACGGGCGGCGTTGATGACGCGCTGCGTCTGGGCTGCTCGGCCATCGGTTTCACGATCTATCCCGGCTCGGACGATGTGTTCGAGATGATCGAAGAGATCAAGGAACTGCGCAACGAAGCGGCCAGCGTTGGCCTTGCCACGGTGATCTGGTCCTATCCGCGCGGCGGCAAGCTGCCCAAGAGCGGCGAGCTGGCGCTGGACGTGGGCGCTTATGCTGCGCATATCGCGGCGCTGATCGGCGCGCATATCATCAAGGTGAAGCTGCCCAGCAACCACATCGAACAGGCCGAAGCCAAGCCCTGCTATGAAGGCACCGACTGGTCTGCGCAGGCCGACCGGGTCAAGCATGTGGTCCAGTCGTGCTTCAACGGCCGCCGCATCGTGATCTTCTCGGGCGGGGCCACCAAGGGCGCCGACGCCGTCTATCAGGACGCGCGCGACATCCGCGACGGCGGCGGCAATGGCTCGATCATCGGCCGCAACACGTTCCAGCGCCCGCGCGACGAAGCGTTGGCCATGCTGGGCAAGCTGATCAACATCTACAAGGGCAAGGAATAATCCTTAAGCCCCTTGGGTGAAGCAAAAGACGCGGGGGCCAAGACTGGCCTCCGCGTTTTTTATGCGGTATGGGCGCGGCCATGACCGAAGAAGCACCGACTTTCGAACACACCCGCGCGCCCACGCAGCTTTATCTGATCTCGCCCGCCGATGTGGGCGGCGATTTTCCGCAAAGGCTGGCGCGCGCGCTGGATGCGGGCCTGAAGGGGCGTCACCGGATCGCGGCGTTTCAGTTCCGCGTGAAAGGTATCGACGATCACGCCGCCGCGCGTCTGGCCGCTCCGCTTCAGGCCATTTGCGCCGAGCGCGAGATTGCCTTCATCATCAACGATTCGATCACGCTGGCCAAGCGCCTGAATGCCGATGGCGTGCATCTGGGGCAGGACGATATGGCCCAGAACGGCGATGTGAAGGTGGCGCGCGAGGAACTGGGCCGCGATGCCCAGATCGGCGTGACCTGTCACAACAGCCGCCATCTGGCGCTGGAAGCGGGAGAGGCCGGGGCCGATTACGTGGCCTTTGGCGCGTTTTATCCCACCACCACCAAGGAGGTCGAGCATCACGCCGAGCCGGATCTGCTGACCTGGTGGCAGGGCCTGTTTGAAATCCCCTGCGTGGCGATCGGCGGGATCAATGCCGAAAATGCCGCGCCGCTGGTGCGTGCGGGGGCCGATTTTCTGGCCATTTCGGGCGCGGTCTGGAATGGCGATGAGGCGGCAAATGTCAAAGCCTTGATGGAAGCCATCACGGCCGCGCAATAAAGTTGTTGAAGAGCATGTCGGCTGCCCCTTTCCCAAGGGGCGTCGGCGTGTCAGAACATGGGCATGACCCAAGCCAATCCTGACGGCGCGAATACGCGCGAACTGACCCTACGCGGTATCGTACTGGGCGCCTTGCTGACCATCGTCTTCACGGCTGCCAATGTCTATCTCGGGCTGAAGATCGGCCTGACCTTTGCCACATCGATCCCGGCGGCGGTGATCTCGATGGCGGTGCTGCGCCATTTCTCGGGCGCGACCATTCAGGAAAACAACATCGTCCAGACCATCGCCAGCGCGGCGGGGACGCTCAGCGCGATCATCTTCGTGCTGCCTGGTCTGATCATGATCGGCTGGTGGGTCGATTTCCCTTACTGGCAATCGGTGGCGGTGATCGGTGTCGGCGGCATTCTTGGGGTGATGTATTCGGTCCCCCTGCGTCGCGCTTTGGTGACGGGCAGCGATCTGCCCTATCCCGAAGGCGTGGCGGCGGCCGAGGTGCTCAAGGTTGGCGCGGGCGTCGGCGGCGAGGAGGAGAACCGCAAGGGTCTGGCCGCCATCGTGCTGGGATCCGGCGTGTCGGTGGGCTATACTTTGCTGGCCAAGATGGGCGTGGTGGCCGAGGAAGCCTCGCGCGTTTTTCGCTTTGGCGCGGGCGCTTCGGGCGTTTCGACCAGCTTCAGCCTGGCGCTGATCGGCGTGGGCCATCTGGTCGGGCTGACGGTGGGCCTTGCGATGCTGATCGGCATGTTGATCAGCTGGGTCATTCTGGTGCCGCATTATACCGCGGGCGGCGTCCCGGCGATGCATGAAATGGCCGGTTTCGTCTCCGGCGTGTTCAAGAGCAAGGTGCGCTTTATCGGCGCGGGCACGATCGGCGTGGCGGCGGTCTGGACGCTGCTGCGCGTGATCGGGCCGATTGTTAAGGGCATCACCGGCGCTCTGGCGGCGCAGCGCGCGCGCAAATCGGGGCAGGGCGGGGCGCTGGCCCTGAGCGAGCAGGATCTGCCGATTGGTCTGGTGGGGGCGGTGATTGCCGCCTCGATGGTGCCGATCGGGCTGCTGCTGGCCGGTTTCGCCTCGGGCGGGCCGATCGAGGCGCATTTCGTGCCGGTGCTGGTGCTGACCGTACTGTACGTGTTGCTGATCGGCATCGTGATCGCTTCGGTCTGCGGCTATATGGCGGGCCTGATCGGCGCGTCGAACAGCCCGATTTCGGGCACGGGGATCATCTCTGCGCTGGGCATTGCGCTGCTGCTGGCGGCGATCTTCGGCCGCGATATTGCGCCCGAGGCGACCCGCGCGCTGGTGGCCTTTGCGCTCTTCGTCACGGCCATCGTCTTTGGCGTGGCGACGATTTCGAATGATAATCTGCAGGACCTGAAAACCGGCGAGCTGATCGGCGCGACGCCTTGGCGCCAGCAGATCGCGCTGGCGCTGGGCGTGGTGTTCGGCGCGCTGGTGATCCCGCCGGTGCTCAGCCTGCTCAACACCACCTTCGGTTTTCAGGGCGCCGCCAATGCCGGGCCCGAGGCGCTGGCCGCGCCGCAGGCGGCGCTGATTTCCGCCATCGCGCAGGGCGTGCTGGGCGGCAGTCTCGACTGGGGCTTGATCGGCATCGGCGCGGGCATCGGCGTGGTCGCCGTCATCATCGATGAGGTGCTGCGCGCGATGAAGAAGGGCGCTTTGCCGCCCCTCGCGCTGGGCATGGGCATCTATCTGCCGATGGGGCTGACGCTGTTGATCCCGGTGGGGGCGATCATCGGGCGGCTCTATGACAATTGGGCCAGGAAGAACCATGACCCCGAACTGGCCGAGCGGCTGGGCGTGCTGGCTGCCACGGGTCTGATCGCGGGTGAGAGCCTGTTCGGCGTGGTTTTCGCCGGGATCGCCGCGGCCCGCAACAGCCCGACCCCGCTGGAAATCATCGAGCCGGGCGATCTGGCGCTGCCGCTGGGCATCACGATCTTTGCCGCCGCCCTGATCTGGCTCTACACCAGCACGAAGCGGGCAGCGGCCCACCGCACCAGTTGGCCGGTGGAAGGCTGAGGCCCGCCGATCAGTAGCGGTTGTTGGCCACGCGGCGGATACAGCGAAGGTCGGTCTCCTTGCCTTCGCTGGTCAGCTTGCGCAGGAAATTCTCGCTGACCCGGCGAAAGCGTTCGCCCCGTTTGGGGCCGGTTGTCATGTGAATTTCATCGCCCGTGGCCAGATAGGACCCGCGCCCCTCGCTCGTGCTGTAGATCGAGCCCTGACGGATGGTGAAATCCTCTTCCGGGCGGCGCAATCCGGCGGCGGTCAGCGCGGTTCCAGGCATCTCGCAGACATATTCGCCGCGTCGCACCGTAAAGGCGGGCCCATTGGGCTCGGCAAAGGCGGGCGCGGCCAAGCCCGCAATGGCGGCCAATCCCAATACACTGCGCGCCAATCCCCATGCACTGCACGATTGCCAGACGGCCCGAGGTCCGCTAAGGGCGCCCGACTGCGCTTTTGCGCCAAACTTATTCCTGCTCTTTTCCATCGAAGGTCAAACCCCATGAAGATCAGCGGCGTCGAAATCCGCCCCGGCAACATTCTCGAATACGAAGGCGGTATCTGGAAGGTCGCAAAGACCCAGCATACCCAGCCCGGCAAGGGCGGCGCCTTTATGCAGGTCGAAATGAAGAACCTGATCGACGGGCGCAAGACCAATGTGCGCTTCCGCAGCGCCGACACGGTGGAGAAAGTCCGTCTCGACACCAAGGATTTTCAGTTCCTCTATGCCGAGGGCGACGATCTGGTGTTCATGGACGTGGAAACCTACGATCAGATCAACCTGCCTTCCGACCTTCTGGGCGATGCGGCTGCCTTCCTTCAGGACGGTATGACAGCGGTTCTCGAAATGTACGATGAACGCCCGATCAGCGTCCAACTGCCCGAACAGGTTGAAGCCACCATCGTCGAAGCCGACGCCGTGGTGAAGGGCCAGACCGCCTCGTCGAGCTACAAGCCCGCCGTGCTGGACAATGGCGTGCGCATCCTGGTGCCGCCCCATATCGCTTCGGGCACCCGCATCGTGGTGAACGTTTACGAACGCACCTATGTCGGTAAGGCTGACTGAGTATGGCAATTTCCGGCCTGATCCGCGTGATGGAGCGCGCCGCCCGCAAGGCCGGTCAGCGCCTGCGTCGCGACTTTGGCGAGGTGGAGCACCTTCAGGTGAGCCGCAAGGGCACGGCGGATTTCGTCAGCCGCGCCGACCAGCAGAGCGAACGCACGATCTATGACGAATTGCGCGCCGCGCGTCCCGATTGGGGCTTTGTGATGGAAGAGGGCGGGGTGATCGAGGGCGATCCCACCCGCCCGCGCTGGATCATCGACCCGCTCGATGGCACCAGCAATTTCCTGCACGGCATTCCGCATTTCGCCATTTCCATCGCCGCGCAGGAACCTGCCTTTGACGGCAAGGGCCCGGCGGGCGATGGTTGGGGCGATGTCATCGCCGGGATCATTTATCAGCCGATCACGGATGAAAGCTTCTGGGCGGAAAAAACGCGCGGGGCATGGTTGCATGACCGCCGTCTGCGTGTGTCGGGCCGCCGTCATCTGGACGAGAGCCTGATCGCCACCGGCATTCCCTTTGCGGGCCATGGCGATCCGCTGGAATGGGCCAAGATCTATGCGGCCATCGCGCCGCAGGTGGCGGGCATTCGCCGTTTTGGCGCGGCCTCGCTCGATCTGGCATGGGTGGCGGCGGGCCGTTACGAAGGTTTCTGGGAATCGAACCTGAAGCCTTGGGATTCGGCTGCAGGCTGTCTGTTGGTGCGTGAGGCCGGCGGTTTTGTCTCGAACTATCGCGGCCAATCGCTGCCGGTGTGCGACAAGGAAGTGCTGGCAGGCAATGATGCTCTCCACTCGCGTCTCCACAAATTGTTGGTGGGCGCGTTGAAGGAAGGCTGATAAAAGCCATTGATCTGATGCGAAAGGATCGCTAGGCGGAGCGAACATAGCCGCTGCGGCGATCCTTCGCAGATGGTTTTGGGAATAACGCCCCTGTGGTGGAATGGTAGACGCGTCCGACTCAAAATCGGATATCGAAAGATGTGCCCGTTCGAGTCGGGCCAGGGGCACCATTCCCTGATGAAAAAAGGGCCGGTTTATCACCGGCCCTTTTTCTTTGCCTACAGTGTCTTGCCCATGCGCAGCAAAGGCACCCGGACCCCGTCGATGGGGGCGGACAGCACTTCCTCGATGGGGCTGTAGCCGCAGGCGCGATAGAGCGGGACGCCCGCCATGGTCGCCATCATTTCGGTGCGGGCGAAACCGGCGGCGCGGGCGGCATCCTCGCAGACCTGCATCACGCGGCGGCCGATGCCCTGCCGGGCGAAATCGGGGTTGGTGTACATGGCGCGGATGCGGGCGGCGTCCTTGGCCGGATCGAGCACTTCGGGTTCGCGCGCCACCACGCTGGCATCGCCGCCATAAAGCGTGGCGCGATAGGACCAGCCGCCGCAGCCCGCGAGCGCCCCATCCGATTCGACAAGGAAATAGGTGCCGTCCTTGATGAGCTGGGTATCCAGCCCCATCACATGACGGCTGGCTGCGATCTGCTCGGGGGTCAGGAAGCCGGTCTGCAGATGGTCGATGGCCCGCGCCATCAAGGCGCGCAGAGCGTCCAGATCGTCCATGACGGCGATACGATGGGTCAGCATAATCAATGGGTTTCCGTGTAAATGGCGCCGCGCGCGGCAAATTGCCCGGCAATATCATCCTCGCCCGCCGCGATCAGGGTGGAGAGCAAAATCCGCGCCTGAGTCGCGCCCAATCCGCCCGCAAAGATCGCGCCCGCTTCGGCCAAACGCTGGCCGCTGGCATAATCGGCGGCGGTGGAGCCTGTGGGGCATCGCGAGGCGACCACCACCGGCACGCCTGCCTGCGCTACGGCCAAAGCCGCGCCCACCGAGCCATTGCCGCGACCCAGCGCCATCAGCACGATGCCTCGCGCGCCCGATGCGACCGCCGCGCGGATCATGGCGCCATCATCCCCGCCCGAAAGCGCGATGATCGGACACGCATCATCCGGCACCACCGGCGCCAGCGGCGCAAACCGGGGCAGGGGCGCAGGAGGAGTGATCGCCTCGCCCGAGGCCGCGCCCGCCGTGCCTCCACGCCAGCCAAAGCCGTCGAGCGCCGAAGTGGCATGTTTATACACCAGCGCCGCCGGGATCAGATGCCCGGCAAAGGCCACCAGCGCACCATGCCCCGCCAATTCCGGCGTGGCGGCGGCGCGCAGCGCGGCGGCCAGATTGCCCGGACCATCGCTGGCCGGATCGCTGATCGGCAGCATCGCCCCGGTCACGATCACAGGCTTGGTCAGCGGCAATGACAGGTCGATGAGATAGGCGGTTTCCTCCATCGCATCAGTGCCATGGGCGACGACGACCCCCGCCACCTCCGGCTCACCCAGCGCGGCCAGTACCGCATCGCGCACGCGGGCCATGTCGGCCAGCGTCATGTCCTCGGACAGGCCCGCATAGACCTGTCGCACGACAGGTCCGGCCAGCGTTTCTCCAAGGCCGGAAGCGCCCCCGGCCAGCTTGCCGCCCGCGTCGGGCAGGGAGGAGATGGTTCCTCCGGCGTCGATCAGAATGATGCTCATGGGCAAGCCTATGGCCGCGCCGCGCCGGGCGAACAAGGGGGCAAACTGCGGAGACGGATTTGCGCCCATGGGTGGAAAGTGCGCGATGCTTGTGGAAGGCAACTTGCCATCCAGATTGGTTCGCCAGTCGGTCATTTTCGACCGTTTCCCGCCAATATCCGTATCTGGCACAGGCCTTGCTTAACGACATCTGCCGAAATCTTAACACGCAGAGCCCCGACCAAGGGGCATCGTCCGGGGAAGAACACGCATGGCCACCGAGACATTTTATGATGTGATGCGCCGTCAGGGTATCACGAGGCGCAGCTTTACCAAGTTTTGCAGCCTTACCGCCGCCGCGCTGGGATTGCCGCCCGCCGCCGCCGCGCAAATCCAGAACGCGATGGAAACCAAGCCGCGCATTCCGGTGCTGTGGCTGCATGGGCTGGAATGCACCTGTTGTTCGGAAAGTTTCATCCGTTCGGGCCATCCGCTGGCCAAGGACGTGATCCTTTCGATGATCAGTCTGGATTATGACGACACGATCATGGCCGCCGCCGGGCATCAGGCCGAGGCGATCATTCAGGAAACCATCAAGAAATATGATGGCAATTTCATTCTGGCGGTCGAAGGTAATCCGCCGCTCAATCAGGAAGGGATGAGCTGCATCATCGGCGGGCGCCCGTTCCTTGAGCAGTTGAAAGAAGCCGCCGACCATTGCAAGGCGATCATCTCCTGGGGATCTTGCGCAAGCTGGGGCTGCGTTCAGGCCGCGCGGCCCAATCCGACGCAGGCCACCCCGGTGCACAAGGTGCCCGGTCTGCCCGCCAAGCCCATCATCAAGGTGCCCGGCTGCCCGCCGATCGCCGAGGTGATGACGGCGGTGATCGCCTATATCCTGACCTTTGAGCGTTTCCCGGAGCTGGACCTTCAGGGCCGCCCCAAGATGTTCTATTCGCAGCGTATTCACGACAAATGCTATCGCCGCCCGCATTTCGACGCCGGGCAATTTGTCGAGAAATTCGACGATGAGGGCGCGCGCAAGGGCTATTGCCTTTACAAGGTCGGCTGCAAAGGCCCCACCACCTATAACGCCTGTTCGACGGTGCGCTGGAACGGCGGCCTGTCCTTCCCCATTCAGGCGGGCCACCCCTGCATCGGCTGTTCGGAGGACGGCTTCTGGGACAAGGGTTCGTTCTATGAGCGCCTGACCGACATCAAGGGTTTCGGCATCGAGGCCAATGCCGACCAGATCGGCGGGACGGCCGCTGGCGTGGTGGGCATTGCGGCCGCCGCCCATGCCGCCGCCAGCGCGGTCAAGCGCGCGCGCCAGAAAACCGGCGAAGACAGCAAAACCAGCGAACTTGAGGGACAGGACTGATGGCCACGATCGCCACGCCCAATGGCTTTAACCTCGACAGCAGCGGCAAGCGCGTTGTCGTCGACCCCGTCACCCGCATCGAAGGGCATATGCGCTGCGAGGTCAATCTCGACGCCAACAATGTGATCCGCAACGCTGTTTCCACCGGCACGATGTGGCGCGGATTGGAAGTGATCCTGAAGGGTCGCGACCCGCGCGATGCATGGGCCTTTGTCCAGCGCATCTGCGGCGTTTGCACCGGCACCCATGCGCTCACCAGCGTGCGCGCGGTGGAAAACGCGCTGGGGATCGACATTCCCGAAAACGCCAATTCGATCCGCAATATCATGCAATTGTCGCTTCAGGTGCATGACCATCTGGTGCATTTCTACCATCTGCACGCGCTCGATTGGGTGAACCCGGTCAATGCGCTCAAGGCCGACCCCAAGGCCACCAGCGAGTTGCAGCAAAAGGTCTCGCCCAGCCATCCCAATTCCTCGCCCGGCTATTTCCGCGATGTGCAGACGCGCCTGCGCAAATTTGTCGAAAGCGGGCAGTTGGGGCCGTTCAAGAATGGCTATTGGACCAACCCGGCCTATAAATTGCCGCCCGAAGCCGACCTGATGGCGGTGACGCATTACCTTGAAGCGCTGGATTTCCAGAAGGAAATCATGCGCGTGCGCACGATCTTTGGCGGCAAGGATATTCACCCCAACTGGCTGGTCGGGGGCGTGCCCTGCGCGATCAACATTGACGGCGATATGGCGGCGGGCGCGCCGATCAACATGGCCAGCCTCAATTACGTGGCCGACATCACCCAGCGCTGCATCGAATTCGTCGAGAATGTCTATATTCCCGACCTGATGGCCATTGCCTCCTATTACAAGGGCTGGCTCTATGGCGGCGGCCTGTCGAACAAGTCGCTGCTGGCCTATGGTGATATTCCCGACAAGGCGAATGATTACAGCCCCGCCAACCTGCTGATGCCGCGCGGGGCGATCATCAACGGCAAGCTGAATGAGGTTCACCCGGTCGATCTGGCCGACCTGACGCAGGTGCAGGAATTTGTGCCCCATTCGTGGTACAAATATGAGGATGAGAGCAAGGGCCTGCACCCGTGGGACGGCGTCACCGAACCGCATTATGAGCTGGGCAAGGCCGCCAAGGGCACCAGCACCCGCATCGAGGAAATCGACGAAAGCGCCAAATACAGCTGGATCAAGGCTCCGCGCTGGCGCGGCCATGCGATGGAGGTGGGGCCGCTGGCCCGCTATGTCATCGGCTATATGCAGGGCAACAAGGAGATCAAGGAGCAGATCGACTGGGCGCTCAAGACGCTGGACGTGCCGATGGACGCCCTGTTCTCGACGCTGGGCCGCACCGCCGCGCGCGGGCTGGAGGCGCAATGGGCCGCGCGCAAGCAGAAGTATTTCCTCGACAAACTGATCGCCAATATCAAGGCGGGCGACACATCCACCGCCAACACCGCCAAATTCGACCCCAAGACCTGGCCCAGCGAGGTCAAGGGCGTGGGCTTTACCGAGGCGCCGCGTGGGGCCTTGGGCCATTGGATCCGCATCAAGGACGGCAAGATCGACAATTACCAATGCGTCGTGCCGACCACATGGAACGGATCTCCCCGCGACAATCAGGGCAACATCGGCGCCTTTGAGGCCAGCTTGATGAACACCAAGGTCGAGCGCGCCGAGGAGCCGGTGGAAATCCTGCGCACGCTGCACAGTTTTGACCCCTGCCTTGCCTGTTCGACTCATGTGATGGGGCCGGATGGGCAGGAAATGGCGCAGGTCAAGGTCCGCTAAACAGAGGAGAGGTTTGATGAAAGCGATTGGTAAAACTGCTCTGGCCGCCTCTGTTCTGGCTGCCACCGCCATGCCCGCCATGGCGCATCCGGGCCATGATGGCTCGATGATGGCGGGGCTGGCGCATCCGTTTTCGGGCGTGGATCATCTGGCCGCGATGGTGGCGGTGGGCCTGTGGGCGGCCACGCGACCTGCGCGTTCGGCGGTGATCGCGCCGCTGGCCTTTATGGGCGCGCTGGCGGCGGGGGCGGCGGCCGGGCTGATGACGGGCGCGCTGCCGATGGTCGAGCCGATGGTGGCCGGATCGGTGCTGGTGCTGGGCGCGTTGCTGGTGCTGGCCACGCGGCTGTCCTCGGGCCTTGCGCTGGGGCTGATCGTGGCCACGGGCGCGGTGCATGGTCTGGCACACGGGGCCGAGGCCAGCGGCAATCTGGCGGCCTATTTCGGCGGTTTCCTTGTGTCTTCGGCGCTGCTGCATGGCGCGGGCTGGCAGATGGGCCGGATGATCTTCTCACGGTCGCAGGGCCGGCTGGCGGCGGGCCTCGCGCTTGGCGCCACCGGCCTTGCCCTGCTCGCCGCATAAAGGGGAGAGGGCGCCATGGCCAGCACACCCATCGACCCGCCATTAGCCGTTGAGCCAGCGGTCTATGTCTATGAAGCGCCGGTGCGCATCTGGCACTGGATCAATGCGCTTGCCGTCACGGTGCTGTTCGTCACCGGCTATCTGATCGGTTCACCGCCCTTCACGCTGATGGGCGAGGCTTCCAGCCATTTCTTCTTCGGCTGGGTCCGCTTTCTCCATTTCAGCGCGGGCCAGATCATGGCGGTGGGCTTTGTCCTGCGCTTCTACTGGAGCTTTGTGGGCAACCATCATGCGCGCGAGATCTTCCGTCCGCCTTTCTGGCATATCGGCTTCTGGAAAGGCGTGCTGCATGAAATGCGCTGGTATGCGATGATCGAGGAGCATCCGCGCAAATATATCGGCCACAATCCGCTGGCGATGGTGTCCATGCATATCCTGTTCGTCTGGGTGGGCCTGTTCATGATCGTCACCGGCTTTGCCCTTTATGGCGAGGGCGAGGGGCCGGGCTGGATCCACACGGTCTTTACCGGGCCGGTGCTGTGGCTGTTCGGCGGCAATTCACAGACCGTGCACACCTGGCACCATCTGGCGATGTGGGCGATGGTGATCTTTGTGATCGTCCATATCTATGCCGCCGTGCGCGAGGATATCATGTCGCGCCAGTCGATCATTTCCTCGATGATCTCGGGCTGGCGCAATTTCCGCGATGCCAAGCCGATTGACCGCGATACCTGATCGGTTCTGCCAAGCATGACAAAGGGGGGAGTGGGAAACCGCTCCCCTTTTTGCATGGAAAGATGGCGTCCAAATCATCTTTCCATAGTGGAAAGAATCTTTGCATTTAGCCCCTGCGCCTCGCAGCCACCCCTAACCCATTTGGCCCATATCTTCACGCTTTGGCAGGAACTGGCACAGCGCTTGCTATCCCTCTTTCCATAGCGAAGCCATTCGAAGCAATGGTGGGGAGCAATCAATGAACGGGCAAAAGCTCAACACACTCATTCTGGGCATCGGCAATCTGTTGTGGGCCGATGAAGGCTTTGGCGTGCGCGCGGTCGAACATCTCCACCGCCACTGGTCATTCCCTGACCATGTGCGGCTGATGGATGGCGGCACGCAAGGCATCTATCTGGTGCAGGACATCCGCGAGGCCGACCTGCTGGTGGTGTTCGACGCGGTGGATTACGGCTTGCCGCCCGCCACGATGAAGGTTGTCGAGGGCGAGGAAGTGCCGAGCTTTCTTGGCGCTAAAAAGATCTCGCTGCACCAGACCGGCTTTCAGGAAGTCCTGGCCATGGCCGAGATGATGGGCGAGCCGCCGGCCGAAATCCTGCTGGTGGGGGTGCAGCCCGAGGAACTGGAGGATTTCGGCGGTTCCCTGCGCGAAAGCGTCAAGGCGCAGATGGAACCGGCGATCGAGGTGGCCCTCCAATGGCTGGCCGCGCGCGGGGTTCATGCCACGCGCCGCGCGGTGCCGCTCTCGCCCGAACAGGGCATCGGCAGCCTTGAAATGCTGATGGAGCATTATGAGGCCGCCCGCCCCGATGCGCAGGAAGCCCCCCGCCACGGCGACGCGCGAGTGCTGGCCGATGGTTGGGCCGGGCCTGCGGGGCCGGAGGACCATGAGGCGGAAATCCAGTCGATCCTTGGCGGGCCCAACCTGAAAGTTGCGTTGTAATGTGCGTTGGCCTGCCCATGCGCGTGGTGGAAGGCGGCGCGGGTTTTGCGCTGTGCAGCCATGATGGCGCGATCCATTCCATCGACACCGCGCTGGTGGGCGAATGCGCGCCGGGCGAATGGCTGATGACCTTTCTTGGCGCCGCGCGCGAAAAGATGGACGAGGAAACCGCGCTGCAGACGCTGGCCGCCACCGATGCGCTGGCGGCGCTGCTGCGCGGCGAGGCGGTCGATCTGGACGCCGCCTTTGCCGATCTGATTGCGCGCGAACCGCAATTGCCAGACCACCTTTTGTCGGAGAACAGCCTGTGAGCGACCTTTCCCCCGAACTCGACCGCTCGGCCCATTCGCCGCTGCTTGCCTCGATCATCGCGCGCCATGCCTATGCCGTGGTGGGCGAGGAGGATTTTGACACCATCGCCGCATCCCATCCGCTCTCCATGCTGCTGGTGGCGGGGGACTGGTGGCGGCTGGCCGAATGCGATGATCTGGCCGTGGTGGTGCCCGAACTGGACAAGGCGCTGGGCGGGCATGTCGGCGTTTTGGTGGCCGCGCGCGATGCCGAGCGCGCGATGCAGCGCCGCTTTCGCTTTGCCTCTTTTCCGGCGCTGATCTTCCTGCGCGAAGGGCAATATCTGGGCGCGATGGAGGGCATCCGCGACTGGTCGGAATATATGAACGAACTGCCCGACATGCTGGGCCGCGAACCGTCCGACCCGCCGCCCTTCCGTATGCCTTCGGGCTGCGCCACGCCCAACGGAGACGCATGATGAACCCTGAAATCGAAACCCTCCTGAGCGCTCTGGTGGGACCGGGCAGCCAGCCCGACGGGCCGGATGATGCCAAGCTGGATTACATGATCATGCCCGAGGAAATGCGGGTGTTTTCGATGGCCAGCATCCCGGCGGACGCCGCCGATCATGCCGCAGGCGTGGCTGCGGGCGAGGCGATCCTTGCTGCCTTGAACCGTGTTGCAGCGGGCGGCCCGGAGGAAAGCGTCGATCTGGCCCATCTGGCCCCGGCCGACCTGGCCTTCGTGGATCAATTGCTGGGCGAGGGCGAGGTTTCGGTCGTGCTGGGCGACAGTTATCAGGCGCAGGAATCGGTGCTGGCGGGCGTGTGGCGCGTGCGGCAAACTGGCGAGCGTCGGGGCGACCGGGTGGACATCGGTGCCTTTCCGGCGGGTTTCATCGCCGCCGCCTTTGGCCGCGCGCAGGGCGAGGTGACGATCCCGGAAAAGACCTTTGACGGCCTGTTCAACGCCCCCGCGCTGATCGCCGAAATCAACGCCCATATCCCCGGCACCTCCACGCGCGCGCAGCCGCATGTCATCAACCTCTCGCTGCTGCCCCATACCGAGGGCGACCTGCTGTTTCTGGAAGAAGCGCTGGGCAAGGGCGATCTCATCATCCTCTCGCGCGGTTATGGCAATTGCCGGATCCGCAGCACGGGCACGCGGCACAATTGGTGGGTGCGCTATTTCAATTCGCAGGACACGCTGATCCTCAACACGATCGAGATCAGCCCCTTGCCCGCCGTGGCGCAGGCTGCGCCCGAGGACATTGCCGACAGCGCCGAGCGGCTGGCCGAGATCATGGACACCTATCGGTGAGCGAGTCCCACTTCTTCGACGGTTCCTTTGGCGGGGACGTGGGCAAGATCGGCCCGCAGACAAAGCTGGAATGCAAGATCTGCTGGCATATCTATGACCCCGCCGATGGCTGCACATACTGGCAGATCGCGCCTGGAACGCCCTTTGCCGATCTGCCCGACCATTGGACATGCCCGGAATGCGACGCGCCCAAGGAAGGCTTTATGGTGGTGGAATGAGCCAGCCCGAACCATGGATCGCGCAGGTAGAGGCGGTGTTTGCCGAAATTGCGCAGACGCGCATGGCGGGCGTGCCGGTGGTGAACCCGGCGCTGGGCGTGGCGATGCGGGGGAGCTGCGAGCGCGAAGGCTGGCGCATGGGCGTGCTGATTACGCCGTGGTTCATGAATGTGCTGGCTTTTGGCCCTGAGGATGAGGCCCCCGCGAGGGTGGGAGAGAAGCGGCATATCGCTTTGCCATCGGGCGCCTATGAGGCGATCCGGGGGCATGAACCGGCTTTGGGCTTCTACTGGGCGATCTCGCTGTTTTCGCCCATGTTTGAATTTGAAACCATGGAGGCGGCCATCGCCACGGCGGACGCCGCCATGGCCGAAATCATGACCGAGCCGCCCGCGCCGGAGCCGGAACCGAAACCGAAACCGGCGCTGAGCCGCCGCGCCCTGTTCCGCCTGAACCGCGAGGATGCGGCGTGACCGGCCCGGCCATCCGTATCGCCATAACACCCGGCGGGGGCCGGATCGTCCATTGCGCGATTCCCAATGCGCAAGGCCTGCTGATCGGCCTGCCCGCCATCAAGGTGGGGCAGGCGCTCCGCCGGTTGCACGGCATTTGCCGCGAGGCGCAGGGGCTGGCGGGCGAGTTGGCCGTGGCGGCGGCGATGGGGGAAGCCATTGCGCAGGAAGAGCTGGACCGACGCATCGCGCGCGTCCACGCCGAGGCGCGGCGCGAAACAGGCCTGCGCCTCTGCCTTGACTGGGCCGTGCTGATCGGCGAGCGCCCGCAGACCGAGCTGGCGCGCGCGGTGATCGCGGGCGACTGGAGCGTGGTGGAGGCGTCTGGTCTGGCCGAGAGGTTTCTGGCCCGGGCGCCCGAGGCCTTGCGTCCGATCTTTGCCGCGCGGCTGGCTGGAGCGCCGGTCGCACCTGACATGCATGCACCCGAACCGGGCGTGGGCGTGGCCGGGCTGACCTGCGCGAGGGGGCGGCTGATACACCGCGCGGCGCTTCACAAGGGGCGGGTGGCGGCCTACACCATTGACGCCCCCACCGCGCGCCGGTTCGGCCCGGATGGCGATGCGGCGGCGCTCTTGGCGCAATGCCACGGGGCAGAGGAGGCGGCATGGGTGATGCAGGCCATCGACCCCTGCGTTGAATGGGCAATGGATACGGCGATGGAGGCGGCCTGATGCACGAAATGGCAATATGCGAATCCATCCGCCAGATTTTGGAGGAACAGGCCCGCTCCGCCGGTTTCACGCGCGTCGAACTGGTCAAGCTGGCCATCGGCGCGCTGTCGGGCGTCGAGCCGGAGGCGCTGCGTTTCGGTTTCGATGTGGTGATGCGCGGCGGCGTGGCCGAGGGCGCGCGGCTGGAAATCGAGGATGTGGCGGCCCGCGCGTGGTGTATGCCTTGCGCGGCCAATGTGGCGATTTCGGCGCGCTATGATGCTTGCCCGCAATGCGGGTCCTATCAATTGCAGGTGACGGGTGGCGAAGACATGACCATCCGCGAATTGGAGGTTTTGTGATGTGCACGGTTTGCGGATGCGGCGAAGGCGGGGCCAAGCTGGAAGGCGGGCATCATCATCATGGCCACGATCACCATCATGACCATCATGACCATCATGACCATTATGACCACGATCACGGGCATGACCATCATCACCATGACCACGATCATCACCATCATGGCGAGGATCTGCACTATGGCCATGGGGCCGCAAGCGTTTCCGTTCCGGGCATGAGCCAGACGCGCCTGATCCAGCTTGAGGCCGACATTATGGGCAAGAACGCCCTCTTTGCCGCCGCCAACCGGGATCGTTTCACGGCGGCCGGTATTCTGGCGCTCAATCTGGTGTCCTCGCCCGGATCGGGCAAGACGACCTTGCTGTGTCGCACCCTGACCGAGATCGCGGGCGAATTTCCTGTCGCCGTGATCGAGGGTGATCAGCAGACCAGCGCCGACGCCGACCGTATCCGCGCGACCGGGGCGCCCGCGATCCAGATCAACACCGGCAAGGGATGCCATCTCGACGGCCATATGGTGGGCCATGCGGTTGACCACCTTTCGCCTGCCGAGGGCAGCGTGCTGTTCATCGAGAATGTCGGCAATCTGGTGTGCCCCGCCGCCTTCGATCTTGGCGAGGGCGCGCGCGTGGCGATCCTTTCCGTTACCGAGGGCGAGGACAAGCCGCTCAAATATCCCGATATGTTTGCCAGCGCCGATCTGGTGCTGGTCAATAAGGTCGATCTCCTGCCGCATCTGGATTTCGACATCGAGGCCGCGATGGCCAACGCGCGCCGGGTCAATCCGCGCGTCCGCCTGATCCGCGTTTCCGCGCGCAGCGGCGAGGGGATGGGGCAATGGCTTGACTGGCTGCGGGCCGCGCGGGCGATGGCTTTGGCCTCGCGCCCCGTGGTGGAGGGCTGATCCCATGTGCCTTGCGATCCCCGCGCAGGTGGTGGAGCTTTTGCCCGACGGCATGGCCACGGTGTCGGCTGGCGGCATCACGCGCTCGATCTCGGTGGCGCTGGTCGATGATGTGGCGCTGGGCGATTATGTGCTGCTCCATGTCGGCTATGCGCTGCACAAGATCAGCGCGGAGGAGGCCGAGGCCACGCTGAAAATGATGGCCGAGGCGGGGTTGATCGAGGAAGAATTGGGGGCCGGACAATGAAATATGTCTCCGAATTTCGCGATCCGGCGCTGGCGCAGAGCCTTGCCAAGGCCATCGCGCGTGAGGCCGATCCGGCGCGCTCCTATGCCTTCATGGAATTTTGCGGCGGGCATACCCATGCGATCTTCCGCTATGGGGTGCAGGATCTGGTGCCGTCCAATGTGCGCTTTGTGCATGGGCCGGGCTGTCCGGTCTGCGTGCTGCCGATGCGGCGGCTGGACGATGCGCTCGAACTGGCTGAGCGGCATGGCGTCATTCTGGCCACCTATGGCGACATGATGCGCGTGCCGGGCAGCGGGCGGCGATCCATGCTGACAGCGAGGAGCGCGGGGGCCGATATCCGCATGGTCTATTCGCCGCTCGACGCGCTGGCGCTGGCGCGGGACAATCCGGATCGGCAGGTGGTGTTTATGGGGATCGGTTTTGAAACCACCACCCCCGCCACCGGCATGGCGATCCTCACCGCGCGGGCGCAGGGCCTCGCGAATTTCAGCGTGTTCTGCAACCATGTGCTGACGCCGCCCGCGATGGCGCATGTGCTGGCCGCGCCGGGTGTGGCGCTTGATGGCTTTCTGGGGCCGAGCCATGTTTCGACGGTGATCGGGGCGGGGGCCTATCGCCCGCTGGTGGCGCATTATGGGCGGCCGATGGTGATTGCAGGGTTTGAACCGCTCGATGTGCTGCAATCGGTGCTGATGCTGATCCGTCAGGTGAATGAGGGGCGCCAAGAGGTCGAGAACCAATATTCGCGCGTTGTGACCGAGGCGGGCAACACCAAGGCGCAAGGCGTGATCGAGGAGGTCTTTGCCCTGCGTGACACGTTCGAGTGGCGCGGTTTGGGCAGCGTGCCCGACAGCGCCCGTGCGATCCGCCCCGAACTGGCCGATTTCGATGCCGAGGCGCGTTTCGCCATCAGCGAGAAGCAGAGCCGCGAGGTCAAAAGCTGCGAATGCCCGGCCATCCTGCGCGGGGTGAAGCAGCCAAAGGACTGCAAATTGTTCGGCAAGGCATGCACGCCGGAAACGCCGATGGGGGCCTGCATGGTCTCCTCGGAAGGCTCTTGCGCCGCCTATTACACCTATCGTCGCGCCGAAACGATGGCCGAAATGGAGGCGGCAGAATGAGCACCATCCTGCGCCCCGGCGCCGCCATCGAAATGGCCCATGGCGGGGGCGGCATGGCCACCACGCGCCTGATTCGTGAGATATTCGCCCGCCATTTCGCCAATCCCATCCTCGATCAGGGCCATGACGCGGCCCGCCTCAACCTGCCCCATGGGCGCATCGTGATGAGCACGGATGCCCATGTCATCAGTCCGCTGGAATTTCCCGGCGGCGATATCGGCTCGCTGGCCGTGCATGGCACGATCAATGATGTGGCCATGGGGGGGGCGGTGCCGGTGGCGCTGTCGGCGGCTTTCATTATCGAGGAGGGATTGCCGCTCGAAACGCTGGACCGCATTGCCGCCAGCATGGGCGCGGCGGCGCGCAAGGCGGGCGTGCCCATCGCCACGGGCGATACCAAGGTGGTTGAGCGCGGGGCGGCCGATGGCCTGTTCATCACCACGACCGGTATCGGCCTGATCCCGGAAGGGATCGAGATCGCGCCCGAACGAATCGCGCCGGGCATGGCGATCCTGCTTTCCGGCACGCTGGGCGACCATGGCGTGGCGATTTTGAGCCGGCGGCAGGGGCTTGCCTTTGGCACGACGATTGAGAGCGACAGCGCGGCGCTGCATCGGATGGTGGGCGATATGCTGGCAGCGGCGCCCTCCATCGCCTGTCTGCGCGACCCCACGCGCGGGGGGCTGTCGGCCACGCTCAACGAGTTGGCCGAGGCGGCGGGGGTGAGCATGACGTTGAAAGAGGCGGCGATCCCCGTGCGGCCGGAGGTGGCAGGGGCGTGTGAATTGCTGGGCCTCGACCCGATCCATATCGCCAATGAGGGCAAGCTGATCTGCATCTGTCCAGGGGATCAGGCCGAGGCGGTGCTGAACATCATGCGCGCCCATCCCGAAGGGCGCGATGCGGCGCAGATCGGCACGGTGGGCGCATCCATGCCCCCCGGCACGCCCGGTTTGCTGCGCATGGAAACGCTGATCGGGGGCATGCGCGTGGTCGACTGGTTGGCGGGTGAGCAATTGCCCAGAATCTGTTAGAGGCTTGATCCATGACGCAATCCGGCCTGCCCACCATCCTTATCGTCGATGACGAGATCCGCAGCCTTGAATCGCTGCGCCGCATTCTCGAGGATGAGTTCGAGATCCTGACGGCCTCCTCCACGCGCGAGGCCGAGGAGATGCTGTCCCAGCATTGGGTGCAGGTGATCCTGTGCGATCAGCGTATGCCCGAGCGCAGTGGGGTGGAGTTCCTGACGCTGGTCAAGGAGCGCTGGCCCGATGTGATCCGCATGATCATCTCAGGCTATGCCGATGCGCATGACATTATCGACGGCATCAATCAGGCGGGCATTTTCCAATATGTGACCAAGCCCTGGCATCCCGACCACCTGCTGCTGACGCTGCATTCGGCCTGCCGCCTGTTTCAGCTTCAGCGCGAGAATGAATTGCTGGCGGTGGAATTGCGCATGGCTCCAAAGGCCGCCAGCGCCGTGGTGGACAAGCGCAAGGCGCAGGTGCGCCGCGCCTATGATTTCAATGACGGCATTGTGCGCAGCGCAGGCAGCCCGATGGATGATGTCTGCGGCGCGCTGGCGCAGGTAGCGCCGTTTGATGTGCCGGTTCTGTTGATCGGTTCATCGGGCACGGGCAAGGAACTGGCGGCGCGGGCTTTGCATTATGGCTCGCTGCGCTGGAACAAGGCGTTTGTGGTGGAAAATTGCGGCGCGCTGCCCGACGAATTGCTGGAAAGCGAATTGTTCGGCCATAAAAAGGGCGCCTTCACCGGGGCGATCGACGACCATATCGGCCTGTTCGAACGCGCCGATGGCGGCACGGTGTTCCTCGACGAAATCGGCGAGGTCAGCCCCGCCTTTCAGGTCAAATTGCTGCGCGTTTTGCAGGAAGGCGAGATCCGCCCGCTGGGCCATGGGCGCACGCGCAAGGTGGATGTGCGCATTATCGCGGCCACCAACCGCGATCTTGAACAGGAAATGCGCGAGGGTCGGTTCCGCGCCGATCTGTTCTATCGGCTGGCGGGCATGATCGTGCGCCTGCCCGATCTGAAGGACCGCCCCGGCGATCTGCCCGTGCTGGTGCAGACCTTGCTGGACCGGGCTATGGGCAGCATGGGCAAGCGGGTGCAGGGGGTTTCTGACGAGGCGATGGCGCGCCTGTCGGCCTATGGTTGGCCCGGCAATGTCCGCGAGCTTCAGAACGAGATCCAGCGCATGTTGGTGCGCGGGGTGGAGGGGCGCTGGCTGGGGGTGGATGTGCTATCGCCCCATATCGCCGCGCCCGCCGTGCGCGAGGTGGCCGCGCAGGAACCCATGCCCGATCTGGGCGACCTGACGGGTGATCTGAAGGAGCGTGTTTGCGCGATGGAGGCCCGGATCATCCGCGAAACGCTGATCCGCCACCGCTGGAACAAATCGCAGGCGGCGCGCGAACTGGGCCTGTCGCGGGTGGGCCTGCGGGCGAAACTCGAACGCTATGGGCTGGAAAACGTCCATCCGCTGCGGGGAGTGGCGGGCCGATGATGGCGCCGGGCGGATTTGACAGGTTCGATGGGGATCGTTTCGGGGGCCGCTTCGATCCGTCCCATGTCGATTGCCCGCATGATCCGGTGCAGGAATTTGCCGCACTTGCCGATTTGGGAATGAATGGCGAGGATATGTGGATTGATGTCATCCGCAAGATGGATGATGTCTATGCCGATCTGGTCGCCAGCCAGACCGCGCTGGAGGAGCGCAATATTGCGCTTGAGCGCACGCTGGCCGAACTGGACGCGGCGCATCGCAAATTGCGCCAGACCCAGCAGCAATTGCTGACCAGCGAGAAGATGGCCGCGCTGGGCCGTCTGGTGGCGGGCGTGGCGCATGAGTTGAACAATCCGATCAGCTTTGTTTTCGGCAATATGTATGCTCTGAAACGCTATGGCGGGGCGATCACGCAATATCTGGCTGCCATTGACGCCGGGCGGGGCGGGGCCGAACTGGCGGCTCTGCGCGAAAAGCTCAAGATCGACCGGGTGCTCTCCGACATCGGCCCCTTGGTCGATGGCACGCTGGAGGGGGCGGAGCGTGTACGCGATATTGTGCAGGACCTGCGCCGCTTTTCCGCCAGCCAGCGCGAGCCGCTGGAAAGTTTCAACCTTGTCCGGCTGGTGCATACGGCGGCGGATTGGGTCTTGAAGGCCCTGCGCGATCCGCCCGAATTGCATTGCGCGCTGCCCGAAAGGCTGGAGATTTCCAGCCGCAAGGGGCAGTTGCACCAGATCCTCGTCAATCTGGTCCAGAACGCCGCCGATGCGCTGAAGGACCGCGAGGGCGGAGCGATCCATATTTCCGCCGCGCAGGAGGGCGATACGATTGCCCTTTCGGTGGCCGACAATGGGCCGGGCGTGGCGCGCGATCATCAGGACAAGATCTTCGAACCCTTCTTCACCACCAAGCCGATCGGCGCGGGGACAGGGCTGGGTCTTTATGTTTCCTATACGATGGCGGGCAAATTGGGTGGATCGCTCGATTATGCCGATGCGCCCGGCGGCGGGGCGGTATTCACGTTGCGCCTGCCGCTGGCGGGGCCGGAAGGGGGCGAGGAATGACCTATCCCGCCGGAACGCCTACGCGTCCGCTGCGCCTGATCTGGCTGCAATCGGGGGGCTGCGGGGGTTGCACGCTCTCCCTGCTGGGCCAGCAGGAGCCGGATCTCGTCACCGCCCTGCGCGCCGCCCATGTCGAGGTCCTGTGGCACCCCTCGCTCTCCGAGGCGACCGGGGCGGAGGCGCGCGCGATCCTTGACGCCGCCGCCGATGGGACGCAGCCGGTCGACATCCTCTGCCTCGAAGGATCGGTCATCCACGGCCCGAACGGCACCGGCGGCTTTCACCTGATGGCGGGCACCGGGCGGCCGATGCGTGACATGATCGGCGCGATTGCCGCCCATGCGACCCATATTATCGCGGTCGGCTCCTGCGCCGCCTTTGGCGGCATCACGGCGGGGGGCGGCAATGCGGTGGAGGCGGGCGGGCTTGCCTATAATGGCACGCGGGCTGGAGGCTTGCTGGGTGCGGGATTTCGCGCGCGGGGTGGTTTGCCGGTCATTAATATCGCCGGTTGCCCGATCCATCCGGGATGGTTTGTCGATACTATCCTGCAACTGGCGGGCGGTACCCTGTCCGCCGCCGACCTCGACGAATGGGAGCGCCCGCTGGCCTATACTTCGCAACTGGTCCACCACGGCTGCGCCCGCAACGAATATTATGAATTCAAGGCCAGCGCCGAGGAACTGGGCGACCTTGGCTGCATGATGGAAAACCTCGGCTGCAAGGGCACGCAGGCGCGGGCCGATTGCAACACGCGGGCGTGGAACGGGTCGGGTTCGTGCCTAACGGGGGGATACCCCTGTATCAACTGCACGGCGCCGGGTTTTGAAGAACCGGGCCACAGTTTCTCCCTGACGCCCAAGATCAGCGGCATCCCCATCGGATTGCCTACCGATATGCCCAAGGCGTGGTTCGTCGCGCTGGCCAGCCTGTCCAAGGCCGCCACGCCGCGCCGGTTGAAGGAAAATGCCGCAAGGCCCACCCCCGCCATCCTGCCGCGCGACCGGCGCAAGGAGGGCGCATGAGCGAGAAGTCATCGCGCCTGATCCTCGGCCCGTTTAACCGGGTGGAGGGCGATCTTGAGGTGCGGCTCGACATCGCGGGCGATCATGTTGAGGGCGCGCGCGTCACCTCGCCGCTCTATCGCGGGTTTGAGGCGATGCTGGTGGGGCGGCTTGCTGCGGACGCGCTGACCTATGCCCCGCGCATCTGCGGCATCTGTTCGGTCTCGCAAAGCGTGGCGGCGGCCCGCGCCTTGGCCGGGGTGCGCCCCGCCGGGCTGGAGCGGCGCTTGCCCCCGGCCAATGGGCAACATGCGATCAATCTGGTCCATGCGGTGGAAAATATCGCGGACCATATCACCCATTTCTACCTGTTTTTCATGCCCGATTTCGCCCGCGCCGCCTATGCGGGCGAACCTTGGCATCAGGCGGCGGCGGACCGTTTCACCGCCCTGAAAGGCAGCGCGGCAACCCAGATGCTGCCCGCGCGGGCTGGCCTGATGAACATGATGGGTGTGCTGGCGGGTAAATGGCCCCATACGCTCTCTATCCAGCCGGGCGGATCGACGCGGGCCATCACGCGAGCCGAACAGGCGCGGTTGCGGCTGATGCTGTCGGGTTTTCGCGCCTTTTGCGAAAACACCCTGTTTGCCGCGCCTTTGGAGGCCGTGGCCGCGATTTCCAGCCGCGAAGCGCTTTACGATTGGGCGCAGGGATGCGGGGGGGATTTCGCCCATTTCCTGACCATCGCCCAAAGGCTCGATCTGGCGCGATCCGGCGTGACGCGCCTGCGCCATATTGCGTTCGGCGCCTATGCCAGCGGGGACGGTCCGCTGTTTCCGCGCGGGATGTTCGATGCCGGGATCGGTGCGGCGGGGCCTCTGCCCATCGGCGCGATCACCGAGGATGTGTCCCACGCATGGTATGCAGGCAACGGCGGCGCCCCGCGCCATGCTGCGCCTGCGCCCGATATGAGCAACCCCGACGCTTACAGTTGGTGCAAGGCCCCGCGCCTTGGCGGCAATGTGGCCGAGGTGGGGGCGCTTTCGCGGCAATTGGTGGCGGGACATCCGCTGCTGCGCGATTATGTGGCGCGCGACGGGGCCAGCGTCGAGGCTCGCGTGGTGGCGCGCATCATTGAGGTGGCGCTGGTGGTGATGGCGATGGAGCATTGGATCGCCGCCATCGACCCTCCCGCGCCTTTTCAGGACACGCGCCCGCGTCTGGACACGGGCGATGCCATGGGCCTGACCGAGGCGGCGCGGGGCAGCCTTGGCCACTGGCTGCGGCTGGATGGCGGGCGGATCAGCCATTATCAGATCATCGCGCCTACGACTTGGAACTTCTCGCCCCGCGATGCGCAAGGCGTACCGGGGCCATTGGAACAGGCGCTGGTCGGCGCGCCCATCCGTGCGGGCGAGACCGAGCCGGTTTCGGTCCAGCATATCGTGCGCAGCTTTGACCCCTGCATGGTCTGCACGGTGCATTGATGTCGGTGTGCGGGCGCAGCATCCGCGTGCGCGGGACGGTGCAGGGCGTGGGCTTTCGCCCCTTCGTCTGGCGTCTGGCGCAAGAACTTGGCCTGACGGGCGAAGTGTCGAACGATGGCGAGGGCGTGCGCATCGCGGCATGGGGCGATGATGCCGATCTTGACGAACTGGCGCGCCGCATTCGGGATGAGGCGCCGCCCTTGGCCCGCGTGGCGGGCATCGAGGTATGCGATGCGCCGGTTGGTCAAGGCTGGGGCGCGTTCCGCATTGTCGAAAGCGGGCAGGGCGCCACCACCACCGCCATCCCGCCCGATGCGGCAACCTGTCCTGCCTGTCTGGCCGAAATCCGCGATCCGGGGGAGCGGCGGCACGGCTATGCTTTCACCAATTGCACCCATTGCGGCCCGCGTCTGACCATCGCCCGCGCCATTCCGTGGGACCGGGCGCAGACCAGCATGGCCGATTTCCCCATGTGCGAAGCCTGCGCCGCGCAATATGGCGATCCGGCGGACCGGCGTTTCCATGCCCAGCCGATTGCCTGCCCCGCCTGCGGTCCGCGCCTGTGGATCGAGGGGGGCGAGGGAGAACCCATCGCGGCGGCCGCGCAATTGCTGCGCAGCGGGGCGATTGTGGCGATCAAGGGATTGGGCGGATTTCATCTGGCCTGCGATGCGATGAATGCGCGGGCGGTGGCGGAACTGCGCCGCCGCAAGGCGCGCGATGCCAAGCCCTTTGCGGTGATGACCGCTCGGCCGGAGGACTTGTGCGAGGTCAGCGCCCCGGCACGCGCCTTGCTGGAAAGCGCGGCGGCGCCGATTGTCCTTTTGCCTCGCGTGGCCGATGTGCCTGATGCTCTGGCACCGGATCAGGATCATCTGGGCGTGATGCTGCCCGCCACGCCTTTGCACCATTTGTTGATGGCCGAATTTGGCGGGCCTTTGGTGATGACCTCGGGCAATCGGTCCGACGAGCCGCAGGTGATCGACAATGCGCAGGCGCGCGAGGCTTTGGCCGGGGTTGCGGATGCCTTTGTGATGCATGACCGGACAATCGAGAACCGGCTGGATGACAGCGTGCTGGCCATGGACGAGGCGGGCGCGCCCATCCCCATCCGCCGCGCGCGGGGATATGCGCCCGCGCCCATCGCTCTGCCCTTCGATGGCCTGCCCCTGGTGCTGGCCTGCGGGGGGGAGCTGAAGGCGACCTTCACCCTGATCCGGGGCGGTGAGGCGATGGTCGGCCCGCATATCGGTGATCTGGAGCAGGCGGCGGCGCTGGAGGATTATCGCGCGATGCTCGATCTCTATCGCCGCCTGTTCGATTTCACGCCCCGGATCGTCGCGGTCGATGCCCATGGCGGCTATCTCTCCACCCAGATGGGCGAGCGGATCGCGCAGGAAACGGGCGCGGCATTGGTCCGCGTGGCGCACCATCATGCCCATATGGCCGCCTGTATGGCCGATAATGGCATGGCTGATGGCGAGCATGTAGGCCTGTTGCTCGACGGGCTGGGGTTGGGGCCGGATGGCGCGCTTTGGGGCGGCGAAGTGCTGCGCGGGGGCTATCGCGGGGTTGAGCGTGTGGGCGGTTTCGCGCCGGTGCCACTGATCGGCGGAGCGGCGGCGATGAAGGAGCCGTGGCGCAATCTGCTGGCTCATCTGCGCGCGGCGTTTGGGGCAGATTGGCGCGCGGCGGCGGGGTCTTTGTTGCACCATCTGCCCGAGGAACCCAAGTTGCGCTTGGCCGAAAGCATGATCGACAGCGGCACGAATTGTCCGCCATGTTCATCGGCAGGTCGGCTGTTTGATGCGGCGGCGGCGGCGCTGGGCATCCATCCCTTGCGGATCAGCCATGAGGGGCAGGCGGCCATGGCGCTCGAAGCCTTGGCCCGGCCCTTTGACGAGGCGGCGTGGGACGTTGCGCCTGCTCTGGAATGGGGCGGATTGTGGCGGGCGCTGCTGGGCGATCTGGACGCAGGCGTTGCGCCGGGGCGGATTGCGGCGCGGTTTCATGCCACGCTGGCAAGGGCATTGGCGCATCACGCGGCTTTGGCCGGCACGCCGGGCGGCCATGTCGTCCTGTCGGGCGGGGTGATGCAGAACCGGGTGTTGCTGGCCGCGCTGCGCCGGGAAATCCGCGCGCGAGGCATGGTGCCGGTGGCGCACAAACAGGTGCCGGCCAATGATGGCGGCCTGTCGCTGGGGCAGGGAATAATCGCCGCGTTAAGGGGGAGTGGAGAATGAGGCTCGACGAACATCCGCTGCGGCGGCAGGTGGTGGGCGAGATGCATCTGCGTCGCTGGCCCGCGATCCATGCGCCGACGCGGATCCTTCAGGTGCTGCGCCTGGTCTCGCCCGAGGAGCGGGCGGGGCAAAGGGCGATGCTGGAAAATCTGCCCATCGGCGGGCGGCTGAACCAATCGGACAATCCGCGCCATGCCGAGGGTGAGCTTGGCCCCGGTATTTCCTTTGTCTGGGAGCAGCACAGCGAGGCCTGCGGTATCACCCTGTTCATGCACGAACCCCATGCCGACCCCGCGCAGGCGCTGGCATGGATCGAGCGTTTTCCCGGACAGGTCATCCGCGCCACGCGCATCCATGTGGTTGAAAATCAGGCGCAGGCGCGCGACCTTTTGCCGCAGATGGGCTTTGTCGGCTCCGATCTTGTGTCCTGCATGATCGGCGCGTCCGGCGTGCGCCTGTGGTCGGATTTCCGCATCGGGGCCGAGGGGCTGGGCATTGCGCTGGTTTCGGCCAATGGCGCGGCGCCTGCCGATCTGGCGCGGTTGCTGCAACGGTTTCAGGAATTGGGCAATTACCGCAATCTGGCGCTGATGGGCCTGCCGATGGCGCAGGCCTATTGGCCCCGGCTGGACGCGGCCGAGGCGACCTTGCGCGAACTGGCCGCCGATGTGGCCAATCCCGACACGACCGACGATGCGCTGCTCGAACGGGTTTCGGTGCTCAGCCTCGATCTCATGTCGCTGTCGACCGAGACGCATTATCGGATGAGCGCGACCGCCGCCTATGCCCAATTGGTGGAGGAGCGATTGGCGGGCCTGATGCCGCGCGCCATTCCCGGCCATCCCAGCCTTGAGGATTTCACCCAGCGCCGCCTGCTGCCCGCGATCCGCACCACGCAGGCCTATTCGCGGCGGCTGGAGGATCTGACGCAGCGCGCGGCGCATTTCACATCGCTGCTGCGCACCCGCGTCGAAACCCGCATCGAGAACCAGAACGGGCGTTTGCTGCGATCCATGGAGCGGTCATCCAGCCTGCAATTGCGGCTGCAGCAACTGGTCGAGGGCCTCTCGGTCGTCGCGCTCAGCTATTATGGCATCAGCCTGATCGGCTATATGCTCAAGGCCGCCGAGCATCGGTTTGAACATTTCCCGGCGGCCGAGATCATGGGCGTGATGGTGCCCATGGTGGTGGTCGGCATGTGGATGGGGCTGCACCGGATGAAGGCGCGGGTTCTGGGCGAACATTGATCGCCCGGAACCCTGCCATGCGTTACTTGGGGCGATAGATCGCGAAGATCTTGGTCACGTCCTCGCGGCTTTCCCAACTGCACTGGGCATTCTGTTCGACCATGAACAGGTCACCCTTGCGGAACGTGCCCTCGCGGCCTTCCTCGTCGATGAAGGTCACGCTGCCGTCGAGCAGATACATCAGTTCGAAATGGCGATAGGGCATCGCGCGGCGGTGATAGGGGGTGGAATCCCAGACGCCGACCATGAATTCGCCGTCGGTGGAGAGGAACTGCGTGTGATTGCGGCATTGCGGCGTGGGGCCGATCAGCAATTCGGCCAGCGGCGCGCCCGAGGGGACGCGCTCGGTGGTGGGGTCAATGGCGGTGACGCCCGCCGCTTCGCCCGCGCCTCCGATATAGCGCATGGTGACGACGCGGGCATGGTCCGCGCTCCAGTCAAAAGCCTGCGGGCCGGACAGGACGAGGCTGCCGCCCTTGGCCAGGGTGTGGGTCTGGCCGCCTGCGGTGATCTGCGCTTCTCCCTCGGCCACGATCAGCATAGTGTCACCGGTCTGCGCCTGCGCGCTGCCGCTGCCCGAAAGGAGGCAGGCGTGCATTTCCACCGGGCCGCCGCGCAGGGGCAGCAGCGCCGCATCCGCGCCAAACGGTTCCGCGCCCGCCTGTGTGGTCTGGGCAAAGGCGTCGAGGTCGATAAAGGAGGGGCATGTGGTCAGGTTCATGGCATTCACTCCTGCGGGGCCAGCCAATGCCGGGCCAGCGCGAGATGGAGACGCAGGCCGGTTTCCAGCACGGCGTCGTTGAAATCATAATGCGGATTGTGCAGCGGGGCCGGGCTTTCACCCACGCCTTGCCCCAGCCAGATATAGGCGCCCGGGCGGACCTGCAGCATGAAGGAAAAGTCCTCGGACGTGGCGGCGGGTTCGGGCGCGCGCTGTGCCGTGCCGACGGTGGCCGCGATGGTCAGGGCGTCCTGCGCGGCGTCGGCATCATTGATCGTGGCGGGGTAATAGCGGTCATAGTCCAGTTCGGCGCTGACCTCGAAACCGGCCTCGATTCCGGCGATGATCTGGCGCATCCGCTCTTCGATCCGGTCCTGAACGGCGGGGTCGAATGTGCGCACGGTGCCCGCCACCATCGCCTCGCCGGGGATGACGTTGTGGGCGTGGCCGCCGTGGATCTGTGTGACCGAGAGCACAGCGTTTGCGCTGGCGGGGGCGTTGCGGGCAACGATCGTGTTCAATTGTTGCACCAGCGATGCAGCCGCCAGCAGCGTGTCATTGGTGTCATGCGGAACCGCAGCATGGCCGCCGCGTCCGCGCAGGGTGATGTGGAACTTGTCCGCCGCGCCCATGATCGCGCCCGCGCGCGTGGCAATCGTTCCGGCAGGCAGGGCGGGCCAGTTATGCAGCGCATAGACGCGGTCGCAGGAAAAGCGCTCGAACAGGCCATCCTCGATCATCGCGCGCGCGCCGCCTTGCCCTTCCTCGGCAGGCTGGAAGATGAAATGGACCGTGCCGTCGATGCCCGAAGGATCGGCGGCCAACGCCTGGGCCGCGCCCAGCAGCATCGCCACATGCCCGTCATGGCCGCAGCCGTGAAAACACCCCTCATGGCGGCTCGCATAGGGCAGGCCGGTTTTTTCATCGATAGGCAGCGCGTCCATGTCGGCGCGCAGGCCCACGGTGCGTGAACTCGATCCATGGCGCAGAACGCCCACCACGCCGGTGCCGCCGATGCCCTCATGCACCTCCAGCCCTGCCGTGCGCAGCGCATCGGCGATTACCCGCGCCGTGCGATGTTCGGCAAAGCCCAATTCCGGGTGGGCATGGATATCATGGCGCAGCGCCACCAATGGCGCCAGCAGCGCAGCTATGTCCGTCATGGTCTGAAGGCCCTTAAACCGAATTGCCGAACAGGCTCTGGATCGGGAAGTGATGTTTGATGAAGGGCGATTTGATCACGACATAGGAGAAATATTTCTCGATCCCGTAATCGCTTTCCAGCATCCCTTCGATGATCGACTGGTAATGCGACACGCCGCGCGTGACGAATTTGAGCAGATAGTCATAGCCGCCCGAAACCAGATGGCATTCGACGATCTCGTCCAGTTTCACGATCCGGCTTTCAAAGCGCGAAAAATCGCCGCGCCGGTGTTCGGACAGCGTGACCTCGGTGAAAACCGTCAGAAATTCGCCCAGCTTCCCAAGGTTGAGATGGGCCCCATAGCCGGTGATATAGCCCGCCTGCTCCAGCCTTTTTACCCGCGTCAGGCAAGGGCTGGGCGAGAGGCCCACCGCATCGGCCAGTTCGACATTGGTGACGCGCCCGGCCTGTTGCAGCTTGGCAAGGATCTTGAGATCGATGCGGTCGAGTTTGGGGCCGGGCATCATGGGGCGTTTTCCTCTTATTGGCCGATTGCGGAGCGAATATCGGCCTGATCCAGCAATTGGTCGAGCGTCAATTGCACACGGTCGAAAATGATGTCCATTTCCTCGGGCGTACAGGTCAGCGCCGGGGCAAAGCCGATGACCGCATTGGCGAAACAGCGCACGATCACGCCATTGTCCCAGGTCATCTGCGAGAGGCGATCGCCCAGCGCCAGATCGGCGGCAAGCGGCTCCTTGGTTTCCTTGTTCGCCACCAGTTCGATGGCGCCCAGCAGCCCGCGATAGCGCACATCGCCCACCAGCGGATGGCTGCGGATCGCCTCCATCCGCGCGGCGAAACGTTCGCCCACCATCACGCCATTGGCCAGCACGCCGCCCTCGCGATAGAGGCGCAGCACTTCCAGACCCACGGCGGCGGCTACCGGATGGCCCGAATAGGTGCCGCCATGACCCACCGGCAGCGGGCTGGCATCGGCAATCGCCTGATAGATATGGTCGGCCATGAACAGCGCGCCCATCGGGGCATAACCGGCGGTCAGGCCCTTGGCGGTGGTCATGAAATCTGGCGTCACGCCCTCGGCCTCGCAGGCGAACAATGGCCCGGTGCGGCCAAAGCCGGTGATGACTTCATCGACCAGCAGCAGGATGCCAAGCCGGTCGCAGGCTTCGCGGATGGCTTTGAGCCAGCCCACGGGCGGCACGATGACGCCGCCGCTGCCCTGAATGGGTTCGCAGCAGAAGGCGGCAACCTTGTCCGCGCCGATTTCGGCCACCTTGGCTTCCAGCGCCTCAATGGTGCTGGCGATTACGGCGGCATCGTCATCGCCATTGGGGTGGCGATAGGGATAGGGCGAGGCGATATGGTGCTGCCACTTGTACGGCAGATCGAAACCGCGATGGAAATTGGCCAGCGCCGTCAGGCCCGCGCCCATCGCCGAGGAGCCGTGATAGCCCCATTCGAGCGCGATGAACTCTTTCTTGTCCGGTTTGCCGATGGCGTTGAAATAGTGGACGATATAGCGCACCGCGCTGTCCACCGAATCCGAGCCGCCTTGCGTGAAATAGACGTGATTGAGGCCCTCGGGCGTCAGAGCGGTCAATTCTGCCGCCAACCGGATCGCTGGTTCGCTGGCAAAGTGGAAATAGCCCGTGGCATAGGGCAGGCGGCGCATCTGCTCGGCGGCGGCTTCCACCACGCTGTCCTGACCATAGCCGACATTGACGCACCACAGGCCGGCAAAGCCGTCGATGACGCGCTTGCCTTCTATATCGGTCAGCCACATGCCGTCCCCGCTGGCCAAAACGCGCGCGCCATGCGCCTCGTGGCCACGGAAAGAGGCCACCGGGTGGATCAGGTGATCGCGGTCAAGATCGATCAGCGAGCGGTTGGTCAGGGTTTCGGTCATGAGGCAAACCTATGCTAGCGGTTCAGGCGTGTTTCGCCAAACAGGGGCAGGGGCGCGGCATTTTATGCCGTGGTTCAGCCGATGGCTTCGGAAATCGCCTTGCCGCATTCCACGGTGTTGGCGCTGCCCTTCAGATCGCCGGTGCGGCCCGTGGGGGTGGACAGGACGTGTTCGATGGCGCGCATGATGCCCGCCGCCGCTTCTGCCTCGCCCAGATGTTCGAGCATCATCGCGGCCGACCAGATCTGGCCTACCGGATTGGCGATGCCCTTGCCCGCGATATCGGGCGCCGAACCGTGGACGGGCTCGAACAGGCTGGGGTGTTCGCCGGTGGGGTTGATGTTGCCGGACGGCGCGATGCCGATCGTGCCGGTGCAGGCCGGGCCAAGGTCCGAGAGGATATCGCCGAACAGATTGGAGGCGACCACGACGTCGAAACGCTGGGGGTTCATCACGAATTGCGCGGTCAGGATGTCGATGTGATACTTGTCATGGCTCACATCGGGATATTCCTCGCCAATGGCTTCCACGCGCTTGTCCCAGAAGGGCATGGTGATGGCGATGCCGTTCGATTTGGTCGCGCTGGTCAGGTGCTTACGCTCCCGCTTCTGCGCCAGATCAAAGGCAAAGCGCAGCACGCGGTCAATGCCCTGGCGCGTCATCACGGTTTCCTGAATGACGATCTCGCGCTCGGTCCCGGCAAACATATGACCGCCGACGCTCGAATATTCGCCCTCCGTGTTTTCGCGCACAACCCAGAAGTCGATGTCCCCCGGTTCGCGCCCGGCCAGCGGGCAGGGCACGCCCGGCATCAGACGCACCGGGCGCAGATTGACGAACTGGTCATATTCGCGGCGGAATTGCAGCAGGCTCTGCCACAGCGAAATGTGATCAGGCACCGTTTCGGGCCAGCCCACCGCGCCAAAGAAGATCGCATCGGGGCGGCCGATCTGATCCTTCCAATCCTCGGGCATCATGCGGCCATGCCGGGCATAATAATCGCAATCGGCGAAATTATGCACCTGCAGATCCAGCCCGAAACCATAGGCGCCCGACGCCTTTTCCAGCGCGCGCAGGCCCTCGGGCATGACTTCCTTGCCAATGCCGTCCCCGGCGATGACGGCGATCTTGTAATTGCGCATGGGTCTTATGCCCCCAATTCCAGCCCGCCGATGTGGAAGGCCTTGGTTTCCAGATATTCCTCGATGCCCTGCTGTCCGCCTTCGCGGCCAAGGCCCGATTGCTTGACGCCGCCAAAGGGCGCCATTTCCATCGCGATCCCGCCGGTGTTCAGCGCGATCATCCCGGCCTCAAGCGCCTCGGCCACGCGGAACGAGCGCGACAGGTCGCGGGTGTAGAAATAGGCGGCAAGGCCGTAGGGCGTGTCATTGGCCATCTCGATCGCCTGCCGCTCGCTGGTAAAGCGGAACAGCGGGGCGAGGGGGCCAAAGGTTTCTTCCGAAGCCAGGCGCATCTCGGGATTGGCATCGCCGATGATGACGGGGCGGACAAAGCGGTCATCGCTGCGGCCCTTGCCTTCGCCGATGATCCTGCCGCCCTTGCCCAGCGCGTCCTCGAGATGGGCCGAGACCTTTTGCACGGCGGCGGCATTGATCAGCGGGCCGACCGTCGAGCCCGGCTCCATCCCCGGCGCGGCGTTCAACCCGGCGACCGCGGCGGCCAGCTTTTCGGCAAAGGCGTCGTAGATTTCATCGGCCACCAGCATCCGGTTGGCGCAGACGCAGGTCTGCCCGGCATTGCGGAATTTGCTGGCCATCGCCGCCTTCACCGCCAGATCGAGATCGGCATCGGCAAAGACGATCAACGGCGCATTGCCGCCCAATTCCATGCTGGTCCGCTTCACGGTCTTGGCACATTGTTCAAGCAGCAAGGAGCCAACGCGGGTCGATCCGGTGAAGGACAGCTTGCGCACCAGCGGGCTGGCCGTGATCGCCGCTCCGATGGCCGTGGGCAGGCCGGTCACGATATTGATGACGCCTTCGGGGAAGCCCGCCCGCAAGGCCAGTTCGCCCAGCGCCAGCGCGGTGAAGGGTGTCATTTCCGAAGGCTTGATCACCACCGGGCACCCGACGGCCAACGCGGGCGCGCATTTGCGCGTGATCATCGCGGCGGGGAAATTCCACGGCGTGATCGCCGCCGAAACGCCCACCGGCTCGGTCAGCACGATGACGCGACGATCGCGTTCGGGCGAGACGACGTTGCGCGCGCCGGTGCGGCGGCCTTCTTCGGCAAACCATTTGATGAAGCTGGCGGCATAGCGGATCTCGCCCTGCGCCTCGGCCAGCGGCTTGCCCTGTTCGGCGGTCATGATGAGGGCCAGATCGTCCAGATTGGCCAGCACGAGCGCGTGCCATGCCTCCAGCAGCGCGCAGCGTTCGCCCGCCGTGCGCGCGCGCCATGCCGGCCATGCTGCATTGGCCGCCGCAATGGCGTCCTGTGTGTCATCGCCCGTGCAATCGGGCACCGCGCCCAGCACCGCACCATTGGCCGGGTCCTTCACCGCCAGCGCATCGCGCGAGGAGGCGCCAAGCCATTGTCCGCCGATCAGCGCGGCCTGCTTCAAAAGGGTGTTATCGGAAAGCTGCATGGTTTACCCCAGTGCTTGGGTGGTGAGAGCAAAGAGCGTGGCGTTGGGCGCCGTTTCGGGCAGAGGCCCCCGCGCCATCATGCGTACCGTATCGACGCGCGGCAGGCCAAGCCCTTCCAGCCATGGCGAAAGTCCGCTTTCCTCGGTCACATCGAGGCGGGTGAAATTGCCCGCATTCTGGGCCAGCCAGTGCAGGATCAGCGCCTTGGCGCCATCGGCATCGGGCGCCACCACAGGCGCCACCGACCATCCCCGGCCAAACCGGCGCAGCAGGGCAAAGCCGACGGGAATATCGTCATGGGTCAGAACCACCGTGCTGTCCTGCGCGGTCAGGGCGCGCATCATCGCATGGCGATCGGTGCCGGTGGCCTTGCTGTACAATTCGCCCGGCGTCTGTTCGGACGAGCCGAGCGGGCGGATACGTTCGCCGCTGCGCAGCGCGGCCAGCGGGGCCAGCGGGATCGTGCCCTGATGTTGATGCAGCGTGCCGATATCGACAAAGCCCAGCTTTTCATAAAGCGGCGCGCCCTCGATCGTGGCCTGAAGCAGCACGGTCCGGTTGCCCAGATGGTCGAGCATCGCCTGCATCAGCTGGCGGCCATAGCCTTTGCCTTGATGCGCATCATCGACGATCACCATGCCCAGCGTCGCGGCATGATCGCCATAGGGAAAGCCGCAGATGGTGCCGATCACCTCTCCGTCCACCTCGGCCACGATGCCATGGCCCAGGCTCAGAAACAGCGCCCAGTCCTCTTCACGATGCGGCCAGGAGAGCGCGCGTGACATCTCGACCGCGCGCTCGACATCTTCATGCCGCATCGCCCGAAAACTCACGTCGCTGGTGACCAGCTCGCCCATCGCCGCACTCCTTTCCTTTGCCCCGCCAACCGTATTGGTGTGTCGGCGCATCCAAACGAGGGGGTGATGCGCCAGTCCTGATAATGGGTTAGCCCCGCGCGAATGGAATAGGCTGCCGCCTTATGCATAAGATCAGAAGATTATGGCGTTGAGCGCCCCGCTTTGCCCAGTCGATTCTGCCGCTGGGCAATAATCTTGCCCCCAGAACCCCCAAAGAACCACTGCGGAGCCATGCCCGATGACGATTGCCTTCAACCCCGATTCCATCCGGCCCGATCTGGCGGCCAATTTCATCGGTGGGCGCAAAATTCTGGGCGCCGGCGCGGTGTTCGATGTGTTGCGCCCTTCCGATGGGGGGCTGCTCTCGCCCTTGCACGCGGCCAGCATGGACCAGATGAACCAAGCGGCAGAAGATGCCGCCGCCGCGCAGAAAAGCAGCGGCTGGGGCCGGATGGACCCGCGCGCCCGCGCCCGTATCCTGCACCGCTGGGCCGATGCGATTGACGCCGACCGCGCGGTTCTGGCCCCGCTGGAAGCGGTGGGCTCGACCCGCACGCTGGCCGAGATTCTGGCATGGGATCTGCCCTATACCGCCGAATGCATCCGCTTTTTCGCCGAATTTGCCGATAAGCATGGCGGCGAGGTGGGCGCCACCGCCGATGACCGTTTTGGTTTCACCGCCAATGAACCCTATGGCGTGGTCGGCGCAATTGCGCCGTGGAACCTGCCGCTGGTGATGGCGGCGTGGAAATTGGGCCCAGCGCTGGCGGCGGGCAATGCCGTGGTGCTCAAGCCTTCCGAACTGACGCCCTTCTCGGTCGTGCGTCTGGCCGAACTGGCCGTGGCCGCCGGGGTGCCTGCGGGCATCTTCAACGTGGTGCAGGGCATGGGCCATGACATTGGCGATGGCCTCGTCCGCGCAGAGCAGGTCGGTAAGGTCAGCTTTACCGGATCGACCGCCACGGGCCGCGCGATCATGAGCGCCTGTGCGGCCACCGGGCCGAAACCCTGCACGCTCGAACTGGGCGGCAAGAGCCCGCAGATCATCTTTGCCGACGCGGATATGGACAAGGCCTGCGCGATTGTCGCCCGCGCGATCACCTTGAACGCCGGTCAGGTCTGCGTCGCCGGTTCGCGCCTGCTGGTCGAGGCCAGCGTGGCCGATGAGGTGACCGAGCGCATCGCCGCCCTGTTCCGCGCCCACCGTTTGGGCGAGACATGGGCCGATGGCACGACGATGGGGCCGATCGTTTCGGAAAAGCAATTGTCGGGGATCGACGCCATCGTGCAAACCGCCCGCGCCGAGGGCGGCGAGGCGATTACCGGCGGGGCGCGGGTCGAACGGGCCGGGACTTTCTACGAACCCACGCTGATCGCGGGCCTTTCCGCCGACGCCACTGCGGTGCAAAGCGAGATCTTCGGCCCGGTCCTGACGGTGCAGAGCTTTGCCGATGACGAGGAAGCCTATGCGCTGGCCAATGGCACGCGCTATGGTCTGGCGGCGGGGGTTCATACCCAGAACCTGAGCCGCGCGATCCGCGCCACGCGGGCGCTTGAGGCAGGCACGGTCTGGGTCAACCGCTATGGCCGCTCGGATGATTTCATCCTGCCCACCGGCGGTTTCAAGCAATCGGGGCTGGGCAAGGATCTGGGGCGCGAGGCCTATCTGGCAAGCTGCAAGAGCAAAACGGTGCTGATCGGGCTGTAACGAAAAGGGGGGCAAAGGTTCGATACCTTTGCCCCCTTACTTATTTGGCAAACCGCGTCACCGCATAATGTTCGAGCGGAATATCGGTCGCGCCCGTGGCGATCAATTCAGCCATGGTTTCGCCCACGCCCGGCCCGATCTGAAACCCGCTGCCCGAAAAGCCGAAGGCGTGGAACAGGCCTGAAACCTTGGCGCTCGGCCCCATGATCGGCAGGGCGTCATCGGTATAGCCCTCGATCCCGCTCCACACGCGGATGACCTGCAGATTGGCCAGTGCCGGGGCCAGACGGCGCAGATGCTGAAACTGCGTCATGGTGTTTTGCGGCAAGACATAGGAGCGATAGTCGTCGGGATAGGATTGCGCCCGCGTCGATCCGCCCAGCACGATATTGCCGCGCGCCACCTGCCGGAAATAGACGGTTTCCACCTCATCGGGCGTCATCACGCCCACGGCGGGCGCGATGGCATAGGGCACCGGCTCGGTCACGCTCATCGTCGGCGCGCGCGGGGTGAGGGGGATTTCCTCGCCAAACCAGCCCGCGATCTTGCCCGCCCATGCGCCCGCCGTGATCAGCAGGATCGGCGCGGCAAATTGGCGGCCATCCTCGGCGGTCAGGCGGAAATCCTCGCCCACCTTCTCGGCGTGGACGATCTTGGTGTCTTCGACGATGGAGGCCCCCAGCCGCGCCGCCGCCCGCGCAAAGGCAGGCGCGGCAAGGCGCGGATTGGCATGGCCGTCGGTGGCCGAATAGGACCCGGCCAGCACGTCCGGCCCCAGCCACGGAAATTTCTCCCGCAAGGCATTGGCGGACAGCAATTCGAGGTCCAGCCCTTCCTCACGCGCAAGGGCGGCATAGTCTTCCATTTTGCCGATATTTTCCGGGCGGTCGCGGAAGCACACGCGGATATGGCCGCTTTGCAGATATTCCACATCCGAGCCCAGCAATTGCGGGGAATCGCGCCAGATGCGGATCGCCCGATTGGCCAGGGGAAGCTGAAAGATCGGGCGACCCTGACGGCGCACATTGCCGAAATTGGTGCCGCTGGCCTGCCGCCCCACCTTGTCGGTTTCCAGCAGCGTCACCGACATGCCGCGCTGGCGCAGGAAAAGCGCCGCGCTGCATCCCATCAAACCGCCACCGATGATGGCGACATCGCTCTGGTGGATCTGGGTCATAGGTCGTTCCGCTTCAGACTCACGGGGATAGGTTTGACCGGGGCCTGCCCGCGCAGGCGCCCGGTCTTTTCCAGCGATACGCTGCGCGCCGCCGCGATGATTTCGGTGCTGGCATGGCCGCAATAGCGCCCCTGGCAACGACCCATGCCGACGCGGCTGAAGGCCTTGGCGCGGTTGGCTTCCTGCGCATGAGCGGTGTTCACGCTGGCGCGCAGGGTGGCGGCGGTCACGGCCTCACAGCGGCAGACGATGGCCTCATCGGGGATCGCGGCGACCAGTTCATGTGGCCATGGGAAAGCCTGCGCCAACCCCTTGGCGAAGTTTGCGTAATTGGCTTTTTCGGCCAGCAGCCAGCGGCGGCGATCAGCATCCACCGATAGGCCCAGATCAGCCAGCGCGGCCATCGCGGCCAGTTCGCCCGTCACCTCGGCGCTACGCGCGCCCAAGACCCGCGCTCCATCGCCGCCAAGGTAAAGCGCATTGCCCGCCCGCCCATCGGCATCGGTTTGGGGCAGCCACTGGCGCGTGGCCTCGTCAAAAGCAAAGGTTGCGCGGGCCAGATCGGCAATCTGCGCCTCGGGCTTCACATGCCAGCCCATGGCCACGGCATCGCCCGCGAAATGCTTGACCGCGCCCTTGTGGCGCACGGTCACGCCCGAAACGCCGCTCTGAGTATCGCCCTCGATTTCCACCGGCGTCACGCCCGTCAGCACAGGCACGCCCGCGCGCTTCAGATCGCGCAGGAGCTTGACTCCCTGCCACAGCAGTTCGGGCATCGCGGCCAGTTTCGGCGCGGCCTTCACCCTTAGCCAGAAGGGCGAGGTGTCCAGCACGGCGGCCACTTCGGCCCCGGCCTTCACATATTGCGCGGCGGCCAGATAGAGCAGCGGGCCGGAGCCGAGGAAGATCACCCGATGCCCGATGGCGCAGCCCTGAGCCTTGAGCGCAATCTGCGCCCCGCCCAGCGAATAGCACCCCGCCGCCTGCCAGCCCTTGATCGGGGCCACGCGGTCGCTGGCCCCGCTGCACACGATCAGCGCGTCATAGGGGATTGCCTGCGTCTCGCCTTCATGCGCGGCCCAGACATGGCCCTCGGCCACATTCCACACCAGCGTCTCGGGGCGATAGTCGATATGGGGCACGAGGGCGGCGAAATCCTCATGGATCGCGCGGGCGCGCGCCGCTTCGGTGCCGTAAAGCGCTTCGTGGTCGCGCTGGAAATTTTCCGGCGGGCGGCGATAGATCTGGCCGCCGGCGCGGGCGGCCTCGTCGATGACGATGGGGCGCAGTCCCGCGCGCACCACGGCCGATGCGGCGCGCACCCCGGCCGGGCCTGCGCCGACGATAATTACGCGATGGTTGCCCATGTCGCCTCCGGCTGGTGAGTCGAAATTTCCATGCCGCCCTGCACCGGCGTTGAACAGGCGCGCAGACGCTCGCCCTGCGCGGTCCAGACCCAGCAGTCCTGACAGGCGCCCATCAGGCAAAAGCCCGCGCGGCGGCCATCGGTCGGTTCAAGGTCTGAAAATTCGCTGCTGCGCAACGCATCGCCGTTGGTCAGCATCGCCACCATCAGCGTATCGCCCGCCAGCGCGGTGACACCCACGCCGTCGATGGTGAGGCTCACCTGCGGCCGGTCGGTTTCGACAAGGCGGCGGAAACGGGCGCTCATGCTTGTTCCTTGATGCTGGGGGAATGGTGGCACAGCCAGCGCATGCCATCGCCTTCGCGCAACGGCGCGGGCACGGCATCGCACAGGCCCGGAACGGCCTCGGCGCAGCGCGGCTGAAACGGGCAGAGGCCCTCGACGCGAAAACCGCGCAGGATCGGCGCGCGCGTGGTGTCGAGCCAGCGCGGGTCCATCGTGGGCAGGCTGGATTTGAGCAGGCTGGTATAGGGATGATGGCGCGACCCGTTAAACGCGGCCCGCGTGGCCAGTTCGACCGGCGTGCCACCGTACAGCACCAGCACCTTTTCGCACAAAGCCGAAACCGCGTGGATATCATGGCTGATAAACACCGTGGCCAGCCCCAGATCGCGGCGCAGATCCTCGATCAGCGAGAGGATCGCCGCGCCAACGACCGTATCGAGCGCGGATGTCACTTCATCGCAGAGCAGCACCTTAGGCTCGGCCGCCAGCGCGCGGGCAAGGTTGACGCGCTGCTTCTGGCCGCCCGACAGTTTCGTCACCGGCCGGTCGATCACCTCGGGCGGCAGGCGCGTCAGGTCCAGCAATTCGGCCACCCGCCGATCCGCCGCCGCGCCGGTCAACCCGTGGTAATGCTGCAAGGGGCGGGCAAGTATGCGGCGCACGCTATGGGCCGGATTAAGCGCGGTATCGGCGTTTTGAAACACCAGTTGCACGGTGCGGAATTGATCGAGGCTGCGATCTTCCAGCCGTGGCGGCAGAGCGCTGCCGTTCAGCAGGACCTCGCCTTGCGCGGCGGGCAGCAGCCCGGCGATCACGCGGGCCAGCGTCGATTTACCCGACCCGCTTTCGCCAATGATGCCCAGCGCGCCGCCCGCAGGCAGATCAAACGCCACATCGCGCAGCACCGGAATCTGCGGCATTCCATCGACAACGCGGCCATAGCCCGCCGTCAGCCCCCGCACCGAGAGCACCGGCGCGGCATCATCACCCGCAGGCGCGGCAGGCACCGGATGGGGCGCATTGACCAGCACCTGCGTATAGGCATCGCGCGGCGCGGTCAGCACCTGCTCGGCCGGGCCTTCCTCCACCAGCCGCCCTTTCAAAAGCACGGCGATGCGGTCGGCCATCTGGGCCACCACGGCAAGGTCATGGCTGACATAGATCGCGGTGGCGCCCCGGCCATGGTTGCAATGGGCCAGCGCAGCCTTGAAACATTTGAGCACCTCGACCTGCGTAGTCACGTCGAGCGCGGTGGTTGGCTCGTCCAGGATCACCAGTTCGGGATCGGTAATCAGCGCCATCGCCGCCATCAGCCGCTGCAATTGCCCGCCCGAGACCTGATGCGGATAGCGATCACCAATCGTCTCGGGCGAGGGCAGGGCCAGCGCGCGGAACAGGTCCACCGCCTTGGCCTCGGCCTCCTGGCGCGTCATGATGCGATGGATGATGGCCGGTTCGATCACCTGCGCCATGATCCGGCGCGAAGGGTTGAAGGCCGCCGCCGCGCTTTGCGCGATATAGGCAATGTGGCGGCCCCGGATCGCGGAGAGCTCTTCCTCGCTCTTGCCCTCGATCACCATGCCGCCCACGCGGATCGTGCCGCTCGCAATGCGTCCGCCATGGCGGCACCATCCCATCAGGGCCAGCGCGGTCGTGCTCTTGCCCGAACCGGATTCGCCGATCAGCGCCAGCACCTCTCCGCGCTGTACGGCAAAGGAAATGTCCGAAACAATCGGCACATCACCCACCGCCACGGTCAGGCCGGAAACTTCGATATGGGGGGCGCTCATCGCTTGTCCTCGGGCTTGAGGGCGTCAATCAACAGGTTCGTCCCCACCGTCAGCACGGCAATTGCCAACGCCGGGGCAAGGATGGCGGGCGCGCCCTCGGTAAGGCCCGAGATATTCTCGCGCACCAGCGAGCCAAGGTCGGCATAGGGCGGCTGCACCCCAAGGCCGAGGAACGACAGGCCCGAAAGCAGCAGCACCACGAACACGAAGCGCAGGCCCAGATCCGCCAGCAGCGGGTGGATCATATTGGGCAGCACCTCGTGGAGGGCGATGGCGAATTTGCGCTCGCCCCGCGCGCGGGCCGCCGCCACGAAATCCAGCGCGGCAAGGTTCATCGCCAGCGCGCGCGCAATGCGGAAATTGCCCGGCACATAGGTCAGCGCGCAGATCAGCAGCAGGAGCGGCAGGGAAGAACCGCAGGCCGCCACCAGCACCAGCGCAAGGATCTTGGACGGGATCGAGATCAGCGTGTCCATCGCGCGCGAGATGATCTCATCGACCATCCCGCCCGACAAAGTGGCCCAGAGCGCAAGGGTCGTGCCGCAGCAGGCCGCCAGCAATGCCGCGCCCAGACCCAGAAACACCGTATAGCGCGCGCCATAGAGCAGGCGCGAAAACACATCGCGGCCCAGATAATCGCTGCCCAGCCAGAAGCGCGCGGACAGGCCGGAAAACACGTCCTGATCCACAAAGGCGCCCACCGGATGCGGCGCCACCCAAGGCCCCGCCACCGCCAGCACCAGCCAGAAGCCGACGAAACCGGCGGCAATGCGCGTGGCCAGAGGGGCCCCGGCCAAAAGGGAGATCGAGCGTTTCATTGCGCACGCAGCCTTGGGTTGGCCAGCAGCGCGACCATATCGGCCACCAGCATCAAGAGGAGATAGGCCGAGCAGAAGATCATCGCGCAGGCCTGCAACAAGGGCATGTCGCGGCTGGTCACGGCATTGACCATCAAACTGGCCAGACCCGGAAAGTTGAAGATGGTTTCGACAATGATCGCCCCGCCCATCAGGTAGGAGAGCGAGAGCGCCATCGCATTGACAATCGGCCCCAGACAATTGGGCAGCACATGGCCCAACACCACGCGCGAGAGCGAAGCGCCCTTCAAACGCGCCATTTCCACATAGGGCCGGTCAAGCTGATCCGCGATGGCGGCGCGGGTCATGCGGGCCATCTGCGCCACCACCACCACCGTCAGCGACAGGATCGGCAGCGCGCAGGAGCGCAAAGTGTCGCTCCAGCTCGCCTCGGCCGAAACCATCGCGATCGAGGGCAGCCACATGAGCTTGACCGAAAAGATCAGCACGCCCACCGTCGCCACCAGAAATTCGGGCAGCGCCACCATCGAGAGCGAGGCCAGATTGATCGCCCGGTCGATCCATGTGCCGCGCCGGATCGCCGCCGTAATGCCCATGATCAGCGCCAGAGGCACCGCCAGCACCGCCGTCATCCCCGCCAGCATCAGCGTGTTGGGCAGGCGTTCGGCAATGATCGCGCCCACCGGCATACCGGCCACCAGCGATTGCCCCGCATCGCCCTGAACCATGCCCGAGAGCCAGCGCGCGTAACGCACCGGGGCGGGTTGGTCCAAGCCCATTTCGTGGCGCAGCGCGGCCACCTGTTCGGGCGTGGCGGACTGGCCAAGGGCCTCCTGCGCCGCATCGCCCGGCAATAGGCCCGCAATGGCAAAGATCACCATCGAGACCAGCAGCAGCGTCAGCGCCGCCGAACCCACCCGCCGGGCCACCATCGGCCAAAGGCTGGCCTTTCCGGTTTTTGCCCCGCTCATGCCGCCCACCATACGTGTTCGGCAAATTGATAGCCCATCAATCCTCCCATCGGCAGCGGGTTGAGCCCCTGCAACCGCCGGTCATGGCCGTCGATCAGGCTGATGAAGACCGGGATGATCGAGCCGCACTGGTCATGCACGATCTGCTGCATCTCGCCATACATGGCCTTACGGTCTGCCTCGTTTGTCTCACCCCGAGCGGCCAGCAGGAGCTGGTCAAAGCGCGGGTTTTTCCATCCCGTCTCGTTCCATGCGGCGTCGGATTTGTAGAAAAGCGAGAAGACCAGATCGGCGGTCGGGCGCGGATTGGTGCTGCCAAAGGAAAGCGGGTGACGCATCCAGTGCGTGGACCAGTATCCGTCCGAGGGCACCCGCGTAATGGCCAGATCGAGGCCCGCGCGCGCGCCATATTCCTGAAGCACCGAGGCCATATCGACCGAACCTTCGACCGCGGGGCCGCAAAAGATCGGCAGGCGCACGTTCTGCAACCCGCCGCGCCGCACATGCCATTTCGCCCGGTCCAGATCGAGCGCGGTCTGGGGAATGGCGGGGTTGTAATAGGGGTGAAAGGGCGGGATCGGCTGATCGTTGCCGATGGTGGCATAGCCGCGAAACAGCGCGCGTTTGACCAGCGGGCGGTCCACCAGATGTTTGAGCGCGGCGATGAAATCGGGATTGCCGCTGGGCAGGCGATCCATCCGCGCGATCAGGTTGGAATAGAGCGCCGATGGCGTGGTGGCGATGGCATGGGCCGGGGATGCCTCCACGCGGCGGGTGGAATGCGGGGCCACCGCGTTCACCAATTGCACATCGCCCGCCAACAGCGCGTTGATACGGCTGACCTCATCGGGAATGGCGATCAGTTCGATGCGGTCGAGATAGGGCTTGCCCGGCACCCAATAGTCGGGATTGCGGACCACCACGGTGCGGATGCCCGGCTTGAATTCGGCCAGGCGGAATGCGCCCGTGCCATTGCCGTCGGGTCGATCCACCCCGTGGCGCACGATCAGGAAATGCGACTGCGCCAGAAGGGCGGGCAGATCGGCATTCGGCCCGGTCAGGCGGATGACCACGCCATAGCGGCCATCGGCGCGCACCTCGGCAAATTGCTCGGCAAGGCTGGCCATCTTGCTGCCCAGCTTGGGGTCTTTGTGACGCAGCAGCGAGAAGACGACGTCCGCGCTGGTCAATTCGCCGCCATGATGGAAATGCACGCCCCGGCGCAGCGCGACATGCCATGTGGTCCGGTCGGCGCTCTCGATCCGTTCGGCCAGCGAAGGATGCGCGAGCAGATCATGCCCGATCCGCGTCAGCCCCGAATAGAGCATGTAATGGCGCACATAATCGGTGGAAAGCGCGCCCTTGGCCGGGTCGAGCGTATCGGCGGTGGAGACCGATTGCGTGGCCACGCGGATCGAACCGCCGCGTTTGGGCAGGGCGGCGCCCATCGCGGGCAGGCCCGCCAGGCCAGCGCTTAATCCGCCCAGCATCATGGCGCGGCGTGAAAAGTCCATCATTGGAAATAGTCCAGCACGCGGTAATAGGCGCCCACAAAGGGCAGGAACCATGGCTTGCCCAGATGGCCGGGAATGGCGGGCCAGGCGAGATCGGCAAAGGGATTGGCATCGGCATCGCCGCCCATCACCTTGGCCATCTGTCCGCCCATATGGGTGGCCATCTGTACCCCATGGCCCGAATAGCCCATGGCGTAATACAGGCCCTCATGCTCGCCCGCGCGGGGCAGGCGGTCCTGCGTCAGGTCGATCGCGCCGCCCCAGCGGTGGTCGATTTGCGTGCCCGCCAAATCGGGGAACAGGCGCGTCATGGCCTTTTCCAGAATATCCGCACACTTCAGATCCGAGGCCGGGTTCGACAGGGCAAAACGAGCCCTCCCGCCAAACACCAACCGGTTGTCGGCGGTCAGGCGGAAGTAATTGCCGATGATCCGGCTGGTGACGTAATTGCGGCGGCCCGGGAACAGGTGATCGACCAAGGCGGCGTCGAGCGGCGCGGTGGCGATGGCGAAACTGCCCACGGTGACGATGCGGCGGCGGAACCAGCCGAAGGGCGCCTGCGGGCTGGCCCCGCCGGTGGCGACCAGCACCTGCGATGCCGAGACAGCGCCGCGCGAGGTTTCCACGCGATAGGCCGCGCCCTCACGTTTGATCCCGGTAACGGGCGCCTGTTCCCAGATATGCGCGCCCGCGCGGGCGGCGGCATGGGCAAGGCCCACCCCGAAACGGCCCACATGCAATTGCGCGCTGGTATGCTGGATCAGTGCGCCATAGAACCCATCGGCGCGGATTTCCTGAGCCAGACCATCGGCGTCCACCAGCGAAACATTGGGGTCCACCTCGGAGGAGAGCAGCTTGTAGGCCGCCTCGATCTTGGTGAAATGCTCCGGCTTGGCGGCCAGTTTGGCGCGGCCTGCGCGGCGGAAATCGCAGTCGATGCCTTCCTCGCGGGCGAGGCGTTCGACCGTGTCCACCGCGTCGCAATGGGCCAGATACCAGCGCCGCGCCTTGTCCACGCCATGGGCCGAGGCAAGAGCCCCGAAATCATGCGCGGTGCCCGAATTGCATTGGCCGCCATTGCGCCCCGATGCCGCCCCGATCACCGCGCCTGCCTCCAGCAGGGCCACCCGCGCTCCGCCCCGCGCCAGCGCCAGCGCCGCCGAAAGGCCGGTAAACCCGCCCCCGATCACGGCCACATCATAGCGGCCTTCGACGCCGCCCGCCTGTCCGCCGGTAAAGGCGGGGGCGGTGGCTTGCCAGAGGGAGGGGACAGGCTCCATCGCGATCAGAGGCCGACCAGCGCGGGCAGGCAGCCGATGTGCGGGATTTCGACATCGCGGTAATTCGCGTTCGAAGGCTCATGCCCGCGCCCGACGAAAACGCGCGTGCCAAAGCCAAGGTCGGTCGCCGTGTTCTGGTCATAGCGGAAGGAGGAGGAGACATGCATCCCGACCTCAGGCCCCCAGCCGAGCTGATCGAACATATATTCGAAGGCCTGCATGCGCGGCTTGTAGGCCTGTGCGCTTTCGGCGGTATAGACGGCGTAGAAGGGCGCCCCCAGCTTGGCCACATTGTCGTGGATCTGGCTGTTCATTGCGTTGGACAGGATCACCAGCGGGATCTTGGTGCCGATTTTCGACAGGCCGCCGGGCACATCCGGGTGCGGGCCCCAGGTGGGCACGGCGTTATAAATCGCCTCGCCGTAAGCCTCGTCATAGGCAACGCCCCACTTCTTGGCGGTGCGGGCAAGGGCATTGCCGATGATGTCGCGATAGGGCTTCCACGCGCCCAGCACTTCGTCAAAGCGATAGGCCGAAAAGTCCCTGATGAACGCAGGCATCTTTTCCTCGCCGATCACATCGCCGTAGAACTGCTGGGCCATCTCGCCCATGTGAAACTTGATCAGCGTGCCATAGCAGTCGAAGCTGATGAACTTGGGAGTGAAAATGGTCATGGGTCCATCCTGAAAAGGGTGCGCGACCGGCACCGAACACCTTCATAATAGGCCACCGCCGCGCCGGAAGAAGAAGCCGATTGCCATCGGCGCAAGGGGGCGCATACGGTTTTTTAAGCGGGCCTTTCGGCACACTATGCCGCGCCCTCAATAACCCCTGCTGCGGTCGATGTCGCCCGCCACGCTCTGGCCCGCCATCACGCCTTTGAGCGCGTCGATCAGCGCGTAAACCGCTGTGTCGATGCGGGTGACGCCCGCGATATGGGGGGTCAGGAAAACCGCGGGATGGCTGCGCAATGCGTGGTTTTCGGACAGGGGCTCGGGGGTCGAGACATCAAGGAAGGCGGCACTTATCGCTCCTTCGTCCAGCGCGGACAGCAGATCCTCCTGCACCAGATGCCCGCCGCGCGCGACATTGATGAGAGCGGCACCGCGCGGCATTTTGGCAAAGGTTTCACGGCACAGAATGCCGCGCGTTTCCGGCGTCAGCGGCAGTAGGCAGACAAGGATATCCAGCCCGCCCAGAAAGGCCTCCATGCCCGCGTCGCCCGCGAATGTCTCCACGCCTTCGATTTCGCGCCCGCTGCGGCTCCAGCCCGAGAGGCGAAAGCCGATGGGGGCCAGCATACGGATCGCGGCCTGACCCAGTTCGCCCAATCCCATGATCCCCACGCGGCGCTCGCGCGCCATCTTGACCGGCATATAGGGAAAGGTCCCCGCGCGCTGTCCCGCCACCAGCGCGGGCAGATCGCGGTGCAGCGCCAGCACCGCCATGGTCACATATTCGGCCATGGTGGTGGTGATGCCCGGCTCGATCATGCGGATCACGCGGACATGGGGCGGCAGGATTGATAGGTCGAGTTGGTCCACCCCGGCGCCGATGGAAAACAGCACCTCCAGATTGGGCAGGGCGGCGATGACTTCCTCGGACAGCGTCCAGGCGATCAGATAGCGCACGTCCTGCGCATCGCCAATGTCGGGCCAGCAGCGGAAGGGCACCTCGGGCAGATCGCGGGCGAAGATTTCGGCCCATGCCGCGCCGCGCTTGGGGTCGCCGCAATGTACGATGGTGGCGGAACCGCCACGGGGTACTATAGTCATTTGCTTTTTCCTTTGCGGGCGCGGTTCCATGCGATCACGCCGCTGATGGTAAGAAAGAGGAGCGCGCCGCCGACCAGCGCGATGAGGATTTGCCCGAAAATGCCCAGCGCATCGCCCGTATGCAAGGGCAACAGCCGCATCCACAGCTCGGGCGCATCGGTGCCGCGGGTGATGCGCGGGCGACCATCCGGCTCGATCGTGACAGTGTCGAGATACCAGTGATTGCCAGTCCGCGCCGCGAAATGGAATGTCGCATGGCCCGAGGGGGCCAAACGGATGTCGCTCAAGGATTGGCCCGGCAGCGCGGCGCGGGCATAGGCGACGTCCAGCATCGGCGCAGGATCGGTGCGCGCGGGATCGCCAAGAAAGGGCCCGGCAGCGGGCGGCACGATCAACGGCCAGACCAGCAGCAGCCCCGTCACCGCCATCATCGCCAGCAGCGCCGAGGCTGCCACTCCGGTCGAGCGATGCCACAGGCGCAATTTCAAACGCTTGGGCGCGCGGGCCGGGATCGACAGGCCCTGGCGCAGCCGCCCCTTGCCGGGCCACCAGAAGATGATCCCGCTGATCGCCAGCGCCAGCAGGGCGATGGCTTCTAGCGCCACCAGCGTCGAGCCGATAACACCGGAAAACAGGCTGTTGTGCCATTCCTGCGCGATACGCCATGGGTCATGCCAGAGCGAGCCGCTGTCCAGCACATGGCCGGTCGCCGGGTCGATGGCCACGAAAACGCGCTCGCCCGCAGCGTTGGTCATCCGCGCCACCACCGGGGCATCGGGCGAATAATCAAGGCGGAAGGCACGAAACCCCGGCGCGGCCCGCATCGCGCCGGCCACTAGCGCCGATGGGGGCAAGGCAGGACCGGATGTGATGGCAAGCGCGGGTGGGGGGATCAGCAGGAACAGGCCCGTCACCGCCTGCAACAGAAACAGAGGCGCCAATGCCAGCGCGATGCGGCGGTGCCAGACCAACAGGCTTTTGCGGTTCATCGGCGGTTTTCCGGCAAGAAGGCACAAAAAAGCCACCGCCTGCGTGGGAGGGCAGGCGGTGGCCAGTCAGGATGGAAATCAGAACGCGTAGCTGATGCGCCCCATGATCGTGCGCGGCGCACCCGGCGCCACCCACAGCGTCGAGTAGGACGAGGCGTACCACGTCACATCGAACAGATTCGTGACATCCACGCCCACCCGGATCCGCTTGGTCGGCTCATAGGTCAGCAGCGCGCGGGTCAGCGTGTAGCCGGGCAGGTAGAAGGTCGTGGCCGTTTCGCCCAGACGCGAGGAGACGTAATTGACGCCTGCGCCCACCGTGACCTTGCCCTTTTCGCCAAGATCAAAGCCCTTGGTCACCAACAGGTTGGCCGTATGGGCCGGGATGTTGATGAGCTTGGCCCCCGGATTGATGGCAAGGCCGAAGTTGAAGTCCTTCGACGTGCTGGTCCAATGCGCATCGGTATAGGCATAGGTGCCGTGGATGTCGATCTGACCGGGCAGGTGAGCATCCACCCCGGCCTCGACGCCGGTGCTGCGCGCGCTGCCGCCCGCGATGGAGAAGCCCTGATGCGCAGGGTCCGGGTCCTGCGTCAGCACATTGGCCTTGGTCATGGTGAACACCGCCAGCGAGGCCGAGATCACCTTGCTGGTATAGCGTGCGCCCACTTCATAGGACTTGCTGGTTTCCGGGGCAAAAGGCTGGCCGGCAAAGTCCTGACCGCTGTTGGGACGGAAGCCGTTGCCCCATGCTGCGTAAAGCCCCATGCGCGGGTTCACGTCATAAAGCAGGCCGACGGTCGGGCTGAAGCGTTCCTTGACCGTGTTGACCGTGGGGTTGAAGCTGCCCACGCGGGCGCCGATCAACTGGTTGAAATGGTCAAAGCGGCCGCCGAAACGGATCTTGACCTTTTCGCCGATGTCCATCTGGTCCTGAAAGTAGATGCCCCAGCTCTTCTGCTTTTCCAGCGAGTTGAGCACGGTGGCATTGGGCGTGGGCATCAGGCCATAGACCGGTGCAAAGACGTTGATGGCATTGCTGGCCGCGGTCACCGGGCTGCCTGCGGTATAGGCGACGGGGCGATAGCGGGTCTGCCAGGTGTTGATGTCGAATTCATCCACATCCGCGCCCAGCATGACATGGTGCAGGATGGGACCGGTGGCGATGCGGCCGGAAATTTCGGCGCGGCCGGTGATGTTGCGCGTGCGGAAATCGCGATAGCGGCGCTGGCGGGCCAGCATGGTGCCGGTGCTGAAAATGGGCTGGCGCCCCGTGGCCAGTTCGGCGTCCTCGGAAAAGCCGATCATGCTGGTTTCGCGCAGGCCAAAGCCCGCGATCACCACCCAGTCGCCGCCCAGCTTCTGCTGCAACTGCGCCTGATGACCCAGAACGTTGACGCGGGTCGGGCCATCGCCGGGTTCGCCAAGGAAGGTATTGCGCGACACCGCGCCCAGCTTGCCATTGATCGCCACGATGCCGCGATCGAACGGCGTGCGCAGGCTGACATATTCCAGCTCATAGGACAGCGAGGTCTTGTCGGTGGGCTGCCACAGGATCGAGGGATTGACGACTTCCTTGCTGGATTTCACCGTGTTGCGGAACGATCCGGTATCCTCGATCGCACCATTGGCGCGGATGGCCAGCTTGTCGCTGATGGCGATGTTGAGGTCGCCTTCGCCGCGATAGGTGTCGAAGGAACCGGCCTGCGCCCCGATGCGGCCAAAGGTTTTGCCGATCTTGGCCTTCTTGGTGATGATGTTGATCGTGCCGCCCGGCTCGCCCCGGCCAAAGACCGCGCCGTTGGGCCCCTTGAGCACTTCGATGGTTTCCACGTTGGACGCGTCGCGCGCGCCGCCATAGCCGCGCCCGCCGTTAAAGCCGTTGACCAGCACGCCGGTGGGGAAGTTCTCATCGCCCGCAAAGCCGCGGATGGCGAAACTGTCCCACAGGCCGCCGAAATTGTTCTGGCGCACGATGCCGCTGGCAATGTCGGTGATGGAATCCATCTTGGTCAGGTTGACCACGTCCATCAGCTTGGCGTCGATCAACTGGATCGTTTGCGGCAGTTCCTTGACCGGAACATCGCCGCGATAGGCCTGGCGTTGGCCAGTGACGACGATGGAGCTGGCTTCGTCGGCGGCAAATACGGGTGTCGAGAGCAGCGCGGCTGTTGCCAGCAGCACGGGTTTGATAGCGGATCGGTCGATCATTCTGGATATCCCCCTGATGGATGCTTGTTCTCAACCTGCGTGGGCGTCGGACCGATCCTGCCGCGTTGTGTTTTCCGTCCTTTTCGCGGCGGCCGGTCTCTTTTGTGACAATTGTGAGGCTATGTCGTTTATGAGGAATCTTTGATCGAAGCGGGGCGATCTGACGGTTGATCATGTCGAAAAGAAGGGGGGCGCGGCACGATTGATGCGCGCGCCCGTCGCCCGCCGCTTCAGAGATATTTAAGCCATGCCAGATCGCGGCGGCGCTGCTTCAGCCCGGCAAACCAGCGCGTGGGCAGGTAAAGCACCGGCAGCAGGATCGCGACCCAGATCCACACGGTGGACAGGTGATCGACGCCGAAGAACTGACCCTTCACCGGGCCATAGATCGCCATGGCGACATTATAGATCAGCTTGAGCGTGTAGAGATGCAGCACGTAATAGAAGAGCGGCGCCCCCCCAAGGCATGCCAGCATCGGCATCGCGCGATGATCGCCCAGCCGTTCAAACCACGCCAGTAGCAGGCAGCCTGCGCCAAGCGTTGGCATCAGGAACAGCAGGCTGGGCGGATATTTGGTCAGCGCAAGGAAGCTCATCACCGTGCGCAGCGGGGTTTGCGCCACGAACCAGGGCTTGTCGCCATAGATATTGGCAAAGCGCAGCAGGACAAAGCCCAGCACCAGCCCAAGCCCCAGCAGCGCCAGACGCCGGATGCGCGGCGCAGGATCGGTCCCGCGCGCAAACCACGGCCCCATGCCATAGCCCAGCGCGATCACCCCGATCCACGGCAGGATGGGATAGGTGATCTTGATCGTCATCCAGTCCACCGCATGGATCGCGGCGCGCTGGTGCAGCAAGGCCCATGGCACATACCACGCATCGCCCTCGACCAGCCGGATCGGGTCGAGCAGATTATGCAGCGTGACAATGCCCAGACCCAGCGCCACCAGCACCGCACGCGGCAGATGGATCAGCGCCGCCAGCGCCAGCATCGACCCGCCGATCGCCCACATCACCTGAAACCAGACGGTGGGCGGGGGAAAGTGGTTCGCCTGCGTAGGCCAAGCATAGCACACGACCGAGAGTTCGAGCGCGATCAGGAACAGGCCGCGCTTGATGAGGAAGGTGCTGACCTCGCCCTTGCTGTGCGACTGGCCATAGAGCCATGCCGACATGCCCGTTAGCGCGACAAAGACCGGCGCGCAGAAGGTGGAGAGCAGGCGCGTGAAGAACAGGCCCGGATCGACGGTATTGGCATCGACCGGGTCGCTGACCTGCAAATGCAGGAAAAAGGTTTCGCGCACATGGTCGACCAGCATGAAAGCCATCACCAGCCCGCGCAGGGCGTCAATGGCGATCAGGCGCGTGGAAGGCGGGCGCGTGGATACAGAAGATTCTTGTGTCATGTTATATCCTCTTATCGAGGCGATTCCCGGGCGGTCAAGCGCCGTAACAAGGCTGCTCCTCATTCCGGCGTGCAGGCCGGCGCGTGGGGCAGGTTCAGGCTTGGAGGCAGTATAAAATCGTGTCTGGCGCCGCTTTGGCTCCAATTCGGGCCATCGGCATGGAAAGCCGGATCGCGCAGACGGAAACAAGCCGCATCTTCGCCGTGGAGCGGCGCAAGGCGGCGCGCGTCCGGGGCAAAACGGATGCTATGGGCCGCCACAGGGGCGGCCAACAAGGCCATCACCCCACCCACCAGCGCGATCAGCGGCAGTTTCATCGTCATACGGCCCCCCGTTCAACAAGGCCGCGAGGCAGCCCCGTGTTGTGACGAGCTTATGACAGATCTGCACATTACTTTGCCGAAAATGATAGGTCCGGCGGCACAGTGTCGCGTTGGGGTGGGGGTTCTCGGTATTAGTGCGTGTTGAAGGTCACGGCGCCGCTGGCCTTTTCGGCGCTCTTGTTGGCCACATGCCAGCGCGCGGCATAGGTGCCCTCGGACAGGGGGCGGGGCAGGGTGGCGACCATCGCGCGGCCGTCGGGCGAAATGGCGACCTTGACGCCGCCGGTCTTCATCGGATCATGATGCTCCATGCCGGGCATCCCGGTCATCAGCACCTCGACGCCTGAGGCGGCCGGGTCGATGGCCTCGCTGAAATTCAGCGTGATGCGGGTGACATTGGCGGTGTCGCTGCCTTCGGCCGGGGTGGCCGAGGTCAGGGCCGGGGCAGCCAGCGCCGGTGTAGCAATGGCGATCAGGGGCAGGATCAGGAAACGCATGGGCAAATTCTCCGCTTTTGGATGATTGGGGGGATGTCATCAGCCGATACGCATGGCAGGGCGATGCCCCTCGCAGAAAAAGTGAGGGGCCGGGCCAATGGCTGCGTATAGAAGGCGAAGGTCAGTTGCGAAGAGGCGAGGCTAGGATGAAGGTGCAAATCGACGATCTGCTGGCGCGACTGGGCGCGGCGCAGTCCGACCCGCGGCTGGATGGAATCGAGGCCGCGGTGCTTGAGGGCGCCGAGCGTGCGCGGCAACCGGCGCTCTCGGTGCCGATGCTGGCGGGGATTGCGGCCATTGCGATGGTTTCCGGGGCGCTGGTTTCCGGGTTGGGCGCGGCGCCGCGCGCGCCGGTCGATCCGCTGGGGCAGGGGCTGGCGCTGGCGCCGTCGACCTTGCTGGAGCGGGCGCTGTGAATCGCAAGGGATCGTTGCTGCTGGCGCTGGCGCTGGGTTTTGCCGGGGCCTTGGGCGGGGCGATGGTGGCGCGGATGATGCCGCATCGGGCGCAGGATGAAACCGCGCTGCACCAATTGCTGCATGACGAACTGGCGCTGGATGCATCGCAGCAGGCAAGGATTGCGACGATGAACGCCGGCTTTGCCGTGCAGAAGGCGCAACTGGTGGCGCAGCAGCGGGCGGCCAATGCCGATCTGGCGGCGGCCCTGCGCGATGAACATTCCTATGGTCCGCGCGTGGCCGCCGCCGTGGACCGGTCGCATCACGCGATGGGGGCGCTGCAAAAGGCGACGCTTGAGCATGTCTTTGCCATGCGCGCGGTGCTGCGCCCCGATCAGGCGGCGCGTTTCGATGCCGGGGTCGCCCGGATGCTGACGGCCACGGAGGCGGATCAGCCGCGCTGATGCCTGCGCACGACGCCCGGAGCCCGGAAGCCTTCAACCGTCAAGCATTGAGCGATGGCGATCTGGCCGCGTTGGCGCTGGGCGGGCGGCAGGCGGCCTACAGCGCCCTGTTGCATCGCCACCGCGACGCGGTGTTCCGCATCGCGCGCGCCTCCTGCGGCGACGAGGACGCCGCATTGGACATTACCCAGCAGAGCTTTATCAGCGCCTTTGCCGCGCTGGGGCGTTATGACCGCACGCGGCCCTTTGCGCATTGGATCGCGCGGATCGCGCTCAACAAATGCCGCGACCGCGCGCGTCGCCGGAAATTGCGCGCGTTGTTCTCCTTCGCCCTGCCCGAGGATCACGAGCCCAACATGCCCGATCCGGCCGTGGGGGCCGATGACGCTCTGGCCGACCGGCAGGAACTGGCGCGGGCGATGGCCGCCATTGCCCGCCTGCCCGCGTCCCAGCGCGAGGTGCTCGTGCTGCGCGGGGTGGAGGGCATGGCGGAGGCCGAAGTGGCGGCCTTGCTGGGCATTACGGGCAAGGCGGTGGAAACGCGCCTCTATCGCGCCCGTCGCGCCCTGGCGGAGATGCTGGAAAAATAGCGCCGGGCGAGCGGTCTGAAATTAGCGAAAGCGTCAGGTCCGAGGCATCGCGCCTTGGCGGTGGTAACATTTCATTGCCGGGGCGATGAGGCGAAGTATCGCGCCATTGGTCCATGGCCGGCTCGCTAATGGGGATTGCCCTGTCGGTGGTTGCGGGGGGGCGTCTGCCATCTCGGGCTGGAAAAGCCGCTGTCGCGCTGGCTGCTGTCCTTTAACCAACAGGTGGCGGGGAAAGGCGCCGCGTCCGATTCTATGGCCAAGTCTGCCACATAGGCTCCGGCGGATTGGTGCATAAAGCGCCCGCCATCGCCGGGGGGCATTTTATGGATTTAGGCGGTGAGACAAGGATTTACAGATAATGATCTTGGCGCTTTGCTGAATATTACGATGTTGCGATATTAAAAAATGATCCATCGGTATGGGTTGTAACTATAGTTATCTATTGATGCGGATTTAGAAAGTCTGGGTGGGGAAATGTTATTGCCATGCCGATGATGGTTTGAGGTATATGGATGAAAATTTAGGAAAATATATCCAAAGAGGTTGATTTCTTGTGCTGTGATAACTGAATTGCGTAGCTAAGTTAAAATGCGTAAACCACAAATTTAGAGATAGTCAAACTGACATAAAAATTCCATATAAACCCGAGGATCTGATGGGGACGCAGACGGACCGGGCGATATGAAGATTTTACGGATCATAGCCTCCGCCGATCCGGCGGAAGGTGGGCCTATCGAAGGAGTGTTGCGAACAGGAGTTGAACTGGCACGGAATGGTCATGAACAGGATATCCTGACCATGGATTCGCCCGATGCGCCGTTTCTGGCCGATTGCCCGGGGGGGGTGATCGCCATCGGAAGGCCGACGCAGGAGGCGAATGCGGGCAGTGCGCTGCTTCGCGCGATGGAAAGGCGTGTCCGTTTTTCTCCTTACGCCATTCCCTGGCTCAGGGCGCATCGTGACGAATATGACGTCGCGATCATCGAAGGGCTGTGGAATTTCAGTACGATGGCGGCCCGCTGGGGACTGGTGGGGGGCAACACGCCCTATCTGGTCTATACCCATGGCATGCTCGATCCATGGTTCAAACAGAACTATCCGATCAAATCCATGGCCAAGCAGATGTCCTGGCTGTTGAATGAAGGGCCTTTGCTGGCCAATGCCTCACGCGTGCTTTTCACCACCGAAGAGGAGAAGCTGCTCGCCCGCGATGCTTTCTGGCCCTATCAGGTGCGCGAGAAAGTGGTGGGCTATGGCGCGTTCAATCCGCCGGCCGATGAGATCGATCAGCAGATTGCCGCTTTTCGTCAGGCGGTGCCGGAACTGGGCGACAGGCCCTTCCTGCTGTATCTCAGCCGCATTCATGAAAAGAAGGGATGCGATCTGCTGATTGAGGCTTTTGCCGAATATGCCGCGCGCCATCCTGATATCGATCTGGTGCTCGCGGGGCCGGATCAGACCGGGCTCAAGGCATCATTGCAGGCGCTGGCGGCAAAGTTTGGTTTGGCCGCACGCATCCATTGGCCCGGCATGTTGACCGGAGACGCCAAGTGGGGCGCCTATCGTGCGGCGCTCGCCTTTACCCTGCCGTCGCATCAGGAAAATTTCGGCATTGTCGTCGCCGAGGCGCTGGCTTGCGGCGTGCCGGTGCTGATCTCGAACAAGGTCAATATCTGGCGCGAAGTGGCGGACAAGCGCGCGGGCTTTGTGGCGCCGGACACGCTGGATGGGACGCGTGAATTGCTGCAGCGTCTGTCCGCCCTGTCGGGCGAAGAACGGGCCGAGATGGGGCAGCGGGCGCGGGCCTGTTTTGAACGTCATTTCGATATTCGCAACGCAGCTCTGGCGCTCGAAGCGGTGGCCAAGGAAGCCTGTCACTCTTAATGCAGAGGGGCTCAGGCCATGCCCCTTTTGACGCGATCCGTTGAACGCGCAGATCGCGATCGCGCGGCAATCCCCAAAATCCACGTTTTGCAGTGAATTAGTGCTGCCCTCGGACGGGTGAAAACAATTGGGAAATGGTCGGGGAGACAAGATTCGAACTTGCGACCCTCTGCTCCCAAAGCAGATGCGCTACCAGGCTGCGCTACTCCCCGACACGGCCAAGCCCTTAGGTTTGGCAGAGGTTCAGCGCAAGCGGAAAAACATGGCGCAGCAGATGGAGCGCAGGGATCGCGCCAAAATGGCCCCGCAAAAGAGATTGGCCTTTTCAGATTATCGTCAGCTATTTCGGCAAATTGATATTGGGACAGCATGATGGGGCGTCCATCTGCCGTTTTATAGATCCATTATGATGGTAGCCCGCCTTGAAAAACCCCGGTCGAGCCAAGATGAACGCCGCATGTCAACGGGGCATTCTGGCCCTGTTTTCAACGGGAGGGGCTCGTGTTCAAGTATATTTTTCCGTCAATCTTGCTGATTTCGTCGAATGCCGCGCTGGCACAGGGCGATTTGGCCAAGACCATCACTTTGGCGCCCAATGCCGAAGTGGTCGTCACGCCCAATGACACGCTGTCTTCCAAGTCGCTGAAGGTTGGCGACAAGTTCAAGATTTCCACCGTCTTTGATGTGATGCAGGAAGGTTATGTCCTGATCCCGCGCGGCACGCCGGGTGAGGCAAGCGTCAGCTATCGCACCGGCAAGGGCGCCTTTGGCAAATCGGCCAAGCTGGAGGTGACTTTCAACTCGCTGAAACTGGGCGACCGGGTGATTCCGCTGAACGGCACCTATCGCAGCGAGGGGCAGGGCAATGCGGGGGCCGCAGTGGGCGCGGTTGTCGCTGTTGGCGTATTCGGCGCCTTTGTCACCGGCCATTCGGCCACGCTGACCAATGGACAGCAATTGCGCGCCCATACCGCTGATCCGGTATCCTTCACCATTCCGGCCGGCACGGCGCCGCTGCAGGCCGCCGCGCTTGCCCCTGCCGCCCCCGTGGCCAAGGTGGAAAATGCCGGAGCGGCCGCAACTGTGAATTGATACTGCAGAGGGGGGGCGGTGCTTGCCGTTCCCCTTTTTGCGCGGTCAGACATGGTGGGCCCGGCAGGACTCGAACCCGCAACCTAGCCGTTATGAGCGGCCAGCTCTAACCATTGAGCTACAGGCCCCAAGCCATGCTTTGCGCATCATGCGCCGCCTCGCGTTAGCCGCGCCATGCGCAACAGGCAAGGGTTTCAATCGAACAGGGTGCTTTCCATCACCTCGCGCACGCTGGTCGGTTTGACGCCGCGCGCGATCAGCAATTCAAACACTTGGCGCCACCATTCGTACATCTCGTCCAGATCGGCCTCGGTCCGCACATAGGGGGTGTGGCCGGGGCAGAGCGAGGGGCTGTGAAAGGACAGGACGATGACCGGCAGATCTTCGTCCACCGCAATATTGACCGCGCGCAGCGCCTCGCCCACCGTGACCCCTTCGGGCGTCAGGGGTATGCGCTCCAGCAGGCCAAAGCGCGCCATAGCGCCGCGCAGCCGGTCAAAGCGCGACAGTTTCGGATATAGCCATTGCCCATGACGCCGCAAAAGCCCGGAGAACACCGTGGTCAACGGCATTTCCATCAGGCGCCCCGGTTCACCCACCCAATAGGGCCGCAGCGGCAGATCGCGAAAATTGGGGCCGCCCCAGCCGCTGTAATCAAACCGCGAGCGCACCGACGTGTCAATGGCCACCCCGGCCTCATGCAGCACATCGGCGGTGTTGGGCCCGATGCCATAACGTCCGGCGCGATAGATCATCGGCGCCGCCCCAAAATTCTCTGCGATCGTGGCGTGCAGCTTGAGGAATTTGGCCCGTTCCAGCGCGAAGGGCAGATTGCCCGAAAAGCTATTGTACTGGTTAACCTCCTCTTCATAAGGTGGGTTAACCCAAGGATGCAGCTGGACGCCGACTTCCGCTCTCCCGGAGATCACCGCGTCGCGCAGCAATTCTGCGGCAAGAGCGGAGGTGGCCACCGGATAGTCAATCAAATAGATCGGAACGATGCCGAAACCTTCGCAAAACTGCTGAAACTTGCGCAGGCGCGAGACCGTATCGACGCGGTGGCGAGTGCGGGTCAGCGGTTTGGTCCAATCGAATTCCTCCTCGGTATCGATGGTGACCACGAAGCGCTGTCCAACCCCTTGGCGGAAATGCACAAAAGCTTCCGGCGCGGGCTGGTCGGTAATCTGGTGAAATGACAAATCGGGCCCCCTGCCGCGCGAAAAAATCAAGCCACCGGCGTTTCACATGCCTCCGACCTGTTTTCAGGCACTTGGCTAAGGTTAACAATCGGCAGGGTCAAGCCCGGTAATGTAAGCAAAAGTTGCTCGTGTTCGCGCATGATGCTGCCGCCTGCGGCCCGTGCCTCGGCGGCGGCGAGGCGCAGGGCGAAACCGGTGCCGAACATGCCCGCGCCGGGTTGATGCGTGGCGGGCGCAGCGCCGTGAAACAGTTCCTCATCATTCAACCCAGCCAAAGTCGCCGGCAGGGTAAAGCAGGCCAACACCGCATCCCCGCGATGCGCCATCCGGATCGGCAGCGCTTCGCCCGCCTTGCCATTGCCCGCCAGCGTGGCCAGAAGGCGCCAGCAAAGCCGCTCCGCCTCGGTCCCGTCCAGGGCGACGGGGCAGGGGCGCTCATGTCCTTCGAGCCGCAAGGCAGGCCCGCGCTCGTCACTCGCCAGCCGCGAAACCAGCACATCGAGCGCGGCAGCCAGATCGCATTCGCCTCTGGCCAGCGCCAGACTGCCGCTTTCAAGCCTGGCATAGCGATCGAGTTCTTCAAACCCGGCCAGCATCAGCGCGCTGTCAGCCGCAACAACGGCGGCCAGCGCACGATATTCATGCGGCGTCGGGCCGAACAATTGCTGCTGGATCACCTCGGCAAAGCCCTGAATCGCATTCACCGGCGTGCGCAACTCATGAAGCAATTGGCGCAGGCGGTCGGTCTCGCTGTCCTGAGCGGGAACGGCTGGGACAGGGGATGCCGCAACCGCCGCAGGCCGTCGAAAGCGCCCCAGATGCCCGATATAGCGCCCGCCCAGCGGATCGAAGCGCGGCACGGCATCCACCTGCCATTCGCCCGCAATCGCCGGCGCCCCGGCCAGCGTGATCATCACCGCGCGGAAGGGTTGGTGCAGGCGCACCGCATTGGCCCCCGGCCCATTGCCGCCCAGCCCATAGCCCACCACCATCGGCGCGACCCGCGCTTCGGCCCAGACGATACGGCCTTCGCCGTCGCTGGCGAAATCGAAGGACTGGATTGGCTGGCCCGGCTTGGCCTTCTTGGACGGAGCAGGACGTGCGGCCTCGGCGGCCATGTTGTTTTCGCGGGCCTGACGAAAGGCCTCGATTCGCCGCACCAGCGCGCCGATTGTGTCCTCGGCCAGCGGCGAGGAAGCCTGATAGGCCGATGCGCGCGGGGTTCTCACCGGCGCTTCGGGCGGAGGCGGCGCAGGCGTTTGGGCCACGGGCTCGGGTGCCTTGGGCTCAGGGTCCTTTGGTGCGGGCGTGCTGCTCAACGCTGGATCGCCAATGCCCAGCCGCGCCAGCAGCGCCCGCGCGCCCGGCCCCAGATCGCGCCGCATCCCCAGCGTCCCGCGCGAGGCCAGCGGCAGCGCGGGGATCAGGTCCACCCATTGTTCATCGCTCAATTGCGCGGCGTGGAGCGCGGACAAAGACACCACAGGTTCTGCCCCCGCCAGCGCGGCCACCAGCCGGGGCGCGCGCAGCCGCAGGCCGGGCTGGCGCAGAATCGTCGCGCGGTCCGCCGCCGGAATCCGTCCGCCCAATTCGCCAAGCCGCAGATAGGCCAGATCGACCATTTCGCCCTGTTCCTCGGCCGGCAGCGTGCCCAGCAGGTCCAGCAATTGCCGGAACTGAATGCGCGCGACACCTTGCCCGACTGGCGTCAGGCGAAGGGCGGTGGCAAGGCGGTCGTCATAGCGCATGGTTTTTTGTATCAGCAGTTATGGTGTTTCAGATGGCCTTTCCAAGCCAATACGGTGTTAAATCCTAGCGAGAGGTTAGGATCGGCAGCGGAACCTGTGTACAACTTTATTCTGTATCCTATCACACCTGCCGCCGAGCGAAAGCACGTAGCTTGGTGGCGTTGCAATGTGGGACGATTGCGGCCATAGATAATAATATTAGCACGGCCCGCAACAGATGGGCTGATTCTTTCATCTTTGGCGACCCTGCCGACAGGAAGGGTCTTTCCGCCGCGATCTGCGGGCCGCAATTGGGGAATTTCCGGGCTTATGGCCAATCTTGATCAGATCGACCGGCGCTTGCTGGCCGAATTGCAGGACGAGGGCCGCGTTACCAATGTCGAATTGGCCCAACGCGTCGGGCTGACCGCGCCGCCTTGCCTGCGCCGTGTGCGCGCGCTTGAGGAGGAAGGCGTCATCCGCGGCTATCACGCCGAACTCGATGGGGCCAAGCTGGGCTTCTCGATCACCGTCTTTGCCATGGTCTCGCTCAAAAGCCAGGCCGAAGAAGCCTTGCGCGGGTTCGAGGACCATGTGCGCGGGCTGCCTGAAGTGCGCGAATGCCATATGCTCAATGGCGAAATCGACTTCATCCTGAAAATCGTCAGCCGTGATCTGCAAAGCTTTCAGGAGTTCCTGACCAGCAAGCTGACGCCCGCGCCCAATGTGGCCAGCGTGAAAACGTCGCTGACGATTCGCACGTCGAAGCATTTGCCGGGGGTGCCGTTGGAGGATTGAGGCCGGGGTTTTAGGCCTCCATTTATGCCTCCGGCGGGCAAAGGGTCGAGACCCTTTGCCCGCCGGAGGCATCTTAAACGCTCCCTTAAACCTTCATCGTCCCCGTCTCAATAAACCGCTGATGCCAGCTCAACGCTTCGCCGGGCAGCGAGGGCGCATGCAGCCCATAAGACCCCTTGAGCGCGCGATCATAATAATCGGCCAGCATCGGGCGGAAATCGGGGTGGGCGCAATTCTGGATGATGGCCAGCGCGCGCTGCTTGGGGCTTAGGCCGCGCAGGTCCGCAAGGCCCTGTTCGGTCACGACCACCTGCACGTCCTGCGCGATGTGATCGACATGGGCCACCTGCGGCACGATGGCGCTGATCTTGCCGCCCTTGGCGGTGCTGGGCGTCATGAAGATCGAGACATAGGCGTTGCGGGCAAAATCGCCGCTGCCGCCGATGCCGTTCTGGATGCGGCTGCCCATCACGTGGGTGGAGTTCACGTTGCCATAGATGTCGGCCTCGATCAGGCCGTTCATGGCGATACAGCCAAGGCGGCGGATCAGCTCGGGGTGGTTGCTGATTTCCTGCGGGCGCAGGATCATCTTTTCCCGATAGGCCACCATGTTGCTGTTCATCCGCTGCGCCGCCTCGGGGCTGAGCGAGAAGGATGTGGCCGAGGCCATGCGCAGCTTGCCCGCGTCGAGCAGGTCGATCATGCCGTCCTGAATCACCTCGGTATAGGAGGTGAGGTTTTCAAACGGGCTGTTGACCAGACCCGAGAGCACCGCATTGGCGATATTGCCCACGCCCGATTGCAGCGGTAGCAGGTTTTCCGGCATCCGCCCTTGCTTGACTTCATTGGCAAGGAAATCAAGCAGATGGCCCGCGATGCGCAGCGCCGTTTCGCCCGGCGCGTCAAAGGGCAGGTTGCGGTCGGGCGCATCGGTTTCGACAATGGCCACGATCTTGTCGGGATCGCATTGCAGCGTGGGCTGGCCGATGCGGTCATCCGGGCGGGTCAAGGGAATCGGCACGCGATGCGGGGGCAGGCGAGTGCCGTAATAGATGTCGTGCATCCCCTCCAGCTCTTCGGCCTGCCAGCGGTTCACCTCAAGGATGATGCGGTCTGCACGGTCGAGCCAGGTCTTGTTGTTGCCCACCGAGGAGGAAGGCACGAGACTGCCGTCGGCGTTGATGGCCGTCACCTCGACCAGCGCGACGTCGAGCGGGCCAAGGAAGCCCTGCCACGCCATCGGCGCCACTTGGCTGAGGTGCATGTCGAAATAGTCCATCTGGCCGCTGTTGATCTTTTCGCGGGCGATGGGGTCGGAATTATAGGGCAGGCGGAATTCGATGCCATTGGCCTTGGCCAGCGCCGCATCCAGTTCCGGCCCGGTCGAGGCGCCGGTCCACACGCGCACCTGAAACGGATCGCCCGCGCGATGGGCATCCTCGATCCGCGAGGCCAGCGCCAGAGGCACCGCCTTGGGATAACCGGAACCGGTAAATCCGCTCATGCCTACCGTATCGCCCGGGTTAATAAGGGCGGCGGCCTGTTCGGCGCTGGTGATGCGGGATTTGAGCGTCTGATGGGCAATGCGCGCAGACATGGCGAGGGCTTCTCCTGCGTTTGTGTTGGCCTGACAATGGGATAGGTTCCGGGGCCTATGGGCCGGGGATTGTCGGGGCGGTCCCGCGCATGCGCCCCGATCCGGCTCTTTGCAAGCGAGTCGGGAGCCAATACGACCAATGTCTTGGGTCCTTGGTACAAGCGGTAAACCCCTAGGGGGAGGGCGTATAGTTAAGGAAGCCTTCTGGCAATTACGGGAATCTTGTAGCGGGTAACAGGGCGCATTTGAAGGAAGCTTGATTCTAATCCGGCATCAGTGCAAACGTTACTCATAAAGGATTCAGCCTTGCGCTTGTTCAAGTTGGCTTTGGCCTCTTCCGCTGAATTTGATAATATGTCGCAAAACCCTGACGCTACGCCCTTGAACGACGTGCGCAGGGAACAATTGATTGATCGTATTAAAGAATTCTTCGTTGATAATAAATTGGAAGTAACGCCGGAGAACCTGTTGGCGGTTCATGCCGCCTATTCGGGGTCATCGCCGCGCCTTGCGCGAAAATTCAGCGTCATGCGCGAGGAAAACCGGATCATCACTCAGGCCTGGCTGGATCAGGTCACTGAGAAGGATGAGGACGGCGCGCTGCGCGAGAATGCGCAGCAGATGCTTCACCGATTAAGCACCCGGCTGGAGGTGTTCACCAGCACCGCTGCCCGCGCGCGCAGCGACTCAGGGTCCTATAACGCCGCCCTTGAACAGGTGGCCAGCGTCTTGCCCGGCGCCGATAGCGGCGAATTCGTCTCCAGCCTGGCTGAATTGACCCGCGCGATGATCGAGCGCACGCAACTGCTGGAAGAAAGCATGCGGCGCAGCGAGCAGGAAGCGACCGCCCTGCGCAAAAGCCTGGACCGCGCCCAGCGCGACGCCCATGTCGATCACCTGACGGGCCTGCCCAACCGACGCGCCTTTGAAGCGGTGCTGGAAAACGAGTATCGCGAGGCGCAGGTGCGGATCGAGCCGCTCTGTCTGGCCTTTTGCGACATCGACCATTTCAAGCGCATCAACGACACCCATGGCCACGAGGCGGGCGACCGCGTGATTCAGGCCATCGCCCAGACGCTCCAGCGCCTGTCGGACGACAAATGCCATGTGGCGCGCCACGGCGGCGAAGAATTCGTCATGCTGTTTCGCGACAAGACCCCCGCACAGGTCTATCAATTGCTGGACGAGGCGCGCGAGAAACTGGCCCGGCGCAATTTCGTCAACCGCAAGAGCGACCAGCCCATCGGGCAGATCACAATCTCGGGCGGGGTGGCCAATGTGTTTGCCTTTCCCAATGCCCGCGCCGCGCTGGAGGCCGCCGATGCGGCGCTTTATCGCGCCAAACGCGCGGGGAGGAACCAGATCTGCGTGGCATGAAACGCGGCGCCCATGATCGGGCGCCGCATCAGCTCTAAAGCAGCCCATAACAGCACCTAGGCGCAATTGCGGAGGAGGTCCTGAGTTAAATTCTCAAGTACATTTATTTATTCGCAATCAGCACAACCGAATGCCAGCATGTTTTTGTAAATCAACAGCAACGGAAGGCTGACGCTGAACATGATGAACCCCAAGACCCCTCGCGCCGAGAGGGCCGGCGCCGGTGTCTATGGCCCTGTCATTGCGCTTGCCGTCGGGGTTCTGGCGGTTTTGACACTTGTCGTGACTGTCATGGTCAACCAATTCGACGATGTCGCGCTATCGATGCAGATGCAGACCGCCGAACGTGGTTACCGCAATCGCCTGACCAGCTTTGCCGCCATGGTCCAGCCGCGGCTGGAAACAGAAGATGCGCTGCGCCATCTGACCGGAGCGTTTGATCCGGCATGGGCGGAAAGCAATCTGGCGCTCTATTTCCTTGATCGCAACAATATCACCCGGCTGATCGTGGTGGACGGGCGCGACCGGCCGCTGTTCTTTGCCGTGGATGGGCGCCGGGTCGATCCGGGCATGATCAGCGGGGCCTATGCCAGCGCGATGGCGGGCCTTCTGGGCCGGACGCGGGCCGCCGAGGCCTCGATCCCGCCAAGCAAGGTCGATGCCTTGCCCCAGCCGATCCAGTTCACCAATATCCTGTTTGCGGAAAACCAGCTCTATATCATGACCTCGACGCTGGTGCGTTCCCATGCCGGCGCTCTGGGCGGGCCGGTGGTGATCACGATGGCGCCGGTGGATCGCTCGGTCCTCTCGATCTTTGGCGTGGGCAAGCTGGTCAATAATTTCCGCGTGACCATTGATCTGCGCGCGGATGACAATACCGCTGTCCTCCCGCTTCAGGACCTGAGCGGCAAGGTGGTTGCCGGTCTGGCTTGGGATCGCCGCAATCCGGGCAGCGACCTTCTGGTCCGGCTGATGTGGCCGATGGCGGCGATGCTGCTGCTGCTGCTGCTGCTGGGTATCAGCCTTGCGCGCCAGACGCACCGCTATGCGCGCGGCCTGATCCTGTCCGAGGCGCGAGCGCGCCATCTGGCCTTTCACGATACGCTGACCCAATTGCCCAATCGCGCGCTGATGTTCGAGCGGCTCAATCAGTTGCGCTCGCTGGCGCGGCGCTCGGGGATGGATGTGGCGGTGCTGTGCCTCGATCTTGACCGGTTCAAGGAGGTTAACGACACGCTGGGCCATCCGGCGGGCGATACGCTGATCCGCGCGGCGGGGCGCAGGCTGGCCAATCTCTTGCGCGATACCGATACGGTGGCGCGGCTGGGCGGCGATGAATTCGTGATCCTGCAACCGCATTCGGGCGCGCCGGGCGCGGCGCATCTGGCCGAACGGATCATCAATGCCTTTGACCGGCCGTTTGATATTGATGGTCAGGTGGTGGAAATCGGCTGCTCCATCGGCATCACCATCATCAATGACCCCGATATTTCGGCCAGCGAGGTGCTGCGTCAGGCCGATCTGGCGCTCTATTGTTCCAAGGAAAAGGGTCGCAATCGGGCCACTTTCTTCGAGCCGGAAATGGATGCGGCGCTGCGTATCCGGCGCCAATTGGAAATGGACCTGCGCGAGGCTCTGAACGAAGAGATGCTGCATATGGTCTATCAGCCGCAGGTGGACGCCCAGGGCCGCATGCGCGGGGTCGAGGCGCTGGTGCGCTGGAACCACCCGGAAAAGGGCCTGATCCCGCCCAACGCCTTTGTGGTGCTGGCCGAGGAAAGCGGGCTGATCGCGCAATTGGGGGCCTTTACGGTAGGGCGCGTCTTTGCCGAAACGCGCAATTGGCATGGCGTACCGGTGGCGATCAATGTTTCCGCGCTGCAATTGCGCTCGCCCAATTTCATGGCGATGATCAGCCGCCTTGTGGCCCAACATGCGATCGACCCGCGCCAGTATGAATTCGAGATCACCGAGACGGTGCTGCTGGGCGATGACGCGGCCACGCGCGACAATATCGCGACGCTCAAACAGGAAGGCTTTGCCATCGCACTCGACGATTTCGGTACGGGCTATTCCAGCCTGTCTTCGCTGCAGCGCTTTGCGGTGGACCGGATCAAGATCGACCGCGCCTTTGTCCGCAATCTGGACGACGAGGATGAGGATGCCATACGCCTGATTCAGGCGATCATCCAACTGGCGCAGGCGCTCGATCTGGACGTCATTGCCGAGGGCGTGGAAACCGAAGGCCAGCGTGCTAGGCTGCTGGAATGCGGCTGCGACCATTTCCAGGGCTTCCTCTTCTCGCGCCCGGTCAGCGCGGAGGCTTTGGGTCAGATGATCGAAGCGCGCACGTCGCTGGGGCCTGGCCATCCGGCGCCGATTCTGACGGCATCGGGCGAGGGGCAGGCGCGGGTCCTGCCAAAGTGAGCCATCAAGCCGCATCCTCGGTTCGGGGCAGGGACCGGCGCCGGAATATCGCGGAGCCGCCCACCATGACAGCCATCAGCGCGGCAAAGATCCCGGCAAGCTCCCTGTTGTTGTAAACCATCGTCAGCAGAGCCAGCCCGGCCATGCCCAGCGCAAAAGCAGGCGCGAAGGGATAGGCCGGAGCACGGTACGGGCGCAGCAGGGCAGGATCGCTGCGGCGCAGGCGAAACAGTGCCGCCATCGAGACCATATACATCAGCAACGCGCCAAAGGCTGACAGGGTGACGATACTGGCGGTGAGGGGTTGCCCGGCGATGGAGATGAGATTGTCGCTGTAGATTGTGGCAATGCCCACCGCGCCGCCTGCCAATGTCGCGATATGAGGGGTTTTGAAGCGCGGATGGAGCCGGGCGAAAACATGCGGCAGGAAGCCCGCGCGGCCCAGCGCGAAAATCTGACGGGCATAGCCCATGATGATCCCATGGAACGAAGCGATCAGACCGAACAGCCCCAGCCAGACCAGCATATGCAGCCATCCGCTCGATCCCCCCACCGCGCGCTTCATCGCCTGCGGCAGCGGATCATTCAGATTGGCAAGGCCGGCCCAATCGCCCGACCCGCCGGCCAGCAGCATCACACCGAAGGCCAGCGCCACCAGCGTCAGAATGCCCGCGATATAGGCGCGCGGGATGGTGCGGCGCGGATCTTTCGCCTCTTCGGCCGCCATGGCCACGCCTTCTATCGCCAGAAAGAACCAGATCGCGAAGGGCAGCGCGGCAAAAATGCCCCCGAGGGCCGCCAGCGAGAAATGGTCGCGCCCCGCCCAGCCATGGGCCAGAAAATGCGACAGGCTGAAGGCGGGCCACACGACCGCCATGAACACCAATAGCTCACCCACCGCCAGCAGGGTCATCACCAGTTCGAAACTGGCCGCAACATGCACCCCGATGATGTTGAGCGCCATGAACAGCAGATAGGCCCCCAACGCCGTGGTGCGCGGCGACAGTCCGGGGAACTGGACATTGAGATAGGCGCCGATGGCCAGCGCGATCGCCGGGGGCGCGAAGAGGAATTCGATCAGCGTGGCAAAGCCCGCGACGGCGCCGCCTGTTGGCCCGAAGGCGCGCAGGGCATAGGCAAAGGGACCGCCCGCATGGGGAATAGCCGTCGTCAGTTCCGTGAAGGAAAAGATGAACGCGACATACATGGCCGCGACGGCCAGCGTGGCCACCAGAAAACCCAGCGTTCCCGCGCTGGCCCAGCCATAGCTCCAGCCGAAATATTCCCCGGAGATCACCAGTCCGACCGCAATGCCCCAAAGCCGGAACGTGCCCAGACGCTGTTCAAGATGGATGATGGGCTTTGCGGTCATGGAGTTGGCCTTGATGATGGCGGAAGGTCTGCAACGGTTGGGGAGGCAAGGGATGCTTCTTCCTTAAGGCCAACCCCGCTGAGGCCGCGCCGCAGCGCCTCGCGCACCAGCCAGCTCAGCTTGCGGGCAGCCTCTGCGCAGGAAAGCCCGCCCGCATCGTGGATGTTCGAGATGCAGTTGCGCTCGCTGTCGCGCCGCCCGCTACGCGGAGCAAGGGTAAGATAGATGCCCAGACTGTCGGCCACGCTCAGGCCGGGACGCTCGCCCACGATCATCACGCAGATCCGCGCGCGCAAGGCCTCGCCCACCGGATCGCCCAGCGCGACGCGGGCCTGATGGGCAAGGATCACCGGGCCGATGGAAAGACCCGCCAGTTCGCCTATTGCTGCCTTGACCAGAGCGGGGCCGCGTGTCTCAACCGCGCCGGGTGACAGGCCATCGCCGAGCACGAAAAGCACATCGCAGGGGTCCCCCCGCGTTGCCAGTTCGGCCAACATCCGGGCCGAGACGGGCGACAATTGCCGCCCAAGATCGGGGCGCCGCAGATATATGGCGCGATCCGCCGCCGCGCTCTCGACCATGACAATCGGCAGAGGTGCCAGCGCCTGGCCCAAGGCATCGCGATCAAGCACGCCATGAACGGCATCGCGCGCGCGCGCATGGGCAAGCTGGAAATCGAGAACTTCGCCAAGGGGCAGAGCATGGCCGACCCGCCCAAGGCCGATGCGCGCAGGCGTGGTGCGGCGCAGCCGGTCCCAAAGATCGGCGGTTGTCGGCCCCGCAGGGCCATCCGGCGTCCGGTTCATGCCAACGGCCCTCGATGCTCAATCAGCCGCGTCAGCCGCGCCGGATCGGCCAGCGCGCGGATCGAGCCGTCGCCATCCAGCACCCCCATCTTCTCCAGCCAGACCTCGAATTCGGGGGCGGCGCGCAGTCCCAGTGTGCCGCGCAAATAGAGCGCGTCATGATAGGAGAGGCTTTGGTAGGAGAGCATGACATCATCGCTGCCCGGAACGCAGATCAGGAAGTTGCAGCCCGCCACGCCCAGCAGCACCATCAGATTGTCCATGTCGTCCTGATCGGCCTCGGCATGGTTGGTATAGCAGATGTCGCAGCCCATCGGCACGCCAAGCAGCTTGCCGCAGAAATGGTCTTCCAGCCCGGCGCGGATGATCTGCTTGCCGTCATAGAGATATTCCGGGCCGATAAAGCCCACCACGGTGTTCACCAGCAGGGGCGAGAAAGCCCGAGCGACGCCATAGGCGCGCGCCTCCATCGTCTGCTGGTCAAGGCCGTGATGCGCATCGGCCGAAAGCGCGGCGCCCTGGCCGGTTTCGAAATACATGACGTTCTGCCCGACCGTTCCGCGCCCCTGCGCCAGCGCCGCATCACGCGCCTCCGCCAGCAAGGAAAGATCGACGCCAAACCCCCGGTTTGCCGCCTCGCTTCCCGCGATGGACTGAAACACCAGATCAACCGGCGCACCCCGCCGCATCAGTTCGAGCGAATTGGTGACATGGGTGAGCACGCAGCTCTGGGTCGGAATGGCGTAAAGCTCGCGCAATTCGTCGAGCATGTGAAGCAGAGCCAGCGCGCCGGGTACATTGTCCGTTGCCGGATTGATGCCGAGCACCGCATCCCCCACACCATAAAGCAGCCCATCAAAGATCGCGGCGGCGATGCCTTGCGGATCGTCGCTGGGATGGTTGGGCTGCAGACGGGTGGAAAGCCGCCCGGCAAGGCCGATCGTGTTGCGAAAGGAGGTTACCACTCTTGTCTTGCGCGCCACGGCGACCAGATCCTGATTGCGCATCAGCTTGGAGACGGCGGCCACCATTTCGGGCGTCAATCCGGGGGCGGCTGCGCTCAGCATGGCCTCATCGGTGGCGCCGTCGAGCAACCAGTCGCGCAGGCCCCCCACCGTCAGATGGGCGAGCGGGGCGAAGGCCGCCCTTTCATGGCTGTCGCAGATCAGGCGGGTGACCTCGTCAACCTCATAGGGGATCAGCGGTTCTTCCAGAAAGCGGGTGAGAGGAACATCGGCCAGCACCGCCCGGGCAACAACGCGCTGCGCCCCGCTCTCGGCCGAAAGACCGGCAAGGTCATCGCCCGAGCGCGCGGGAGAGGCCTTGGCCAGCACCTCTTTCAGATCGCTGAAAATATAGCGTCCGCCCCTGAAGTCGCCCCGATACCGCAATCTGTATCGCCCTCCTGCTGCATGTCTCGGACCGATGGCCGGGGGTACGGCGCGTTGGCCGACCATTCCCTTGTCCTTGGGGCATATTAAGGCTGAAAATCTTGCGGGTCGCTGCGTAATTCACGCCCGTCGGGAGGGAGGGCAGGCCATTGGGGGCGGACGACCGGCCCCTGCATGCGGGCGCAGTCCGAAATTGGGCGGATATATCGTTGCTATCCATGCGCCAACTCTCACATTGTTGACTCAGGCAACATTCCTTCTATGGTAAAGCCCATGCTGGACCAATTGACAGGCGATGTCGCCGCCCTGCGCCACTTCAACAGGCTTTATACCAACTGGCTTGGGTTGCTTGACGTCCATCTGGACGGCAGTCCCTTTACGCTGAGCGAAGCGCGCGTGCTCTATGAACTGGCCCATCGTCATGAGCCGACCGCGGCCGAAATTGCGCGCACCCTGAATATGGATCGCGCCCAGATCAGCCGCACGCTCAAGCGGTTTGCACACCGCGATTTGCTGGAAACGCGCAGCAATCCGGCCCATGGCCGCCAGCAGTTGCTGATCCTGACGCCGGAAGGCCGGAGGGCGGCGGCGGATTTGAATGGCAGCACGCAGGCGGCGGTTGGCGCATTGCTTCACCAGTTGCCCGAAACACAACGCCGGCGCCTGATCGCGGCCGCCGCCACCATGGCTCAGGCTCTGGAGGCAAAGGTCGAGGCTCCAGCTCTGAGGTTGCGGGGCCTTGAGCCGGGCGATCTGGGCATGGTCACGGCCCGGCAGGCCATTCTCTATGCCGACGAATATGGCTGGGATCGGGGGTACGAGGCTCTTGTCGCGCGCATCCTCGCCGATTTTCACGATCATTTCGATCCGGCCCGGGATGCCGCCTGGATTGCCGAGACAGGAGGCGAAATGGTGGGGTCGATTTTCCTGGTTCATACCGACGAACCGGGCGTGGCCAGGCTTCGCCTGCTCTATGTGGAACCCGCCGCGCGCGGCACAGGCACGGGAAAGCTGCTTGTTTCGACCTGCATCGAACGTGCGCGGCAACTTGGCTACACGCGGCTTACATTATGGACCAACAGCGTGCTCGCCGCGGCGCGCAGCATTTATGAGCGGGCCGGATTTGTGCTGATCAATGAAGAGCAGCACCATTCCTTTGGCCATGATCTGGTCGGCCAGATCTGGTCGCTCGATCTCTGATTTTCGGCGGGTCCGCTATGGACAGGCACAATCTGGAGGCGACATGCATATTGGTTTGATCGGCGGCGTTGGGCCTGCCGCCACAGAGGTCTATTATCGTGCGCTTGTGCGCGCCTATGCTGCGGCCAATCGCAGGCTTGCGCTTACCATTGTCCATGCCGATGCGCGCGAGATGATCTCCAATCTCGAAGCCGATCGGGCTGTCGAACAGGCCGCCATTTTTGCGCGCTATGTCGATCAACTGCGGGCCGGTGGCTGCGATGTGGCGGCCGTGACATCCATGGGCGGCCATTTCTGTATGGCCGAACTCGAAAAAGTATCATCCCTTCCTTTGTTGAGCGCCGTTCCTGCCCTGAACAGCTATTTGGCCAGCTATGGTGTCCGCCGGGTCGGTGTATTGGGAACCCGCGCCGTGATGCAGTCAAAGCTTTATGGGGTGAACTCGGTGGAGGTTGTTGTTCCAACGGGCGATGACCTTGATACGGTCCATTCAGCCTATGTCACACTTGCCGCATCCGGCCATGCCACCCCTGAGCAATGTGCCTATTTCCACGAGGCTGCCAGAAAGCTTCACGAGGAGCAGAATGCCGATGCGGTGGTGCTGGGCGGAACCGACCTGTCTATCGCCTTCAGCAACGCCGACCTCTCCTTTCCGGTGCTCGACAGCGCATTGATTCACGTCGAAGCCATAGCGCGGGCCGCCATGCAGGGATGACGATGTAGCCCCGCCTTCGGGTCAACCCTGCAAGCCCTTTACAGCGTCGCTGCCGCAAACCTCGTTCAGGCGGCTTTCCAGTTCGCGCAACATTGCTGCGCGGTCTTCGGGCGTGACGCGGGGCGCGGCATAGGCCACAAAGGGGGCCTCGACGGCGTAGCCCAGATAGCGCAACTGACAATGGTGCAGCGGCCACAGCACCTTTTCGATGGAGCCATAGGTGCCATCCTCGGAAAAGCGCGCCGCCGTCCCGCCGGTGGTTATCGCACAGAGCGCAAGTTTGCCCGCGAACAGCGCCGTTTCAAACCGCGCGCCGTCAACATAGGCAAAGCCATAGGCCATCACCTTTTCAAACCAGCTTTTGAGCAGGGCGGGCGGGCCGCCCCACCACAGGGGAAACAGCAGCAGCAGCAGGTCTGCCTTTGCCACCAGCGCCTGATCCTGCGCGATGTCGGCGCTGAACGTGCCCTGTTCGCAGGCGATGCGCTGCTCGGTCTGATAGTGGAAAAGAGCCGGATCGGAGAGGGCGGAAAAATCCCCGCGTCCGGCGGGTGGGGCCGGGGGGCGGGCATAGAGGTCGATCACGTCCATCGTGTGGCCGCTTTGCGCCGCAGTCCTTTGCGCCACATCCAGCATGGCATGGGTGAAGGATTGCGGCTCTGGGTGGCAATAGACCGCCAGAATGTTCATGATTATTTTCCTTAACTGACTGTGTCGGCGTCTATCGAGGCCCGCGCCCTCCAGAAGGCCAGACCGGCCGGCAGCGACACCGCGCTGATCGCCACCAGCGCCAGCCGGAGCGCATCCTTGCTCTCCATCGCCATCGCGTTACGGGCATGGTCGCTGATCATGCCCACCAGCGGCGGGCCAAGCCCAAGACCCACCAGATTGACGATCACCAGAGTGACAGCGGACACGGTCGCGCGCCGGCTGGCTCCTGCCACGCCCTGACAGGTGGCATGCATCGGGCCGAAATAGGCGTTGATCATCGCATTGGCGAAACCCAGCGCCAGAAAGGCTGTGGCAAGATCATGCGCGCAAAACACCACCAGAAAGGCCGGGATCGAAAGCCACCCGGCCAGAGCGGGCACCGTGACATAGCTTTTGAGCGAGGCGCCATGAAAACGGTCGCCCAGCCACCCGCCCAAAAATGTGCCTACCGCGCCTGCCAGCCCGACCGTGACGCCAAAGGCAAGGCCCAGAAAGCCGTTCGCCTTTAGCCCCAGCCCGGCGGCCAGAGCGGCCAGTTCAGGACCATGCGCACGCAGGAAGAAGGGCGCGAGAAAGGCGCCCGTGCCATAGAGCACCACAGCCTGTAATGCGCCGCCCGCCACGGTCCAGCGATAGGTGGATGTGGAGAGAAAGGAGGCGAGCGAGGCGCGCAGCGGCTCCGCCGGTGCGGCGCTGGTCAGCAGGGGAAAGGTCCGGCGCGGCTCTTTGAGCACCAGCATGACCACCACCGCGATCAGCAGGCCCGGCGCCCCCGCCACCGCAAAGGTCCAGCGCCAGCCCAGCGCATCGCCCAGAATCCCGCCAAAGCCCAGCCCGATGAACGAGCCCAGCGGCAGCCCGGTCGAGAATATCGCCAGCGCTACGGCCCGCCGCGCCTTGGGCGAAAATTCGGCAATCAGCGAATGCGAAGGGGGAACCCCGCCCGCCTCGCCAATGCCTACGCCAAGGCGGCATATCAGCATTTGCGTAAAGGACCCCGCCGCCCCGCACAGCAGCGTAAACAGGCTCCACACCGAGAGCGCGATGGCGATCAGGCGCGGCCGGTCGGCGCGTTCGGCAAAGCGGGCGATAGGCACCCCCAGCAGCGAATAGAACAGCGCAAAGGCAAGGCCGGTGACAATGCCAAGCTGCGTATCGCTGAGCGCCAGATCATGCTTGATCGCTTCGGCCAGGATGTTGAGAACCTGCCGGTCGACGAAATTGAAAATATAGACCAGTGTGAGCAGCAGCAGCGCAGAACGACGATAGGCGCGCGATGTATCGACTGCCTCTTCGGGTCGATGCTTCATTCCTTGTCCCCCTCCGTATCGGCAACGGGATATTCCGCCCCGTTGCAGACATAGCCCAGATCGCAGAAATCGCGCCGGGGGGGCGAGAAAATATCGACCAGTTGGTTGTTGCCCGGCGCGGTCGAGCGGCTGGTGTGGATGACTGTGGCGGGAATGACCAGCAATGAGGGGCTGCCGATGGCCAGATGTTCGTCCTCGCGCCAGTCGGGCAGTTGCTTGGACCATGGATAGCGCAAGGAATGCACCCATTGCCCGCTCATCGCAAAGGAGCCTTGTTCGAAATCGGCGTGGGAATGCGGGCTGAGCGCCATGATGTCGCGCGGGCCGTCGAAATCGAAAATATTGATCATCAGATTGGCGCTGCGAAACATGCGCATCGGGCGGTCGCGGTAATCCTCGACGCGGTAATGGCGCAATTTGAACCCATCGTGGGGCGCGGGCCATGGCCGCATGGGGGCGACTTCGGGCGCGCCGTCGGCATAGATGTCGGCATTGGCGGCCATCGCGGCCAGATCCTGCGCCGCGATGGAAAAGAGGCGCAGCACCCGGCCTGCGCCGGTCATCTCGATCAGGCTGGGGCCGGGGGGCAGGATAACCACAGTGGCCGCCGCGCCGCATTCCACCACATCGCCGCCCGCCGTAATGCGCGCCATGCCATCGGGGAAATAGACGATGCTTTCATCGGGATTGTCGCGTTCAAGCTTGGCCCCGGCGGGAAGGCTGGCATAGACCACCACGAAATTGGCGCCGCGCATGATCCATTCTCCGGGCGCCTGCGGGGCTGTTTGGGACAGGTCGAACCGGCTTGCCGGGCGTGTCTGGGCAAAAGTCATGCTTGCTGCTCCTGATGGCGGGGGCAAAGGGCGCGGATGTCCGAAGCGGCGGCCAGCGCCGAGGCGCGCAGGAAGGATTGGTCGGAACCCACGATGATGTGGCTGGCGCCCATGGCGATGAAGGTGCCGGCTTCTGCGGCGCACCCCACCACCACGATGGCCGCCTTGCCATGGCTGCGCGCCAGCGCCAGCACATCACGTGTGGCCTCCATAACCTCTGGGGCATCGGGCCGGGTCAGGCCCATGGACAGCGCCAGATCGGCCCGGCCCACCACTACCCCGTCCAGCCCCGGCGTGGCGATGATCGCTTCGGCCTCGGCCACGGCCTGCGCGCTTTCGATCTGGGCATAGATGCGGGCGCGGTCGCCCAGCGCCATGGCTTCCTCGATGGTGGAGGCGCCATAGCGGCCAAAGCGCGGCGAATTGGAAAATCCGCGTGCGCCTCCGGCAAAACGCGCCGCCTGCACCAATTCGGCGGCATGTTGCGCGCTGTCGACATGGGGCACAACCAGCCCCGCCGCGCCAATGTCGAGCGCCCAGAGCACGCTGGTGGCCGACCGGTCGGCGGTGCGCACGAACAGGTCCAGCCCCGCCGCGCGCCCGGCCACCATCATCAGATCGGCGGCGGCCCGGTCGAACGGCCCATGCTCGGCATCGACCACGCCAAAGTCCAGCCCCGCCAGACCCAGCAGTTCGACCACCTGCACCGCCGGCGTCTTGATGAAAGTTCCCACCAGCATCAGGCGGTCGCCGCCTTGTCCAGACCCATCAGCCTTGCCGCATTGCCGCTGATCATCGCGCGGATCTGGCTGTCATCATAGCCCAGATCGATGCAGATGCGGATGACCGAGCGGAAGCCTTCGACCGGCGAGGGGTTGTTGATCTGCCCCAGATCCGAGCCAAGGATGGTCTGTTCCACCGTGCCCGCCTTGATCAGCCCGTCCAGCGTTTCGGGATCGAAGAAGCGGAAGCGGGAATCCTCGACGAACATGCAGATGCTGTGTTCGATAAAGGCTCCATCGGCCACCAGCTCGCCGATATCGCGCAGATTGGCGTCGATCACGAAAGTGGGATGCTGCACCAACCGCCGGTTGACCCCGCGCGCCTTGGCTTCCTCGAACAGCGGCCAGATTTCGCTGATGTGAAGATGGCCTGCGGACAAGACCGCATCGGCCGCTGCAATCTGGTCGAGGATGAATTTCACCTCATCCTTGATCCGCCCCATATCGTCGACCACGGTCAGCATTTGCGGTTGCAGCATTTCCTGCGTGGTGGGCAGCGAACGGTGGCGATGATCGTGACGGATGTGATTGCCCGCCGAAAAGGTCGGCATCCACACGATATTGGCCCCCAGTTGCAGCCCGTGTTCGACCGCATAGCGGTTCAGCCCGCCCGTCGTGTTGTTCAGCGGGACGCCCGACAGCATGGTGATGCCAAGATCAGCGTAATGCTTTTCCAGCAGCCGCACGACCGGGGTGACCGAATAATAGTGGTCCTTGAACAGCACCGCGCGCAATTGGGCCTGCGATGCCTCGCGCAGCGCCTCAATATGGTCGATCTCGCGCGGCATGACCGAGGGGCCGCTGTGGCAATGCAGGTCGATCGCGCCCACCAGCAGCGCATCAATCCGCGCGTCGAGTTCCGTCTTGTCGTTCATGGGGCTTGTCCTCAGAAATGGAGGTTGAAACGCGCGCCGAAGGTGCGGGGCGGACGCAATTGATAGGCCTGCACATTGGCGGCATGTGTGGCGTTGCTCTTGATCACCGCATCGGTCAGATTGTTGACATAGACGCCCAGATCCCACGCCCCGCCTTCGGGTTTGTAGGTGGCGGTCAGATCGTGCTGCCAGACGGCCTTTTGGATGTCGTCGGGCAGATAGTTGAAGCCGGTGATGGTGGAGCTTTGGAAATGGGCACGCCAGCCAAAGGTGATGCCCGCGCCTGACGGCAATTCCACCGTCTGATCGGCGGTCAGGTTGAGCGACCATTGCGGGGCCTGCGGCGGGCGCTGGCCGCTGCAATCCACGCGCAACTGGGGCGCCGCACCGCTGGTCTGGCACAGGAATCCGGGCTGGACCGGCAGCGATTGCACATAGGTCAGGCTGTTGAACACCGCGTCGAGATATTCCACCTGCGCGCCCAGACTGGTCAGGCGGGTCGGCTGATACTGCAGATCGACCTGAACGCCTTTGCTGGTGGATTTGCCCGCATTATAGGTGGGAAAGATCGTCGCGCCCTGACTGTCGAGGGTGAACAGGCTGACCTGCTGGCCGGTCAGGCCCCAGTGGAACGCCTCAAGATTGAGCGTCAGCTTGTTGTCGAGCAGGCGGGTTTTGGCGCCAAGGGTGAAGGCGGTGATCCGTTCCGGCTCAACCGAGTTGCTGTCGGTGGGCAGCACGACATGGCTGAAATAGAAGCCGCCCGCGTGGAAACCCGTGGCCGCGGTGCCATAGACCATGATGCGCGGCGCGACATCGAATTGAAAACCTGCGCGCCAGTTCGTTGCATCCCATGAACGGTTGCCCGCCAGCGGGATTTGCGACCCGCCCACCAGATCGGTCTGGCCGCCATTGGCCTCCTTGGTATCATGGGTATATCGAATGCCGCCCAGCAGGCGCAGGCGGTCGGTCAGGCGCAGCGTGGCATCGGCAAAGACCGCTGCGCTTTTGGAAATCTGGCGGTAATGGGCAATCGAGCCGGTCTGGTTGAAATTGTCGTAAATATAGCCCGCGTCCACATCATCCTTGGCCAAAAATGCGCCAAGAATCCAGGTCAGCCGCCCGCCGGCCTTTGAGGTGAGGCGGGTTTCGAGCGAATATTGGTCGTCATGTTCGGCAATGTTGAGAGCAAAGGCGTTGACGGCATAATAGTCCAGATCAGCATGGCGCCATGCCGGTTGCACGGTCAGCGTGCCGATCGGCGTATCCACATCGACCACCGCGTGCAGGCCATAGAAGTTGTTGTTGAAATGCAGATTGGGCGTCTGATAAGGCCGCCCGCGATTGCGCGCGGCGAAATAGAGCTGCCCGCGCGGCGAAAGATAGCCGACGCGGTCCTCGGCGGTGATCTTCTGGGTGCCCGCTGCATAGCCGTTGAAGAAGGACTGATCGACCAGCGCATAGCCGCCGCCCAATTGCCCCTGATAGCTGTAGTCGGCCGCCACCTTGATGCGCAGTCCCGCATGAGGTTCGGCATAGAACTGAAGGCGGGCCGAGCGCGCCTTGTCGTCCTGTTCGCCATCGTTGAGATAGCCGTCATGCTGGGCCGTCTGGAACGAGGCGCGCAGGGCCGCCTTGTCGCCCAATGCAACATTGAGCGTGCCGCGCGTGTCGATCTCGTTGTAATTGCCCACTGTCACGCCAAGGCTGCCCGATGTATCGCCCAGTTTGGGGGCAGTGGGGACAAAGCTGATGACGCCGCCTGTGGCGTTGCGGCCATACAGCGTGCCTTGCGGGCCGCGCAGCACCTCGACGCGAGCGAGGTCATAGAACTGGCCATTGCCCTGATACTGGCGGAACAGGGGCACGCCGTCATAGGACAGCGAGACCGCCGGATCGTTGAGCGAGGTGCCGCTGAGCGAGCCGACGCCGCGCATGAAATAAAGCGGCGTGGCGCCCGCTGCCTGCACGATCTGGACAGCAGGCACGATGCGCGACAGGCCGGTCATCGTGGTGATATTGGCGTTCTGGACCGTGGCGGTGGAGACCACATCGATGGCCACCGGGGTGCGCTGCACGCTTTCCGACCGTTTTTGGGCGGTAACGATGATCTCGCCGGGAGGAACGGCGCTGTCCTGAGCCTGTGCGGCCGATGGCATTAGTGCTGAAAGTGTAAGAGTAATCGCCAGCACGGAAAGGCTGGCTTCGCCGGAATGCCTCATGCGTCTCTCCCAAGATGCGCGTTTTCGATGCGCCTGCGTGATTTTATGCATTGCGCTCATCTGGTTCCTAGCGGCGGAATCACTTTGCGACTATCGGGGCGCTGCGCTTGGCTGTATTGCACGTTCTGCAATAATAGGAGCGATGCCCGATGCGCCCAGGCCAGTTGTCCGATATTCAGTATGACGCGCTTGAACTGTTCGAACGGGTGGCCCGTTCGGGCAGTATCGCGGCCGCCGCGCGCGGATTGGGCATTTCGGCCTCCACCGCCACGCGCAAATTGCTGACGCTTGAAAAGGCGCTCAATGCGCGCCTGTTCAAACGCACCACGCGCAGCCTGAGCCTGACCGAGGCGGGGGCGCTGGCGCTGGACTGGGCGCAGACGTCTTTGATTGCGCTGGAGGAAACGGCCGACGATCTGGCCGCGATCACGGGTGCGCCTTCGGGGCGGATACGCCTTGCCGCGCCCCATTTCGGCATGAACACCTATTTGCCGCCGGTGCTTTCCAGCTTTTCGCGCGCCTATCCGCGCATCAATCTGGAAATCGTGACCACCGACGATCTGGTCAATCCGGCCACCGACGGGTTCGACATCGTCATCCGCTACGGCACCTTGCCCGACAGCCGCAATGTGGCCGTGCGCCTGACCGAATTTGACCGTATCGTCTGCGCATCACCGGAATATCTTGCCGAATATGGCACGCCCAAAAAACTGGAGGATCTGGCTGTCCATCAATGCATCGTCCATCAGGGGCATGATGAAACGCGCTGGTCCTTTGAGCGCGAAGGGCAGTTGCTCCACCAGCCCATTCTGGCGCGGATACGCACCGACAATGCCTTTTCGATTGAAATGTTCGCCGTCGAAGGGGCGGGCATCGCGCGTCTGCCCACGATCACCGTGCGGCGCAATCTTGCCTGCGGGCGCCTTGTCCGGTTGCTGGACGATTATCAATGCGTCGAACCATCGGGCGACAAATCCAGCATCTGGGTGCTGCACAGCGGTCAGGACATGCCTTATCGGGTGCGCATCTTCATGGACCATTTGAAGGCGCAGATTCCGATGGCGCGTCAGGCCATCTATAATTCATGAACGGGTCGAAGTTGCCTCGGTCATCAAGGTCTGCTGACGGCGGAATAACCCCTGTTCTTTTTCAACCGGCCTGAGCCGCGCCAACAACGCTTGCCCGACTTGGGCATTGGCGGGGCGTCGTGCGTCAAACAGACTGCGCTACCAGCAAACCCCCAATGCGGTCTGGCACCGGCGGTGTTCCCGCGCGCTTTGGCCGGTTCTGCCCTGCTTAAGATTGAGAGAGATGGAGCGGCTCGCATCGAACAGTTCGCGCGCTTGAGGATCCGGCAGATCGGCGCTGGAAAGGCGGCGCAGCAGCAGTGTTCCGGCAAGGCATTGGGCCAGAAGGTGCAGCACAGGACTGTCCGCCATCAGGGCGATTTCGCGCTGGAAAGGATACCATGCCAACCCAACCTCTGTGGCATCGCGCGCCTGCGCCATCGCGCCGAGCGCGCGCTCCACGCGTTCACCGCCGCGTTCGCCAATCCGTTGGCAGGCCAGATCAATCATCCCGATATTGATCTGTTCAAGCATTTCGCGGCATGCATCAAATGACACACCATGGGCGGAAAGGAAGGCATTGGTCATCCGCGCCGCTTGCGAGACGGAGCCATCGCTGCCGACAACTCCACCGCCCCGACCTCGCTGCAGCACGACCTTCTGGTGGTCTTCGAGCATTCGCACGGCCTCGATCACGATCTCGAGCCGAGTGTCATAGCGTTCCGCGATGGCGTCCAGCGACCCCAGATGGGTCGCCTTGCCGCGATCAGGCGCAGCGGCCAGTTCACCCAGCAAGCGGTCTGCGATCACCTGGGATTTCCGACCGCAGCCAAAGATTGGCGCAAAAACATCCGCCGCGGGTCCGGCCGATTGCGCTTTGTCGATCTGGGCCATCGTACTGTTCAGCCATCCAGACAGGGCACCCTGCCTGTCGCTCAGAAGAGGCCGCAGCAGATCGCGTGCTTCATGGATTGCGCGGGGTGTGACGGCGCCATGCGCCGCAAGCACAAGCGACCGCGCGGCCTCTTCGGCAGTGGGCGCGGTCGGTCGCAGCCCGCCGGCGCCCTTGCCGCCGCGATGGGGCGCCATCACCCCGCGCTGTTGCAGTACCCGCGCCGTTTGCCGCGCCATGCGGCGGCCAATGGCAAAGGTTTCGCACAGGTCCGCCTCTGTCAGCGCCTTGTTCGGGGCGCCGCTCGACCAAAGCCATTGCTCGACCTTGTCAGCCACCACCGAAGGCCCGGTGGCGGCCAGTCTGCCGCCAGTGACCACACAACCGAACAACTGCCGCGCGCGCAGGCTCTCCGGCGTATCATCTGCGCTCAAGGCGCTGGCGGGCCTGCTCATATCCGGCATCCTCGTTCATGGCTTGTTTTGTTCTTTCGGCACACCGATCGCTGCACCGCCGATTGCTATGTTCTAACACCGCCTGATGCCGAGAAATAGGCCGCTATTTTCCGATTATCGAAAGTTGCAGGAACTCCGCATGGAAAGGGGCGCCACATAAGGCGGACCCCACATCGGAGAGATGGATCATGAGGGCAACGATTTCGATGGCGGCGCTGGCTGCAACGCTGGCGGCAACGCCGGTCATGGCGCAGCAGACAAGTGACAATGCAAAGCCCGCCGCCGCGACCCCTGGGGAGATCGTGGTGACCGCCCAAAGGCGCACGGAAAGCTCGCAAAAGGTGGCCATTGCGCTGACAGCCCTCTCCGGCGACCAGATGGCGGAAAAGGCGGTCGTCGTGCAGCGCGATCTGCAAAATATCGCGCCGGGCCTCTCCATCGTCAAGGCTGGTCTGACGGAATCGATCAACATTCGCGGCATCGGCCTTGCCAGCGGTTCACCCCAGGTGGCCAATGGCGTTGCCAGCTATGTCGATGGCCTGTTCCAGCCTCCGATCACGCAAAGCTTCGACCTGTATGACATCCAGAGCATTGAAGTGCTGCGCGGGCCGCAGGGCACACTGGTGGGGTCGAATTCGACCGGTGGGGCCATCTTCATCAATACAAAACGCCCTGAATTGGGCAAACTGGGCGGCGATGCCACGGCCGAATATGGCAGCTACAACAATGTCCGGCTCAATGGGGCGCTCAATGTGCCGGTCAGCGACAACTTCGCCTTGCGCTTTGCCACAAACCATCACTGGCGCGATTCCTACTATACCGATCTTGGCCCCTACAAGAACCGGCCCGACAGTCTGAAGGAGCATGATGAGCGGCTCTCGGCCCTGTATAAATCGGGCGGATTTTCAGCCTATTGGAAGGCGGAATTGAGCGAGAAGTCCACCGGCGGCTATGCCTATCAGCCGATCGCGGGCACCGCCTTTTCCGCCGGGCGCCAATCTTCGCGCTACACCCTCAATTACGACACCCCGACCGCCAATTTCGAGCGCGCCTTCAACACGGCGCTGGAGTTGAAATATCAAACCCCGGGCGGCCTCGTGATCCGCTCGCTCAGCGGGTATCAGAACAAGCGGATCTGGAATGTCTATGATGTGGACGGGGCCAATCAGGCGCAGGCGCCCGGCCCCTTCGGTCCGCAGACCGAAGATCAGTATGTGCGCGAGCGTCAGATCTCGCAGGAGATCAACATCATTTCGCCCGACAGCAAGGCCTTCAACTATATTCTGGGCGGTTACTATCAGCACAACAAGATTGACGTCCTGCTGCACTATAACGGCACGGCGCCATTCCCCATTGTGGTCAATCCGATGAATGACAAGACCACGCTGGGCGTCTTTGCGCAGGCCAACTATCGCATCACCGATAAATTGGAAGTGCAGGCCGGCACACGCTATTCACATTACCATGTCGATGGCACCGGCGCGGTCTATCTGGGCGGCACTCCCCCCGCTGCCTTTCTCACCATCCCGCAGACCGGCACAGAGGGTGACGGTCGCATGACCGGCAAGCTGGCGTTGAATTACAAGCCTGACGGGAACAACCTGTTTTATGTCTTTGCCGCGCGCGGCTACAAGCCGGGCGGCATCAATCCGCCGGGCGGATCGTTCAACCCCGAAACCGTGTGGGATTTCGAGGCAGGCTGGAAGTCGAGCTTCCTTGACCGGCGCGTGCGCACCCAGCTTGGGGTGTTCTATAACAAATACAATAATTTCCAGATGGACGTGATCAGCCCCCTGTCGGGCCAGAACGGCGTGGTCAACCTCGCCAATGCTACCATCAAGGGCTTTGAGGGGCAAATTCAGGCCAAACTCGCGGGCTTTGGCCTGGATGCCGGGGTCTCCTATGTTGACTCGCAATTGAGCAGCGTTTCGGTGATCAACAAATGGCAGCCGGGCGCGGCCAATGCGCAATTGCCTGCCTGCACCGCCACGATCACCACCAATTGCTTTGCCTATCAGATCATGACGTCCAACGCCGGACCTAACCTGCTCTCGCCAAAATGGACGTGGAACGCAGGGCTGGATTACACTTTCCGGCTTGGCGAAGGGCGCACGCTCGTGCCGCGGGTCAATTACAGCTATGTCGGTTCGCAATGGGCCTACGTCACCTATCTTCCGCAATATGATCTGATCAACGCCCGGCATCTGGTCAATGCCAATATCACCCTGAACTGGGGGCGCTGGAAAGCGGAAGTTTATGGCACCAACCTGACGAAGGAATTTTTCGTCACCGGCCAATCGACCCTGAACGAGTTCTACAATGCCCCGCGCGAATTTGGCGTAAGGCTGGGGGTGAAGCTGTGATGATGGGGCAGCGTAAAACGGCGGTTGGTGTCGTTCTGGCCGCATTTATTGTCCTGCTCGGCGGCTTATGGCTGGCGGCGCGGGTTCAGGGCGGCCCCGATGTGCGGGTAGAGGCGGTTACCTTTACGGGGCGCTCGGGCGCCCACATGCGCGCCTTGCTGTTTCGTCCGGCGGCGGATGCCAAACGACCGGCACCGGGCATTCTGGCCTTCCACGGCTATCTCAACAGCGCCGAAATGCAGGGCAATTTTGCCACCGAATATGCACGGCGCGGCTATGTGGTGCTGGCGCCGGACCAGCGCGGGCATGGCAGCAGCGATCCGGCAACCTTTGCCGATGGTTTTGGCGGCCCTGACGCTTTGGCCTATCTGCGCTCGCTGCCCTTTGTCGACAAGGACAACATTGGGCTGGAGGGGCACAGCATGGGCGGCTGGGCCGTGCTGTCGGCGGCGGCGGCCTTTCCCGACGGCTATCGCGCGCTGGTGCTGGAAGGGTCCAGTGTGGGCGCGCCGTTCGCACCGGAAGGATCGACGACTTTTCCCCGCAATCTGCTGGTGGTTTACGGCCGGTATGATGAATTTGGCGGCTTCATGTGGGGGCCGGGCGCGCCAAGCGCAACGGGCACCAATCTCAAGCTGCGACGGACATTCGGCTCGGCCGCGCCGGTCGAACCGGGCAGACTTTATGGAGATATGTCCAAGGGCAACGCCCGTATGCTGCTGACACCGCCTGTGGTGCATGCGTGGCTGCATGAATCCTCCGCCGGCATCACGCCTGCGCTTTCCTGGTTTGCGCGCACGTTGCAGGGGGCAAAGGCGCTGCCGGTGGATGACCAGATCTGGCCTTGGCGCGAGTTGGGCGGCGCGCTGGCATTGGTGGCGGTGCCGGTGTTGATGCTGGGCGTGATGGCGCTGCTTTTGCCGGGGCGCATGCCTGCGCAGACGCAACCCGATACGTTGCCGCGCCGGGCGCATGCGGGCAGAATGGCGTTGTTCGCCCTGCTGCCCGCTGTGTTGTTTATTCCCCTCTCGGCGCTTGAAGAGGTGACCATCGGCCAGAACGGACTGTTGCGCCAAACCTTTACCAACCAATATGCGCTGTGGGCTCTGGTCTGTGCCGGGCTGGGCTGGATCATGGTGCGCCCCACCGCTGAACCTGCTGTCGGCGTCCGGCCGGGCAAAGCGGTTCTCGTTGCGGTTCTGGCGGTTTGCGCCGCCTATGGGCCCATCCTGCTGGCTGACCGGCTTGTCCATGTCAATCCGGCCTGGTGGTTCATCACCATCCGGCCTTTGACGCTGGCACGCCTGCGCGATTTTGTGGTCTATCTTCCCTGTTTCACCCTGTTCACATGGGCGACATTGCGCGCGTTGGACACGCTTTGGCCGCTGGATCAAGGGCGTGCCGCCATGGCTTTTTTCGGGGCCTGCGCCCTGCTGGGCGGGGGCTTTGCGCTGTTCCTGCTGGTGCAATACGGCACGCTTTGGCTGACCGGATATCTGTTGCTCGCCGGCGAAGGTTTGCGCACCATCACGGCCATTGGCTTTATCCCGGTATTCATCACCGTCGCGGGTTTTGGCACGGCATCGCGACGCTGGACGGGATCGGTGCTGACGGGGGCGCTGGTATCAGGCCTGTTCGTAACGTGGCTGTTTACCGCCACCCAGCCGATCGGCGTGTGATGCCGCGGGCGCCGGGCGCGGCCATGACAGGGCCATTGGGAGGCTAAGCGCTTGACCTTGGCAATGCCAGCGATCCGTCATGCCGATTGTGAACTGACCGATGGGCGGCGGCGTGAGGGAACGCCGCCCAATTCAGGATAACCCTTCCGGTCCGGTGGCTGCGCGGCCCCCGCACGCGGCCCATAATCGGACAATTCGCCAAGATGCCACTTGCCCGCCCGCGCGGTGCCATAACCGGGGCAGGGCCGTTTCATTGAACAACCCGCAGACGGCCTTTGAGAAACGCTTGGATGGTTGCCGCCGCTTTTGGACTGCAATCACTCGGTTCCCAAATGCCTGATTCTGGCTGTGCCGGCGGATTGGCGCAGGGCCTTGACGGCATCCACGCATTCCTCAGCCTTTTGATAAGGCCCGCCCGATGCGCGAACATGACCGCCCGGCGCGCACAGGCGCCATTGCCATTGCTCGTCCCCGTCCGTTGCGGAAACTCCGGGCGAGGGGACGGCCTGATAGATTTCAAAATAGGCTTCTGCGCGATCATTGGACACCCAAAGAGGAATGGAGCGCCATGGCGGCGTGCCGCGAAGATCGGCATGGCCGTCGCTGAAATCCATGTAGATGTGAGCTTCCTGAACGCCAAAACGGCATCGCAGACCGGAAAGGGCATGGTCGGGGAGGTTGGACATCGTGGTCCTCCTGCTTGGCAAGCGGGAGCACATATGTCTCTCTGTCACAGGGGAGCTTGCGGCCGGAAATCGCGTGATGGATCAATATACCATGGCCTGATCGGGATGGCATTTTTAATTTTTTGCGTGCAATCGTAAAATTTTCTCGCCTTATCGCACAGGATTTCAGCAATAAGACGCATTCTTTTCAATCATACAAAACTTATTCCATCTTACATTTTTCTGGATAACAGCTATATGCGAGGTATTGCGGAACTTCTCTCGTAGGCATCCGCGACTGAGAGACAAATGTGCTCCCGCTTACGCAAGGGAGCCTCGTCATGGATCTCAACCAGCTTTATTTTCGACACCAGCTTTTGCTCATGCGGGCAAATTCCGCCTCCGATGAGGCAATCGGCCTGAAATATGAGGCAAAGGCGGCAGGTGTCGCCCGCAGCATCATGGCCTTTCAGGAGGATCTGGGGGCTTGGGCGGCACGGTCCTGGCAGGCTGAGTGCGGCCAATGAGCCGCGCGATGAACATCGGTCTGCCCGAAGCGCAGGTCGCAGCCATGTGTGAACAGGCAGGCGTTCGGATTAGCGATATCGAAACCCTGCCCGCAGGAGGCACCCATCTGGTCTGCGTGACCAGCGAAGGGGCCGAAGAGATGCGCCGCCGGTCAAAAGGACATCTGATCGAAGGGCTGGTGAAGCGCTTTCCTTTCTATCACGCGCGGCGATACTGATCCGGCAAAGCATCCGGATTATGGCCCGGTCGGCAGATGGACCTGTTGGCCGGGCCGCAGACATCGGCGCTTTCGGGCAAGGCGGATCGGCGGGAGGGGCGGATCGGCGGGAAGAGCGTCGATATGGAAAATGAACCATGCCGCTGCTGATGGAAAAGGTGGAATCCGGATGCCCGGAAAAGACCTGCAAGGTTGCATCGAGCGAAGCGGTGACGGTTCGGATCGATATGGTCGGCAGGCGCAAAGGTGAGCAGATTGATGGGATATAGGCCGGACGCCTCGACACAGTCACGGTCGATAGGCCAATCCTATCCTCGATGATGCCACCAGCCCAAGGCGTGACCGCCTGTTCGCGGCGACGGGCTCCTGAGAACCGATCTTCGGCCAGCATTCCAGCTTTAGCCGCAAGAGCCGATCCGGGCGGCGATGCGGTCATGAAGCGATTGCCGCGCCAGCGCCTGCTCCAGACGCGCCAAAGCCTGGATCACCTCACCCGCTTCGGCGTCAAGCTCGCGCGCGGCTTCATCGAAAGCGCTCCACAGCGGCCGGAGCCGTTCAACGAGCGCTTCTCCCGATGGCGACAAGGCCAAGGTTCGACGGCGCGAGTCATGCTGGTCCGGTTTTGACAGCACAAGGCCCGCTTTTTCGAGCGACTGCCGGGTCTCGCTGATCGATGCGTGGCTGATGCCCAGTGCTGCGGCCAGCTCGCTCACCGACATCGATCCGTTCAGCGAAAGCTGGTTGATCACGCCGAACCAGCGTTGCTCGAACCTCAATCCCATACTCGCATAGATGCGGGTCGCGTCGGCATCGATCGCCGCGCTGAGGCGCCGCAATCGCGCACCAAGCGCCGCACCCTGCATCTGCGCCACGTAATCCTTCATCGCTCCTCCTCGTCATTGACATTTGCGTAGGCGCCTACCTATATAGCGGAAGATCATGAAATGGGAATAGACGATGATGCATGGCTCGCGGCGCGGTTTCCTTGGTAAAGCGGCTGCTGGGCTTGTCGGGGCGCTTCTTCCTTCGCCGGGGCGTGCGGCTGAGAATTTCGACGCTTTCGTGGCCGATCAGATGGCAGCGGCGCGCATACCCGGCCTCGCTCTGGGCCTTGCGCGGGACGGCGCGGTGTCCTTCACGCGCGCCTATGGCTATGCCGATCTGCGGCGGCATCGGCCGACGACGAGCGATACCATGTTTCATATCGCTTCGATCACCAAGGTGATCACCGCGCAGACCGTGATGCTGATGGTCGACGAGGGCAAGATCGCGCTCGACGATCCCATCGCGCGCCATCTGGACTTCGCGATCTTGGGAGAGGGGGCGTTGGCGATCACCTTTCGGCATTTGTTGACGCATATGTCGGGCATTTCCGATGAGCATTATTACGAGATCGACTTTCGGCAACGCGGTGTCGATTCGCCGATGGAGATCGGCACGCTGCTGCGCGACTATCTCGCCGCCGGAGGGCGTTACGCGCGTGGGGGCAACCTGAAGCAATTTCCGGGAGTTCAGTGGGACTACAGTAACATCGGCTATGCGTTGCTTGGCTATCTCGTCGGACGGATCGCCGGGCAGGACATGCGGGACCTGACGCGTGAACGTCTGTTCCGGCCGCTCGGGCTCGGTCATATCTCCTGGACCATTTCGGGAACGGCGGCGGGGCTGCGCGCCACCCCTTATGATCTCATCGAAGGAGCGGTCACGCCGGTTGAGCCGGTGGGCTTCCCCGACTGGTCGACGGGGATGATCCGCGCGTCGGTCAGCGATCTCACATTGCTGATGGCCGCAGCCGCGAATGGCGGCGCCATCCGGAATGCGCGGCTGTTGAGTGAGACGGGCATGGCGGAGATGCTCAGGATGCAGAAGCCGCCCGGTCTGGCGGACTGGCTGACCGGACAGGGCCTCGGCTGGCAGCAATCGCTGCTCGACGGGGTTCCTCGCATAAACCACTGGGGCGGGGATCCCGGAGTGTTCACCATGGCCTATCTAGACCCCGCGCGACGGACCGCCATCGTCATCCTGAGCAATCTGTCGGCCACCCGCGAAAGCCGCGCGGCGCTCAGGGCGATCGCCACCCGGATGCTCGCCTGACGAGATAGCTAACGCGCGCATATCCGCAGCATACCGGCGATGCCTTTCCGGCGCCGGTATGCTGGATCATGGCGCTGGGTCTTGCGATGCTGGGCTCGCTGGCGCCCAATCGCGCTTTGCGGTCACATTCCCGGCATAGGCGCGCAAGGTTGTGCAGCGTCCGGCAAGACCGCCTCTGCACCACTGTCTTGTGACAGCAGCCACATTGTCCGGCGTGGGGCAAGCGCTCCGAAAGCTCCGCGCGCCATGACCGCTCCGTAACATTGCGAATACTTGTGTCGGGGCCCGGTGGCCAGATTGTTCCGATCAAGCCTTTCAGGGGGGCAAATTCCTGCCGACATAATATCAAGATTTACAGATATTTAGGAGTTGTAATGCCATGAAAACGGATGTCCAGTTGCAAGGCGATGTCGTCGCTGAGCTCGAATGGGAACCGAGCATCGACCAGGCAGACATTGGGGTTGCTGTGGTTGATGGCGTGGTCACGTTGAGCGGTTATGTGAAGAGCTATGCCGAGAAACTTGCGGCCGAACGGGCTGCGCGGCGGGTCAGCGGGGTCAAGGCGATCGCTCAGGAATTGCAGGTACGCTTCAAAACCGACCCCAAGACGGCCGATCATGAAATCGCCAAGCGCATTGTCGATATCATGCATTGGGCTGTCCTCATCCCTGAGGATCGGATCCATGTGACGGTCGAGCATGGATGGGTAACGCTGACCGGGACAGTGGATTGGCATTATCAGCGTGATGAAGCCAGTCAGGTCGCCGCTCGGATCAGCGGGGTCACCGGCGTTTCCAATAACATACTCGTCGCATCCCATGTATCTTCGCCGGAAGTGCGCAAACGAATCCAAGATGCCTTTGAGCGGCAGGCCGATCTGGATGCGGCTGCTGTCACCATTACGCTGGATGGCGGGAAAGTGACGCTTGGCGGCAAGGTTCGCGCACCCTATGAGCGGCGCGTTGCCGAACAGGCGGCATGGGCAGCCCCCGGCGTCACGCAAGTGGAAGATCACATCATCGTGCTGTGATGCCCGCAAGGAGGCGCAGAGCCATTCCATGCGGCCAATCATTCCAGGTTCGCCCGGGCTTCTTCAATTGCGATTGCGGACGCCCGGGCGGTTTATTGTGCGTGACGGGTGTTTGGCCTGCTGTCGGCAGGATGGACAGGGCTGATCTGTCCTTTGCCGTCAGCCCTTCGCCAATGACGGTTTTCAATGGGCCAGAACAACGGGCCGATCGCTTTTCGCCAGTATCGAACGAGTGACACCGCCAAAAAATGACTCAAGGGTGGGCGAGTGCCCATAGGCGCCCATCACGATATAGGCGGCATTGGCTGAACGCGCTCTGGTGAGGATTGCGGCATAGATTGTATGGCCGCTTTCGATCTGGACGGTTTCGACAAGGGGATGAATGCCGTGACGGGACAGATAAACGGCGGCTGATTCAGCGGCAAAAGGGCCATTGGGTTCATTGGCATCCATCATGATGACCTCGCCCGCAAGGCTCAGCAGCGGCACGGCGTCATGCAGGGCCTGATCGGCCTCGCGCGAACCATCCCATGCAACAAGGGCGGTTCCTTTCAGATCGAGACTCTTGCAGCCTGTGGGTACCGCGACGATAGGCCGCCTTATTCCGCTTACAATCCGGTTGACCAGATGGCGCAGTTCCACTGGATCCTCTTTGTCCAGATTGCTGGACAGGACAAGGATGTCCGCCTGTCCGACCGCATCCTCGATGGCTGTATCGGGCATCCCGATCACTCTGTGCCAGTCCCATGAAACACCTTCGCGCGCGAGATATTCGGTGATGCGGGTGCGATTGGCGGCGGAGCGGTCATGCTCTTCGCACACCAGCTGAGTGGCCGCCATGCTGCTGTGGGAATCGGCCGCCACCATCGGAAGCAGTTCGACATCGAGGCAGACAAGGTGTCCCTCGAGCGCTCTCACCATATCAAGCGCGACCTGAAGGCGGGCTTCCTGACCTTCGTCATCATGAACAAGCACAAGGATGTTTTTCATAGATTGCACTCCGAAAGCGAGATGCAAAACTATCCGCGCCGGGCACGCCCACCATTGGGAAAGATACCGATATGAGCGGTCAGGGAACCAGCACAAATGCTCCCTCTACCTCACCCGCGCGGAGCCGGTTCAAGGCTGCATTGGCCTCAAGAAGCGGCATGGACGTCACTTTTGTGCGGATCCGGGCCTGTTCGGCCAGTGCCAGAAATTCGGTGCCATCCGCTCTGGTGAGATTGGCAACGGACAGGATGGCCCGCTCTCCCCAGAGGTCGTTATAGGCGAAGGAAGGTATGTCGGACATATGGATGCCCGCACAGACCACCCGGCCGCCCTTGCGTATATGTCGCAGCGCGGTGGGCACCAGCGCACCGACCGGAGCAAAGATGATGGCGGCATCCATCGCTTCGGGGGGAGCTTCGTTCGAACCTCCGGCCCATGCGCAGCCCAGACTTCGCGCAAAGGCCTGTCCGGCAATATCGTCGTCACGGGTGAAGGCGAATACCTTGCGCCTTTCCCAAACGGCGAGCTGGGCCAGAATATGGGCCGCCGCGCCAAAGCCGTAAAGGCCAAGGACGGGCGCCTCGCCGGCCATTCTGTAGGCTCGATATCCGATAAGCCCCGCGCACAGCAAAGGAGCGGCATGGATATCATCGAAGCTGTCGGGAAGGCGAAAGCAGTAGTTCGCATCGGCAACACAATGGCTGGCAAAGCCGCCATCACGCGAAAACCCGGTAAAGAGCGGAGCATCGCAGAGATTTTCACGATGACTGGCGCAATAGTGGCATGTGCCGCAAGTCTGGCCGAGCCATGGTATTCCTACCCGCTCTCCGATTGCGAAGGAGGACACGTCGGCCCCGATCTTCGCAATTTTGCCGACGATCTCGTGCCCCGGTACAATGGGCAGCCCGTTGCGAATGTCCCCATCCACCACGTGCAGGTCGGTGCGGCACACGCCGCATGCGGATATGGCGACAAGGACTTCTCCCGGCCCCGGCTCCGGGATTGGTCGGCTTGCAGGCCTGAGCGGCTGGCCCGGCGTATCAAGCTGCATGGCACGCATGGTTGATGTCGACATAGGGCGCCTCCCAAAAGCCTGCCGGTAAAGGTGGCCTGCCCACCTGTTGTGCGGCCATCCGTATCATACCCGATATGGCAGCCCGCGGCCACGGCGTAGCCCTTGGATCAGCCCGGTCCGGCGCAGGATCCGAGGGCCGGCTGTCCCACCACCAATTCCAGGAGTGCATCATGAACGAGCAGACGAGTGTTCCCGTCCTGGGCACAAAGCAGGCTGTTGAAGTGAAATCCGGCGGCCCGATCAACTGGTTGCGCGGCGAGATCGACCGATTGTTCGATGACCTTCCCTTTGGCAGGACCATGCACGGACTTCTCACATTCCCGAACATCTCGCTCGATACCATGCCGGTTACCGAAATGGTCGAGAAGGACGGCGGTTATCTGCTTTCCGTCGAGATGCCGGGGGTGCCGGAGAAGGATATTTCGATCGAACTCGACAATGATGTTCTGACGATATCCGGCGAGAAAAAGGCGGAAACCGAGACAAAGGAAGCCGGCTATATCATCAGCGAGCGCAGCTACGGCGCGTTTCGCCGCCGCTTCACTTTGCCGCGCGACGTGGATCCGGCCTCGATTGAAGCCAGGATGAAGGACGGGGTCCTCAAACTCGAAATGAAAAAGGACAAGGATGCGGATCAGCGACTGCGCAAGATCGCAATCGGCTAGATCCGGCCATCGGCGGGCGGGGCGGCAAGGCGCATTTTGATCGTCTTTGCCGCCTGCCAACAGTGTGCCTGCCTTTTCATCCTGTCGTGACAATCGGCCGGTCCGGTCGCAATGCTTGTTTGTGAAATTCAATTAAATAATTGAATTAAAATATAAATAATGACGCCGTATCCGGTTTTGCAAGCCTTACCCGTAACATTGCGGATAACGCCGATCAGCCCATTTGCCGAAGTTTTGGTCCGCAACCATGCGTGAGCCTTTGCCGGTCTTTCGGGCAATCCCCGCATCCCCTCTTTCAGCCCAAGGGCCGTTAATCATGGCAGTCTCGTCCAATCCGCATGACTTCGTTCTCAAGGCATCGGCAGAAAGTCCGGTGATCGCTTTTGTCGATGGTTCGCGCCATTCGCGCGACGTCGTGCTGGCTGCCGCCGATTTTGCCAGGTCCAGCGTAAGGCCGTTGATCCTGTTTCATGCCATGCCTGAAGCATCCGATCTGTCGGCCATTCCCGATCCTCTTGCCTGGACCATGCGCAGGCAGGAAGCGCGCAGGGAACTTGCGCGTTGGCGAGATATGTTGCCACAGTTGCCTCAGGCTGTTTCGGTGGAGCTCAGCGAGGGTGACTGGCTCAATGCGCTGGGCCATCGGGCCTGCGAGGCGGGCGCCCTGACCGTGATCGGTTCTCCCCACGCCGACGAATATCGCGAAACCACCGGGCAGGTGGCCAAGCTGATTGCCGACTCCCAGCTTGGTTCGGTCTTGCTGGTGCCCTCCGGCTATACGCCGCGTGAAGTCATGATGCGGCGCATTGCGGTGCCTGTCGATGGTTCCAATTATGCCGAAGCGGCCCTTGCCGAGGCGGTCCGGCTGGCCCGGAAATCGCAGGCGGAACTGCTGCTGGTTCATGTCGTGCCCGACGGCGCGCTCACTGAATTCGGGCCGCTGGCGACCGGCGACATCGAACTGCGCAAGCGTCTTGACCAGCGCAATGAACAGGCGGCCTGCGGATTTATGGAATCCACCCGGCGCCGCCTGATCGATCAAGGACTGGCCGCGAGCATCCTTTGCACCAAGGGCGATACGCGCAGCACCTTGCTCAGGGTGCTAGGCGAATTGGCGCCTGATCTGGTCGTGATTTCGGCCAAAGGGCAAGGCGGCAGGCATTGCAGCGATCTGTCGATCGGGGGAACGGCCAGCTATCTGCTCGATCATCTGGATTGTCCGGTGATGCTCGTCCGCCCGCCTCGACCGATCGCCGGCCGCGCCAACGTGCATTCACAATTGGGCGCCCATGGGCCGCGGAGCCCCATCGCGCCCCACACTGCCTGATGGACCCCGCATCAGAAGATCCAGTCGCCTGTCATGCATGGGAGACCGGCAAGGCGCACGCTTTGGCATGCCGTCCCGGACCGCCGCGATCGGTTGAAGCCTGGGCGCGCATAGAACGTATCAGCGATTGGCTGAAAACTGCCATGGCGGCGGCGGCAAGCGCCGAACCGTCCAATTCCTCGGCGGCTGAATGGCTTCTCGACAATGGCTATCAGGTGCAGCGGGCGGTATTGCAGATCGCCGAAGATTTGCCCTCCGGTTTCTATTGCAAGCTGCGGACCATTGCCACCGGGAGGATGCAGGGTGATCCGCGGGTCCTCACCATCGCGCATGACCTGCTCTATGCCACGCATTTCCAGATCAGCCGTGAAAGCGTGTTGGCCTATCTTGAAGGCTATCAACAGCATGACCCGCTTGATATCGCGGAGATCTGGGCTTTGCCTGCAACCTTGCGGATCGCCTGTCTTGAACTGTTGATGGCAGGCTTTGCGCGGGCCTTCCCTTCGGTTCCCGAACCCATTCTCGTCAGCGCGAGCTGCAGGGAGTATCTCGGTTTTTACCAGCCGGTGGAATGCGTTGCGCGCTCAATCGCCAATCTGGGCATTGTCTCCAATATCGCCTGGTCCGACGTGTTCGACGCGATCAGCCATGTTGAGCGCACGCTGGAGCGAGATCCTGCAGGCAGCTATACGAGCATGGATTTCGAGACGCGCGATGCCTATCGGCGCTCGGTAGAGCGGATCGCCGAGCATTGCGGGGCAGGGGAGGTTGCGGTTGCCGAAAGCGCCATTCTGCGTGCCGGTGAAAGCAGCGAACTGCCCCATTCCCATGTGGGCTACTGGCTGATTGGAGCAGGCAGGCCGGAGTTTGCCAGACAGCTTGGCGCGGGCCGGTCGCTGGCCGGCAGGTTGTGGGCTTTCTTGCGCGAAAATCCCGGCGCGGCCTATTTCGTGGCGCTGCTCTTATGCGGGCTGGTCGGGCTGGTTCTCCCTTCCGCCTATCTCGCGTTCAACCGGGCATCGCTGTGGCAATGGGTGCTTGGCCTGGCCTTCTCTGTCCTCCCGGCAACGGTTCTGAGTGTCACGCTGGTCAATTGGCTGGTCACAAGCGTGGTGGCGCCCAGACGTCTGCCCAAGCTTGATTTCTCACGCGGCATCGCGCCTGCATGGCCGACGCTGGTGGTGATGCCGGTCATCATAGGCGATGCGGGGCAGGTGGCAGGTTTGCTGGCCCGTCTCGAGGCGCATTGTTTGGCCAATCCCGAGGCAAAGGGGTTTGTCATGCTCTCGGACCCATCCGATGCGGCCCTCGAACGCAGACCGGGCGATGAAGCGATTGAGGCGGCGCTCCAGCAGGGGATCGACAGGCTGAACCGCAAATATGCCGCGGGCGATGCCACGGCCGGTTTCTGTCTTTTACACCGAAACCGCCGATATAACCCTGCGCAGGGATGCTGGATGGCCTGGGAGCGAAAGCGCGGAAAGCTGGAGGAATTCAACCATTTCCTGCAGACCGGAGACAGCCGCGCCTTCCCCTTGACCGCAGGCCCGGTCGATCTGCTCGTCGGAGCACGGTTTGTCGTGACGGCCGATGTCGATACAAGGTTGCCGCCCGGCTGCGTGGCACGGATGGCCGGAGCTTTGGCCCATCCGCTGAACCGGCCGATTTTTGACGGTTTGGGCAGGGTGGTTTCCGGCTATACCGTGATGCAGCCTAGGGTCGAGATCGCCCCGCATGGTTCGGACAGTCTTTTCGCCAGACTGTTTGGCGGCGATACCGCGATCGATATCTATTCCCGAGCCGTCAGCGATGTGTATCAGGACCTTGTCGGTACAGGCAATTTCGTGGGCAAGGGCATATATGACGTCCCCGGTTTTGCCCGCAGTCTTGAAGGACGCATTCCTGAAAATTACCTGCTGAGCCACGATTTGTGGGAAGGGCTGCACGGTCGTTCGGCGCTGGCGAGCGACATCATCGTCTATGAGAGTTTTCCATCGAGCTACGGCGAATATGTGCGTCGTTGGCATCGCTGGGTGCGCGGTGACTGGCAATTGCTCCCCTGGCTTTTGCCCAAGGTGCCCGGGCCGGGACAGATGCGCCTTCGGAACAGGCTGACGCTGTTTGATCGCTTGCGGATCTGGGACAACATGCGGCGCAGTCTGGTGCCGGTCAGTGTCCTGTTGCTGATGATCGGCGGGTGGTTCCTGCTGCCGGGCAGTCCTTTGGGCTGGACCATTCTGGCTCTGCTGGTTCCGGGCGCCTGGCTCTTCACGGATTTGGTGACCGGGCTGGCCCGCGGTCGCCGCCGAGGGGTGATAATCAGCACTTTTCGTCAGACGGGAGAGCATCTGGCGCGCTGGCTGTTGCAGATCGTTTTCCTGCCTTCCGATGCGGCAACCGCTCTCCATGCCATTGCGGTCACCATGTGGCGCATGGGGCGCCGCAGACATATGCTGGAATGGACCAGTGCAGCCGATGTCGAGCGCAAAATGGCAAAATCCACCCATCGCGCGGGGCAATGGCGGATAGGCTCTGCCTCGACCATCTTTGCGCTGGGGCTGTTTTTGGCCTTTATGGTTGACGGGCATGGATTTGTCGCGGCCGCTCCCCTCCTTTGCCTGTGGCTGATCGCGCCGGAAATTGCCGTGGTCACTGGTACGCCACGTTCACACGCCATGTCGCGGCTGGATGAGCAGGCACGGATTTTTCTCCGCCGCACGGCAAGGCGCAGCTGGCTGTTTTTCGAAACCTTTGCCCGCCCCGAGGATAATTGGCTCCCGCCCGACAATCATCAGATGGAGCCGATCCAGGCCACCGCTCATCGCACTTCGCCCACGAACATCGGCATGATGGCGCTGTCCATGCTCTGCGCCTGGCGCCTTGGGCATATCAGCACAGAAGAGTTGCACACCCGGTCCGAAGCGATGTTTGCATCTCTTGGTCGGCTTGAGCGGTGGCATGGCCATTTTCTCAACTGGTACGATACCACTTCGCTGGCTCCTCTCGAACCGCGCTATGTGTCCACAGTCGACAGCGGTAATCTGGCCGTCAGCATGGTTGTGCTCGCGCGGGGATGCGATCTGGCGGCTGATGAGCCGGTCTTTTCAACGGCCCGCTGGGACGGGCTGGAGGATTGCCTGGGCCTGCTGTGTGAACAGCTGGAACACGGCGGCCATGATGACAGGGCCTTGCTCTCGTTCATTGCGCAGATACGCGTTGCGCGCAACGAGCCGACCCGTTGGCCCGCGGTTGTGGAGCAAGGTCTGGAGCAGCTGGCGCAATTGCGGGCCGAACTTGTGCGCTCAAGCAAGGAAGTGACCCTGCAGTCAGGCGAAAGATTGCGGCAATTGCAGATCTGGATGGAGCGCAGCGAGCACCACCTGGCCGCCTGCCGGCGCGATCTTGACGCTTACTTGCCATGGCTGCGGCTGCTCGCCCATGCGCCCCCGGAAGCGGAGGCGAGCGCAAGACAGATCATCGAAGGCCTGTCACCCTATGCGCGTCTGAACGACATTGCCCGGCTGAGGAATGCGGCCAAAATGCTGGAAGGCATGTTTGCCCAACAGCACGAATCCGGTCCGCTGCGGATTTGGAAGGCGGAACTGGGCAAGGTCACGCGGCGGGCTCTGGTTCGGTGGCGCAGATTGAGCCGCGCGTTGAAGCGCAGCGCCGACCGGGCCGCTGCTCTGGCCTATGAGATGGACTTTGGCCCGCTCTATGACACGCGCCGCAAGCTCTTCCATATCGGTTACGACGTCAGTGCCCAACGGATTGATCCGCATTATTACGATCTTCTGGCCAGCGAGGCGCGATTGGCGAGCTATTTTGCCATCGCCAAGCAGGATGTCCCGCCCGAGCACTGGTTCCATCTGGGCAGACCGATCGTGAAACATCCCGGTGCGCTGGCGCTGGTTTCGTGGAACGGGTCGATGTTTGAATATCTGATGCCGGCTCTTTTCCTGCGCAGCGATCCCGAAACGCTGCTTGGTGAGAGTGAGCGCAGCGCGGTCCTGAGCCAGCGGAATTATGGCGCGCGCATGGAGGTGCCTTGGGGCATTTCGGAATCGGGCTTCGCTTCGGCGGGGGCGGACGGCATTCTGCGCTATCGCGCCTTTGGTGTGCCCGAACTGGGGCTGCGTCGCGGCCTTAATGAAGATCTTGTCATCGCGCCCTATGCCACGGCTTTGGCCCTGGCGGCTGACCCTGAAGCTGCGGTTGCCAATCTACAGCACCTCAAGGCATTGGGCGCCATTGGCCCTTTTGGCTTTTACGAGGCGCTTGATTTTACCGCAGCGCGCTGTCCGGAGGCTGGAAAGCCCGCTGCGGTGCAGTCCTTCATGGCCCATCACCAGGGCATGATGATTGCGGCAATCGGCAATGCCTTGTGCAATAATCTCTTTGTTTCGCTCTTTCATGCGGATCCCAGAGTGCAAACCGTCGATCTTTTGCTGAATGAGCGCATACCATGGGAGTTGCCGCCAGAACTCGAACGGCTGGACCGCATGGCCCAAACACCTTCGGTCGGTTCGGAGATTGCGCGGCCCCAGCCGTGGGAAATGGCGATCCGCCCCGAGCAGGGCCGCCATCTGCTTGGCAATGGCCGCCTTTCCCTGCGCCTTGGGGGAAGCGGCGATGGCGATCTGCGCTGGAATGCCATGGCATTGACCCGTCCCGCTTCTGTGGATCAGGACGTCGGCCATTTCTTCTATTTTCGGGACCGGGAAAGCGGTGCGGTATGGTCGGCCGCGAAAATGCCATTGGGCCGGGGTGCGCACCATACCATCTATAATGCGCATAAGGTCGAATTCCGAAATGAAGCGGAAGGCATTGTTACTGTTCTGGACGTGCTGGTGGCGCCTTCCGAGGATGTCGAGATCCGACGGCTGCGCATGGTCAACACGACCGGCAAAACGCGGCGGATCGGGCTGATCAGCGATGCCGAGATCGCTCTGGCCCCCATTGCCGAATGGCAGCGCCACCCCGTTTTCGCGCGCCTGTTCGTCGAGGCGGAAACCCATGCGGAAATGAATGCCTTGCTGTTTGCCCTGCGTCCCCGTTCTCCGGGAAACCCGTCTCCTGTGCTGGTCCAGCGCCTTGTCATGTCCGATGACCGGGTGTCTTTGCGAGGATGGGAAGTATCACGGGCCAAGTCGCGGCAGCGGTTGGCCAATTCCCGAGACTGTCCCTACAGTTCCGGTGCGGTCGGTGGACGCGGCAGGTTTCCGCTCGATCCGGCGGCGGTTTTCGACATGGACATCGAATTGCCCGCCCATGGCGAGACCGAATTGGCGATTGTGACCACGGTTGCCTCATCGCGCGAGGAAGCGCTGGACTTGTCGCGTCGCTACGGCTCGCTCGGCGCGCTGGATTGGGCGGAACAGGAAGCCGCAGCCCGATCTGCCCGCGATCTCCATACACTGGGCCTGAGGCCGGATCGCCTTGCCGAGGCGCAAGCGATGTTTGCCCAGCTTGCCGGCAATCTCGCTCCGCATCATGCGCCGTCGGACCTGGGATACCGGGATGATCTTTGGGCGCTGGGCATTTCGGGCGATTGTCCTTTGCTGCTTGCGGAACTGGATGAAGACTTTGCCGCCGAAGAGCTGCGCTTTATCCTCGCTGCCCAGCGCTTCTGGCGATGGCGCGGTTTTGAAGTGGATCTGGTGCTCCTGCACTCGGGCATTTCAGGCTACTTTGAGCCTTTGCGCGACCGGATCGTCGAAGCGGTGCGTCAGGCCGGAAGCGATGATCTGCTAGGCGCGCGCTCGGGCGTGCATATTCTGGCTCGCGAATATATCGAGGCGAGGCGCCTGCGCACCCTGCAGCATGCTGCCACTCTGTGTGTGCACGGCACGGGCGGGGCATGGAAGACGCCGCCGCGTGAGGGCGAGGACGAAATGGGTCCTCTCTTCATTCCGGCGGGGCGCAAGGTGGAATTTCAACCCCTGGCGCAACCGGAGGAGATCGTTGCGCTCCAATTCGGCAATGGCCTGGGCGGTTTTACCGCCGGTGGGGATTACCGCATTGACCTTGATCCCATGCGTGCCACGCCCGCGCCCTGGGTCAATGTCCTTGCCAATGCGGATTTTGGCAGCATCGTTACCGAGGCTGGACCTGGTTTTACTTTTGCCGGCAACAGCGGAGAAAACCGGCTGACGCAGTGGCATAATGACCCCCTGTGCGATCGGCAGGGCGAAGCGCTTTACCTGAGGGATGAAGAAACCGGGCAGGTCTGGTCGGTGACGCCGCTGCCTGCCGGACGAGGCGGGGCCTGCCGGGTGGAACACCATCTGGGGCAAACGCAATGGCACCGACAGGGCATGGGGCTTGTCCAGGATTTGTCCTGTTTTGTGGCCGCCGACGACCCGGTCAAAATCTTCCGTCTCAAATTGACCGACTGCACGGGGATCGCCCGCCGCGTTACGGCCACATGCTTTGCCGATTGGCTGTTGGGCGCGATCGCGGGTGAGCCTGCAATGCTTCGCCAAAGCGTCTATCGTCCGGAACTGCGCGCCATTCTCGCTGTCAATCATTGGCATAGCGAGTTCTCCGGTCGTATTGCCTTCCTTGCCGCCAATGCTCCTCCGCACAGTCTGACAACGTCGCGCCGCGCTTTTCTTGGCGCCCCGGCCGATTGGCAATGCCCGGTCGGTTTGCAAAACTGGGATCTGGGCAATCGTTCTGACAATGCCGGAGACGATGCCATCGCCGCGCTCCAGCTCCACATGGATATTCCCGCCAATGGGGTCTGCGAAATCGCCTTCATGCTGGGCGAGGGGGCGAATGAGGAGCAGGTGGCCGATATTATCGGGCGCTGGCAAACCGTCCCCCAGATCGATGGCGGTGAGGCTCGTCTGGCACAGGCGTGGGGCCGCCATTGCGCGATCAAGGTCGAGACACCTGATCCCGCGTTTGATCTCATGGTCAACCGCTGGCTGCCCTATCAGACGATGTCCTCGCGTCTTTTTGGCCGTGCCGGATATTATCAGGCATCCGGCGCTTTCGGTTTTCGCGATCAGTTACAGGACGTGCTGGGCCTGTTCTGGTCCGATCCGGACCTCGCGCGGCGGCAGATCCTGCAGGCCGCCGCCCACCAGTTTTCACAGGGAGATGTCTTGCACTGGTGGCATCCGCCGGCCGGAAGAGGGGTGCGGACGCGCTGTTCGGACGACCTGCTCTGGCTTCCCCATGCGGTGGCCCAATATGTCCGGGCTACCGGTGATGCTTTGTTGCTGGACGAAAAAGTGCCCTTTCTGGAGGCACCTGAGCTGAGCAGACAGGAGCATGATCGTTTCGCGCAGTTTCCTGAAGGGGAAAAAGCGACGGTGCATGAACATTGCCTGCGCGCTTTTGGGCGTGCCTGGCGTCTGGGCGACCACGGTTTGCCATTGATCGGCGACGGCGACTGGAATGACGGGATGAACCGGGTGGGCAGCGCGGGCAAGGGCGAGAGCGTCTGGCTGGGCTGGTTTATGGCGGCCACCATCCGTGATTTCGCTGAACTTGGAAGCGAGGGGGACCGCAAAGACTTTGCCGAAATTTGGCTTCCGCGCGCCCGGATGCTGACCGATGCCATTGATCGCCATGGTTGGGATGGCCAATGGTATATCCGGGCGATTGATGATCAGGGTCGAAACTGGGGCGCGCAATCCAACGATGAATGCCGCATCGATTCCCTCGCCCAGTCGTGGGCGGTGATCGCCGGCGGCGGTGATCCTCTTCGGGCAAGGCAGGCTCTCGACAGTGCCTTTAAAGAACTGGTGCGTCCTGAGGATGACATTGTTCGCCTGCTGCATCCCCCCTTTGACGCAACGGCGCGCGATCCCGGTTATATCAAGGCCTATCCTCCGGGGATCCGCGAAAATGGGGGGCAATACAGCCATGCAGCGGCATGGCTGGGCATTGCCGCCGCGATGTTGGGCGATGGCGCGCGGGCCAAAACGGTGTTTGACCGCATCAATCCCATCAAACACAGTTCTACGCCCCAAACGGCCCAGCACTATGCGATTGAACCCTATGTTGTGGCCGGAGATATCAGCGGCGGCGAGGAACATCTGGGGCGTGGGGGCTGGAGCTGGTACACAGGCGCGGCCGCATGGAGCTGGCGGCTTGCCAGCGAATTTATCCTTGGGCTCAGGCTTGAAAAGGGTGAACTGAGGCTGGTTCCCTGTCTCCCGCCGGACTGGCCCGGCTTTACCGCAACATTGCGCGGCCAGGGTATCATCGAAGTGACTGTCGAACGGGGCGGGGAAACTGGCCTGAGCGTGGATGGTGAGGCTTATTCGGGTTCGACAATTCCGTTTCCCGGACAGGGGGCACGGCGCAAGGTTGTCCTTGTTATCGCCGCCTCATGAGCCTTGACGCTCTATTTGAAAACTTCCGCACTGCCTTCAATTAATGGCGAAATATCAGAAATTACATGGCTGTGGCGGTTCAATATCAGCCTGCGCATTAGGTATAATCACGCATAGATGGGATAGCGAATTTGCGAAAATAAATGATCCGTCAATTGGATTGCACTCGGTTGAAGGAGGCCGGAAGAGGTGCAGCTTTACCACTGGCGGCGGCGTGATTTCGCGGTGTTGAGGATCGTGCCCGATGTATCTGCTGCAAAAATGGGGGTGTGCTGGACGCATGGGGGACGGGATGGCGAAATTGCTGCAGAGCGGAGATATTGAAGATCTCTTTTTGACCCATCTTCCCATAGCCGTTGCCATATTCGACTGCGAAATGCGCTACCTGGCCTGCAGCCGTCGCTGGTTGGAGGATTACGGCATCCAGGATCAATGTATTGTCGGAAAATCCCATTATGAAATCTTTCCCGAGATCGATGACCGCCTGCGGGCAATTCATCGTCGCGTTCTGGGCGGTGAGAGTCTTTGCGGCGATGCCGAAGTGTTCACGCGGCTGGACGGCTCAATTGATTGGGTCGAATGGGACATGGTGCCCTGGCATGGACCGACGGGAGAAGTCGCCGGCGCCATTCTGTTCACCCGGCTGGTCAACGATTTGGTTCGCATACGCCAGAAGGCCATGACGCTGCAGACAGAGCTTAACCTGTTGATTGACAGCGCCCGGCAATACGCCATTTCCATGTTCGATCCGGATGGAAAGGTGGTGCTCTGGAACAAGGGCGCCGAGCGGCTCTATGGTTGGAGCGAAGCCGAGACGCTGGGCAGGCACATCAGCTTTTTCTTCAAGAACCGATTGGGCGAGGAGCAGCAGGTCCGGGCATGGCTGCAAATGGCGCTGGTATCCGGACCGGTGGTAGAGCGCAGCTGGCGCAAGAAAAAGGACGGAACTTCGTTTTTTGGCGAAATTAACATCAGCAGGATTGATGATGCCGGCGGCTGTCTCGTCGGATATAGCTGCGTTGTTCGGGATATTACAAAAGAATATGATCAGTTGAGGCGTATAGAGGGCAGTGAGACCCAGTTGCGCGCCATTCTCAACACAGTTCCCGACGCGATGGTAACGATCAACGAGAATGGGATTATTCAGTCATTCAGTCTGGCCGCCCAGAATTTATTTGGATACAAGCCCGAGGAGGTGATCGGCAAAAACGTCTCAATACTGATGGACGAACCGGATGCGCAGCGCCATGACGAATATCTGAAGCGTTATCTGGCCACAGGACAACGCCACATCGTCGGCAATGTGCGCTGTGTGACCGGAAAGCGTAAGGACGGCACACTCTTTCCTCACGAGCTTTATATAGGCGAGGCTATCTCGCAAGGCAGTCGCGTTTTTACAGGTTTTCTCCGCGATCTGACGGCCAGGCGCGAGGCGGAGGCGAAACTGCAGGAGCTGCAGTCGGAATTGATTCATATTTCGCGCGTGTCCGCGATCGGATCCATGGCCACGGCATTGGCCCATGAATTGAATCAGCCTTTGACCGCCATCGCCAATTATGTCCAATCGACGGCGGTTCTGCTTGCTTCTTATGAAGACGAAACGATCTCGTCAGCCCGCAGCGCGATGGATGAGGCTGCGCGCGAGGCATTGCGGGCAGGCGCGATCGTCCGCCGACTGCGTGAATTTGTGGCGCGCGGGGATCTGGAGCGCGTGATTGTCCATCCCCAGGATCTGGTGTCGCAGGCAAGCGCACTGGGCGCGGTCGGCAGCAAGGCCCGCGGTGTCCTGTGCGATATAGATGTGCCCGCCTCGTTGCCCTGCGTTCTGGTGGATCGGGTACAGATCCAGCAAGTGCTTCTCAATCTGCTGCGCAATGCATTGGAGGCCGTCGATGACTCCGGCCGCATCGTCATCAGCGGGCAGGTGATGGGCGACATGGTCCATATTGCAATGGTCGATAACGGGCCGGGAATTGCCCCCGACCTGGAGGCCGATCTGTTCGAACCCTTTGTCACCAGCAAGGCGACCGGAATGGGCATCGGGCTGGCCATCAGCCGCACCATCGTGGAGGCCCATGGCGGACGGCTTTGGTACGAAAAGGCCGACGGGGGAGGCGCTGCTTTTTACATGACTTTACCGATCGCGGAGACAGGCGATGCATAAACAGGGGCTGGTTCATATTGTTGATGATGAGGATTCGGTGCGTCGCTCTCTCGATTTTCTTTTGCGGACATCGGGTTATCGTGTCGAACGCTGGATGGATGGAGAAAGATTTCTCGATTGCGCCGACAATTCCGTTGCGGCCTGCGTGCTGATGGACATCCGAATGCCCGGTCTTGACGGTCTGACGGTCCTTGAACGCATGGCGGGGCGCGGCCTGAATTTCCCCGTCATCGTTTTGACCGGCCATGGAGATATCACACTGGCCGTTCAGGCGATGAGAGGGGGCGCCATCGACTTTCTGGAGAAGCCGTTCGATCGCGAAAGGCTCATACAGTCGATTGAACTGGGCTTTCGGCAGATCGACGATCGCACGGCGCTGTTTGAACGGGCGCAATGGGCAAGGGGACAAACCGCAAAATTGACAGAGCGCGAGCGTGAGGTGCTCGACGGGCTGGCTTGCGGATATCCCAACAAAACGATTGCCTTTGATCTTGGAATCAGTTCGCGAACAGTCGAGGTCTATCGCGCCAATATTATGGAAAAGCTGGTTGTCACAAATTTTGCCGATGCCTTGCGCATTGCGTTTGCGGCCGGTTTGGGGCGGGAAAAGCACTGGAAACAGACCCATCGCATCCGTTCCCGAACAGCCTGATCCGAACAGGCTTTTTTGCGTTGCTTGCGGCCGCCGAGAAGCTCGCGCGAGCGGGGACGACTTCAGATCTCTGTCTTCGCGCTATGTATATAACCCAATGCCGTATTGCCGCGCCCTGTCTAGTCTGACTGGTTCAGTCAAGCTGAGGTGTCAGAATCGCCATGAACAATTTTGTGAAATTGGAGCCGCGGCGTTATGAAATCGCCATGCCGGCAAAATCGGGAGAAATGCTTTTCCTGGAGGGCGATCCTTGCGAGCATGTCTATGAACTGCGCGCCGGGGTCGCACGGGGCATAAGCATGTCGGTCGAGGGAAACAGACAGGTTACCGCCTTCTTTTTTGCCGGTGACCAGATTGGACTGCCGGTAACCGAGTCTTACCGTTTTACCGCCGAGGCCGTGACCGATCTGCTCTATGTCCGTCATTCACGCCGATGGTGGCATGAGGCGCTGATCCGCAGTTACCGTGAGGATGGAAGGCTGCTGCCCTCTATTTGCGCCGAACAGGACCCCATTTTTCGTCGCGGCATGATCCTGGGCTGCAATGGGGTTCTTGTCAGGCTCTGCGCATTGTTGACCTCGATTGTCGACCGGCTTCCCATGACGTCCGACGGCAGTCTCTTTCTGCCCCTGCCGCAGGTCGATATGGCGGCCTATCTTGCCACAACGCCGGAATCGATTTGCCGCGCCTTGCGCCGGTTGCGCGAGCAAAGCATCATCAGCATGCCGCGGCGCGATCAGATCAACATTATTGATCGCGACCGTCTCGAGGTCTTTGCGAATGGAGGAATCCGGCAGTCCGGTACGGCATTTGTCTAGCCGATGGGGTTGCCCCATGCGCTTTGGTATCGCGCCCTGTACGGGCGACCATCCGCCGTCAATCGTGCTTCTGCGGAATCCGGCTCAACCCGATAGGATTGTCTTCATTCCTGCTTTTAAGAAATTCTTTGATGAAGGTGGAGGATTTTGTAAATTTATCCGAAATACGTGATTAATCTAGGCGGATGATTGCGAATAAATGCCTATCAAGGATGGTGCAGAGTCCCGGTTGCATATGTAAGTGCAAGGAGGGAATTGCATGTTTAAAATGATAATTTCCGCATCTGCTTTGGCTATCACGGTGCCCACTCCGGTGTTTGCCGCGAATGCAGAGGATCCCGTTAATTGGGATGGTCCCTATGTCGGCGTCAATGGCGCCCCTACTCGCTGACGGCTGCCTGATAGCCGCTCAGCAGGCGCGTGATGTCGTCGAGCGAATGCTTGACCAGATCCTTGTCGATTTCGGCGATCAGCCGGACACGAATCCGCTCATCATAGTGGCGGCGCAGCACGCCAAGCGCGCGGGGCGGGGCCGCAACGACAAGGCCGCTGCTGTCCTCTGCTGCCCCGGCGAGCGCTTCTGCGCAAGCGGCAAGGAATGCGTCCTCATTGGCCTGATGCGGATCTGCACGCGCCACGGTGTCGTGCCCCGGATAGGCTCGAGAAAAGCCGACGCCCGGCGCATCGGCAAGCAGATCCCGGTTGGGAAGGTTTTCGAACTGGCGATGTCCGATCACGCGCAAATCGGGCTCCAGTTGGGTTCCGCAATTTTTGAGCAGGAGCATGCGCGCGCCATCGGCGAGCAGAATGATGACATCATGAGGCAGTTTCATGTGGTGGTCTCCCAATTGGTTGGGTGTGCAGCAAAACCTCGCCGTGATCCCGTCCCGTTCTCCCTGCGGCCTTGTCTGCGGCCCGCATCAACACTTGTCCTCCGGCATCCTGTGCGATCTGTCGTGCGATCTGCATTGCCTGCTCGCGGTTCGAGCCCGGTTTTTCCTTGCGGGAAACGACGGTCAGCCCGCGGCGAAACCATCACTGTGCTAGCTGCCTTGCGGACAGTGTCAGACAATGGTCGCCACGGGCCTAGCCATCGAGGTCGTTGTCGGTGAGGCTGGCTGTTCGTAAGGATCTAGCTTTCCCTGTTGAACCGCTACCTTCCGACTCGCCGTCTGGCCTTTACTTGATCGCATGACCGGATTTTCGCGAGTTGATGGCCATCAAGTATGATGGGCGGTAACGGCGCGAAGTGCCTCGGCCAGAATGGAGGGCGTGGCCTTGGCCGCAACGTCACCCAGGCTGAGCATTCCCACCATCCGGTGATCGGCATCGATGACAGGCATCCGCCGGATGCATCTGCTTTCCATGACCGTCACCGCGTCTTCCAATTCTTCATTGGCATGGCAATAGATGATCGGCTTGGTCATGACGTCGCGTGCGGTGAGCTGAAGCGGATCTGAGCGCCGGTCGAACCCGCGCAGGACGATGTCGCGGTCTGTGACTATCCCGATCAACCGGTCATTTTCGCCCACCGGCAAGGCGCCGACATCATCCTGCCGCATGCGCTCGGCGATATCCGGCAATAAGGCATCCGGAGCGATCCAATTGGCACCGCGATGCATGGCTTCTGAGACTTTCATGGGAGGCCTCCTTCATTGGCCGGCTCAGGTTGCACCGATCGCGCGTGCCTCGACTTGCGTCCTGTCAAGCCTGCCGACGGTTCGCGGCCTCCGTACAATTCCCAGCATCGGCGAAAAATTCCGGTGCCTATTCTCATCAGACCGCCGCCGCTTTGCGCTGGGCAGACCTGAACGGAGAAGCACGATGATGGAAGGACATGAGCATCCCGAGGCGCATGGCCAGGGCCATTGCCATCAATGCGATTGCCATATCGACGGCCACGACGACATGGCGGCAAAGATGTTTCATCTGGCCAAATGCGCGAAACATGCGCTTCTCAAGCGCAAGATCGAACAGCATCTGGACGCGAAAATCGGCGCGAAGCTGGATCGCATGGCGCAGCTTGCAGCCGACGCTCTGATCGACAGCATGCAGCGCATTGGCGCCAGAAAGCAGGCCTGCCGTCGCTATGAGGATGATCTGCTGGCCGAGATGCAATCGGAATGGCCTTCGTCCTTTGCACCTGTCGAATAGGGAGGCCCAAACTATGAAAGACCCTGTTTCGGGACCATCGCCCGCCAAAAGGTGGCTCTCGGCGATCATGGTCCTGCTTCTCGTTCTGGTGTTGACCATCTGGTACGTGGCACCGCCCAGCAAGCCCAAACAGGAGCAGCAGGCCAGGCCCGCACCCAGATCGACCGAATGGGCGCCCGAACCAGCGGGGCCTGCGGTCCCGGTGAATTTGCCCAAGACCCCGATGACCAATGTCCCGGATCAGAAGCGATGATCGGACAGCGGCGAGAGCTCGATAGGGACAAGGCGCCGGCACCGCAGGCCGCCGCCCTTGCCGGTCGGCTGCGCGAGGCGGGCGAGATTTTGCCTGCGGTCGAAGCTGCCGATTTTGCCGATGCATTTGACAGGTTTGGGGATGCGAGAATCGTCCTGCTTGGCGAGGCGACCCATGGAACCCATGAGTTTTATGCCGCGCGCGCCGCGATTACGCGGCGTTTGATCGAAGCCCATGGTTTCAATCTTGTCCTTGTGGAAGGTGATTGGCCCGATATCGCGCGCATCGACGGATATGTCCGCCACAATGCTCCACGCCTGCGGGCAGGCGAGGCATTTCTGCGCTTTCCGACATGGATGTGGCGCAATCAGGAGGTTCTGGCCTTCGCTGATTGGCTGCGCGGACACAATGCGCCCCTTGCCGAAGCGGCGCGCACGGCTGTGCGGGGGCTCGATGTCTACAGTCTGGGCGAATCCATCCACGCCGTGATCGCCTATCTCGAAAACCATGATCCCGCCGCCGCCGCCGAAGCGCGGCGCAATTACGGATCGCTGATGGCATGGCGCGGCGCGCCCCAGCATTACGGGCAGGCGGTCGAGCACGGACGCATGGCCGGTTGCGAAGAGGATGTTGTTGCCCAGTTGGGCGAGCTACTGCGAAAGCGCATTCAACTGATCGCCGACGATGGCGAAGCCTATTTCGATGCTGAACAGAACGCACGAATAGTGCGGGCCGCAGAGAGCTATTATCGCGCGATGTATCGCGGGGCGGTGGCCAGCTGGAACCTGCGCGATCGGCATATGTTCGATACGCTCCAGCGTCTCATGGCTTTTCGCTGCGATGCCCGTGCCGTGGTCTGGGCGCATAATTCGCACATCGGCAATGCATCGGCGACCGCAATGGGGTGGCGCGGTGAATTCAATATCGGCGAACTGGTGCGCGCGGCTTATGGCGATGAGGCCGTGCTGATAGGTTTCGGCACAGATCGCGGAACAGTTGCCGCAGCCTCCGACTGGGGAGGCGACATGAAGGTGATGGAGCTTCGTCCAGCACGGCAGCACAGCTGGGAAGAGGCGTTCCGCCATACAGGCTACGCCCGCAGCTTGACCGACTGGCGGGGCAGCAAACGTCAGGCCTTGGCGGAGGCGTTGTCGCACCCCCTCCTCGAACGGGCCGTAGGCGTTGTCTATCGGCCGCAGTCGGAGCTTTTGAGCCATTATTTCGAAGCGGTTCTTGCCGATCAGTTCGACGCTTATGTCTGGTTCGAGGAAACCCGTGCCGTCACGCCCCTTGGACATGAGCGCCCGAAAGGCGCGCCGGAAACCTGGCCTTTCGGGCTATGACAGTGCCGATCGCCATATCGATGCCGGGCTTTCCGCCGCTGGCTGCCATCCTGGGCGTACCTCCCCGGCCGCATGGTCTCGTCATTTTCGCCCATGGCAGCGGCAGCGGCAGGCTCAGTCCGCGCAACAACCACGTTGCCGACCGATTGCGTGAAGCGGGGCTGGCGACGCTGCTCCTCGATCTGTTGACGGGGCCGGAGGAGGCCGACCGCCGTAACGTCTTTGACATCGGCTTGCTGGCTTCGCGCCTGCGCTGTGCGGTGGATTGGGCGGCGGGACATACCGCGACGGCTGGTTTGCCGCCCTGCTATTTCGGTGCGAGCACAGGCGGCGGAGCGGCGCTGCGCGCAGCCGCAGGTGACGCGCGCATTGCCGCCGTTGTCTCGCGCGGCGGGCGGCCCGATCTTGCCGGGGTCGATGCCCTTGCGCGTGTCAAGGCTCCGACGCTGCTGTTGGTCGGCGCGCTGGACCGGGCGGTGATCGAGCTCAACGAACAGGCTTATGAGGCCATGACCTGCGGCCGCAAACTGATGATCATTCCGGGGGCGGGCCATCTGTTCGAGGAACCCGGAACGCTTGATCAGGTCGTCGATTTGGCGCGCGACTGGTTTCTGCATCATTTCGGAGTCAGGCCATGACTGTGCTGTTCAGGGATCGCCGCGCGGCGGGTGTGCTTCTGGCTCGTGAGGTGAAGGCGCTGGGGCTGGAGGACCCTGTTGTGCTGGCATTGCCGCGCGGCGGGGTGCCTTTGGGGTTTGAGGTGGCCAAGGCCCTGGGCGCGCGGCTTGACATATTGCTGGTCCGCAAAATCGGCGCACCGGGCAACAAGGAATATGGCATTGGCGCCCTCGTCGACGGCGCTTCACCTCAAGTGGTGATCGACGAATTGGCGGCGCGGATGGCCGGTGCGGACAAGGCCTATATCGATCACGAAATCGGTCGCCAACTGGATGAAATTGACCGCAGACGTGCTGCCTATCGCACAGGCCCTCCTGTATCGCTGAAAGGGCGGATGGTCGTGGTGGTCGATGACGGAATTGCCACTGGCGGCACTGTGCGCGCTGCCCTGAAAGCTTTGGCAAAGGTGGGGCCACGTGGCATCGTTCTGGCTGTGCCTTTGGCGCCGCCTGATACGCTTCTGAGCTTGCGTAAACTCTGCGATCAGGTGGTGTGCCTTGCTTCGCCCGACCCGTTCTATTCGGTGGGCGTGCATTACGGCGATTTCACTCAGACTCAGGACGCCGAGGCCATTGCCCTTTTGGAAGAGGCTCGCCGCTGGCGTCAGGCAAGCCCTCATGCGGATCAGGCTCGGGGAGGTGGAAAATGACTTGCACGATGCCCGGCATTCTGTGGTTCGAGCAGATCGGCATGGGGGATGTCGGTTGCGTCGGCGGAAAAAATGCCTCGCTCGGTGAGATGGTGTGCAAATTGGGCGAAAGTGGCGTTCGCGTACCCGCAGGATTTGCCACAACCGCCGCCGCCTATCGCGACTTCATCGCCGAAAATGCCATCGAGACCCCTATGCAGGAGCGGATCAGGCTCTATCAGGCCGGTCGGATACCGCTGGAACAAGCGGGGGCCGAGATCCGGGATCTTATTCTGAGCGCTCATCTGCCGGACAATTTCGCTCGCGATATCCGTGCCGCCTACGATCAGCTGGAGGAACGGGCCAAGGTGAAAAATCCGGCCGTGGCTGTGCGCAGCAGCGCAACGGCGGAGGATCTTCCCGATGCCAGCTTTGCCGGGCAGCAGGAAACCTTTCTGAATATCCGGGGACACCGGGCCCTGCTGGAGGCTTGCCTGAGCTGCTTTGCCTCGCTCTTTACCGATCGCGCGATCAGCTATCGCGAAGCCAAGGGGTTTGACCATTTCTCGGTGGCTCTCTCGATCGGCATCCAGCAGATGGTGAGGTCCGATCTGGCGGGATCAGGAGTGATCTTTACCATCGATACCGAAACCGGCTTTCCCCATGTCGCTGTTATCAGCGCCGCGTGGGGTCTTGGCGAAACGGTGGTTCAGGGCTCTGTTGATCCCGATAAATATGTTGTGTTCAAGCCCCTTCTGGCCACACCGGGCACCTGTCCGATCATTGAAAAGACCTGCGGCGAGAAAGCTGTCAGGATGATCTATGCCGATGGCGGCGGCAAAAACACACGGATCGTCGCGACCCGCCTTTCTCAACGCGGCAAATTTGTGCTCGATGATGCGGAAATTGTCGAACTTGGCCGCTGGGCCGTGCTCGTCGAAAAGCACTATGGCCGCCCGATGGATCTGGAATGGGCCAAGGATGGGCAAACCGGTCTGATTTATCTGGTTCAGGCGCGGCCTGAAACGGTGCAGTCGGGGCGCAGCAGCGCCGCTTTCCGCACCTATCGCCTCAAGGCAAAGGCGCAGCCCATCCTTTCCGGGGCGGCGGTCGGGGGCGCCATCGCCTCGGGCAAGGCCTGCGTCCTGCGCAATGCGGGCGATATGGCGCGCTTTCCCGACGGCGCCATTCTGGTGACGGGCAACACCGATCCGGACTGGGTCCCGCTGATGCGGCGGGCGGGCGGTATTGTGACCGATCATGGTGGCAGCACGAGCCATGCCGCCATTGTCAGCCGCGAACTGGGCGTGCCTGCCGTGATCGGAACCGGTCATGCCACGGCGCTGCTGCGCGAAGGGCAGCCGATAACGCTCTCCTGCGCCGGGGGTGAGCAGGGTTTTGTCTATGACGGCCTGCTGGACTACGAAAGCGAGGAGATCGATCCGGGCAGCTTTCCTGCCACACGCACGCAGGTGATGGTCAATATCGCCGAGCCGGCCTCGGCTTTCCAATGGTGGCGACTGCCGGCCAAGGGGGTGGGGCTGGCGCGGATGGAGTTCATCATCAATACGCTGATCAAGGCGCATCCCATGGCCTTGCTGCATCCCGAAAGGGTTGCCGAGGCGGACAGGCGCAAGATTGCCGACCTGATCAAAGACCATGCCGACGGCGCGGACTATTTCGTCGATCTGCTCTCGCGCGGTATCGCGCGGTTGGCCGCGCCCTATTACCCGCATCCCGCGATTGTCCGCCTCAGCGATTTCAAGACCAATGAATATGCCCATCTGATCGGCGGAAGCGGCTTCGAGCCGCATGAGGAAAATCCGATGCTCGGCTTCAGGGGGGCATCGCGATATTATGACGAGCGGTACCGGGAAGGCTTTTCGCTGGAATGCCAGGCGTTAAAGCGGGTGCGCGAGGTGATGGGCTTTGCCAATGTCATCATCATGGTGCCATTTTGCCGCACCCCGGCAGAAGCCGATCGCGTGTTGGCCATCATGGCCCAAAACGGCCTTCGGCGCGGCGAGCATGCGTTGCAGATCTATATGATGTGCGAAATCCCCTCCAACGTGGTTTTGGCGCAGGAGTTTGCCAAAAGGTTCGATGGTTTTTCGATAGGCTCCAACGATCTGACGCAGCTTGTGCTGGGCGTTGACCGGGATTCCGAATTTTTGGCCACCCTGTTCGACGAGCGTGAGGAAGCCGTCAAAATCATGATTGGCGATGTCATCGCCAAGGCCCATGCGGCCGGCGTCAAGATCGGAATATGCGGGCAGGGGCCAAGCGATCATCCTGATTTTGCAGAATTCCTGGTCCATCGAGGCATCGACTCCATCTCTCTCAACCCCGACAGTTTTGCCAGGGCCATCAAAAGTATCGCCCAGGCGGAAGCGGCAGGAGGATAAGCCTATGGATCTGGAACAAGCCATTTACGGCCGTCGCGCAACGCGGGCCTACACTCATGAAGCCATTGACCCGGCGGTGCTGGAGGCGGTGATCGATGCCGCAATACAGGCGCCCAGCGCGATGGACGGTCAGCCCTGGGGATTTTGCATTCTGCGCAATCCGGCCTTGCTGGACCGTATTTCCGATGAGGCAAAGGCGCTGATGCTGCGCAGTCCCGCGCCCGGTCTGGCGCTGCATCGTTTCGAGGAAATGCTTGAGAACCCTGATTTCCATATATTCTATCATGCCCCGGCGCTGATCCTGATCTGTTCGACAAAAGACAGTCCGTGGTCACAGATCGACTGCATATTGGCTGCGCAGAATTTGATGTTGGCGGCCTATGGCAAAGGATTGGGCACATGCTGGATCGGCTTTGCCCAGAGCTGGCTTGAAACGGATGAGGGCAGGGCGGCATTGGGGTTGCCACTCACTTGGCGGCCGGTGGCCCCCATCATTGTCGGTCGCCCAAGCGGGGGTGAACCTGCCCCGCCGCGTCAAAAGCCCGAGCTGCTTTGGCGCGACTGAGCCACCTGTTACGCAAGATTCCCGGAGAATGAGTCATGGCAACTCAACCCGAATTTTTTCCATTGCCCGAGGTTATCCCTCCGCAAGTGCCGCCGGAGGCTCCGGCTGTCCCTGCGCCAGAGGAGGATCCCTTTTTTGAACCTCCCGAAATTCTTCCCGATATGCCCGACGAAGATTTTCCCGATCGCGAAAACCTGTCGATGGTCGATTTCCTGAACAACAGCGCTCGGCAAACTATGGCAAAACTGGCCCCTTCATGAGCGGCAGGCCGTCATAAACTGTCTCGACCTGTGGTTCGAACAGATGCGGACTTGGGACGAGGCTGAGGCAGGCGAGGATTACGGCCCGAGTTCTTATGGGACCAAAGCTGTGCTTTGCGGCGCGGCTTTGGCTGATCTGCCGCTTGATCGGTGGCTGGCGCGATTGAAACAACCCGATGCGCGTTTCGTCCTGCGAGATTTGCCGGAGCAATTCCCAGGCCCGCCAACCCGATTTTGGAACCATGCGCTCGTTGGATTCGCCGAGATTTCCGGGCGCCTTGCCTGAACGAACGTCAAATTTGGCCGCCACCAACGGGGTACATAAAGGACCGTTCTGAGGGCGAAAGGTCTCAGCCTGCCATTTTGCGCGCCAAATCGATGAAGGCCCTGACGGCGGCCGGAGAATTCTTGCGATGGGGGTAATACAGGCAGACGGGCGGCAAAGCCGGTGTCCACTCCGTCAAAAGGCGCAAGAGCCGTCCGTCCTCCAGTTCCTGCTGTACGTCGGACTCCATGAAATAGCCGATCCCGACATCGGCCAGCACCGCCATGCGCGCAAGACTGGCTTCATCCAGCGTGATGGGGCCGGTCACGTCGATGTGAACCGGCTCGCCATCCCTTTCGAAACGCCAGCGATACAGCCCCCCATCGGGCAGCCGGATGCGGATGCAACTGTGGCGCAGCAAATCGGCAGGGACATCAGGCCGCCTATTATTGGCAATATAGGCCGATGTCGCCACCACGACATGGCGGCGCGAGGGGCCCAGCGGGATGGCAATCATGTCCGTAGGCACCAAATTCCGGCTGCGCACGCCAAAATCGAAACCGTTGGCCACGATGTCCACCAGCCGTCCCTCGGTCACCAGATCGACATGCACGCGCGGATAGCACCGCATATATTCCAGCAGCAAGGGGGCGAAAATCTCGCGGGCGGCGGAGGCGAAAGCATTGATGCGCAGCGTGCCCGACGGGGTCTGCTGTTGCGAGCGTACCCCTTCCATCGCGTCGTGAATGGTTCGCAGCGCTGGCCCCACCTGTTCAACAAAGGTCAGGCCAGCATCGGTAAGCGCGACGCTGCGTGTCGTACGGTTAAACAGGCGCACGCCCAATTCCCGCTCCAGCCTGGCGATCATGTTGCTCAACGCGGTGGTCGACATGCCCAGTTCCGTGGCTGCCGCGCGGAAGGAGCCGCGTTGGGCGATGGCCAGCACGCTGTTCAATCGGGTGAGGGCCGGGTCAGTCATTATCCTCAATGTCGCAACAGTCCATCCCGCTTTATCCCTGTTATCACAATGATGGTCCAGCCCTAAGTTTGATCGGTCGGCGCTGATGCGCTCACTTTTTGCCAGGAGTATGAAATGGACATCGAACTGCCTTTGGCCATCGCCCGCTATTTCGCGGCGGATCAATCATCGGATGGGGCTGACATCGGTGAGGTTTTCGCCGAACATGCTGTCGTGCGCGATGAGCGCCAGACCTACACTGGGCGCGAGGCGATCCGGCAGTGGAAAGCGGCTGCTTCCGCAAAATACAGCTATGCCGCCCAACCTTTCGCCTTGGCCGAGGATGGCGAGGCAAGGGTTGTGACCGCGCATCTGGTGGGCAATTTCCCCGGCAGCCCCATCGACCTGCGCTATCGCTTCACGCTTGATGGGGACAAGATCGCAAGCCTGGAGATCGCGCCATGACGACCTTCCTCACGCTGGCCGGCAAACGGGCGCTGGTCACGTCGGGCACGCGCGGGGCGGGCGCGGCAACCGTCCGTCTTTTTCGTCAGTTAGGCGCACAGGTTCTGACTTGTGCCAGAAGCTGCCCCGCCGATGCGGTGCCCGATGAATGCATCATCGCCGACCTGACAACACCCGATGGCACCGGCAAGCTGGCGCAGGCCGTACAGGAACGGCTTGGGGTAGCCGATATCATTGTCCATATGCTGGGTGGCTCCTCCGCCCCCGCCGGTGGCTTTGCCGCGCTTGACGATGCCGCATGGGCCGGAGAACTGGATCTCAACCTTTACCCGGCGGTGCGGCTGGATCGCGCATTGGTGCCGGCCATGGTTGCCCGGCGCAGCGGCGTGGTGGTCCATGTCACCTCAATCCAGAGCCGGTTGCCGTTGCCCGAGGCAACGACGGCCTATGCCGCCGCCAAGGCCGCATTATCGACCTACAGCAAGAGCCTTGCCAGGGAGGTGTCCCCACACGGCGTTCGGGTCGTGAGAGTGTCTCCCGGCTGGATCGAAACCGAGGCCGCCATCGAACTGGCGCGAAGGCTGGGCGATGAGAGCGGCGGCGGCATGGAGGAAGGCAGGCGCCGGATCATGGAATCGCTGGGCGGCATCCCGATCGGGCGGCCGTCGTCACCCGAAGAAGTCGCCAGCCTGATTGCATTTCTGGCCTCTGACCGGGCGGCCAGCATCACCGGAACAGAACACGTCATCGACGGAGGCACGATACCGACCGTTTGAAAGAGCGGTGAGGATGGTTTTGACACCATGGCCTGCGCTTGTTAGCGCTCTCCAGCCATGCACGTTCTTTTGACAGGCTCCTCCGGTTGGCTTGGCCGGTTTCTTGCTCCGCGCCTTCGTGCGGCGGGCCATCGTGTCACCGGGCTGGATGTGGCAGAAGGGCCCGACACCGATCATATAGGTTCGGTCGCTGATCCCGGCGTTGTGCGCGAGGTTTTTGGCCGTGGGATCGAGGCCGTCATTCATGCCGCAGCGCTCCACAAGCCGGACATAGCCCGTTATTCCGAACAGGCTTTCATCGATGTTAATGTCACCGGCACGCTTAACCTGTTGGCAGCGGCCGCAGCGGCAGGTCATGACCGCTTTGTCTTCACATCGACGACATCCCTGATGATCAACCAGGCCATTCGCGATGAAACGGGTGACGCCGCCGTCTGGCTTGACGAGAAGGTCGGGCCGCTTGCGCCGCGAAATATCTATGGCGTGACCAAACTTGCCGCCGAAGGCCTGTGCCGCCTGTATGCCGGTGAGCGCGGCCTGCCTTGTGTGGTGCTGCGCACGGCGCGGTTTTTTCCCGAAGATGACGATACGCACACCCATCTTTCGGGCGAAAATCTGAAAGCCAATGAATTCCTCAATCGGCGCCTGACGGTTGAGGATGCGGCCGCCGCCCATCTTGCCGCGCTCGACCGCGCGCCCGACATCGGGTTCGACACGTTCATCATCTCTGCCCCCACGCCATTTGCGCGCGAGGATGTAAGCCAACTCAAAAGCAATGCCGTGTATGCCATTCTGGAGAAGTTCCCGGACGCGGCGGATCTCTATGCCGCGCGCGGGTGGAGCCTGCCAACCGGCATTGGGCGCGTTTATGATGCCTCCCATGCCGAACAACGGCTCGGCTTTCGTTGCTCGACCAGCTTTTCCGATATTCTCGCCGCATTGCGCGATGGCTCTGAAATGCCCTTCACCCATGAGCCGGACTATGTGTCCCCCAAGGAATAAGGCTGGTGCGGTTTTGGGCCGGGAAGCGCTGTTTTGGCGGCAAGAGCGCTGAATTCCAAATCTGCTTCCTGCCATCTGATTGAAACAGTAATTTGATCGCAAGGATCGGGATGCTCGCTCCGATGCTGTCTGCCATGACAGGCTTTCTGCAAGGAGTTCTGCCAATGACATTTCGTGTTCTCGGGCTTGACCCGAGCCAGTTTAATGGCCTCACCGGACTTTCCGATGATGATCTGGCCCGTGTTGGTGCGCGCATCGCCGACTATGACTGGCAAGCCATCGCTGAGAGCCTCGATCAGGAAGGCTGGGCCATCCTGCCCGGCCTCCTCAATGGCGGAGAGTGTGATGCCATGGTCGGGCTTTACGGTCCGACGGCGGCGTTTCGATCCCACATCCATATGGCACGCCACGGCTTCGGCAAAGGCGAGTATCGCTATTTTGCCTATCCCTTGCCTTCTCTGGTCGAAGCGGCGCGTACTGCTCTTTATTCGCGCATCGCGCCGATCGCCAATGGCTGGCACGAGCGGATGGGGATCGATGCCCGATTTCCTGCCGATCATGCTGCTTTCCTGGCGCGATGTCACGAGGCTGGGCAGAGGCGCCCGACGCCGCTGCTGCTTGAGTATGGGGAAGGGGATTATAATTGCCTGCATCAGGATCTTTATGGCGACCATGTGTTTCCCTTGCAGGTCGCCATCCTGCTGTCCGAGCCCGGCAAGGATTTTACCGGGGGTGAGTTCGTGCTGACCGAGCAGCGGCCGCGCATGCAATCGCGCCCGGCGGTCGTGCCTCTGGGCAAGGGGGACGGGGTCCTGTTTGCCGTGAACATCCGCCCGCAGCGCGGCATGAAAGGCGACTATCGCGTCACCCTGCGCCATGGTGTCAGCAAGCTGCGTTCGGGCAAGCGACATACGCTGGGGATTATCTTCCATGATGCAGGCTGATCTGTTCGCCGACGAAAAGCGTGACGTGGAGCTTGGGCCGGGCGCCGCGATTTTGAGCCGTTTTGCCCTCGACGCGGCCGACGCCTTGATCGCGCATATTGAACGGATGTCTGCCCTGTCACCCTTCCGCCACATGGAAACGCGCGGTGGAAAGGCCATGTCTGTGGCCATGTTCAACTGCGGCGCGTGGGGCTGGGTGTCGGATCGGTCGGGCTACCGCTATGATGTGATCGACCCTGTGACAGCACTGCCATGGCCTGACCTGCCGACGCTTTTTCTCGACCTGGCGAACCGCGCTGCCGACGCCCTCGGCTTTGGTGGGTTCGTACCGGACGCTTGTCTCGTCAATCGCTACGTCGTCGGATCACGCCTTTCCCTTCATCAGGACAGGGACGAGCGGGATCGTGACGCGCCGATCGTCTCGGTGTCGCTGGGCCTGCCGGCCACCTTCCTGTGGGGCGGTCATAAGCGCAATGACCGTCCGGCGCGTCACCGGCTCTTCCATGGGGACGTGGTCGTCTGGGGCGGTCCGTCGCGTTTGGTCTTCCACGGTGTGGATGAGCTCAAGGACGCAGATCACCCCTCCACCGGCGCGATGCGCTACAACCTGACCTTTCGAAAGACCCGGTGACTGAATCACGCCGGATTTGTTGGAGGGCTTAATCCTTGCTTTGCATGAATGAAGGGATGCTTTCCACGGCTACAAAAGGTGTCTGGAACGTCGACTTTGAGGATGGCCTTAAGCTTCGAGATTGGCAGTTGCCCCTTGCCTGATCGCACTGGCATCGCGGCCGGGTGGTTGGCCGAACAGGCGCCGATTAGTCGCGGTCGAATTGCGAGGCGCTTTCATAGCCAACGGCAAAGCCTGTCGAGGCGGCTTCATTGCGTTTGATGGGTGGCTGTTCATGCGTATCACCCGGGCTGCGGCGGATGCGAAACAAGTTCAAACAAACGGCGCGCATCAGCATCAACCGGGCGGCCCGTCACCAGATCCGCCACATAACTGCCCACCAGCGGACCATGCTTGAAACCATGCCCGCCACCGGCAAAAGCCAGATAGACATTGTCGAAATCCGGATGGCGATCGATCAGGAAGTTGGTGGTGTTGGCATCATCCACCTGACAGACGCGGCTTTCCATGATGGGCGCGTTGGCAAGGGCGGGAAAGCGCGCGGCAATATAGGCGCGGCTGGCCTTGATCAGTTCCTGCCGCGGCAGGCGTTCGGCGGTGTCGGGATCCATGGCCAGGCGCGGCCCGGGAGCGACGGAATATTTGAGGCCGCGCTCAATGCTGCCAAAGCCCCAGCCGCCGCGAATATGGTCATGCCAGAGCGGCTGATGCGGCCATGAATAGCGCGGATCGCCGGCGGGCGTGCCGTAATAGAGATATTCGCTGCGATAGACGTTGATGCGGGGGGTGGCGATGGCGGGCATCAATTTGCCCGCCCAGGGCCCTACAGCAAAAACATAGCTGCCCGCCGAAAGGGTATCACCGCCATCCAGTTTGAGCGACAGCAGGCGGCGTCCTTGTGCTTCACCCGGCACAGCGCGGGCAAAGCGCATCTGGCCGCCCTTTTTCTCGAATTGCTCGACCGCCGCCAGCACCGCCTCGCGCGCCTTGACCAGCACAGAACTGGCGGCCGTTTCGACAAAGGCGAAATCAACATCGTCGAAATTCATTTGCGGAAAGCGGCGGCGCAATTCATCGCGCGAGGCAATCTCGTAAGGCAGCTTCAGATCGTCGAAGATCTTGCGCTGCGCAATCATGGTCTCGGTCCAGTGATCCGTCAGTTCGATCCGCGCCGAGGGATAGAGCAGCTTGCGCCCGAATTCGGCCTCGCGCATCCGCCACATGGCCAAAGCCTTGGCAGACCATGCCGAATAGAAGGCCTGCGCTCCGTAGCCCGAACGGATCGAACGGGTTTCTCCGGAGGAGGAGGCGCGAGGCGAGACCGGGCCATATTGATCGAGACAAACGACCCGCTGCCCCCTTTCGCGCAGGGTCAATGCGGCAAAGGCGCCGAACACGCCCGCGCCGACAACCGCCACATCGGGAAGAGCGTTGCCTATCGCCGGCATGGCATCTGCGGCGCCGGTCAGGGCGGGTGCGGCAAGGGTGGCTGCGGAGGCGGATAGGAAATCCCGACGCTGAAGCATGTTATAAGCCGATTATGATTGGGAACATGACGACAAGCCCTGAAGCCACCTTTATCGGTTCACAATGCGTCAAAGAACGAAGATCAGGTTCCGACGGATCAATCCGAGCTGGGAATGGCCGGCTCGGCGGCGGTTGCTCACCCAGCCCGTTGGCCGACGAACCGGTCCAGCGCGAAGCGCCCACCCCCGCGCAGGATCAACGGGACCAGCAGGGCCGCCCAGTTCAGATGCGTGGGCCAGGCATCGGGATAGACGAAAATCTCGATCACTGCCGTCATGCCGAGCAGTCCCGCTGCTGCGATCCGGGTGCCAAGTCCCAGCACCAACAGGGTGGAGAAGAGATGCTCGGCAATCGTCGCCAGCCATGCGGCCAGAACCGGGGGCAGGAGCGGAAGGGCATATTCCGTCCGAAACAGGTCGAAGGTGGCGTCGGTCAGGGTGAACCAGCCTTCGACCTTTGTCCGGCCCGAGAGGAAAAAGACCGGCGCAATCCCCAGCCGCATCAGCAGCAGAAGCAGATCATCGGTCAGCGGTCGGGGAAGGGCGGAAAGCTTGAAGAGCGGTTTCATTGGGGCATCTCCGAACTGGCTGCCCGCTCCGTTGGGGCAGAGCGGGCAACAGCAGGCTTCAGGCCTTGGGGGTCAGCGAGCCGTTGCCCTTGGGCGTCTTGATGCCGGTGCAGGTGCCTGCCTTCACCAGCTTCCACGCATTGCCCTGGTAATCGGTCTTGGATGTGCCCGCGCAGCTGGTGCCTGCGCCGGCCTTGCAATCATTCTTGCCGGCCTTGGCCACACCATAGCATTTCTCGGTCTTGGGCGCGTCCGTCGCGTGGGCAGTTGCGACGGCGGCCAAGGCGATCGCGAGCGACGCAGCGATCGAGGCGGTAGTGGCGGAATGGCTGGGCATGCTGTGTCCTCCTGAAAAGGGCCGGGCAATCAGCGCCCGGTCCATGCCCCGCTATTCGTGGCGGCCACGCGCCCGGTTACAGATGAAATATTTTCGCGCGCTGCCGTGCCTTGGTGTAACCGAATGGATGTCCGCACCGAATGGCCCCTTGGGGAGGCTCTATGCAACCGGGTGAAGAGGCGTTGAAACAGTGGATGGTGATGGGCCTTGCCGGTGACAGCGCCGCCCATGGGCAATTGCTGCGCGCGCTGGTGCCGATTTTGCGAGGTTTCTATCGCCGCCGCATGGGCGCGCAGGAGGATGAGATCGAGGACCTGTTGCAGGAGACGCTGATCGCGGTCCACACCCGCCGCGCGACCTATGATGTGGCGCGGCCCTTCACCAGTTGGCTCTTTGCCGTGGCGCGTTACAAGATGATCGACCATTTCCGTCAAGGCGGGCGCACCTGCACCATTGAGGGGCTGGAGGATATTCTTGCCGTCGAGGGCTTTGCCGAGGCCAGCGATGCCGTCGCCGATGTCGAGCGCTTGCTGGAAACGATCCCCAAAAAACAGGCCGCCGCCATCCGCGCCACGCGGATCGACGGGCTTTCCACCGCCGAGGCCGCGACAAAACTTGATCTGGGCGAATCCGATATCAAGGTTTCCGTGCATCGCGGGCTCAAGGCTCTGGCGCAGCGGGTCAAGGACAGTTTGCTATGAAGACCGAGGACCTCATTTCCGCGCTGGCCGCCGATGTGCCGCCCGTGCCGCGCTATAGCCTTTCACGCCGATTGGTCGCGGGGCTGGTGTCAGGCGGCCTGCTCACGCTCATGGCGGTGGGGCTGGGGCTCGGCTTCCGAGCAGATCTCTGGCTCGCCATGCACGGGGGCATGTTCTGGATCAAATGGCTCTACACCGGCAGCCTCGCGCTCTGTGCAACATTGGCCACCTTGCGTCTGGCCCGGCCCGGCGCGGGGGTCGCGGGGTGGTTGTGGGTGGCCTGTCTGCCGGTGCTGGGGTTGGTGGCGATCAGCGTTCAGGAACTGGCCTCTGTGCCATCATCCCAATGGCTGGCCATGTGGCTGGGGATGAGCTGGAAGGTCTGCTCAACCAACGTATTCCTGCTCTCGCTGCCTATTTTCGGCGGGCTCTTATGGTCTTTCCGGCGGCTGGCGCCCACGCGCTTGCGGCTGGCAGGGGCCACGGCGGGACTGACGGCGGGGGCATGGGGCGCGACGATCTATTGCCTGCATTGCCCGGAAAGCGCGGCGATCTTTGTGCTGACATGGTACACGCTGGGCATGGCCGCTGCTGCGGCTGGGGGGGCGCTGCTGGGGCCGCGCCTGCTGCGCTGGTGATGTTTTGCGCGGTTTTTCGCTGGGCCTGTAACCGGTCCTGTAACCATCGGCGCGCGCGGCCCGAATAGCCTGTGCCATTTCGGCAGAACCTATCGGAGATATGCCATGAACCCCACCACCCGCCAGATCAGCTTTGCTGCCGCCGCCGCTGTCATCGCCATGAGCACCGTTGCCGCCGCCCCCGCTTTTGCCGCGCATGGCGCGCAGGTAGCCTGTTATGGCGTCAACTCCTGCAAGGGAACGTCGGACTGCAAGAGCGGCAACCACGATTGCAAGGGCCAGAATGACTGCAAGGGGCAGGGCTTCAAGCACATGACCAAGGCGGCCTGCGTGAAGGCCGGTGGCAGCCTGACCGCGCCCAAGTAAGACGAAAACGAAAGTCTGTCGGCCTGTCGCAAAGTCCCTGTTGGGCCATTTGCGACGGGCCGCGCTCCCCCTTTTTTCGGATCAGGATGCCCGCCATGCCCACCCTTCCGCCGCGTCCCCATTTTGGCCCCAGTTTCGGATTGGGCCTGCGCCGCCCGCATTATCAGGACTTTCTGGCAGGCGGCGTGCCGGTCGATTTCGTCGAGGTCATATCGGAAAATTTCATGGTGGCCGGTGGCCGCCCGCGTGAGATCCTCCGCCGGGTGCGGACGGACTATCCCGTGGCGCTGCATGGCGTGTCGATGTCGGTCGGATCGGCGGACGGGCTTCGCGGCGATTATCTGGCGCGGTTGCGCGCTTTGGTGGATGAGATCGAGCCTTGCATCGTCTCCGATCATCTTTGCTGGACGCGCTATGGCGCGCATAATTCCCACGATTTGCTGCCTTTGCCCTACAGGGCCGAGACGCTGGATGTGGTCTGCGCCAATATCGCGCGGGCGCAGGATGTGCTGGGCCGCCGGATGCTGATCGAGAACCCGTCTAGCTATATCGCCTTTTCCCATGATGAAATGAGCGAGTGGGATTTCCTTGCGGCGGTCGTGGCGCGCAGCGGTTGCGGCCTCCTGCTGGACGTCAACAACATCCATGTCAGTGCGGTGAACCACGGATTTTCCGCGGCCGACTATCTGGCCGCGATACCTTATGAGGCGGTGGAGCAGATCCATCTGGCCGGTCATACGCAAGGGTGCAAAGGGTTGATCGACACGCATGATCAGGCTGTGCCGGACCCGGTCTGGGCGCTGTTGCGTCTGGCTTTGGCGCGGGCGCCCCATGCGGCCGTGATGATCGAGCGGGACGACAATATTCCGCCTTTGCCCGAATTGCTGGCCGAGTTGGATGTGGCACGGGCCATCGCCATGGAGGAGCTTGCCTCATGCGCCTGAGCGCCTTGCAGAGCGCCTTTCTGGACTGGCTGGCCGACGGTGATGAGGATGAGGCGCAAAGCCTGCCGCTGCGCCGCGCCGCAGGGCTGGCGGTTTACCAGAACAATTACCGCGCCAGCCTGATGGCCTGTCTGGTGGAAACCTATCCGCAAACCATGGCGTGGATGGGCGAAGCAGATTTTCGTGCCGCCGCCGCGCACCATATTGACCGCACTCCCCCGCATAGCTGGACACTGGATGATTATGCAGACGGTCTGCCCGCCAGCCTGAGCGCGCAATTTCCGAATGATCGCGAGATTGGCGAACTGGCGCGAATCGAACTGGCGCTCTCGCAGGCCTTTGTGGCGGCGGATGCGATGGCTATGAAGCCCGCACAGATGGCAGGCTTGGATTGGGACGCGGCATGGCTAAAGGTCATTCCGGCGTTGGCCATCCTGCCGCTCGACACCAATGCCGCCGAAATCTGGATGGCGCTGGCCGAGGGGCAGGTGCCACCTGTCGCTCAGGAGCAACAGAAGGCAAGCGCTGTGCTGGTCTGGCGTCAGGAAGAGATGTGCCGCTTGCGCAGGATTGATGGAGATGAGGCCGCCATGCTGACGTTGCTCATCTGCGGCCCTGTGCTTTTGGGACAAATATGTGAACAGGCGGTCGCCCGATGGGGTGAGGAAAAAGGCATCCTTGCCATCGGGCAATGGTTGGCGCGTTGGATCGGCGATGGTTTGATCGCTGTGACGCAAGCCTAATGCCCAAATGCAAAAGAGGGGCACAGAGACCGTAAAGGTCAGTTGAAAGGGCAGCGCGGAAAAAGCGCGGTCCATGCCAAGGCCGAGCGAGCAGAGATTGCCTGTTTTCAGCGTATTGCGGCGGTCCGTCACGGCCGAAAATGTCGCGTCGGCACGCCATTGTCCTTTGCGGCCCTGTGGATGCTGCCAATTGGCGCTGCCAATCCAGGCAAGGAATAGGGCACATCGGTTAGCGTGCTGCCGCTGACAGGCCGATTCAAGGTGCGGACTTCTCCTTTCCGGCTTTTGGCGCAGCGGTGCTGGCGCGGAAACGGAAGCTGATCGCCACCAGTCTGCCGGGTCGATCCTCAGAAATTGACGCTGGCCGAGAGGCGCAGCGTGCGCGCCGATCCGATATAAAGCGTGCTGCCGCCGGTCGCCCAATAGCGCTTGTCCGTCACATTGTCGGCATTGGCGCGCAGCGTCATCGCGCGACCGGCGGGCAGGGTCAGCTTGTAGCTGGCGCCCAAGCTGAGCGTGGCATAGGCGGGAAGGACCCCCTGATTGAGCACATCGGTAAAACGCTGGCCCGTGTAATACACCCCGGCATTCAGCCCCAATGCGGGCAGCGGCGCCGGGTGCCAGTTGACAAAAGCCGAGCCGGACCAGCGCGGCGCATTGTCCACCAGCTTGCCGTCCTGCGCCGCCGATCCGGTCTGCTGCTGGCGGGCGACCAGATATTGCCCGGCCAGCGCGATGGAAAGCCGGCGCAGCAGATTGCCTTGCACCGAGGCTTCGATCCCTTGATGCAGCGCCCGTCCGTTGACGATATAATTGTTCGTTGAAAGGTCGGTATAGGCCAGCCCCCGGTTGATGCGGAACCAGCCGAGCGAGAGCATCAGCCCGCCCGCCTGCGCCCGCCCGCCCACTTCCCACTGGCGGCTGCGCACCGCAGGCAGCACCGCGCCCGCGTTGATCGTGCCGTCGGGCGCGGTGCCTGCGCTTTCCAGCCCCTCGATATAGCTGAGATAGAGGCTGGTGGCAGCCGTTGGGCGCAGTACCAGCGCGCCCGTCGGCGTCCATGTGCGCAGGGCGAAATCACTGCTGGCTGATCTGGTGCGATAATCGACATGGCGCAGCCCGGCCATCACCAGCACTTTTTCGCCCAGATGGGCCTGATCCATCGCATAAAGGCCGGTGTCGATGTTCACGCTGCCCGCTGTCAGCCGCCGTGTGGTGGGGATCAGGGATGCCAGCGAGAGAGGTGTCGGCGCATAGAGATTCTGCGCCACCGCCGCATAGGATTGCTGGTTCTGATCGGCCTGCACCTGCCGGTTGCGGGCATAGCCGAAGAGCAATTCATGGCGGATGCCCCAAGTATTGGCTTCCCCGGCCAGTTCGGCGCGCCAATAGAGATTGGAATAGTCCTGATCGGGCGTGTAGGTCGCCGCGATCGTGCCCGCGCCGGTGCTGCGGTTATAACGGGCGATATTGGCGATCATCCGCTGGCGGCGGGTGCTGGCATAGCCGCTTTCCGCGCGCAGCGACCATGTGCCGCCCAGCAGATAATCGACCCGGCCCAGCAGATTGGTCACCCATGTGCGATAGGGCGCATTCACCGGCGCATAGCGATTATGCGGATCGGGGATGGCGGGCAGGGCGATGGTGCCATTGACCGCCGTGGGCAGGGTGATCCCTCCCGGCTCATCGGTGGCGCGGCGGTAATGTTCGGCGTCCAGCTTGAAGGAGAGCTTCTCGCTCGCCTTCCAGTCAAAGGCGCCGCTGGCCAGATAGCGATAGCCGTTCACACCGTTGATCGGCGTTTCCACATGCGAGCCATAGGCATTGAGGCGCAGGCCGATGCTCTGATCCGCGCCCAGCTTGCGCCCGATATCCACCCCGCCGCCGATGCTGCCTTCGGCATCGCCATCAACATAGAAGCTGGTCACCGGCTTATCCGTCGCCCGTTTGGTGACGACATTGACGATGCCCGAAGGTGTGCTCAGTCCGTAATAGAGCGCCGAAACACCCTTGAGCAATTCGACCCGCTGCTTGTTTTCCACCGGGATCGGGCCGAGATTGATGATCTGAAGCGCGCCGTTGAGGCGATAATTGGTGCGCGCATTGAGCAGCACCCCGCGCGAGGCGAAATTGTTGCTGGTGGTGGGGCTGGTGGATTGCTGGGTAATGCCGGGCGTGTTGCGCAGCGCATCGTCCAGCCCCTTGGCGCCCTGATCGTCGAGCAGGGCGCGGGTGATGACGGCAACATTGGCGGGCGTGTCGAGCAGCGACTGGTTGCGAAAGGCGCCGACCTGCACGACCTCGGCGCGATAGGGCGTCTCCTTGCGTCCGGTCACCACAATGTCATCGTCGAGCGGGCGCTCGGCCTGCGGTGCTTCGGTCATGGCGGTGACGTTGGCGGCGACGATGAGAAGCAGCATATAAAATTCCCCTTGGCGAATTCCCCGGACGGGCAATTCGCGACGGCAGTTATTGCTATTGATAGTGGATTGCAATAACTGATTTCCATGAGCACATCGATTCGCCCGCCTTTCCGCATCATCTTCCGCAAGTGGCTGTTTACGCTGCATGGTTGGCTCGGGCTCACGCTCGGCCTCGTTTTGGCTCTGATGGGCCTGACGGGGGCGGCCATGTCGTTTCAGGACGAGATCCAGGCGCTGCTGATCAAACCGGCCCCGCTCCATACCGGGCAGCCTGCACTGGCGCCGGTGGCCTTGCTGGAGCGCGCGGCCATGGCGCAGCCCGGCAGAAGCATCGCGCGCGCGCAGATCGACAGTGACCCCGCCGTTCCCGCCCGCATCAGCTTTGTTGATAAAACAGCACAGGCAAAGGGGCGTGAGACCTATCTCTTCGATCAGCGCGATGGGCGCCTGCTGGGTCCGCTTCCGGCGGCGGCCCTGTTTGACACGGTGGAGCGGCTGCACCGCTGGCTGGCCATGCCGGGCAACGGCAAGGGGCCGGGGCGGATCATCACCGGCAGCGCGGCGATCGCCTTGATCGTCCTTGGTCTTGGCGGGCTCTATCTGCGCTGGCCGTCAAAGCCGCGGGACTGGCGGGCATGGCTCACCATCCCGCGCGGGAGAACGGGCCGCTGGTGGTGGCGGGAACTGCACCTGCTGCTGGGCGGAGTCATGATGACGGTCTATCTGCTGAGCGCGCTGACCGGCCTGTGGTGGTCGTTCGAATGGTATCGCAATGGCGTTCAATCGCTGCTGGGCGGCGAGCGCGCAGAGAAGGTGAAGGCCAAGGGGCAGCCCGATTTCGCGCTGGGCTGGCAGGGGTTCGAAAAGGCCACCTCAGGCCATGCTTATGGCAGGATCACGCTGATCGTGCCGGAAAAGGGGGCGGCTCTGCGGTTTCGCGCCCTGCCGCAGGGGGCAAGGCACAATCGCGCCGATGATGCGGTGGTCGTGGATGGCGCAACCGGCAAGGTCCTGAGCGCTGACTTTTACGCCCGGCGTCCGGCGGGCGAGCGTGTGATGGCTGGCGTGTTTGAAATCCATCGCGGCGCGTTCTTTGGCATGGGCGGGCGGATCATCCTGTTCATCACCAGCTTGAGCCTGCCATTCTTTGCTGTGACCGGCCTTTGGTTCTGGCTGGCGCGCCAACGCAGCAAACGCAAGGGAAGGGCCAGGCGTTTGGCCAATCAGGCCGCGACAGATCTGGCATCGGCATCCTCCTGAGCAATGTCGAAGGAGGGATATGGTCGCCGCCCGGCGCCGTATCGAGGATGCGCAACTGGTTCCCTCGCTGAACTGTTCCTCACCCAATCCTCGCAAAACGGTCGCCCCAATCCGTGGCCCTGGCAGCACGGGGCGATTAGCCAGCGCAACGACGAAATGGGGTCGGGCGCGACCAACATCACCACCAAAAACCATCGTTCCCGTTTGGTGCGGAGGGTGAGACATCGGTCGGCAATCAGGACTGCTGGCAGGTTACCCGCTCAGATGGAAAATTGCCCATACTAAGTGAAATGACTTATGCATTTTGCTATAAGGCCCTCATGATCGTTTCTGCCCTGGCCACTTTCGGTGTTGCTGCCACCAGCCTGCTTCTCGCCATCGCTCTGCTTGCCGCTTTCTGGCGCTTTGGCCGTGCGCGCCATGCCATCCTGTGGGGCACGGCCTTTCTCTTCATCACCTTCGACCATACGCTTATGGCGGTCCGCCTGCTTACCTCGGGCGATCACGTTCTTATCACGGTGATGGCGACCATGGGCTCGCTGGGTGGCGCCACGCTGATCGCGCTGGGCTTTCGCGAACGCAGCGGCCTGCACGAAGCACGCTGGATCAGTGTTTTTCTCGCAATCGTCGCAGTGGCCAGCTTCGCTCTTATTTTGGGTTTTCCGGCCAATCCGATGCATCGTCCATTGGTGACGAGCTATGTCACGGTCATGCTGATCCTAGGCATCGACAGCTTGCGCAAAGGGTCTGGCGAGGGCCTTGCTGCAGGTCGGGTGACGCAAGCCATGATGGCGCTGTTCGCCGGCTTTTTCGCCGTGTTGACGGTGCTGGGCGTCCTGACTGTTCCGTGGGGGAGCATGTCGATGGATCCCTATCGTGCTTTCTATCTGCTGGGGGTTCCAGCCAGCCTGACAGGCATCGGCCTGTTTGCGCTCTTCCTGCTGGCCGAGGATCTGGCCCACGAGTTGCGGCAGTTGGCGATTGTCGATCCGCTGACCGGTCTGCTCAACCGCCGTGGTTTCGAGGAAGCGGCACGTCGGATCAAGGCGCAATGCCGCCGCCATGGCTTGCCGGTCTGCGTGGCGATCGCCGATCTCGACCATTTCAAGAGCATCAACGATCGTTTCGGTCATCAAGCCGGGGATCGGGTGTTGGTTGAATTCGCTCGCCGGCTGCGGGGTGCCTTGCGGGAAGGCGATCTTTTGTCGCGCTCCGGCGGAGAGGAGTTTGTGATGCTGCTGCCCGGCGTGACGGGTGAGGAAGTCGGCGATTTGCTGAACCGTCTGCGTACCCGCTTGCCCGGTGCCAACGATATGGAAGTTCTGGGTTTTGCAATGCCCAGCATGAGCGTGGGAGCGGTGGAGGTCGGTCCCCGCGATTTGCTGGCCTCCTGCCTCGAACGGGCGGACAGAGCTCTTTATCAGGCCAAGAGCGGGGGACGTGACTGTGTTCGGGTGGACGGCAGGCTGACGGTCTAGGAATATAGGGCCGGTCACCCGCGCCGCCAACACAGCCTATCGCAAACCGTCCTGTGTTGAAGTGTTCATGCGGCCTCGTACCATCCAAGAGAGGGACTGCATCAATTACGCGGTGTTCGCGTTTGCAGGCCGAATCTCCAGCCTATTCTGGCGCCGGATCAGGCTTGCCCGGAAAACAAGCTCTACGGCCTTCCAGACGGGAGCCAGCGTGCGAGGAATTGCCCGGTCGTAGATCGCAACGCATTGGGCATTGGTGGAACACCAAGACGGCTGGCCCCGCTGGTGCGCGGGTAGAGAAGCTTGGGCGGGGCCAGAGCCGCCATACTCGCGGCCACCAAATGTTCGATGTCGTCCTTGAGGAGCACACGACACTGGCGGCCCTGAAAACGGTCGCGGATGACATCTTCCATCAAAGCCCTTGGTAAACCCTGCGAGAGGTGAAGTAGAGCGAAAGACTTCGATGAACCGGTGACCCAGCAGAAATGGCGGAATTCCACCATTGCCGGATGTCCTCAGACGGTCTAGAATGTGCTTGGAAGTAAATGGTGCCTGGGGACGGGCTGATACCACTTGCATAAAGACCTCGTAAATCTTGAGAAAATTAAAGGGGATGGGGTGAATACCCCCTGCGATCCCCCCAATTTCAGCTGGTACCAGCTGTGGAAAACTTGGCCTGCTGCCACGCAATCAGGTCGCTTTCACGCCAGCGGCGCGTGCCCGGCGTGACGCTGATCGGCCGAGGGAACCGGTCCTGGCTCATCCAGCGATAGATCGTGCTGGTCCCGGCGCCGGTGATTTCTCGGACCTGCGCGATCGGTAAAAGGCGTTCAACGGTCGGCTGGCTCATATCAAGCTGCCTCCCCTGCGAATTCGGCCATCAGCTCCCCCCACGCTTTGCGGAAGATCCGCTGCGATGCTGCCTCGAAAACCAGACCGGGGTTTTCCGCCCGCACCATATGGATGTCGCGCAGCCACTGCTCCTGGGGCGCTTCGCCGACCATCTCGGCAAGCATCTCGATCTCTTCGCTTTCTGCTGTCAGGCGGGCGTTTTTTTTCAGCTCATCGGCGCAGACCGCCAGAATGCCGGGGAACAGGGTGCCCGACTGGCGGAGCGGCTGGCCGCGCCAGGCGGCGCCCAGAACGTAAAGCGCAAGGCTCGTGGCGGCTGGCCCGGGAGACTTCCACGACTTCGACAGCGATCCGATGTTCCCGATGACGCCCGGCCCCCACGAGGCATTGTTGGTGTGCGTCGCCAGCTTAAGCCCGGCTGCGGCGATCGCCGATGACAGCGCGCGCGCCGCGCTATCGCCCGAGGCCAGCGCTGCCTTGAACAGATCGAGGCGGGAAAGCGGCTGGCGCGTCCCGTTCATCTGGCGGAACATGGCGGCTTCGGCCTCGATGCCATTGGTGCGGACGACGACGCAGGGCAATTCATAGATATCGCCGCGCAGCCGAGCTGCTGCCAGCCGATGCTGGCCATCGATGACAAACAGCTCATCTTGGGCCGTTGACCTTTCGGCCACCACCAGCGGCTGGCACATGGCCCAATCCCAGTCGCGCGCGATCCGGGCGATCAGCTGCTTGCTCTGGCCATTATCGATAGCACGCTGATAGCCGTGATCGATCTTCAGCTCGTGACAGTTCAGATTCTGCAGGACAGGGCGACGGCCCTTGATGGGATTGCATTTGATGCGGGGGGCGGTGTTGCGCTTCATGGCAGCCTCGTTCAATTTTCGGGCGGGCATTTGGGATCGATCGGGTTGCGAGCGGCGTCAGGGCGGCGATCGGACACAGCGGTCGGCCAGCACGACAAATCGTCGGCGGACCTGATCCGGATCGATCCGTGTCTGCGTATGACGATGCACGGATTTGACGGTTTCACCGAGGCCGGAGCCACGGTGCCAGCAGTCATCGATGACAGCCATCACCCGATCGGCTGGCGGCATGGGGAGAAGCACAACGGGATATGCCCCGGCCGCGCCTTTGACGCTGACCGGGGCAGGGCGACCCGTTGGGCTTTGCGGCCGCACGGAAGGGATGATAAGGGCAGGGCAGCTGCTGCCATTGCCCTGCCCGCCAATAACGGGAATCGTTTCGGACGTGTGGGTGGGGGCGCGGTCAGACATTGCCAGCTGACAATTCACTGGAAATGGATCGCGAACGCAGCGGCGCCAAAGTCGCGCTCGCCCGTTCCAGCCATGCCTTGAGCATTGCCGTCTCGTTGCCAGCCGTGTTGCTCACCTCGATCCGGGCGCAGCGCAGGACGGTGGTGCCGCAGGTGTAGCGAAAGGTGGCGTCAAACTCGGTCTGAAGGCGACGAATGATGTATGCGGCGGTGTACTTCTCTGCCACGCAATCCAGCGCCATCTGGCGGGCCTCAGCCAGCTTCAGCAGGGTCTTGAAGGAAAGGGTCTTAGCCACGGTCGACTTCCTTCAGGATCAATCTGGCGTTTTGGACGCGCGATAAGCGATCAGCGCAGCAGCGCCGATCGAGACAAGAACGAAAAGCAGTGGAGAGATCAGCAAAACCAGCACCGCTGCTGCGACAACGGCAGCGCCTCGCCCTTCAGGCAAAGAGATGAACGAAAACCAGCTCACCGCCGTCGACCAGAGTTTCAAGGCTTCGCGCTTGAGAGAGTTGTCTTCCATATCGATAACCTCGCGAATAGCGGGGAGGAGCGCAGCCCCTCCCGCGCCGATCAATCATTGATCGCTGTGTTGATGAGATCGAGCGGTTCCATTTTGTCGGCTTCCGCCGCGCTGATGGTATCGACGATATCGAACTTGGCCGAAGTCAGGCCGTCATCGAGATGGGCAAGGAACTTCGCCGCACCCGCATCATCGCCAATCTGCACAAACAAGATCGTGAAGTCCTCATCGCGCTCCAGCTTGGCCGCAGCTGCGACAATGGCGGCTTCCGCGGCAGCGCGATCATCAGGCTCGCCATCGGTGAAGATGATAGCCACGGCCTTTTTGCCGTCGGCGTTCAGCGCGTCGATTTGAACGATCGCTTCCGCAAGAGGCGTGGACCCGCGCGGGCTGCGGCTCTGGAAAATCGAAGACACCTTGTCGGGCGTTACGCATTCGAAAACCTGCACGGCGCCGCCGAAAACGACCAGATCGATCCCATCGGTATCATACTTGTTGAGGACCGATGCCAGACCGAAGATGGTTTCCTGCGCTTCCTCCCAGCGGGTCTTGCCCGGATAGCGCGTCGAAGGGCTAGCCATCGAGCCGGAAGCATCCAGGCCAATCACGAAATCATATTCCGAGGCCGTTTCGGCAGTCAGAACAGTAGTGGTGGAAGCAGACATTGCATTTACTCCGTTGGGGCCGGTGACTTTGCAGACGACGGGAGATCGCTCACTGTCGCGTCCAGGCGGGCCAGGCCCGGAAACTTGGAAAATCGAAATCTGCGGCATGCAGAGTGAAGCTCAGCCACGGCGGGCCTCCTTTGCCTGTTGGTGGCAATCCGCGCAGCGCCAAGGGCCATGCGCTCCGTTCAGGCTGAAGCTGGGGTGCAGCAGGCCGCAATCGGCGCAGCCTTCCGGCTTCCAATTTGGTCGAGTTGTCGGCGATGTCGGCGCATGGCGACGGGATGCGGCAAGGGTGAGCAGGTCTGTCATGCCTCACCTCCCGTCGGCGGGGTATCGGGAAGGGCATTGATCCCCGTCAGGTCCTGCGGATCGATGCAGATCCACATCCAACCCTCCCGGGAATCGCTCCAGCGAAACCATCGGCCCAGCGGCTGGCCATCGGCGGTATAGCCATGCGTCAGCCAGCGGAGATCGCCCGCCCTATGTTTGACATAGCCGGCATCGCTGCCGGTAACGGGCACGCCGTTTCGCCACATCGGGCGAACGGGGCGCGGCGTGTAAGTGCCGGAGGATCTTGCGGCTGGCGATGCGCGCAAGGGAACGGAGCGCTGCGTAGGGGCTTTGGGCGCGGGCGGGGCGCTGTCGCCCATCATGTCGAGCAGGTTCATGCCCCAAGCACCCCCAGTTCCTTGCGGCCGACAAAATTGGGCGGCGGTAGCGGCACAAGCATCGTCGCGTGGCGCCAGATATGCAGGCAGTAGGGGTGATTGTTGATGTAATCGGCCTCAGCCGGGTGCAGCTGAAAGCAGACCTCTTCCGGCAGGAAGAAGGTGCGCTTGATGAACTCCATCTCCTCCCAGGTCGGGCAGCGGTTGGGCAGGCTGACGGAAATGTGATCCCATCCTTCCGCCTCGGGATTAGCAGCCGTAGAGACGATGACGCGCAGGGTGACCGCCGCGCTGCGCGGCACATGGAAATAGCCGCCCAATTTTTCCATACTGGTGTCGAACCAGCCCCACAGCGCCATTTCCGCCCCGCGATCGCGCCAGCGGTTGAGGGTGGAGAGGTCACGCATTGTCGCTGCCCTCCCGGATCCAGACAGGGCCAGTATCGACGACCAAGGCGCGCGTGGCGCTCTCGCTACCAACGAAGCAGGGATAGAGGATCGAACCCGACATGACGGTCTGGAAGATGCAGCCGGTCCGGTTGATCTCCTCAAGCTCTTCCGGCGAAAGCCGCCAGCAGGAAACATTGGCGGGGCCGCGCGGTTGCCGAAAGACATGAAGGTCAACGACAACCTCTCCATCACCCATGAAAGTGAAGTTGGCGCCCGGGAAGGAAATGGGCTCAGCCATGGTACACCCCAGTTCCGGTCGACATCTTGCGGCGGTGATGGCCTAGACGGCCTGCCGACTGCTGACGGCCATCGACAGGTGCGACAAAATGATCGGGCATGACCGTCTCAGCAGGACGCTGATGCGCACAGCCCAGATCGCCGCGTGTGCCGCAGCGCGGGCATGGATCGCGGCCCGCTGCCACGGGAAATGACTGCATCGGGATCGAATGGCGGCCCCCCGGAGCGCCCCGGCGCGCACGGGGGATCATGCCGCGCGGCGTGGCGCCCAGCAGCTTGTTCAAAAGCTCGATCGAAAAGCATTCATGGCTGATATCGCGACGGCGTTCCTCCTCCATGCTGACGGCCAGTTCGCGCGGGGTCTGGCCGGCGCCTGCCTTCAGCTTCTTGGCATGGGTGGGCAGAACCTTCTTGGCGGGGGCAGGGACCGGCACTGCAGCCGGAGGATTGTCGATCGCGTTCAGCGCCGCGCGACCCTTTTCCGTGATTTCATAGACGGCCGGGGTCATCGGCTGCCCCGGCCTGGGCATGACGCGGCGCAGCTCGCATGCGCCTATCGCATTGCCGATGCGCGCTGTTGCCAGCGTGCTGGTAATGCCCAGGTGCTCGCGCAGGGCCAACTGCGTGCTGGGCGCGGCGGCGAAGAACCGCAGCACGGCTTCGCGTTCGGCTGTGATGCGTGAGGCGGGGCGGCTCACGGATGCCCCCATTCATCGCGAACATCGTCTTCGTCGTTGCCGGTGATGAAATCAGGCAGGCGGGGGGCCGGGCGCGCCTCCTCGGGCAATGCATCGCTGATCGCCTGCGGCAGGCCGTATTCGTTCTTGTGCCGACGGGCATAGGCCTGCGCGGGCGTGCAGGGGGTGAACTGGTAAAGCGATGCTCCGCTCAGCAGCACCGGGCCCAGCATGACATCCGCAAACAGTGGCTCGATCTGGCACATCTTGGTGCCGAAGCGCTCGACCTCGGCCACCCGGCCGACCAGCGTGCGGTGGCCCAGCGCTTCGACGATGGCATAATTGCCCTCGGGCATGGTGTCGGCGGCGATGCGGGTCAGGGTCTGTTCGGTCATGACAGGGGCGCTCCGATTCGGGCGAAGGCGATGGTGGAGATCAGCGGGTTGAGGTCCCAGCGGAAGTCGGGGCCCGCGAGGCTGGCGGCCTTGTTCCACCAGCCGATGAAGTGGTTCAGATGGGCAAAGCCCTGGGCGACCATTTCATCGGACGTCATCGAATGGAGGCGGCGCGTGCGGTCGACCGCTTCGATCACCAGATGCTGGCGATGCCAGGCGCGCGGCATGGTGCGCGCCTTCATCAGAGGGCCGAGCCAGCCCTCTGGGGCGGGGCTCTCCGGCGTCAGGTCTGCGGCATAGATCGGCGTAACGCCCTGTGCGGCCGCGCTGCTGGGGGCGAAGTGGGCCTTGCTCTTGGGCAAATAAAAGGGTTCGCGGATCCAGAGCAGATCGCCGGGGCGATAGGCCTGCATCTGGATCCCGACGCGCCAGAGCGTGGTGAGCTGGCCCGCCATGATGCGGGAGAGCTGGGGCTCGATGATGGTGAGGGCGAAGGTGCTCATGCCCGTGTCTCCCCTGCAGGGCGCCCACCGGGCAGCGCCAGCTGATAACCCTCACCCGGGTGGGCGGCATCGAGGGCGCGGCATTCGGGGCAGGTGCAGGCGCCCAGCAGGGGCACGCGGGCCAGACGGCGGCGGCGGATCGATGGTGCGCGGTTGGCGTTGGCGTGGGTCACAGCGCGCCTCCATTGGGCAGGCAGCCGAGGGCGGAGCACTGCACCACGCCTGCGATCACGCGGTCGATCAGATGGAGGACCGCCCAGAAGGCCAGGCCGATGCAAAGCTTGCGGGGGTGCAGGGCGGCTCGGATTAAGCCGGCTGCGAAAGAATATGCGTGTCGCCGTTGCGGAAGTGCGCGATGATCGTACCGTCCGGCTCGCCCGCGATCCGATCCACGCTGGTCAACTTGCGCAACACCCGGCCGTACCGGTCCGTGATCGCGACAGACAGGCCCGCGCCGGAGCGCTGCGCCGTCCAATTGGATTTTTCCATCGTTGGCTCCTTTGGGGTGGGAGAGGGGGCGCATCACGGCTTCCTCATTTCGGCAAACTTCGCCACGTTGCGGATGAACCGCTCTTCGGACGCGTGGCGCGCGTGCAAGTGCTGTTCTTCGGCATCGCGAAGCCGAGATGCCATTTCCCGACGGGGTCTGGGTTTTGAGTGCGCCTTGATGAGGAGGCGACACAGCTCAAACACCTGCTGCGTTGCATCGTGATTGGCATCGCCGCGCAGCACGGCGGTCAGGCGCGCGGCAAAGCCCAGCGCTTCGTCGCCCCGAATGAAGATACCGGGCCAGTCACCTTCGAACTGGATTACGCCCGTTTCGACGCGCAGGCCGGGTCCGGGCGAGGGAAGGGGAAAAGGTTTTGCCATCATGCCGCCTCCACCGGTTGGGCGGGCAGGCGCAGCAGATCCTTGATCGTGGTGCAGGTGCCAGCAGCGGCTTCATCGGTGCGGGGGAGGACCTTGCGGAAAGCCGCCGCGCTGAAAGCCAGACCGGGCCAGCGGGTAAAGATCAGGCCGGTGATATTGAGGCGCGGATCGACGTCGACAACGCGGTATCGCTCGCCGAACTGAGGGCCTCCATCCTCCAGAATGTATCCGGTTTTGCGGCACCGCCAATCGCCGCTTTCCGCGATACATTCGGCCAGATCGCCGACGCGCCATTCGTCCGGGCTGTCGCCGGGCGGCGGGGCGGGCGGCGCAGCGGGCGTGGCGGGGGCGGCGGGCGCTTTGCCGATCAGGCGCGCGGCGAAGCGGGCAACGGAGTTGCGGTTCATGGCCGTTCCCCCCGCCAGGCGCTGCGCATGGCCGGGATGATCTCATGCCGCAGCTCATCCATCATTTTCACCGGGCCTTCGCCCAGCGCGCGCAAGGCGGCCCAGATCGCGACCAGCAGCGTGCCCGCCGCGTAGAGCGCGAAGATTGCCACGCAAAGCGCCAGGCCGACCACCGGCACGATCGCGCGGCGCAACCAGTGCGGGCGGATATCGCCAAGCCCGCGCGCCATTATTCGATCCCCAGCGCGTTGAGGTAAACCTCGAGGATGGCTTCCTGCTCTTTGCGGTCGTCCGGCTTCATCTTCCGGATCCGGACAACCTGGTTCATGGCCTTGGGGTCATAGCCGGTAGCCTTCCCCTCCAGGTACACGTCCTTGATGTCGTCCGAGATGCCCTTCTTTTCGGATTCAAGACGCTCGATGCGCTCGATCAGAAGGCGCAGGCGTTCGTCAGCATCGATATCAGCCATGGGTGGTCTCCTTCGCGGCGGCGCGGTCAATGCGCTCGATTTCGGCAAGGATGAGGGCGCCCGCGATGATCAGCAGGCGGCGGGGCGCGGCGGTCAGGCTTTGGGGCAAGGGATCATCCCAAGGCCATGCGTGCATCGCGGCGATTTCATGGCGCCCGGCCAGCGCCGCATAAGACGCGGCCATCAGGGCGATCTCGCCCGCAGTGTGGCGGTCGTCATGGGCGGCGTCATAGCCTTCGGCGGTGACCTGGCGGCGGCGCTCGTCCGAGATCGCGACCAGAATGAACGACCGCGCGACGAACTCTGCGGGCAGGTCGAATTCAATGGTCGTACGGGGTGGGATGGGGTCGATCTTATCCATGGTGGATTGCTCCGGGGATGAAGAGTTCCAGCGCCGCCGCAGCCATCGCCAGGAGCGGCGCAGCCAGCAGGCCCAGCGCAGCGATGGCGAGGCGGAGGGCGATGGGATGGGGCATCAGGCGGCCGAACCGGCGCCGGCCGAGGTAAGGAAGTCCGCGCGGCCCATGCCCAGACGTTCGCCAAGGGCGGTCGCGCCTTCTCCCAATTCCGCGAAGCGACGGGCCGCAAACTGCGCACCGATCTGGAAAGCGATAATCTCGGACACCATGCTGGGCGCTGCTTTGCAGCGGTCGCCAAAGGTTTTGACCGCTTCCTCCATCGCATGAAGGGCAAGGTCGACCGTGACCGCCGCCTGATCGGCCGGTGCGCCGGTGCCGATAAGGTGAGCGACCAGTTCGCGTTTTTGCGCGTCGTTGAGGAACGAGCTCATCGGCCATCCTCCTTCATAGGTTCGATGGTTTCCCATTCGATGGAAAAGCGCTTGGCCTCGACAGGCAGGCCATCGCGTTCGGCAATGGCCCAGATGCTTTCCTGCATATTGCGGAGCAGCAGCCGGATCAGTTCGGCGCCGTTGGCGATGGCCATCTGGACCTGCCAGGCATCACCCCCGCTGGTTGCGGCCCGATAGAACGTCTCGATCGCGGCGATGGCCGTCTCGCGCGAGTGGTCGATCATGGCCTGCCAGTCCTGTTCGGAGACATTGGCCGGGCGCGGGAATTCGACGAAGGCATTGGTCCACGATTTGGTGGCCGATGCATTGCGGAAATCGGGGAGGAGGCCGCTCATTGGACCGTGCTCTTTTGAGCATCGTCGGCGCTGAGATTGAACGGAATGGTGCGCGCTCCGCCGCCGCAAGTTTCGCAGTAACGGAAAACCGATTGCTGGAGATTGACCAACATCATCTGCGCCAGTTCGGCGCCATTGGTGATGGCGTTGGTGGAGATTTCGACATTGCAGCTGCTGCTTGCGACCTTAAAGAAAGTGGCGAGGGCGGCGATGGCGGCATCATGGGCCAACTCGATCACCTTTGCCCATTCATCGGGCGCCATATGGGCCGGGCAGCCAAGTTGCTCGATGGCAGCGCGCCATTGCAGGCTGATCGCGCCGTTGCGGAAATCGGGAGCGTTCGTCACTGCGCGGCCTCCTGTGCGGGGGCCTGTGCGGCGGTTTGTTCGTCGAGGTGAACTTCACGCAGGGGGCCACTCCCGGCAAACCGTTCGCTGAGCGACAGTTCGGCCAGCGCCAAAAACGACTTCGCAGCAAGCTGGGAGGCAATCTGCGTCGCAGCCTTGCCGACTGCCAAGTTCGGGGCGGGGCGCAGCGTGCTGAGAAAGGTTTCGCGGGCGGCCCGCGCCGCGCGATCGGCCAGATCGACCGTAATCTCGGCCTGATCGATGGGCAGGCCGGAAGCAATAAGGCCCTCGATGCAGTTAAGCTTCTGAAATTCGCTGAGCATGACGATATCCTTTTCAGGCAGCAGAAAACCGCCCCCGAAATCGGATGGATCAGGGCGGATCGGCTGAAAGGTGAGGCTTGGGCTTGGTCAGGGCGGGATGGGCCCTGTTGCCGGATTACGGCGGGATCTGAGGGCTGTCGGTTGTGCCGGACTTCATGTTGGTCAGCATTGCGCGGGCGGTACCCATCGCGACCAGGGCCTCCTCCAGCTCGCGCAGTGCGCGGCGGATTTCGGCGGGGCCTGCATCGGGCAGGATCGCGCTCAGCATGGCGCTCTCGGCCTCGGCCGATTCCTTGATCACGCTGGCCAGATGAACGCCCAATGCGGCGCGATCGGCAAAGCGGTTGATGCAGGCCAGATCGAGCTGCAGCGCGTAGGTTTCGAAGATCGGCGCGCCGGTGCCGCCTGCAGCCTGAAAGGCCAGATCGAGCGCGATCGCGGACGCCATCGGGATCTGTTCGCGGCGGCCGGGTTGGCCCCATGCGCGCACCGTGGTCTCCGATCGGGAAACCGCGCGGCCCATGGCCCCCCATCCGCCATCAAGCTGTCCGGCAATGCGGGCCAGCGCGGCGTCGATGGAGGTGGGCGCGCGATGCACGGTCATGCCGGGATCCCCCGGCCGGAAATGGTGCCAGCTCCGCCAAGCCGTAACGGTTCGGCCATGGCGGGCATGCTCATACCGCCATGGCCTGCGCAGCTGGCGTGCGCGAAGGGAAGGGCGCTGGCTCCGTGGAGTTTCGGTTCACGGATGATGGCCTGCGCGCGCTCGCCGTGTCGCGACAGGCCTGCGCCGCCAGCGGGCGCGGTGAGAAGGACTGTAAAAGCGGCCGCCGATTGCAGCAGACCGATGACCAGCGCCGCGATAGGCAGGAGGCGCAGGAAAGGAGGGCGCGATTTGGAGCGCGAGGTCGAATGGTTGATGGCGCAATCCGCCGGGGACGTGGGCAATCCCCGGCGGACGCCGCCGCGCGCTACAGGTAGGGGGGCGTTCGCGCGGAAGGAAGGTGCCAGCGGGGCCGGAACTAGCGGCGCCCGCTGGCCGCTGCCGTGGCGGAAACCGAAGGCCATGGGCAGCGTATGGAGTTGGCGCCGGTTCATGCGGCACCCGATTGGTCGGAATTGGCGGCTTCGGCAGGCGGATTTTGGACGTCGCGAGGGTAAATGTCGGGGCGAAGGTCGTGGCGGGAAATGCCGGTGGCGGCTTCGACGACAAATACCAATTCGGAAGGAAGCGGACGCTCCTTTCGCAACCAGTCATGGATGACCGACTGTCTCTTGCCGACGATCCGGCCGAACGCGACTTGCGAACCCGCTTTGCGGATCGCTTGGGCTAGAGCCGAGTCGGATTGGCAATGGAGAACCATACCGTTTACCTACCGACATTGCGGTATGAGTCAACCGTAACTGCGGAATATTATTCTACCGGAAATCCGTTAGGCTGTTCGGCATGGAACTAGGACGCCGGATAGAGCTTCGCTTGAAGGTGCTTGGCATCAGCCAGGCCGAACTGGCGCGCCGTGCCGAAATTCCGCAAACTACCGTAAACAGTCTTATTCGCAGCGGTCGCCGATCCACTCCGCACTTGGTGAAAATCGCGCGGGAGCTTCAGACCACACCGGCTTACCTGGCTGGCGAAACGGATGATCCGGCGCTTGATGCACCGGCACCAACGCTCTCGAGCGAAGATCAGGCAGTCTTAGGGCTCTATCACAGCCTCGAATCGTCGGGCCAAAAAGCTGTCATCGAGATCATGCGCACCATGGCGCAAGCGTCCTTGGCGGCGAAGCCTGCCGATCGGCCGGTAAAGGCACCAGTCAAAATCATCACATCGTCAAAAGGCAAATCCATATCGGCCGAGGCGCTTCGGTGATCCGCCGGGACCGTCTGCGCATGCTGATGTCGACCCACAGGGTGACACAGCGCGCGCTGGCGGCTGAACTTGGGATCTCTGCGCAGACCATTGGAAAGATCCTGATCGGCGCCCCGGTCGATATGCGAAAGCTGCCCATCATTGCCCGGATGTTTCGCGTGTCGCAGGAATATCTGTTGGGCGAAACCGATGACCCGTCGATCAGCGCCATGGAGGCCGCGATCGACAAGGAGGAATGGGCGATCCTTGACCTTTATCGCCAGTTGGCGCCGAGCGGCAGGCTGGCCGTCGCGGAAATCATGCGCACCATGGCGCAGGCCGGAAAAACCGGCATGTCGCGCCTTCAGGAACGCGCGGCCGAACCATTCACGGGGCCGGGCATCCGCCATGGTCTGACGACGCGATATGGAGCGCAGGGATAGCCTGCGGGCGCGGGATCTAAAATTGCTTGGGGGCAAGCTAAGTGAGTGATCGGGATTATGACGGCAAGCGCCGGCCAATGCCCTCGTGGCTGAAATGGGTGTGGCGGCTATTCATCACCATCGCTGCGCTTTTTGCGCTGATGGTGGCTCTCGGCCTGTGGTTGGGCCCAGCAAAACCGAATTTGACGCCAGTACAAATCGCTGAAGGGCGCGGTTGCCTGGACGACAAGGGCAGCATCCCAGACATGGAGGCCAAAGTGAGGGCGCAGTTCGCGGACCCCGAAGGTTTCCGGGTTGATGGCGCCGTGGAACTGCTGCGGGGGGACGTAAACGACCCGGCCATTCCGAAGGACACAAGCTTGGCGCTGATGCGTGTGGCGGGGAAGAACAGGTTTGGGGGGCTATCGTTCTTTGCCGCATCCGGGGCGCTGCATATCAAAGACTGCACGGTGACGATGTTTGAAGTGAAGGAAGAGCAGTGAGCCGCAATGTAAAATCTAATGCTGACAATATTTCGGCATCTGACGTGGACGGTGCTGAGCAAAACTCAGGCGCCAAAGAGACTTGCGGCATTATTATGCCCATTTCTGCGATGCCTCCCAAATATGACGCAGCACATTGGAATGACGTAAAAAAAGTCATCCATAAAGCAATTACAGATGCGGGGATGTATCCTCAGATCGTAAGTGACGATTTTGAGTCCGATGTAATCCAGCGCAGAATTATTAAAAATCTATATGAAAATCCAGTAGTTGTATGCGACGTATCTGGATTGAACCCAAACGTAATGTTTGAGCTAGGTATGAGAATTACGTTCAAAAAGCCTGTGATTATTATTACCGATGATATTGGTTCAATTCCTTTTGATACTCGAGTTATCGAGCATGTTTCATATCCTGCCGGTTTGCACATTCACGAAACTAACTTTTTTATATCTACTCTGACAAAGAAAATTATAAATATTCATAATAATTATATCAATAATAAGTTTAGGTCGTTTATCGAAGATTTTGGAACATTTGAAACTCTAGAGCCGAAGAATGAATACGTTGGAATAGAGCGTATAATTTCTGATAAATTTGCTGAACTCGAGTTGTCTTTAAGAAGAGGAGAAGTGCGTAATCCACTTGCTTCGGCCCGCTGGGCAAGTCTGGATCGTCGTCCCGACAGCCAATTTGAAGGTCCCAAAATACGAATTTATATTAACTCGTATGTTCCCGATGACATATATGGTAGCTTCATCAACCATTTGCAAACCAATGGAATTGTTAAGAAGATCACAGTTCAGACAGAAAATACAAGAGGATTCTCTTCTGTTATAAGTATTATATACGATTCTATGGTTTTGGATGGTGAGCGCTTTCTCCCAATTGTGTTGGAGGCCATGCCTACTGTGCTGCGCAATGCAGTTTCGCATTCGGAAATTGAATAGTATTATCCGGTATAATATTAATCATTTGTCCCGCATGAATTTTTATATAAGCGCGACGCCCACTGCGGTTGCTAAAATATAAGTGAAAGCCATGGATTTAATCCATATGAGTTGCTTTTTCGGAAGATGGATTTTTAAAATATGGATTGAGCGGTAATTTTATATTGATTGGTTGAAATCGATTGAGGTTAGACCCAGAAAGTTTCACGAATTATTCTAAAATACTGCCTCCTATTTGAAAGCTATGGACCGAACTTTAGCGAGCGAGATGAATATGTTTAAAAAAATTTGGGATGGAGATCTTTTCGATAGGCGCAGTGAAGCTTTGATGCTTCAGGGCTATCTCGAAAGTTTAACAAACGGAAATCATGGTCAGCATGTGCAGCGAGCATTCACTATCGCTGTTGATGCTGGCTATGGTGAGGGAAAGAGCTTCTTCCTAAAGCGTTTTGCCGAACAAGTAAGCATAAATCATCCAGTGGCATTTGTCGATGCATGGGCTGATGACCTTGCAGACCAGCCAATGGTAGCGTTGGCTGCAACGCTAAAGAAGGCGCTAAAGCCCTATCTTAATGAGCCAGAGGTCAAGCAGACCTTTGATAAATTCGTTGGCAAAGCTGGCCGCGTGGCAAAATGCGCTGGCCTTGGGTTAATTAAGCGTGCCGCTGGTATGGTGATCACTGCGCCAGTAGTTGATGAGCTGGAGGGGATCGTCAAGGATACCGGTCACTCCTTAACGGAGGGCATGAAGAAATCCATCGAAGACGGAGGCAAGGATCTTGCAAATGGTCTGATCGAGGACGTTTCCAGAGCATCCTTCACATTGATGGATGGGCGCATCAATGCGTTCGAAGAAGGTCAGTCTGCTATCGATGAAATGAAAAAGAGTCTGGCTGCTATTGTCGAGAAGATCAACAAAGATGGTCATAGCGCTCCCATTATCATTGTGATTGACGAGCTTGATCGCTGCCGGCCTACCTATGCAATTAAATTGCTCGAAGAAATAAAGCACCTTTTTGACGTCAGGGGGTTGATTTTTATTTTAGGTGTGCACCTTGAGCAGCTCTCTTGTTCAGTATCGGGTGCGTATGGGAGTAAATTTGATGGTGGAAAGTATTTAAGCAGATTTATAGATCGTCGTTACAAACTTAGAAAGCCAGACGCGTTTCATTTTGTTTCTCAGCTTTGCGCGCAATATGGAATTTTGGAGGAGAAAATCGAATTTTTCCTGATGAGGCAGAGGAATCCCAGGAAATCACTCAATTTTTTTGAAAAAATTTGTGCTTACTTTGATGTTTATTCTGTCTCTGCGAGGGATAGAATAAAATTAATTCATCAAATTCAAACTTGCATATCCCTTTCTGGGTCAAATAGGCTTCAAGGTGATTATTTAATATCTCTTCTTATAAAGAATTTTTATGGCTTGGATTATGTTAATAATATCAACAGAAATGATCTTTTTAAATTTTATGTTCCAGAAAGTTTTAATAAATCTACGCATGAGTTCAATCTGCAGGATTTGAGTATTGAAATAGAAAGGGCTTTGGCAATGTCTGAGGAGGCAATTGATGAAGCTATGAGCAAAGATAATCAATCTGAAATTATTAAGTTAATGTACTACCATCGCGATAATGGGCAGGATGGTAATATTCATCATATTACCCGCTACAACGATCTTATTTCCACTGTTGGAAGGTTTAGTGACCCAATGCTTGACGCTAGCGTTCCGGTAATCGCTTAAACCCATCGTGGCGGAATCCGCTTAATTTCCTTGCGTGGTGGCGTATGCGGGCCCCGGATGAAAGTCGGAGATATATACCCTTTGGGGGCGGGTCTAAGATTTTACTATAATGCGCTTAAAAATTAGGCATTCCTCCGCTATGTTCCTGTCATGTCCACAATGGCAGGAAATACGGAAAGCAAATCGCGGCGGTTGCGCCCGGCCATGGTGTCGCTGCGTCTGCAGGTGCTCGACTTCATCCATGAATATATCGCACAATGGCGCCACAGCCCGAGCCTGGGCGAGATCGCGGCCGCCGTGGGCGTGCGGCGCCAGTATGCGCACCAGATCGTCGGCAATCTCACGGCCAGCGGCCTGTTGATCAAGATCCCCGGTCCGCGTGGCCTGCGCTTGCCACAACAGCGCGATGAGGCGGTGCAGCTGCTGCGCTCGCTGGGCTGGAACGTGGACGATCGCGCGCATGAGGCGACAAATCGCAGACTGATGGAAGGCCCTGCCATTGATTACACCCCGCCATCGGCAATCAAGCGGGGATCTTCGGGACATGGCAAAATCAGGCGGGTCGAAGGCGGCTGGTAAGCGCAAAGCCAAGGGCAAGCAGGCCGGCGTTGCCGAACGGATGATGGCCGACCAGCGGCGCCGGATCTCCGCCGCCTATGCCGAATGCCATCCCGAACGTGCGGCAGAGGAGCGCGCGCTGCGCAAGGCGCATGCGGCCGCGCAAGGCAAGTTTGGCCATAAGCGCAACGGAACGGTCGAAACCCACGCGGCCGCGGCCACTATGCGCCAGGGCGCGTTGGCCCGCCTTCACCGATCAGGCGCGATCAGCAATGACCAGTTGGGATGGGCGTTGGAAATTCAGGCCGAGCATGAACGCATCGATGCCGAGGTGACTGTGCGCAGCGCCAGCCTCGAAACCCGCGTGGATCTGAGTGTTTGTCCCGATGCCGCCTTTTTCGAGAGCCTAGGCCGGGTGCGGCGCGCGATAGCCTATTCACGGTGGCGCCGACAACTGCCTATGGTCTGTACGGGGTGCCTGACGGGCGCGCAGCATGTGCTGGCTATGGTTGTCGATGATCTGGGCATCACGTGGGCTGCGAGACGGCTGCGGATGAGCGTGAGGCGGACGCGAAAGGTCTTGCTTGATGCACTGGATCTCTGGCCGTCAATTCTTGAGGATGTTCGCGGGCAGGTGGGGGACGAGGATCTGGTGTTGGTTCACCGGCGGATCGGACTTTATTGATCTGGGATGGGATCATGAAACTTTTTGGACTGCACCGATCTGGATCGGCCCATTGGGTGTCATTTCCGGCTGGACTGGCTCCCGTGGGTGCTTGGAAGACTGACATCGATTGAGGCATCCCAAGTAACTTGAGTGGAGTGGGTTCCAACGAAATCCTGAAGGCGCTACGAATACTCTATGCCAATGATCGAAATCGCCCCGATTGATTCCCTTGCCCTCTCGCTCCATCATTCCCCAGGGGTCCAAGCCCTCCTGATTGGCAGCGGAATATCCCGCTCCGCTGGCGTGCCCACGGGTTGGGAAATCACCCTTGATCTGATACGCCGCCTTGGCAGTGTTCGGGGCGTGGTGGATCAGGTCGACTGGTCTGCATGGTATCGGGAGACTTACGGGCAGGAGCCCAGCTATTCCGATATTTTGGATGCTATTGCTTCAACTCCAGCGGAGCGGCGGTCGATCATTCATGCATATGTTGAAGCTAGGGATGGCGAGGAGCCTTACCAGCCGACAGTAGCTCACAGGGCGATAGCGAACCTCGTGGCCGTCGGTACGATCCGGGTGATTGTAACGACTAATTTCGATCGCCTACTTGAAAATGCCCTTCGCGATGTCGGTGTCGAACCGACGGTAATTGCTTCAGACGATGCTATTGTTGGTGCGACTCCGCTCGTTCATTCCCGGTGCACTATCATCAAAGTGCACGGCGATTACATGGACGCACGTATCAAGAATACACAGGACGAATTAGAGACGTATTCTCCCGCGATGAATGCTCTGGTTGACCGGGTGTTCGATGAATACGGCCTGGTCATTGTAGGATGGTCTGGCGACTGGGACACGGCGCTGCGCGCCGCAATCATTCGTTCCCCCAACCGACGGTATCCTTTTTATTGGGCTTCCCGCGGTCAGCTATCGGTCCTTGGCGCAGACCTTCTAGCCCATCGAGCGGGTAAGACGATCCAAATTACCGATGCAGACAGTTTCTTTACACAATTGATGGCCAAGACAGACGCTCTTGCCACCATGAACCGTGTTCATCCAGAATCAATGGCGCTTCTGATCGGCACGGCAAAAAAAATGTGCAGGGATGACGGGCATGCTGCAGAGTGGAGCGACTTGATTGCTCATGAAGTCGATCTGTTTTCAGACTGGGTACGTGGTCCGGACTTTTTTCAAGGAACGCCGGACAAGCAGTCTATCAACGATCTAGTAAAGCGTATCGTTACGAAAGCAGAGGGCCTGCGCAGACTTGTCTTGATAGGAACAAGATGGGGTACCGACGAAGCGTTCCGTACGATACTACGCGCCATCACAGCCATCACCTTTCGCGATATGGATGGGTCGGGATATACTTACGTTATATCACTCCGCATGCTTGGTGCGGCAATGTGCTTTCATTGGGGAGTCTCGGCTTCGCTCCTTCGTGCAAATGGGTATGAACGGGCCGCCCAACTCATGCATATGACGATCCACGCGAAATATGACGAAAGCCGTCCTGCGGTGAGTTGTCTACCCATCGCCGCCCTTGAGACAATCGACTGGAAACTTCTTGAAGGTTTCGAAACTCGTAACACACCCCATAGCGATTTTTTCTTCAAGATTTTTGAATTAGAAGCCAAGGACATCGTCGTCGGACCCAACGAGGCAGATGCGATTTGGGACGACAGTGAGTTTGTGATCGCAGCTGAAGCTGGTTATCAAATGCTTCCAGCCATGAAGGAAAACGGATCGCGGTTCTGGGTGCCACCTGGACGGTTTTTATGGCGTAATGACAATGGTAAAAGCTTCCGTGACCGGATCGCTCATCTAAGGAATATTTCGGCCGCCTCGCCTGAGTTGACAGCTGGCCTTTTTGGAAAAAGCATCGAGGGCCTGAACGAGACACTGGAGCAGATGACCGAATTTTTGGGCAGTGTGGCCTCCCGTTTTTTCAGGTAGATGCGTATCCGGCATCTCTGGTTTATCCCGGTGCTCGTCAATGCGGACAAAAACCGGACATCCAAAACGGTCACGTAACTGGCAAATCAACAGCAGCACGAAATGCATCCGGCACCCGCCCACCGCAAGGTTGGCGGGTTTTGTCGTTTCTGGGGCTGCGCCGTGAAACCCATTCCCAATGCAAAGCCCGGCGCGGCCGTGGCGCGGCAGCTCTCGCCGCTCAGCCATGACCTCGATCAGCTGCTGTCCGATCTGGGGGCGGGCGTGCGCAGCGCGGATCATTTCAATGAGCTGGAAGAACGCGGCGCAAAGATCGCATCGGGCATTCGCCAGGCATTCCGCAGCAACAGAGGCCAAGCATGATCGACCTGCAGGTGTTGCGTCAGTTCGCCAGTGACGGTCCAGGTGAGGAGCGGATCCCGATCACGCGCAACGCCGTGCGCCAGATCGTTCGCGAATTGGAAGCCGGGCGTGCAGCCCTCGGTGTGCTCGCCTTTGCGCAAAATCGGCGGGAAGAGGTAGCACTGCGCTCTGAGATCGGTCCCGCCATTGATATCGGCAATCCGGACTGATGCTGTCGATCGACTTTCGCGCAGATCTGTCGGGCATGCAGCGCGCCCTTTTCGCGCTTCGCGCAGACGAGGTGCCGTTTGCTTCGGCATTGGCCCTGACGTCCTTGGCGCGCGGTGTGGCGGATCTCGAGCGGGAAGAGGTTAAGGAAACCTTTGAGAACCCGACGCCCTTCACGCAAAATGCTTGGCGTGTGACGGCCGCTACGAAGCGGATGCCCATTGCCTATGTCCGCGCCAAGGACATTCAGGCGCAATATCTTGAACCCTATGTCGATGGCGGCGACCGGTGGCTTGGCAAAAAGCGGGCGATGCTCGCACCGCGCCAGGCGACGCTGAACCAGTATGGGAACCTGCCTCGCAATGCCCTGAAGCGATATCAGGGCCGGAAAGATGTTTTCGTCGGCAAGATCAAGTTCAAGAAGAGCGGTGAGATCGTGTCGGGTGTTTGGCAGCGTGGCGTTGGCGCGGGGAAGGGGCTCGAGGTTAAGCGTGGAAAGCGGAGTAAAGGTGGCGGCGAGTATGGCACCAAGGGCAACAACCAAAGCCTGATCGGAGGCGTGAGGACAACTCTGAAGCTACTCGTCCAGTTCGAAGGCACGTCCGAAGCGCCGAAGCATCTCGAGTTTTACGAAACCGCGCGGGCCTATGTCCGCGCCAATGCTAAGCGCGAGTTTGACGCGGCGTTCCGCAAAGCGCTGGCGACCAAGAAGAGGTGATCGATATGGTCCAATTGCTTCGAGGCAAGCCGCGAATTCCGCGCATCGTTATGGTCGATGAGATTGATGCTTATCCGGTCGCCATGTTTCGTCTTGATCGGCCGGGACCCAACAGGCGCCCGCCGGTGCCGGCACCGCGCTCACCGGCGGCGCCCCCACCCCCCGGGGGGGCTTTGGGTCCTTCCTAGGCCCATCTGCTACGTGGGGAATTGCGCACCCCGTCGTCTCCCCAGCTACGACCCCCAAAATCCGGTTGACGGTTGACGGTTGACCCCATGACGACTTGCTCGCTCGCCCAATACGCCAAAGCTCATGGCGCTTCAAAGCAAGCTGCCAGCAAATGGAAAAGTCGCGGAGTTCTGGTCTTTTCCGGCGATCTGGTCGATGTCGAAAAGTCTGATCGACGGATGCGCGATGCCGGGCTCGGCAATTTCAAACGCCCGTCAACCGATGCCGTTCCGGTTGACCGCAGGCGTCAACCGGTTGACCCTTCGCCCGATGCGGTTGACCCCGACGGCAACGCGGTTGACGGGTATGGAGACCAGTACGATCCCTCCCAGATCGATGACTTCCTGGGCGACCTCGAGCAGGGCAGATATACCTCGCAGGTCAACGCGCAGCGCATCAAGGAAAATGCCCTTGCTGCCCGCCAGCTGCTCAGCCTGCGCCGCGACGCCGGCGAGCTGATCGAGATCGAGCGGGCGGGCAAAGTCTTTTTCAAGCTGGCCCGTCAACAGCGCGATTCGTGGATCACCTGGCCGGTCAAAATCGGACCTTTGCTCGCGGCAGATCTGGGCATTGAGACGGCCCGTGTCGTCGAGGCTTTAAACGTCTATGTCCAAGAGCAGCTCGAAGCCCTTGGCGAGCCCGAGCCGGACTTCTCGGAAGGAGATACAGAATAGGCGGCTGATCGAGCACTTCCGGCTGGGCTGGCGCCCGCCGCCTCGGATCAGCATCCCTGAATGGGCCGACACCACACGGGTCAAGCCGCGCGGCGCCGGAAGCACCGCGGGCCAGTGGCGCACCAGCGACGTGGAAATCGCGCGCGGGCCGATGCTGGCGGTCACAGAGCCTGGGGTTCACATCATCTCTGCGATGGTGGCGACTCAGCTGCTCAAGACCAGCCTGATCGAGAACGTCTTCGGCTATCATGCCGATCTCGATCCGGCGCCGATGATGATCGTCCAGCCCAAAGACGACGCGGCAGAGCAGTTCAGCAAAGAGCGCATCGGCCCTTTCATCAACGCCACCCCGGCGCTGCGCAAGATTATCGGCTCGGGCAAGAGCCGCAATTCTGAGGAGACAATTGACTATAAGGCCTTCCCGGGCGGCTTCCTTGCCCTGGTCGGCGCCGGCAGTGCCGACAACCTTGCGCGCCGCCCGCTGCGCATCATCATGTACGACGAAATCGACAAGTACCCGCTCACCCGGGAAGGCTTGGCGATGGACATCGGCGATGAGCGTCTGGCGTCCTTTGCCAACTGGTTGTCGATCCGCGTGTGCTCTCCCACCGTCAAAGGCGAGAGCAATATCGAGAAGTCCTATCTCGATAGCGACCAGCGCCGCGCCAGCGTGGCTTGCCCGCATTGCGGCCATCGCCAGTTTCTGGACTTCTTCGACCATGTCCATTGGGACAAGACCGAGGACGGCCAGCACAAGACCGACACAGCGGCGATCCATTGCGAGGCATGCAGCGTTGGTTGGACCGAGGCCGAACGCCGCCGCGCGCTGAACACGATCCGCTGGCATCAGACCCGGCCGTTCGATTGCTGTGGCGAAAAGCAGATCCCGCTGGACGCCTATGCCAGCACCTGGCGCAACGGCCGGCGCGATCCGGTCGATCAGGTTTGGGACTGGTGGGCGTCAAACCGCCATGCGGTCTATCGCGCCAAATGTGTCCATTGCGGCACTTGGGCGGTGCCCAACGAGCATGCGGGCTTTCAGGCCAGCAAGCTCTACAGCCCGTGGGACCGCGACAGGCCCGCGATGATCGCGAAAAAGTGGATCAAGGCGCAGGGCGACGAGGACAAGCTTCAGCCCTGGTGGAACACGCAGGCGGCGCTGCCTTACAAGCGCAATGTCGGGGCGGAGATCTCCCTCGATGCGCTGGCCGCGCGATGCGAGATCTGGGAAGCCGAAGTGCCCGACGGCGTGGCGGTGATGACCACCGGCATCGACGTCCAGGATTACCGCGTCGAGATCGAGAATGTTGGTTGGGGCCGGAATGAGGAAAGCTGGTCGATCGACTATCATGTCATCGACGGCGAAATCTCCGATCCCGAAGTGCAGGCCCAGATCGACGCCTATCTCGCGCGGGTCTGGTTTCGGGCGGATGGGCGCCCGTTCACCACGCGGGCGGTCTGCATTGACTCCGGCGGCCACCATACCGACGCGGTCTATAATTTTGCCAAGGCGCGCCTCGGCCGCAAGGTCTGGGCGATCAAGGGGGAAAGCGCAAGGACCGGGCATACCAACCCGGTCTGGCCTATCAAGCGGCCCAGTTCGCGTTCGAAAAAGTCGTTTCGGCCGATCATCATCGGCGTCAACGCAGCCAAGGATTTTGTTCACGCCGCGCTGCGCAAGACAAAGCCTGGCCCCGGTTACATGCACTTCAACGTGCAGACCGACGTCAACCGCTTTGCCCAGCTGACGGCCGAACAGATCGAATGGACCGGGCATGGATCGCTGCGCCGGCGCAAATGGGTTCCCAAACCCGGCCGCGCGAACGAGGCGCTTGATTGCCGCGTCTATGCCTATGCCGCGCTCCATGGCCTGATGCACATGGGGCTGAAACTCAATCGACTGGCCGACGATGTCGGCGCGGTCATCACACCGGGCACCGCCGGGGCCCAGATGCCGGAAGCGGACGACCAAGGTCCGCCGCCGTCGGCCCCCCAACCGCCCGATCCATCATCACCGGCGCCGACGCGACCGCCGCCCCCTCCGCCACTACCGCCGCCCGCAGCTCCGCCCCGCCGGGGCCGCCCCGATGCCCGCCGTCTGGGCCGCCGTCTCGCCTGAAGGAATGCCATGCGCTTCAACCCGCAGACCAGTGTGCTTGCCGGGATGGATACGTCCGTCCTGCAGGCTCGACTGGCCCAGATGCAGCAGGATTACCTGGACCTGATGTCGGGCGCCAAGGTCGTCAGCGCGTCCTACACGCAGGGCGAGGGCGGTAAATCGGTCACCTATGACCGCACCAATATTGCCCAGCTCACCATAGCCATTCGCCAGCTGCAGGCGCAGTTGGGCATCATCTGCAGCCCGCGTCGGGCAATCGGGGTGCGTTTCTGATGCCATCGCCACCCGCCATTCTCGACAATCAGGGACGAGTGATTTCCTCAAACGACATCGCGCGTATCCGTGAAGGCGCGAGGGGCGGCCGGGGGCGCATGCGCGGATCGCTGTCCGGCCAGACGCCGCAATGGTTCCCCTATGACGGGGCGGACTGGAGCTCGAAGGAGCTGGGCGGCTGGTATCCCTGGATCCGGTCACCCGATTCAGAGATCAACATCTATCGCGACCGCATGGCCGCGCGGGTGCGCGATCTGCGCCGCAACGACCCGTGGGTTTCGGGCGCGATCAGCAGGATCCTCGATTCCACGATCGGCGCGTCCTATCGGTTCGTTGCAAAGCCCGATTACAGGGTTCTGTCGCTGCATGCGAAGGGCTTCGATGCCGTCTGGGCTGCCGAGTACCGCCAGGCGCTCGAGGCCCTCCTGCGCGATTGGGCGGATGATGTCGGCCATTATGCTGACCTGACGCAGGAAATGACCCTGTCGCAGATCTTCCGCGTGGCGCTGGGGCATAAGCTGGTCGATGGCGAAAGCGTGTTGATGGCGCATTGGCGCCCCGACCGGATTGCGCCCGGCGCGGCGAAATGGGCAACCTGCATTCAGGGCATCGATCCGGATCTGTTGTCCAACCCGTTTCAGGCGCCGGACACCCGCTATCTGCGCGGCGGGGTCGAGCTGGACGATGATCAGGTTCATTTGGCCTATCATTTTCGGCAGGCCCACCAGTACGACTGGTACAATTCCGTTCAGAGCATGCAGTGGGAACGGGTCGAGCGGGTCGATCCGGATGGCTGGCGCCGGGTCTATCATGATTATGATCCGGAGCGGTTCGGTCAAAGCCGCGGCGTGTCGGTGTTCGCGCCGGTCATCAGCAAGCTCAAGATGCTTGCCCGCCTCTATGGCGTGAAGCTCCAGGCGGAGAATGTTGCCGCAGCCTTCGGCATTTACATCGAATCCCCCTTCGACTCTGAAATGATCCGCAATGCGCTGGAGGACGAGGACCAGGAAGAAAAGGCGCTGGGCTGGTACCAGGACATGCGCGCCGATTTCCATGCCGAACGCGATCTGCAGGTCAATGGCGTAAAACTGGCCACGCTGGCGCCGGGCGAAAAGATCCAGTCTGTTGCCCCCGGCGGCGGCCAGCAGGACATGACGCCTTTCGCGCATGAAATGCTGCGTGCCGTTTCGGTCTGCCTCGGTACATCGGCCGAAGAAATCCACAACGACTATGGTGACAGCAGCTGGTCATCGGCGCGCGCAGGCATCGTCCAGTCGGAAAAAACCTACACGCGGCGCTGCGAGGATTTCAGCCAGAACACGGCGACGCCGGTTGTCGCCACCTGGCTTGAGGAGCCTTTCGAACGCGGCCTGCTGCCGCTGCCGCGCAATGCGCCGTCCTATATCGAACATCGCACTGCCTATTCGCGCGGCCGCTGGCTGGGCGCGGCGCGCGGCTGGGTCGATCCGGTGGCGGAACGGCAAGGCGTGGTGCTCGGCCTCGATGCCGGTCTGTCGACCATGGAAGACGAATGCGCGCGGCAGGGCTCCGACTGGGAGGAAAACCTCGAACAGCGGGCGATCGAATACAATCGCATGAAGGAACTGGGCCTGCCCGCGCCGCGCTGGTTTGGACAGGATTACTCCGCCACCCAGGCCGCGCAGGCGCCCAGCACGGAACAGCCATAATGTTTTTCGACGTCACCCGTGTTGGCGGCCTCATGACTCTGCGCGTTGCGGTTTCCGCCGTCGCCTATCTGGCCGAAGCGCCCGATGGTTGTGCGCTGCGCCTGATCGGCGGGGAAACCATCCGCGTCAACGAGGACCCTGCCGAGATCGAGCGCCGCATGGTCGAAACGCAATTGCCCGCGCAGGCGGAGTTTGTCGGCGGCGCGCCGATTGAGCCCCTCTCGCTTCAATCCGGGCGCATCCACCACAATTCCAAAGGCAGGAGATCGCGCTGATGCGCTTGCCGCTCAATCTGATCACCGGCCTTTTCAACACCCCGGTGGCGCTGGCGCCATCATGCGCGCCTCTGGTCATGCAACTGCTCGATCAGGCTAAAAAGCTCGAGACCACCACGCCGGGAGGTACACCCGAGCGCGAATGGGGGATGCCCCGCAATGAACGCGCCGAAGCATGCCCCTATGACATCATTTGCGGGGTGGCAGTTATCCCGGTCAAAGGCATCCTAATCCAGCGCCTTGGCTGGCTGTGGCACTATGGCGATTACCTGGGCGTGTCGGGCTATGACCGCGTGCGCTATCAATTCATGCATGCACTGGCCAATGATGCCGTGGACGCCATTGCTTTTGATATCGACAGCGGGGGCGGTGATGTTGCCGGCTGCTTTGACCTGGTCGACACCATTTATGGCGCCCGAGGTATCAAGCCGATCGCGGCCATTCTGGGCGAAAATGCCTTCTCGGCCGCTTATGCGATCGCCTCGGCCGTCGATCCCAAGCGCCTGTGGGTGCCGCGCACGGGCGGTACCGGGTCGGTGGGCGTGATCTACATCCACCTGTCGATCGCCGGTTACCTCAAGCAGATGGGCGTGGCTCCCACGCTGATCACCAAAGGCGCGCTGAAGGGCGAGGGCAGCGAGATGATAGCCCTGTCCGATGAGGCGCGCGAGCGGTTCCAGCGCGACGTCGATACGGTCGGCCGTCTGTTCGATGACACGGTGGCGCGCAACCGCGGCATGACCCGCAAACAGGTTTTCGACACTCAGGCCGGCACGTTTCTGGGTGCCGATGGGGTCGACATTGGCTTCGCCGACGCGGTTGCCGCGCCGGATGAGGCGTTCCGGGCGCTGCTCAAGCAGCTCTGACGGGGGCCCGGCCCCGCATCTGGCCTGACGCCAACACGGAGTGACCCATGAATTTCAGCAATCTTTCCGCCGGGACGAGCCGCTTTGCGCATCTCGCCGGTCTGGCCCGTTCGAGCCGCCGCATGGCGGAGGACGATGAGGATCAGGACGAACAGAAGGGCAAGCGCTCTCGCCGGGCCTCGGAGGAAGATCCGGACGATGACGGCGATGACGGCAAGTCAAAGGGCAAGCGTTCGCGTCGGGCCTCGGAAGACGATCCGGACGATGACGGCGATGACGGAAAGTCCAAGGGCAAGCGCTCGCGCCGTGCCTCCGAAGATGATCCCGACGATGATGGCGATGACGACAAGTCCAAGGGCAAGCGCTCGCGCCGTGCATCGGAAGATGATCCGGACGACGATGGCGATGACGACAAGTCCAAGGGCAAACGCTCGCGCCGCGCGGCTGAAGACGACGATGACGATGATGAGGACGACAGCCGCGAGGAAATGCACGGCCGCAATGCCCGCGCGTCGGCCCGCGTCCGCGAACAGCAGCGCATCGCCGCCATCCTTGGCCATAGCGCCGCCGCCGCCAATCTGCCGCTGGCCGTCAGTCTGGCCTGCGAAACCCGCATGACCCGCTCCGAAGCGATCCGCACCCTGCGCGGACAGGTCCGTAAGAGCCGCGATGATCGCGACGACGATGATCATGATCGCAGCCAAAACCGCCATGCGCGCTCCGATCGCATGAAGCGCAATACCAATCTCGGCACCGAGGTTGAAGTCACCGGCAGCAAGGCGGTCGATGCCAGCTGGGGCGCGGCCTTCGCCAAAGCGGGCATCAAGACGCGCTGATCAGCAGCCCAACATCAGGCCTTTGCACCGGGCCTCTTCCCCCTAATCTGTGAGAAAGGAGCCCGGTCATGGGCAATCCCACCAATCCCGTTTTTACCGAAAACCGCCGCGAGGGCGGCTATGTCGTCTGGGATCCCAGCGACGGCATGCTGACCCGCGAAGCCATCATCCTTGTTTCGGGCAGCGGAGTCTGCCTGGCCGGTCTGGTACTGGGGGCTGAGCTCACCGGCGCCGCCGGGGTTGCGGCCGCGCTGGGCACCAACACCGGCAACGGCACGTTCGGTGCGATCACCGTCGGCAATGCGGCGAAAATCGGCGTTTATACCGTCGAATTCGACGATGCCACCCACTTCATCGTCAATGATCCGACCGGCATCGAGGTCGGGCACGGCGTTGCCGGGACGGCCTTCAGCGCGGGCGGGCTGGGCTTCACCATCACGGCAGGCGGCACGGCCTTCGCGGCGGCGGACAGCTTTACCATCACGGTGACCGGCACGACCAAATATGGGCCGTTCGACCCCACTGCCACCAACGGTCTGCAGAACGCCGCAGCGATCCTGTGGAGCGGTTATCGCGATGCCACCTCCGCCGATCGGCGCGCGGTGGCCAATGTGCGCGGGCCGATGAAGGTGCAGGCGGCCGAACTGGTCTGGGGCGCCAACGTCACGACCACGCCGCAGCAGACCGCTGCGCTGGCCCAGCTCAAGGCCTTGGGCATCCTCTCGGTCTGATCCCTGGCGGGCGGTCTGCCGCCACCTGATTTCTCGAAAATTCAACATCCACTGAACCGGTCAGCGCGCGCTGCCCGTCCCCTTGGGCTGCGCGCGTGATTGGCGTGGCCTCCCATTTGGAGCTCTCCATGTCGATCATCAATATCTTCCGCCAGGATCCGTTTTCCGAAGTTGCGCTGACCAGCCAGGTCGAGCGCATCCCGCATCTGCCCAGCATGCTGGGCGATCTGGGCGAGGCGCTGTTCAATCCCAACCCGATCCGCACCACGGCGCTGGCGGTGGAAGAGCGCGACGGCATCCTGACGGTTGTTCCTCTGAGCCAGCGTGGCCAGCCCACCAATGCAGAACGTCAGACCGAGCGCCGCCGGATGCGCTATTTCGACGTGCCGCGCATCTTTAACGGCGATACGATCCATTCGCACGAGCTGCAGAACATCCGCGAATTTGGGCAGGAAAGCGTTCTGATGCAGGTGCAGACCGAAGTTGCGCGCCGTCTGGGCGGCCCGACCGGTCTGCTCTCGGTGCTGGACTATACCGAGGAATATCAGCGTCTGGCAGCGGTTCAGGGCATGCTGCTCGATGCCGACGGCAGCGTCTGGTTCAACTGGTTCGACGAATTTGGCTTTGTCCAACCGGCTGAAATCGCCTTCAACCTCGATGCCAAGGTCGAATACACGCTGCGCCCGATCATCAACGCGATGGTCCGCTCGATGGCCCGCTCGTCCAAGGGTGCCTTTACCACGGCCACCAGCGTCATGGGGCTGTGCGGCGACAGCTTCTTCGACGCCTTCATCACTCATCCCGACGTCGAAAAGACCTATAAGAACTGGTCCGACGCGACCGAGCTGCGCAAGGGAGGGGCGTTTGAAAGCTTCCCCTTTGCCGGGGTCAACTGGGTCAACTATCGCGGGTCGGACGACAACACCACGATCAAGATCCCCGACGACAAGGTGAAGTTCTTCCCGGTCAACGCGCCGGGCGTTTTCGAGAAGGCCATGGCGCCGGGCGAGAGCTTCGACTGGATCAATACCCCCGGCCGCGAACGCTATGTCGTTCCGATTTTCGACCGCGATCGCAATTCCTGGTGGCGGATGGAGGCGTATGAATATCCGCTGTTCATCTGCAAGCGCCCCGAAGTGCTGCGCACCGGTCACCAGGGCGCCTAAGGGCAGGCGGCCATGGCCATCAATTGGGACAGCCTCGTTCTCGGGCCTTCGATGAAGGTTTTCGGGGAGGAGGTTGTCTATACTCCGCGCGGGGGCCAGCCTATCCCGATTCCGGATGCGGTGTGGGATGAGGCTTCGACCGAAACCCACATCGTCGACGGTGAAGAGGTGGTTATTCAGACCCCCACGCTGGGCATCCGCGCCGCTGCGCTGAACGGCATCGAGGCGGCCCAAAGCGACCGGGTCACCATAACCGCCACCGGCAGCGCCTATGTCGTGGCGCGGCCCCTGCCTGATGGCCATGGCCACATCCTGCTCAAACTTATGAAGGCGCAGCCCTGATGCCTTGGCCCGCGCCCGACGAGATCGTTACCTCGCAGCTCCTGCTCGGCCTGTTCGAGACCCAGTTGCGCGCCGATGGGGCCACCGATGCGGGCGCGCGGGTGTTTCAGCCGGGCGACTGGCCGACGGTGCGCGGGCAGATGCCGATCATCAAACTTCGGATCCTGCGCGAGAGGCGTCAATCGCAAAGCCGTTCGGGCTCGCCGCAATACACCACCACCGCCATGATCCGCGTGATCGGCGAGGTGGAAGCCTATGCCAGTGAAGACAACGCCGGCGCAGCTATTGCCGAGGCCGCATGCTGGCTCCTCAAGCGCCAGATCGAGATCGCTATCGTCAACTCGCATGAGCTTTTCATGCGGATCCAGCAGATCGCATCAATCGACAGCTCTCTGGTCATTTCGTCTGAGGGTGCCACGCATATTGCCGCGATCGTCATGGATTTCGCGGTGGAGTTCTTCGAGGACGCCGACAGTTTTGCGCCCGTCTCCGCCGATGACGTGAATGACATCGATCTGACGGCCGCCAATCATCCGCCGCTTTCGGCCCAATTTCCCCTAAATCCCTAGGAGCCTGCCCATGCGCGTCATCTGCGCCCCGGATCGCCTTGTGCTGCATCCGCAAACCCGCCGCCGAATCGATGGCGTGCGCGGCATTCCCCACGACCAAGGCGATTTCGCGATCGCGCAGCTGATCGAGCACGGCGACCTGCTGCTGATCGAGGACGAGGTCGCTGAGGAAGAGGCCGAAGTCGAGGCCGCGCCCGTAACCGAAGAAAAGGAATGATGGCATGACCGTGCCTTTCGTAAACACGCCGTCGAACCTGCGGATCCCGCTGTTCTTTGCCGAGCTCGACCCCTCGAAGGCCAACACCGCCCAGGCGACCCAACGCACGCTGCTGGTCGGACAGATCCTGAGCGGCGGCACGTACACGGCGGGAACGCCGGTGCGCGTCGCTTCGGCGGCTGAAGCTGTGACCGGCGGGGGCAAGGGGTCGATCCTCTCGCAGATGGCAGCCTATTATGCGCTTAACGATGGCGCGGGCGAGGTTTGGGCGCTGCCTCTGGCCGATGCGGGCGGCGCCACCGCGGCCGCGGGCACCTTGGCCGTCACCGGCACGGCGACCGCACCCGGCACGATCGCGCTCTATGTGGCGGGCGTGCTGGTTCCGATCGCTGTGTTGACCGGCGATACGGCCAGCGCGATCGCTGGCAACATCGTGACCGCCATTAACGCCTCGGACGGGCGGGTTTCGGGCAATCCTTCGATGATTGCCTGCGGCTTGCCGGTTACGGCCTCGGCCACCGGCGCCAATGTCACGGTGACGGCGCGCAACGCGGGCCTGCTGGGGAACGATATCGATCTGCGCGTGAACTTCCTTGGGACTGCAGGCGGCGAAGCGCTGCCCGCCGGGGTTTCCATCGCGATCACGGCCATGGCCGGCGGCGCGACCAATCCGGCGCTTACGACCCCGTTGACCAATCTGTCGGATCAGACCTTCGACTTCATCGTTTGCGCGCAAACCGACGCGACCGCCCTGACGGCGCTGAAGGCCTTTCTGGCCGACACCGCAGGCGGGCGTTGGCACCCGCTTTCGCAGATCTACGGCCATGTCTGGACCGCCATGCGCGGCACGGCAGGGACGGTTGCCGCAGCAGCAGCTGCGCAGAACAACCAGCATCTGACGATCATCCCCTTTTACGATGGGCCCAATCCGGTCTGGGGCTGGGCGGCGGCCTTTGCCGGTGCGGGCGCGCAAAGTCTGCGCGACGATCCGGGGATCCCGCTGCAAAATCTGCCGGTGCAGGGCATTCTGGCCCCTCTTATGGCTTCGCGCTATCTTCAGCCGGTCCGCAACACCACGCTGCTCTATAGCGGATGCTCCACCTGGTTTGTCGATGCCACGGGCGCGGTGCAGATGGAGCGGATCATCACCACCTACGTCACCAATGCCCAAGGCGCGGCCGACAATTCCTATCTGAATGTCGAGACGCTCTACACGCTGATGTTCGTCATGCGGTTCATGCGCAGCTGGGTCCAGACCAAATATGCGCGCGTGAAGCTGGCCGCCGATGGAACGCGGGTGAAGGCGAACTCTCGCGTGGTCACGCCTGCGGTCATCCGGGCGGACATCATCGCCTCCTACCTCACCCTCGAGGAGGACTATGCGCTGGTCCAGCAATCGGACGTCTTTGCGCAAAACCTGATCGTCGAAAAGGATCTGACCAATCCCGATCGCGTCAATGTCCTGTGGCCCGGCGTGCTGATCAACCAGCTGCGCCAGTTCGCCACGCTGTTCCAGTTCCGCCTGATCTAAGGAGGCCCACATGTCCGCCATTGCCGGAACCCTGTCTATCACGATCGACGGGACAAATTATGCTGTTGCCGGATCGGGCACCTATCTGGTCAGCAGCACCAACCGCGAAACCCTCAAAGGGCAGGACGGCGTCCATGGTTACAAGGAAATGCCCAACGAGGGCCATATCGCCTGGACCGGCCGCGACAGTAATGCGTTCAAGATCGCCGATCTCAATGCGGCCGATGGCGTCACGGTGGTGGCGGTGCTGGCCAATGGCAAGGTGATCATCGCCAAAAACGCCTGGCGCGATGGCGAGCCGGCCAAGGTCAACACCGAAGACGGTACCTTTGACATCCTCTTTTCCTCGGCTAGCGTGAAGGAGCAGTAAGATGGCCAAAGCAACTGACGACATTCCGGAGCAGCTGGTCATCACGCTGCGCAAGCCGGTAACGCTGGGCGATATCACCTATACCGAGCTTCGCCTGCGCGAACCCACTGTGGGTGAAATGATCGAGCTTGGCGCGGACGAGGGGTGGAAGGCCGATGCCAAGGCGATTGCCTTGATTTCCGGCGTCCCCGAACCGGCGGTTCGCAGCCTGGGCGTGCGCGATGGCAAGCAGGCATCGGGGTATCTTGCCCGTTTTTTGATCGACGCCCCCTCGACTGGCGCCGCCGACTGAGTCTGCTCGGGCAACTGCACGGCAAGCTGCCGATCGAGCTTTATCCCTACACCTGGCGTCAGGTGAACGACTGGCTGGAGTGGGCGGACCATGTCTGATGAAGCCCAAGTCGGCATTGGCATTGTCGCCCATGATCAGACCGATCCCGGCGCGAAATCCGCCGAAAAACGACTTTCTCAAGTGGCGAAAGCCGGCGCTAAAAACTCGCGTCGGCTTTCTGACGAGATCAGGCGGAACAATCGGCAGGCAGCGAACGATGATGAAGCGACCATCAATCGTCGCAAGCGTTCGCTCTTTTCCTATGCCAAAGCCGCCCATCAGGCATTTTCGCAGATGGAGCAATCCGCCGCGCGCACGCTGGGCACCCGGTCTGTTTCGGGCGGCCTTGGGGGCATCTTGAGCCAGGGCGGTAATGCATTGGGCATTTTCCGGAGCGCCATGACCGGTGCGGCAACCGAAGCTGGCGGCTTCGAGCTGGCGCTGGGGGGTGTGGCCGGAGGCGTGGGGATGGTTGCCGGCGCATTGCTGGCGGGCACCATTGCGAGCCAAAAGTTCGGGGCGAGCTGGGCTGATAATACCGCAAAGATCAGCCGCTTTGCAAAGATCTGGGGTGTGAATGCCCAGACCCTGCAGGCATTCGAAGCCGGAGCGCAACGATCAGGAGCGGAAAAGGGCGCGGGCAGCCAGGCGATCGCCGGAATTGAGCAATCTTTGAACGGCGCGCTCTATGGCAGCAATCCGGGCGGATATGACGTTATGCGACGTCTCGGTCTCGCCATTCCGCGCAAGAAGGACGGCAGCCTCGATCTGAACGAGGACTTCTTGGGCAGGCTGTCTGATGCCATTTCCAAGCGCAACCCTGAAGGCCAGCGCCAAATCGCCAACCAACTGGGTATTCCGCTGGAGGTTTTGCCGCTTTTGAATCGGGGCGGAAAAGCGCTCAAGGCCGATCTCGCTCAGGTCAAACAGTATGGCAACGTTCAATCCGATGCCGCGCTGAAGGATGCCGAGCGAAACAATGAAAAGTTTCAGACTCTAGGACAAATCAAAGATCGTGGCATAGGCATCTTAGGCCATAAAGCGGCGACGATGACAGAGGGCATTCTCGACAAAGAAATCGCCGCCGCGCAGATATTCTCCGATGCCGTAGGCGGCAATTTCAAACCCGCCATGGGGGTGTTGAAACAAGCCAGCGAAACATTCTCGCAGGCCGTCGATACATTTATGATGACCAGCAATCCCTTGCTTTATGCCGCCATCAAGGGCGGCCAAGGGGTCTTTCATGCTGGAACGGCGCCCGGAGGTGTTCTGAGCCGGACCTGGGCGCAGGCGCAGAAAATGGGCGGGTCTTTGTTTGAGCGGATTGAGCATCTGGGCGAAGGTTCGCGCCAGAATCAGGTCAGCTCCAAAGGTGCGATCGGCGTTGCGCAACTTCTGCCTGGCACGGCCCAGCAGGTGGCGCGTGAGAACAACATCCCATGGGATGAAAAGCGTTTTCGCAGCGATGCGGCCTATAACCGCAAGCTTGGCCAGCTATACGCCGATCAGCTGTTTCAGCGTTACAACGGCAATGAAGTGCTGACGGCCGCTGGTTATAACGCTGGGCCCGCCCGTGTGGACAAATGGCGCCAGAGGTTCGGCGACCCCAACAAGGGCGAGATCAGCAATGAGGAATTTGCCCGGCGGATCCCGTTCAAGGAAACCCGCAATTATGTCGGGCGGGTGGCGGACCCTTCGAAGGTCCATGTTACCGTCGAAATGAAGGGCGCTCCTCCGGGGACCAAGGTGACAGCGCGCAGCAACGGCGGGGCGGTCAGCACCGCCATGGCAAACTGATCCGAAAGGCGCATCGATGGCTCTTGCACCCGCTGCGTTTCGCGGCGCGAAATTTGCCGTGGTGGAGAACCAATCGGCCGGTGGGCGGCGCGTTGTCGTGCACCAATATCCCGGCAAGGAGGTGTCTTGGGCGGAGGATCTGGGCCGCGATGCCCGCCGCTTTCGCCTGCACGGATTTGTGCTGGATGGGTCGGTTAAGCTGGGCGGAAGCAGCGTCTCCATGCAGCGCGCCGCCCTGTTGGCTGCATGCGACAAACCGGGGCCAGGCACGCTCGACCATCCCACGCTGGGCAAAATTACGGTGGCGCTGCTGCGATGGACGATCGGCGAGGGCCTCGATGCCGAAAATTACTCTGAGGTGGAGATCGAGGCGGTTGAAACCGGGCAACAGGAATATCCGGTCGCTTCGTCGGCCGCCACCACAAACCTGCAGAAACAGGTGGGGGACGTCCAATTTATACGCCCGTTGACACCGGCAGGCAGCCGTTTGCGCAAAGCGCTCATCAGCTTTGCCAAGTCCACCGTGCTCGCCCTGATTTCTGGCAAACCCATTGGGTTTTCCAGCCTGTTGGCGTCGGCGACGGGACTTTTGAGCGTAGCCGGCGTCCGCACCGATCTGGTCGGACGCATCGCGGGATGGGTGTCGCGCGTCCTCTGGTATGCCAATGACGCCACGGCGCTGTATCGCATCGCAACTGGGCTGATTGCATCCAGCGGATCGACCTATGGGCGCTATGCCCTAGGCGCGAACAGCGGCCTGATCGCTACCAACCAGAGCGCCTATGCCAATGATCAGACCATCTCCGGCTTAACTTCGGATGCATCAGTTCTGCGGCAGGAAGTTAAAGATCGGGCGGCTGCAACCTCCGCCCTGGCGGCATCGGTCGATCTTGCCGATATCACCGATCTGGCCACCGCCGTCACCGATATGATCGATGCTTTGCTCGACTGCTGCGCTGACCCGGCAGATGCTATCCGTATCCTGCTCAGCCTGATTGCCACGACACTGTCGGGCGGCAGTACCAGCATCACCGCCTTGGTTGACCTGATGGTTTGTCAGGCGGCCGCAGCGGCTTTGACCGATGCCGTTTCGCGCTATCAGCCATCGAGCACGGATGACGCCGCCGCCCGCATCGCCCAGATTGCCCCTGTGCTGGACAAGCTTGCCGTGCAGGCCGCCGATGCGGGCGCGGATGATGTTCATGCAGCGCTGCGGGATTGTCGGGCGGCAATTGTGGTTATGCTGCGCGATGCGGCGGCCACGGCGGCGGATCTGCGCGAATTTGCATTTGGCCAACCTTTGCCGGCGCTTTTGATCGCCCAGCAGCTCTATGGCGATGCCACACGCGCCGATCAGCTGGTCGGGCAGGTCAATCCTATTCACCCGCTGTTCTTTCCGCTCACATTTGAGGCTTTGGCATCATGAGCGATATCGTGGTTGTCGCCAAACCCAAGACGGCGCTCAACGATCTTGTCCTGATTGCAAACGGGCTGGAATTTCAGGGCTGGGAAGAGATCGAGCTTACCTTGCGGGCCGAAGGCTTTCCGCCCTCGTTTCGCGTGCGGGCGAGCGTCAGCGGAACGCTTGCGGTAAAGGAGGGGGACTCCTGCAGCGTTCGTTTGGGGAACGACACTGTCATCACTGGATACATTGATTTCATCCGCGATTATGGCGACGCTTCGAACCATTCGATCGAGATCTCCGGGCGCGGCAAAACACAGGATCTGGTCGATTGCGGCGCGGAATGGCCATCACACCAGATGATCAACGGCAATGCGCTGACGGTCTCGAGCCAACTTGCGACGGTCTATGGGATCAGCGTTGTGCTGGCCGGCGGATCATCGGCCGGTCCAACCATCCCCCAATGGGCCCTGAATTATGGCGACACGGCCGCAGCCATCATCCAGCGGGTGGCGCGAAATGCCGGATTGCTGGCTTATGAAGACCATCTTGGCCGGCTCATTCTTGCGGGCGCGGGTACAAGGCGGGCATCGAGCGGCATCGCGTGGGGTGTAAACGTTGAGCAGTGGTCCGTTGAACGCAGCATGGATCAACGGTTCTCGGACTATGTGGTTACCAGCGTCACCGCAGATACCCAGGGGGCGATCGGCGGGAGTGATTTCACCTACCTGCGAAAGGATCCCGGGGTTCCGCGGCATCGGCTGACCTATCTGATGACCGAATACATGGCCGAAAACCCGCAGGACTTTACCGCCAAGCGGGCTGACTGGGAGGCCGCACGACGGGCAGGGCGGTCAAATGTTGTGACCGCTGTGGTTGATAGCTGGCGCGATGACGCCGACGCCCTGTGGTCTCCGAACACGCTCATTCCGATTACGTTGCCAGGGGTAAAGGCCGGGCAGAACTGGATCATTGCCGAGGTGACATATCGGCGTGATGGACAGCGCGGCACGACGGCGCAGATCACTGCAATGCCGCCCAGCGCCTTTACGCCGGAGCCAATTACCCTCGTTCCGGTCAACACGGCCAGCTTGAACATAGCCCAAGGGAATGGCCAATGATGCGAGGGTTCGAAAACATCGCCGGCATTGGATCTGTGAGCGGAGCAGACGACAGCGGCGAAGTGCAAAAGCTGCAGATAACCGAGAAGGCTGCGGGATCCGGATTTATGGCCCGTGTCCTGGACAAGGTTTCACGGCTGTTCGCCTTTGGTTTCACGAGCGTGCCACCGCTGGGTTCGGAAGTTCTCATGTTGCGTCTTGGCGGCGATCGCAACTGCTCGATCGCGATCTCGACCAACCATCGCCCGTCGCGGCCTAAAGGACTGCAGCCCGGCGACAGTGCCATGTACGATGTGCGAGGCATCATGATAAAAATGACGGCCGATGGATTGGAGATCAGCGCGGCGGGTTTGCCGATCGTCATTCACAATGCCAGCAAACTCACGCTCGATATTCCGGAAGTTGAATGCACCGGAACCTTAAAGGCGGCTGGTGAAATCACCGCTCTGACCGGTGGTGATGAAGTCGCTTTGGGCGCCCTTCGCGATACCTATAACGACCATGATCATGGCGGAATCGTGCGCGGAAGCGCCAGAAGCGATAAGCCGGTGCCTCTCGCATGACCGATATCATCACCGGCTGGAACAATGCCACGGGCGAGGCGGATTGGGTTTTTCAGCCGATCATGCCGCGCATTTGGACTGATGAAACCAATGCCCCGATCATTGACGAAAATGGCCTTTTGGTCGGCGCCGTTGTCGACGACACCGACACCCTGGAATTCATCAACGACCTGACCACCTCGGTCCTGATCAGCCTTTTCACGGATGCGACGGCCGGGGATGACGACGTTATCCCGGATGGCACGTCGCTGCGGCGCGGCTGGTGGGCTGACACTACCCTTGGATCGAAGCTCTGGCTGTTGGAGCGGTCCAAGGCGCTTCCTTCGGTGGCCCGGCAGGTCGAGCAATATGCCCTTGATGCCCTTGGCTGGCTGTTGACCGATCAGATCGCGATCGAGGTCAACGCCGCGGCAGTATGGCTCAGTTCGACCATGCTGGTGCTGACCATAACCATCACGCGCGGATCTGCCCGACCGATCTCTATCCGCTTTGCAAATCTCTGGGATTTTCTCTGACATGCCCCAAGCGCGGCCCACCTTGTCCACTCTGCGCGATCAGGTGCAGAGCGACATCGATGCTGATCTGCCTGGCCTGGACACGCTGCTGCGCTATGCCAATTTGCGGGCGCTCGGTGCGGCGGCGGCCGGACTGGCAGATGGGCTTTACGGCTACCTCGATTATGCTGCGAGGCAGACGGTCCCATTCACCGCGCGGGATGAATTTCTGGCTGGTTGGGGCGCGCTGAAGGGCGCCTATATCAAACCCGCCACGAAAAGCGGCGGTGGTCAGACTGCGTTTTCCGTCAATGGTCCGGCAACCATCCCCGCAGGCACGCAACTGACGCGCGGAGACGGCACCAGCTTTGTTACGACCGCTGACGCCGCGTCGGTCGGGCCCACCATCATGGTCAACACACAGGCGGTGGTTGCGGGGGCGGCGGGCAATACCGAGCTGGGGGCGGCAATGTTTCTCGCCTCCGGCATCACAAACGTGAATTTGGAGGGAACCGTCACGACGGCCCTGACCGGCGGCGCCGATATCGAAAACGAAGACGAATTCCTTGCGCGGGTTCTGAGCGCATATCAGGCCACGCCCGCTGGTGGGTCGCCCAGCGATTATGAAAACTGGGCCCTTGAGGTCCCCGGCGTCACCCGCGCCTGGTGCGTGCCGCGCGGCTATGGCGTTGGCACCGTCGTGGTCCTTTTCATGATGGACGATGTCCGTGCGGCTGAGGGTGGATTTCCGCAGGGCACTTCCGGTCTTGCTGCATCCGATGACCGGGATGTGACGGCGACCGGTGACCAACTCGTTCTGGCCAATTATCTGGCGACGCTTCAGCCCGCCGATCCGCGGGTTTACGCGATGGCGCCCGTGGCCAATTCCGTGAACTTCACGATAGCCGGGCTCGGAAGCTCGCCATCCACGACAACGCAGGACGCGATCAACGCAGCGCTGGCTGCTGCCTTGACCACATATGGCGTGGTCAATGGCACAACCCACTTTGACAAAATCAACGCCGCGCTTGCCTCCGTTTCCGCCGCTGCAGGCGCCGTAATTACCGGGATGACCTGCACAGCAGGAAGCATCGCGCCGGGCCCGATCGGCAATGTCGTCTCAAACACCTTCGCCCTGCCCAGGCTGGGAACTGTGAGCTATGTGTAATGGGGCGCACTGCAGATGATTATGCCGCTGCCTTTGCGCGCTTGATGCCGCAGGGGAGGGCATGGCGATTCAATCCGGGATCGAGACAGGCTCAGCTGCTGCTGGCGCTGGCCCGGACCTTCGCGCGGATAGACAATGAGGTCGACACGTTGCTGTCCGCCTATCTCCCCGGCGACAATTCCAATCTGCTCGCAGAATGGGAGGCAACACTCGGGCTGGATGCAACCGCCCTGACGATCGAGCAACGTCAGGCACGCATCAGAGCGCGTTTTGTCGTCGGCAACGGGCCAAGCCTTCCTTTCATCAACGCTGTTGCAACGCAGCTGGGTTTCTCGATCGCGATCACGCGTTATGCGCCGGCGCGCGCCGGAGTGCTGACCGCCGGTGGCGCCGTTTACGGCGAGGCCTGGTGCCCTGTGATCGGCATCACGATCGAGGCTGATTCAGGTGTCAACGATCCGGCAGACCTGATCGCGACGCTCCAACCTTACTCGGCCCACATTCTCTTTATCCTCCTGTCCTGACGAGGGGTTCTCATGTTTCGCATCGACACCGCCACGGCGGCGCCCGCATTGTCGGCGCCGGCGGCCCCCGGCACGCCTGGCTATTTCACCGAGGGCGATCCTACGTCCGGGACGCCGGCCACAACTGTCTCGGCTGACTTCCTCAATATGGTCCAAGAGGAAATGATGGCAGTGGTGGTCGCGGGCGGGGTTACCCCTAGCAAGACCACGCGCAATCAGGTTTTGACGGCGCTGCAGGCCCTGTTCCCCTCGATCGCTGCCATCTTTGGTGTGGGCCAGTCCTATCATGACCTGACCACCGCGACCGGGCCTTTAGCGCGGGCGGTCAATACGACCTATACCAACAGCACCGGGCGAATGATCGAAGTGCAGGTGGCCATGACCACATCGGCGGCCGGCTGGTACACCTGGACCGTTGACGGGCTCACGATGTGGGGCGCTGGCACCTATGGAACGACCAACGGCGGCACCGTGATTTTCAAGGTTCCGGCCGGAAAGACCTATTCCGTCGGCTGTACGAACGGTTCGCCCACGCTTGTGCAATGGGTGGAGCTGCGCTGATGGCCCAGATCCCGACTTATCCACCCGCAGTCCTTCCCCTGGGCAGCAGCGATGCTTTCCCGCTGTGGCAAAATGGCCGCCAGGTGACGGCCGCCTTCGCCACGCTGATAGATCAAATCGGCGGGCAGGCTATCGCTGAAGCGACCAGCAATGCCGCGCTGCTGGCAAGCGGGGCCAGTGTCGCCGCCGCGATCCAGAACACCCTGTTGACCACACCGACGGCTTTGCCCTTTGAGGTAAGCCAGATCACGCTGGGGACGGCCGGATCAGGCGCGACGGTATCGGGCGAATTTGCGCTGACGATCTCGGGTGGGCCTCCGGGTCACACCGCTTTCATCACGGTTTCCGGTGGCGCCATCACGTCCGCGCGCATCGGCAATCGCGGGATCTCGACTAGCAACAGCGCTCCGACCTATACGCTGCCCACGATTGCGGGCCTGACCGGCGCCACGGCCCCGACGGCGACCGTTAGCACCATCCCGGCGGGGCGCATGTTTTACGCGCCCACCTCAGACGGCCTGAGCCTTGGCGCGTGGGGCAATAACCCGTCGAAGCCGGGGCTTGATACGGCTCCGTTTGGCCTGCCGCAACTGACCATCTCGCAGGATGGCGCCGCAGGAACAGGTGGGATCTATCCGGCTGGGGCGGGCACGGGCGCTTTCGTGGCCGGGATAACGGTCTTTTCGCAGACGGCATTTGCCCAATCGGGCGTGCTGATGGGCGTATCGGTCTATGCGACCGGCGCAGGCCCGGCGACGCTGGCGATTGTCGCCATCAACGGCGATGGCACGGTGCGGGTGGTGACCGACAACGCGGGCAATCAACTTACGCGGGCGGTGACGCTGGCCAGCGGGGCCAATACCTTCCTGACATGGAACCCATGGATCAGCGCCGGGCAGTATCTGGCGGTCTATGCGGCAACCAGCATCCTTGGCGTCAATTCTGGCGTGGGAAACACCACCTGGTACACGACCGGCCTGCCCGGAACCGCTACCAGCGGAGGCTTGACGAAATCTTCGACCGCCCAGGCACAATTGGGCTGGTCGATCTCGGGCAAGCTGGCGGACAAGGCAGCGGCCAACGCGACTGCAATCAACGCGCTGCTTGCATCGGTCAGCCCAAACACGCTGGCCATTGCCTCGCTCCAAACCTCCGTCACCGGGTCGCTCGCCACCAGCGGCACCTATCCGGCCGTCGCAGGTCCCAACGCCACCGGCAACGGCCTGACGATCTTCGCCACGGCGCAGGTTGCGGCCGAGGGGCAGCTGACCGGGATTTCGGTCTATAACCCCGGCTCCTCTGTAGCCGCCACGCTGGTTGTCTGTTCCGACAATGGTGATGGCACCGTCACGCTCCAACAGAGCAAAGATGTTACGCTGGCGAGCGGCGCCAACACCTTTACCGATTGGACGCCCTATGTCGGAGTGAATTACTGGGTAGGCTGCTACTGCCTGCAGCCATTTTCGATCACCACAGGATCAACCGGCAACACGCTGACCTATATGGCGGGTCTGCCCGGTACCGGCAGTGCAAAGTCAACCTTGGCCAATATTCTGCCCGCGCTGTCCTATCGCGTGCAGAGCGGCGAAATCGCCCGCGCAAAAGCGACTGAAAACAAAATCCAGGATCAGATCACCGGCGCCACCAGCAGCGGCGGTCTCTATCCGGCAACGGCGCTGAGTTACAACATCGTCGGCGGCTATACGACCTTCTCGGAACAGGCCGTGGCCAAAAGCGGGCGACTGGTCAGCGTTTCCTGCCATGTCAATGCCGCCGGGCCGGGCAAAATTGTTATTGCGACCAAAAACAGTGTGACCAATCAGTTCACGCTTGTCTCTGCAACGCCCATTACCTTGGCCAGTGGCGTCAACACGCTCTCGTGCTTCATCCCGGTCACGGCCGGGCAGTATATCGGGATCTATGGCACGAACGCCGGTACGTCGATTGGCACGCTGACCGGATCCGCGCCGCGCTATGTCGCGGGCCTGCCGGGCACCAATACGGCTTCAACGGCTGTTGCCAACAGTCGGACGGGCATTGGCTGGCAGATCGCCACCGGCATCAGCCCGCGTCAGGCGGCAGCGGAAACGGCACTGGACAGCGCTTCGGTCGCAACGCAGGCGCTGGCGGCCGAAGGCATTGGCCTGCTCTCGGGCGCGGACAACACGGGCACCGCCGACAGCACGGCTGCCTTTGCCGCCGCGCGCGCGGCCCATCCGGCGCCCCATGTGCCGATGGGCACGTTTGCCGTCACCAGCCTGCCCTACAATGGCGAGGGCTTCTGGGGCGAAGGCAAGATTTACGTCAACGGCGTCTATTACCCGATCCCGCGCCGCCCGGCCGATGGCGCGTTGCGCCTGAAGGCGCGTTCGGCCATGGCGCAATGCGCGTCAAGCAATTCGCCCAAGGTGCTGATTGCGGATAGCTTGGGCGCGCACTTCTATGCCACCAGCATGCAAAAGCACTGGTGGCAATTGCTTTCGGCGTGGCTCAATGCCGAGGAAGCTCCCGATGCCGCGCCATGGCAGGGCGTTGCCAACTCGGTCATTCGCGATGTGAGCGGAACGGGTGCGGATACCGCCGCTTTCTATGGCCTGACCATCGCGGGAACGACCACGGCGGGCACCAACGGGCCGCTGGGGCAATCGACCATTCTGGCCGATGGCGCGTCGGTATCGTTCACCGGGGCCTATGGTTTTGTGGATGTGTTCTATACCCAGCAGTCGGGGGCGGGGTCGCTGATCTTCAGCTATAACGGGACCGACTATAAGACCGTTAGCGCGGCAGGAACGACCGTGCTGGACAGCTATACCGGCCCATCGGCCACCGGCCAGACCGCCAGCGGCACCTATGCCATCCGCGCCAGCGGCGGCCCGGTGGAGCTTACTGGCCTGATCCGTCGCCCTGCCGTCCTGACCGCCAGCGGGACGCTGGGTCCGATCCTGCACATGCGGCAGGCGCATGGCGGGTGGCAATGCATCAACTTCACTACGGCGGCGCTGACCTCGATCATTGCGCAGGCGCAGGCCATTAGCGGCCAGGGCAGCAATGCTGCGCCCGAATACACCGTGGCGCTGATGACGAACGACATGCTTTACCACGGGCAGCCCACCACAGCGCTGGGTCTGGCGCAGTACAAAACCAACCTGACGCGGGTACTGAGCCAATTGCTGGCGTCGAATCCGGCTCGTGCGGAGATGCTCATACCACCGCGCCCGGATTACGCCACGTTCGCATCGAGCGTTTACACGGCCACCACCTTTGACGCCTTTGTCGGGGTGGCGACCTCGGTCTGCAAGTCGCTGGGTGGATTGCCGATGTTGCGGCTGGATCAGGTGAACTTCAACGCTCAGGGCCTGCTCTATCCCGACAAGATCCATTGGACCGACGCGGGCAATCAGCTGGTGTTTGAGACTTATGCGCGGTGGCGGGCGGAGTTTGGATGATGGGTGTAACTCACGGCGATCTCGCCCGGGATTTCGGTCGAATGGAAGCTACACAGGACGCAATGATGACCCGCATGGACAGTCTCGATACGGCAATGCGGGAGGGCTTCAAGGGTGTCAACCAGCGCCTCGATGCAACGATGGCAGCGTTTGAATCTGGCCAGACCGCGCAGAACAACCGCTTGGACGCGCTCGAGAGCACGCGGGATCAGGCGCATGGGGCGGGAAAGACTCTCATGTGGCTGCTGAGCGGCGGGGCAGGGACCACCATCGTTCTTTGGATGTCCAATCTTATTCACTTCGGAGGCAAGTGATGCCCAATCTTCTTACGCCGCGCGCGGCGGCCTTTCTGTGCAGCCGTGAGGCCATCGGTCTGTCGGCCTATCTCTGCCCGGCCAATGTGTGGACCTGGGCGGGTGGTATTGCTGAGAGCGGCGGGAATCAGGTCCGGCAATATAAGGACAATCCCCAGCCGCTCGACAAATGCCTGCGCGCCACGGTCGATCTGATCAGGGCGCGGTATCTTCCTGATGTGGTCAAAGCCTTTGGCGGACGGGATTTGGCAGAACATCAGCTCGCGGCCGCGCTGTCGTTCGAATGGCGCAACGGATCAATTTCGCGCGCGCAGTGGGTGAGAGATTTCCTGTCCGGAAAGCTGGACGCCGCGCGGGCCAACATCATGCAATGGACCAATTTCGGCCAGCAGATCGCCCGCGCGCAGGCCGAAAGGGACCTGTTCTTCGATGCCCGATGGCCAGCGGATCTGCGCGCCAGCGTCTTTACTGCGAAGGGGCCGACCTACAAATTTGCAGGCGGCAAGGCGACGGATGTCCTGCCGCTGCTCACACAAATCATGGGGCAAAAGGAATGAATTGGCTCAAGCAGGCGCTAACAGGGCGCGACAATCAAACTTTCGCATTCGCGCGCATCATCGGCTTTGCCGTGATGATCATCTTTGGCTTCGGCCTGCCGATGTATGCGATCGTCACCATTCGGGACAATGCGATGGACGTGGGCGAGTGGCTCCAGATCTGGTCTGCACTGCCGGTCTATCTCAGTCTGATTATCGGTGCGGTCGGCATGTTGATTGCCGGCACGGCGTTTACCGAGCCGCACTCGCCCACTCACGATAAGGCGCCGCCGCCCGACCAGCCGTGACTGCGCGGCGCTCCGCCATTTCCCATTTAAATTTCGGAGAATTACCATGAAAGCAATCCGTCTCCTGGCGGTGGCGCTGGCGCTCGTCCTCAATCTGGGCAGCATCGCCAGCGCCACTGTCACTCTGCCGCAGGTCAACAACGCGGGCGGCGCCAAGGTGCCTGCTCAAGGGGCGGTGCTGATCGGATCGGATGGCAATGAGATCGGCAATGCCGCCAGCCCGGTGCAAATGGCGACCGTTCGCGGTATCGGCTATCTGGACACCACGACAGTGCTGGCGGGCGCGGCCACCTATACCGGTGTCGATCGGCCGACGACCACCGTGACTTTCGCGACCAAGTTCAAAGCTCGGGTCATCACCGATCAGACCGGCACGCTTTACATTGATCAGTCGGTCGACGGGGGCAGCACCTATCGCGTGGTTTCGACTACGGCCGTCACGGCCGGAACGGCTGCCAATGCTTCGGTCGATATCACCGGTCCCTACAGCGCCAGTACGGTCTTTCGGGTTCGCTACGTCAACGGGGCCACCCCGCAGACCTACATCAACCTGACGTCAGCTTTCGCGGCGGCATAAGGAGGCAGTTCATGTTTTCTATCCCTGCTATCTGGGAGGCCATCCAGCTCTGGCAGGGCTGGAAGCGCATCGGCGCCGGTCTGAAATGGCTGTTTGCCCATCCTATGGCCGCGCTGGCGTTGGTGCTGGGCGTATGGGCCATGATCGAGCATCAGGCGGCCGCGAAGTGGGAGGGCGCCTATCATAAGCTGCTGACCTCGACCCAGAGCGCCAGCAAACAGGCCGCCACCGATCAGGCCGCCGTCAATCATCAACCAGCGGCCGCCAGCGCGGCAATTGCGGAGAAATCCAATGCGCAAGCTCCCGGTTATTATCGTGATGCTCGGAATGCTTTTGACCTGCACCGCGTGCGGCCCTCAGTTGCGAGTAGCCCCGGCGCTGCCGATCTGCCCGGAACCGATCACGCTGCCCCGGTCGATGACCGACCCATTGCCGCTACCGACTTGGTTTGTCGTCCCAAAGCCGACGACGATCTCATCGGCAACGCAGCTTTCCGCGCAGCCCAAATGCACGTCGATGCCCAAGCCCTGATTGCGGCGAAGGCGGCGAAGGCTTCGGAGTAGATGGCGAAGGTGGTAGGATTTGAACCTACGATCACGGTTTTGGAGACCGTTGCTTTAGACCAGGCTAAGCTACACCGACGCAAGACCGGGGAAGTGTGCTTCGTTGAGAGGCATCCCCGGTGCGATGTATGGAACATACCAAAGCGCTGAATCGGGGTCAAACAAACTGCGTAGGATCGCCGCCCTTGCTCCAAGGTACGGATGTCCGATCAATATTCACCGCATCATCGTTGAGCGGATAATCGAAACGGCCGAGGTCTTTCAGTGGGGCCGTCAGCCATGCTTGCCATTCGGTCTGATGGATGATGACGGGGCAGCGATCATGGATCGCCATCATGTCCGGCGCGGCATCGGTCATCACGCCGGTATAGGATGGGCCCCATTCGGTATTCTCGGCCCACAGTCCGGCCCATGCGAATATCGGTTCTGCCGGTTGCGATATCCATGTGGTGGTCATGCTGCCATACTCGCCCTCGGCCTCCGCAAAGCGCGTCAGCGGGATAAGGCACCGATTGTGCGGGTATTCGGCCCAACGGCGCCAATAGCTCCCTAGCTTGTCAAACCGGGCATTGTTGACCGGCTTGGGTTTGAGAGGCTTTCCGTTTTTGCCGCGCAGCACCACCGGAAACCCCCACGTCGCCTGCTCAAGCACATATTCTCCATGTGCAGACCGGATCACAAGGCCGAGTTGCCCTGGATGCACGATAGAAGGGCCATCATTAAAGGCGGCGAGCTTCTTGGCGTTGAAGAAGCGCCGGATGCTTTCGGTCTCGCCCGGCTGATATCTGTTGCACATGCGCCAGATCTGATCTTCAAGTGCGTGCAGGTCAACAAGATGCCGCGCGGCTTTCGCACGGTCGAGCCGCATCGATGCGTCCTGATGCGAAAACCCTGCAGCCACCAGCCATGCATGCGTCAGGGTGGTCAAAGTCAGGCTCCGCGTGTAACCGATGCATTCGTTGGCCGCCTCAGGATCATGGCGGCCCAATTCTCGCCAGAATTCCTTTGCCTGCCAATCCTTCGCTATGCCGACATGGACCAGCCAAGCCAACGCCAGGCGCACGCCAATGGCGCGTTCGATGGGGGCCTGCATGGCCTGCCCATAGGTTTCCTCGATCAGGCATAGGGACAGGGATGTAAGAGTGGTGGGCGAGGACATTTAAACCTTCCCGGATTCTCGGGCGGCGATGAAGCGAGGCATGTCATCAAGGTCGATAATGGGAATGGCTACCATCCCTTCCAATGCTTCGGCCACGGTCACAGCATTGGCCTCAAGCCATGCCCCAAGACGCTCCCGGTCGGCCCCGTCCTCGATCAGTTTGTTCAGTTGTGCGGCAAGTTCCATTGCGATTCTCCGTTCCGCCCTATGTGAACGAAAAGAGAACAAACGGCAACGGGGCGAGTTTGCCTCATGAGGCAATTTCCCCAAAATGTGGGGTATCGGTGGGGGTATCGAGCTTTTCCGCGTTATGCCGAAAAGGCAAGATCTCTGCAGGGTTTCGACAATCGCGCGGCGGATGAGTTATCCGCCGCGATGAGCATATCATTGACGTCCGGGTTTGAGTTCTCTGGCGTTATGAATGTCAGTAGATGGGCGCAGATAAATTATGACAGTTGGCATAGGCGTAAGAGGCATGGGCTTTTTCGGTTGCATACCGGCCATTGGATCGTGGAGTAACAGACCAGCTCGACCAAAAATGTTCACCATGGCAACAGCGAATTCTGCATCAGGTCCATGTGGATCCCAGTACGAAAAGCCATAGAAATTCTGAGCCGACTGTTCGAATGCGTAAAAATAGACCTCAAGGCCAATGGAATCGAATGTTTCGATAAAGCTCCGTGCAAGCTCTTGAGCTTCCATATCGGAAATAGATAAAACTCTCACAGATTGCTTGTATCCTGTCAGTACTTCAGAAATTTTTTCTTTTGTTTCAGGAGCAAGTGTTCGCGGAGCGGTTGCTTTTTGCAATCGAATTCGAGCGATGCGCTCTATTTCTAACGCGTGCTCTGCAGAAATCAATCGTTCTTGAGTTGCGAAATTTTCGGCTTTGAGGGCCTCTGCCCTTTCATTCGCAGTTGCGGCTGATGCCAAAGCCGTCGCGGCTTTTTCGTCGGCAGTTGCAACCCTCAGGTCTGCCCTGCGTCCAGTCTCAGATCGTACTTGCGCCGATATCCACCCGACAAGGGCCGTGCAAATGGCTAACGCGAAGGTAGCCCAAGTGAGAATGGACGATGCACTTGATAGGAACTTTAATGGGATTTGTTCCATACTGGCTCTTTTGTGTTTGTCGCCGAAGAAGATTGCTGCGAGCAGTTTAATTATCATCATATTTTATGGTTAGCATTCAGGCCGTCGAATGCAACGATGGCAGCACGATATTAACCATTGGGACACTCTCTAGCCCAAGCCTCTTGAATAAATCTTTCAAAGCAACCCTCGCCAGGAACAAAATATGCTGACACCTGCCGCCGTCAAGGCTGCGCAGCCGATGGCGCGCGCCTATAAGCTGTTCGATACTGGCGGCCTTTTTCTGTTCGTCGCGCCCGGCGGCCTTAAAAGCTGGCGCGTGAAATACCGCCTGAAGGGCAAAGAGAAGCTGGCCACGTTGGGGCAATATCCCGCGCTGTCACTGCATGAGGCGCGCGCGCAGCGCGATGGGCTGAAGGCCCGCGTACGGCAGGGTGGTGCGGCGGACGAGATGCGCAAGCCGATGACCTTCGGCGAGCTGGCCCGAGCCTGGCATGAGGCCAAGGCAGGGCGCTGGTCAGAGCAGCATGCAGCCGATGTGCTGGGCAACCTCGAACGCGATGCCTTCCCGGTCCTGGGCGAGGTGCCGATCGGCGACATCGATGAGCCCATGCTGCTCGATCTGATCGAGGCGGTGGAGGGCAGGGGGTGCCTGCCCACCGCAAAGCGCTTTCGTCAGCGGCTGTCCTCGATCTTTGCTTTTGGCATCGCGCGCAAGCATTGCGCCAGCGATCCCGCCGCGATCCTTGGCCGTGAGCTTCAGCCCGCGCGGCCGGTGCGGTCGCATCCCGCCTTGCTGACGGCCGACGCCTGTCGCCAGTTGCTGGTTGATTGTGAAAATACGCCAGCGCGAAAGCTGGTCCGGCTTGCCTCGCGCTTTCTGGCGCTGACGGCCGTACGCCTCAATGCCGTGCGCGGCATGCGCTGGGGCGAGGTAAATCTGGACGCCGCGATCTGGACGGTGCCGGCAGCGCGTATGAAGCTGGCCAAGGTCAAGAAGGCGGACGAGAAGTATGACCATATCGTGCCGCTCAGCCCGCAGGCGTTGCAGGTCCTGCACAAGGCGCTGGCTGAGATTGGGCATGATACCGATTGTTTGCCCGATGCCGCAGCCTTTGTTTTCGCGCGCGGCGCGGTGCCGATGGGCGAGGGGGCCATTCGCCAGCTTTACATCGATGCTGGATATGGCGGTCGCCATGTGCCGCATGGCTGGCGCGCCAGTTTCAGCACGATCCTCAACGAGGCGGCGCCGGAGGAAAGCGCCATCATCGAGATGGCGCTGGCCCACACGCAAAAGGACAAGGTGAAGGCGGCCTATGATCGTGCTGAGCACATGGCGCGCCGCCGGGCGCTGTTTGATCGATGGGGCGCCATGATCGATTGCCCCCAATAAGACAGGATAAAATCAAGTCAGAGAACTCCCCCGCGCGTGGAGCGGGGGTGACCGGGCAGTCCCCCGGCCACCGACGAGCAGCAACTCGCCACGACGCAGCAGGCCTCACCGGCCGCCCCGCACCTGCGCAGCAGGCGGGGCATCTTTGGACCAGCAATAGCGATGGAACCCCTAAGCACAGTATCCCCAGTTTCCCCTGCCGCCGGCTATCAGGGCGGCAAACGCAATCTTGCCCGGCGCATATGCGCCATCATCGAGCGCACGCCTCATGACGCCTATGCGGAGCCGTTTGTCGGCATGGGAGGTATCTTCCTGCGCCGGGCGGCCCGGCCCAAGGTCGAGGTGATCAATGATATCAGCGGCGATATCGCGACGTTCTTTAGAGTGCTCCAGGAGCATTACCCCTATCTCCTCGATATGCTGCGCTGGCGTGTTGCCGGGCGGGCGGAATTCGAACGCCTTTGCGCGCTGCCGCCCGAACGTCTGACCGATCTCCAGCGCGCCGCGCGATTCCTGTATCTCCAGCGGCTGGCATTTGGCGGGAAAGTCAGCGGCCGGACTTTTGGCGTCAGCCACCATGTCAGCGGGCGCTTTAATATATCGAAGCTCGAACCCATGCTGGCCGACATTCACGAGCGGCTGGCCGGCGTCGTGATCGAGCAGCTCCCCTTCGACCGTTTCATTGAGCGCTATGAACGTCCGGGCATGCTCTTCTATCTCGACCCGCCCTATTGGGCCTGCGAAACCGATTATGGCGCGGATGTCTTTCGCAGGGAGGATTTTGCCCGGCTGGCCGATCAACTGGGCCGCGCGCGCGGCAAATTCCTGTTGAGCCTGAATGACCAGCCGGAGGTGCGGAAGTGCTTCGGTGCATTCCAGATCCAGTCGATAGAGACGACCTATACCATCGCAGGGGCGGGAGGAGCAAAGCGCGTTGGCGAGGTTTTGATCAGCAATTTTGCCATATAACCGGCTGCGACCTGGCCGCTGGCGATACGGTCTGGATCTGGCACAAGATCTGCACCCTTCCCCCCTGGGAAGCCTCGGAGCCGCGCAAGCGGCTCCGTTCGCCGGTTCCTCCGGCGGCATTTCTCCCTGATCGGCTAGCTATCGGGTGGCGCTTTATCGTCCAAAGACTCATTGAGGCGATCTTAGATCGCCCAATTCCTCATCGGATCAGTATGATCCCACGGTTTCTCCGGCCCTGGAAGATTCGCGCTCCTGCCTATCGAGAGCCGCTGCAATCGAAGCAAAGCTCTCGCCGGTGAGCTTATCGCCCGCCCAAAAGTCGCGGTGGAACCGGCTGGCAGAGACCTGCGCGATGAGGGCGTCCAGATCCTTGCCCGCCTGTTCGCGCCGCCATTGCTCACAATCGGGCGTGTTGGCGTCGCCAATCAAACGGTTCACAAAGTCCTGAAATTCAACCGGAATGGTTAGGGCGTAGGCGTTGGGGATTTGGACGACCTGCGGCCCGGCCTCGCCCTTGTTCTCGGTCTTCCGGCTTCGCCTGATCCATTTCAGAAATCCGCGATCGCGCAGGCGTGCCAGCGCGTTGTGGACAGCAGAATAGCTATAGCCGGTCCGTTCAGCGATGGTGTTGATCGCCGGCTCCAGCCGTCCGGTTGCGTAATCGACAAGACCATAGAGCGTTTCCAGCACGGCAATGCCGATTTCGCCCAACACGCCGTTACGGACGCCGGGGGTATTGGCCTTTCGCTCTTTGCGCGTGCGCAGGTCCAGCGCTCTGGCTGCCTTCAGCACAGCGCCCGCCAGACGTGATGCGCCTTTGCGCGTGCCGCGCTGTCGTCCGATGCCGATAGGCCGCCAGATGCGGTCCTCCAACTGCCCCTCATAATAGCTGTTGCGCCAGACCGGCTGGCCAGAGCGCGGCGATGATCCGTTGGCCGATTCACGTGCCGACAGGGCGGCGCCCAGCGCGCCGACCAGCGAGGATGCCTTGTCACCAAAAGAGGCCGTCATGCGCGGCCTCCGCAGTTCAGTTGCGCGGTGTCAGCGTGAGCAAAGACAGGGCAGGGGGCAGTCCCTCGCACAACAGGTCGGCCCATTCCTGCGCCAGCTCGCGCCGGCGCTCCATATAGGCGGCGCGGTTGTAGATCGGCTCGACTCCTTCCTGTTGATGCGCCAGCATAAGATCGATGATCGCTCGATCGGGCGAGGCGTCGGTATGCCCGGCCGCGCGCCACAGTCTTTCGGCGCGTTCGTTCATGATGGTTGAGAAGGTGGACCGCCATCCATGCGGAACATGTCGGCCGGAATAGCCCAGATCGCGGTATCGCTTGGAAATAGCGTTGTCGCTGATAGGCTTGGTCGGAAAGCGGGTGTTGGGAAACAGATATGGGCCGCCATGCGTCAGCTCGATCGCCAGTTTGACGATCTCCACGGCCTGGCGCGGCAGCGGCACTATGAATTCGAAGGCCTGCTGCTTGCGCTGTTCCTTGCCCAATTTCATCTTGCCCGCCGGGATGCGCCAGATCGGCTCGCTTGTGTCCAACCCCTCGAATTCCGATGGCTCGGCATAGCGCAAGGGTTCCGAGCGCACGGCCGTCAGCGCGATAAGACGCGAAGCCAGCTTTGTATGCGGCCAACCATTCAGGTTCGATTCGGCAATCAATAGCGCACGGGCCTCCTCGATGGAGGTCAAGGCGGGATAATTGCGTTTTGGTACGGCATGCAGAGCCTTGCGCATCATCCCAGCCGGGTCGATTTCCGCCAAGCCGGATGAAACTGCAAAGACAAACACGTCCGACATCCGTTGCCGCATTCGGTGCGCCTGGTCGAAGGCGCGGCGCTCCTCGATGGGATTGAGCACCTCGAGGATATGCGCGGGCCTGATCTTGGCGATCGGCAAATGGCCGATGATTGGAAAGACATCTTTCTCCAGGCTTCGCAGAATTTTGGCTGCGTGCTTGTCGGATAGAAAGTCTTTTCGCTTGCGGTGCCAGATCTTCGCGACAGCTTCGAACGTCTCGGCAGCCTGCTGCTTTTTGGATCTGGAAGGGTCGAAGCCCGCGGCAAGGGACCGGGCGGCTTCCTCGCGGCTTACTCGGGCCTGTGCCAACGAAACGGCAGGATAGGCCCCGATCGTCAGCACCTTTTCCCGGCCGCCGATTCGGTACTTCCAACGCCAGGAGCGATGCCCCGATGTCGAAACGAAAAGATAAAGGCCGTGTGCGTCGCTGAGCTTGTAGGGTTTGTCGCCGCCCTTCGCTGTTCGACACTTTGCGTCGGTAAGAATCGGATACCCCCTTTGCCCAATTCTCGTACCCCGCCCAATACCCCCAAACAGTGGGAGATGGATAGCAAAGCAACGGGAACGATTGGGAAGGGAAATCTTGGAAAAACCGGCCATTTGCAAGGCTGGTTAGTACCGATTGGGATTTATTGGGGGAAGTAAATGGTGCCTGGGGACGGGATCGAACCGCCGACACCGTGATTTTCAGTCACGTGCTCTACCAACTGAGCTACCCAGGCATTACCATTTTTTACCGTTTAGCAGAGGATGTTGCCATCGCCTCGCTGCTGGTGGACGGGCCTATGGCTAACCGGATCGGTCTTGGCAAGCCAAAAAAACACATTCGATGAAACTTATTTGTCATCCTCCCCATTTGCGGGGTTTCCGGGCAGGGCATAGCCATCCGACAGCCACTGCATCAGGTCGCGATCACGGCAACGGGTTGAGCAAAATGGTTTATGTGATTCGTTGCGGGGCTTGCCGCAGACCGGGCATTTGCGATTTTGTTGGGTCATAATGTCACCGCCTGCGCGAATCCGCCGTCGAGAGCAAGACCCGCATCTTCCTGAAAATCCAGCCGCCGCCCGCTCCGCTGGGCCAGTTCCTCGCGCCATGCGGGCGTGATGGCCGCCATCACCGAAGGGTGGGCGCGCAGCAGCAGCAGTCCGGCCTCCGCAACCCTCTCGGCCCGGCGCAGCAAAAGCCGCGCCGCCGCGCCCGCCCGCGCGTGAGTGAGCCGCGCCAGCAGCGAAGGGCGCCCCATCCGCGAAACGATCTGGACAAAGCCAAAGCCGTTCATCGCTGTGCGTTCATGGGGCCAGCCTTCCAGATCCTGCGCCAGAACGCCGTCCACCGCCTGCCGATCAGCCTTGGTCTCCAGAGTGGGGAAATCGATGCCGATCGAACCGCCCAGATCGAGCCGCCTGATGGTCGAGGCCACCGCCCCGGCCGCCGCCACGGCCAGCGCAGGCGAGGGCAGGGGGCCATCGACGTCGATCACCGTCATCGCGGGCGTGGGCGACAGCACCAGCGCTCCGCCGGAAAAGGCGACCGCACCGCTCCATGCTTCGCCCCACACATCCTCCCACACACCGGCGGGGAATTGGCGCACCACGCGCGCATCGGGCAGGACATCGGCAAGGCGCGGGGCAGGGCGCAGCGGCGCATCACATGGGCGCGACTGGGCCAATTTATAGCGGCCCGTTTCCGCCATGGCGCTGCGCAGGATCTCGACGCGGATTGGCGCGCCCTCGCTCGCCTCGCGCGGCAGGCGGTCGACCAAGGCTTCCTCGCCGCTCTTCAGGCGCAACAGGCCCCGGCGCGAACCTCCCGCGCGGCGGATCAGGGTCGCGTCCTCAACCTGCCCCGGCGCAGCACGTCCGGGCCAGTCGATCTTGGCGGCCACCACTTCGGCTCCATCGAGCAGCACCGCGCGATCCTCGCCGATGCCTTGCTCGATTAACCACATGGTCGCTTAATCCAGAGGATAGGAGGCGGCGCGCAGCAGCGCCCGCGTTTCATACAAAGGCAGGCCGATCACGCCCGAATGGCTGCCCGACAGGCGCCGGATCAGCGCTTCGGCCCGGCCCTGAATGGCATAGCCGCCGGCCTTGCCCAGACCTTCGCCGCTGGCGATATAGGTCTCGATTTCCTGATCGGTCAGATTTTTGAAAATCACCAGCGTCTCGACCTGCTTGACGCGTTCGCGCCCCGCCGTGTCGATCACGCAGACCGAGGAGATGCACATTTGTCGCCGCCCGGAAATCGCGCGCAACATTTCGCGCTGTAATTCCACCGTATCGGCCGGGGGCAAAACCCTCCGCCCCAGCGCCACCGACGTATCGCCCGCGATCACGATCTCGTTGGGCGCACGGTCGACGGCGCGTGCCTTTTCCACCGCAAGGCGGCGGGCATAGGCACGCGGCAATTCGCCTTTGAGCGGCGTTTCGTCAATGTCGGGGCTGGCGATGCGGTCTGGCACAATGCCCAGACGCGCCAAAAGGTCCCGCCGCCGGGGCGAGGACGAGGCCAGCACCAGAAGCGGTTTGCCGGCCTGTTCGTTCATAGCCATCGCTAGGGTGCAGCCGGGCGCTTAATAGCTGCCGGGGCCGCCGCGACCGGGCATAAAGCGATAGGTGATGCGACCCTTGGTCAGGTCGTAGGGGGTCAGCTCGACCAGCACCTCGTCGCCCACCAGCACGCGGATGCGGTTCTTGCGCATCTTGCCTGCGGTGTGGCCGAGGATCTCATGATCGTTCTCCAGCCGCACGCGGAACATCGCGTTGGGCAGCAGTTCGACCACCTGGCCGCGCATTTCGAGCAGTTCTTCTTTCGCCATCCGTAAACTTCGGTTCTCTAATAAGAGGGGAGATTGGCGCGCGCCATAGACGCAGATACGGCAAAAGGAAAGCCAAACTCGCGCAAGGTTTGGCCAGATATGCCAACATGCCGCCGAAATGTAGCGCCAATGCGACAATATGTTACCTTGCCGCGCTTGCGAACAGGCGGTCCAATCGGCATCCGCATAGCCCTGACAGCCATGCCAATCATAAGGTTCTGTCTCAGGGAGTATCCGTTTTGCGCAAGATTGCCCGCAAGTTTGGCCCCCGGTTTGCCTTTGTGCCGGTATCGCTGGTTTGGGTGATGGCGTCCGGTGGGTCGGTGCTGGCCCAAACGCAATCTGCGCCTGCCGCAGAGGCCGCGCCGCTGGCCGCCGCCGACGCGCCAGTGGTCGAAACCGCCGCAGAGGGCGCATCCGACGATGCCGCCGCAACCGCCACCGCCCCCAAAACGCCGGTGACCCGCGGGCGCGAGATCGTGGTCGTGGCCGACCGCATCAAGGGGCAGGTCGAGGCGCCCCAGCCCCCCGTGGCCGTGTTCGACGAGGAAGACATTGCCGCCTATGGCGCAACCACGGTGGATGACCTGATCACCGCCATTTCGCCGCAGACGGGCAGCGGGCGCGGACGCGGGTCTTCGGGCCCGGTCATTCTGGTCAATGGCCAGCGCATCACCAATTTCCGCGAAATGATGAATTATCCGCCGGAATCGATCCGTCGGGTCGAGGTCCTGCCCGAGGAAGTCGCGCTGCGCTTTGGCTACAGCGCCGACCAGCGGGTGGTGAACATCATCCTCAAGGATCACTATCAGGCCCGCACGGTCGAGGCCGAACTGGCCCTGTCCGACAGCATCGGCGCCAATACGCTGAAAGGCATGGCATCGGTGCTGAAAATCGACAAGGGCAAGCGGATGAACCTGACCGCCAAGGCCGACCGCACCGATCCGGTCACCGAGGCGCAGGCGAAAGTCCTTCAGGCGCGCAACACCATCCCCACCTTTTCGACCGATCCCAGCCCGGCGGCCAACCGTACGCTCGTGTCCAATACCAAGGACTATTCGCTCAACGGCACCTATACCGCGCCGCTGGGCAAGGACGGCATGGGCGGCAATATGACTTTCAACGCGCTGGCTTCGCGCGCGGATGTGACGGGGCTGGCGGGGCTTAATACCTATTCGCCCGCCACCGATGTGCTGCGCACCTTTGACGGGGCTCTGACGCGGCGCACCTTGACCGACACCTACTCGGCGGGGGCAGGGCTGAACAAGCGCCTGCTCGACTGGAACCTGTCGGCCACCACCGACATCAGCCATGTCGACGCCACGACCACCACGGCCAATCGCGTGACCGACAATGCGGTGCTGGCCGCCGCTCTGGCCAGCGGCATCGCGCCCAGCGGCGGCTTTACCACCGCCAAGAGCAAGACCGACACAGTCACCACGCTGGTCACGCTTGTCGGGCGTCCGGTTGCCCTGCCGGCGGGCAAGATGGCGGTGACGGTCAAGGGCGGCTTCAATTACACTGCTCTGAACGCCAGCAGCACCAGCGCGCTTAGCCCCGCTTCGAACCTGAAGCGCGGCGATGCTTCGCTGGGCGTCAATCTTGGCATTCCGCTCACCAGCCGCCGCGAGCATGTGGGCGAGGCGCTGGGCGATATCACGCTCAACCTTTCGGCCTCGGCCGATCACCTGTCCGATTTCGGCGAACTGGTGGACTGGAGCGCGGGCCTGACATGGAACGTCACCGACAAACTGGGGCTTCAGGCCAGCTATCTCTATGACGAGGCCGCGCCTTCGCTGTCCAATCTGGGCTCGCCGCTGGTGGCCACCTATAACGTCTCGGTCTATGACTTTGTGAAGAGCCAGACCGTGCTGGCCACGGTCATCACCGGAGGCAATGCGGCGCTGGTGAAGGAGCATCGCAATGATATCAAGCTGGGCCTGAACTGGACCCCGCCCATCCTGAAGGGCAAGTCCAATCTGGTGGTGGAATATTTCAACAACCAGTCCAGCAATGTCACCAGCGCCTTCCCGACCACGCTGACCACGGCGATCGAGGGGGCCTATCCGGGACGCGTGACGCGCGATCCCACTACAGGCGCCATTACCCAGATCGACCGCCGCGCGATCACTCTGGCCGAAACGCGCGATGAGCATGTGCGCTGGGGCTTCAATATCGGCGGCAATCTGGGCAAGGAAATCAAGACGCAAGGGCGCGGGCCGATGGGCATGTTCGGCGGTGGCCCGCCTCCGGGAGGCGGGCGTCCGGGCGGTAATGGACCGGGCGGAGGGCGTCCGGGTGGCGGTGGTTCGGGTGGTCCGCCGCCGGGCGGCGGCATGGGCGGTCCTCCGCCGGGCGGGGGCGGTCCGGGTGGCCCTCCGGGCGGTGGGCGCGGCGGTCGTTATGAAGGCCGCTGGAACCTCTCGCTTTATCACACCGTCTATTTCGTAAACCGGGTTCAGGTTGCGGCCAGCGGGCCTTCGCTTGATCTGCTGGGCGGCGATGCGCTGTCGGGCGGGGGCACGGCGCGGCACTCGCTGGAGGGCGAGGGCGGCTTCTTCTTCAAGGGCATCGGCCTGCGCATGAACGGCACGTGGACCGCGCCCACCCATGTCAACGGCAGCGGCGCGCCCGGTTCGACCGACCTGCGCTTTGGCTCGCTTTTTAAGCTGAACACGCGCCTGTTCTTCGATCTGGGGCAGCAGAAGCGGTTGGTGAAGGAAACGCCCTTCTTCAAGGATGCGCGTTTCAGCATCGGGGCCAAGAACATCTTCAACCAGCGCCAGCGCGTGACCGACAGCAATGGCAACACTCCGCTGTCCTATCAGCCGCTCTATATGGATGCGCAGGGGCGGGTCATCGAGGTGGAATTCCGCAAGATGTTCTGATCGGGCCTGATGGCTGGGCAAAAGCCGGGGGAGAGGTGCACGCCGCCTCTCCCCTTTTTGCGTGATGGGGCCTATCTGGGCGGGATGGTTGATGATGCGAACAATCCGCCCGACCGCGCGGCGGACCGGTTTAATGAGGACAAGGCGGTAAGCCTGATCCGGGGCGGGGGCGAGCGGCCCGATCTGGATGCGGGCGTGGCGGCGATCCGCGAGGTGCTGGCGACCTTGCCGGTGCGGCCCGGCGTGTATCGGATGCAGGACGCGCGCGGCGACGTGCTCTATGTCGGCAAGGCGCGGGCGCTGCGCAACCGCGTGGCCAATTATACGCAGGTGGATCGGCTGCCTCTGCGTCTGCAACGCATGGTGTCGCAGACGCGAAGCATGACGATTGTGACCACCAACAGCGAGGCCGAGGCGCTGTTGCTGGAAGCACAACTCATCAAGCGGTTTCGCCCGCCTTATAATGTGCTGCTGCGCGATGATAAAAGTTTTCCTTTTATTCTGCTGCGTTCCGATCATGATTTCGCGCGGATTATGAAGCATCGCGGCGCGCGCCGGGCCGAGGGCAATTATTACGGCCCCTTTGCCAGCGCCGGTTCGGTCAACACCACGATCAACGCCTTGCAGAAACTTTTCCTGCTGCGAAGCTGCACCGATTCCTTCTTCAGTCGGCGCGACCGGCCCTGTTTACTGTATCAGATCAAGCGGTGCAGCGCGCCCTGTGTGGACCGGATCAGCAAGGAGGATTACGGCGAACTGGTGCGTCAGGCCAAGGACTTCCTTGGCGGCAAGAGCAATGCGGTTCAGCGCGAGATTGAAGCGCAGATGAGCGCCGCGGCCGAGGATCTTGATTTCGAGCGCGCCGCTATGCTGCGCGACCGTTTGCGCGCGGCCACCTTTATCCAGGGTTCGCAGGCGATCCACGCCGAGGGTCTGCCCAATGCCGACATCTTTGCCTGCGCCGAAAAGGCGGGGCAGATCGCGATCCAGGCCTTCTTCATCCGTGGCGGCCAGAATTGGGGCCACCGCGCCTTCTTTCCGGCCCGCACCGAGGGGATGGAGATGGGCGAGGTGCTGCAAAGCTTCATGGCGCAATTCTATGAGGAAGTGCCGCCCCCGCGCGTCATCCTGCTCGACCGCGCCTTGCCCGAGGCCGATCTGCTGGCCGAGGCCTTGAAGGAGGCCGCAGGCGGCAAGGTCGAAATTACCATCCCGCAGCGCGGCGACCGCAAGCGCCTTGTCGAACAGGCCGAGCGCAATGCGGTCGAGGCGCTGGACCGCCGTATGGCCGAGAGCGGCAGCAAGGCCAAAGTCTGGCGCGAAATGGCCGATTTCCTCGAACTGGACGAGCCGCAGCGGATCGAGGTTTACGACAACAGCCATATTCAGGGCACCCATGCGCTGGGCGCGATGATCTGCGCCGGGCCGGAAGGGTTCATCAAGAACCAGTACCGCAAATGGAACATCCGCGAGGCGCAGACCAACGACGACTTCGCCATGATGCGCGAGGTGATGACCCGCCGCTTTGGCCGCGCGATGGAGGAGGACCCCGACCGCGATAAGGGCCAGTGGCCCGACTGCGTGCTGATCGACGGCGGCAAGGGGCAGATGAGCGCGGTGAAAGCAGCACTGGAGGAACTGGGCGTCGAGGACGTGCCGCTGATCGCCATCGCCAAGGGACCGCACCATGGCCGCGACGGGCGTGAGGTCTTCCATTTCCCCGATGGGCGCGAGAAAATGCTGCCTGTCAATTCGCCCGTCCTGTTCCACCTGCAACGCATGCGCGACGAGGTCCACCGCTTCGTCATCGGCGCCCACCGCGAAAAGCGCAGCCGGGCGATCACGGCCTCGCCGCTGGATGAAATCCCCGGCATCGGGCCTGCGCGCAAGCGGGCTTTGCTGCTGCATTTCGGCACGGCTAGTCGGGTCAGAGCGGCGGCGCTCGATGATCTCATGCGCGCGCCCGGTGTGTCAGAGGCGGTGGCGCGGACGGTGTATGATTTCTATCATCCGGGGGGGTGATGTGTGGGGGTATTATGAAGGATACCTCCGGCGGGCAAAGGGACTTGTCCCTTTGCAATCCCGTTAATGGGGAGGGTTCCTGCGGCGGTGTTCTGCTTTATGAATTAAAAGCCTGCGCCGCAGGCTTTCAAAATTCCGAGGCCGCGTCCGACACAAATCGCTGCCCCCTTGGCGCAACGCAGACAGTAACGGGAGCGCGAGGGTCTAGACCCTCGCATCTAAACCCTTCTTAAATCCCAAACTCAGCCCCGCCCAATTCCCGCCGAGCCATAACCCCAAACAGGCCCCGCCGAACGGCCCCGCCGATCTCGATTGAGACCCGTCCCACCGGGCGGCGCTCATGCCACAGGTGGGTGATCATCGGATGGGTTTCGTCCGCGCAGCTATCGACCCAGCCAAGCCCCGGCATATCCAGCATTGCCAGATTTTCGCGCTGCAACAGCACGCCGGGGGAATAGGCGCTCAGGGTTTCATCATAGGCGGTCTTGAACATGAAGGCGCCCGGCTTGGTCATAAAGGTGGCCAGCATGGCGATGGGCCGCCCGTCCAGCGTCATCGACAGCCGTTCGAGCCGCCCCCGCGCCGCCGCGCCATGCAGCGCCTCTCGCCACAGCGCCGTGGTGGCGGGCAGGCAGGCCAGCGCCGATCCGGCCTCGCCTTTCCATCCTGCGGCTTCCAGCTTCAGGAAATCCTCGCACCAGGCCGAGAGGTCATCCTCGCCTTCATGGCGCACAAATTTCAGCGCGCCCAATTCGCCCATTCGGTTGGCCTGACGCCTGTATTCCTTGCGCTTCTTGCCCGAAACCGTCGCTTCGAAATAGGCCTCGGGCGACAGGTCGCTCTGCAGCATCACATGCTGTTTGCGCCCGACCAGCGCCGCATTGCGCCCCTGCTCGTTCAGCACATCGCGCAAGGCATCAGCCACCGCCCCCGACAGCGGCAATTCGCCCAGATGCAGAAACAGCCCCAGCCCGCCCTGCGCATCGGCCCAGGTGAGCAGCGCCCGCCAGAACGGCCTTTCCAGCCCCCGCGCCACCAGCGGCGCGCCAAGGAAGCCGTTGGGATGCGTCCAGCCAGCCCAATGCGGGATGGGGCGGGTGTAATAGCGGCTCTGGCGCACAATGGGCATGATCCCCGCCAGATCGCCGCCCATTTCAAAGCGCAATATCCGCACCCGTCCATCGGGATCGAGCCCGCGCAGCGCAGGCAGCAGATACCAGCTTTCAAAAAACGGGTTCGGCTCGCTGGCCCACATGGCCAGAGCATCCCACGCCAACATCGCCCCCATATCCTGCATCTCGCGCCAGTCGACGCTGCGGATTTCGCCCGCAGGCGCGGGTTTGGGCGGCAATTGCGGCGTGGGGTTGGGGCCGGGCGGCAGGCGCGAAGGCGCGACAACAGGCTTGGCGCGAATAAAATTGGGCTGGCTCGCCACAGTTACCTCGTGAGCGCGGAAAATATGCGTCCAAGGTTAAGGAGAAAGCCGGAAAGGAAGTATGAATAAGCGGGATATTTTCTGACCTTGCGCCCGGCGTGATGACCGGACGCAGGGTCAGAAGTAGTCAGCCCATATGTCCCGCCAGGGCCGCCAGAAGCAGCAGCGCGACAATATTGGTGATCTTGATCATCGGATTGACCGCCGGGCCTGCGGTGTCCTTATACGGATCGCCCACGGTGTCGCCGGTCACGGCGGCCTTGTGGGCCTCGCTGCCCTTGCCGCCGTGATGGCCGTCCTCGATATACTTCTTGGCATTGTCCCATGCGCCGCCGCCGCTGGTCATCGAGAGCGCCACGAACAGGCCCCCCACGATCACCCCCAGCAACAGCGCGCCCAGCGCCGCAAAGCCATTGTCCTGCCCCGCCACCAACGTGATGACATAATAGACCAGCACCGGCGTCAGCACGGGCAGCAGGCTGGGCACGATCATTTCCTTGATCGCCGCCCGCGTGACCAGATCGACCGTGCGGGCATAATCGGGCTTGGACGTGCCCGCCATGATGCCGGGGTTGCTCTGGAACTGTTCGCGCACATCGACCACGACATCGCCCGCCGCGCGGCCCACCGCCGTCATACCCATCGCGCCAAACAGATAGGGCAACAAAGCCCCCAGCAGCAGCCCCACGATGACATAGGGATTTTCAAGGCTGAAATTGACGGTCAGATGCGGGAAAAACTCCCGCAGATCCGTGGTATAGGCCGCAAACAGCACCAGCGCGGCCAGCCCCGCCGAACCGATGGCATAGCCCTTGGTCACCGCCTTGGTCGTATTGCCCACTGCGTCCAGCGCATCGGTCCTTTCGCGCACCGAGGCTTCCATATCGGCCATTTCGGCAATGCCGCCTGCATTGTCCGTCACCGGCCCATAAGCGTCGAGCGCCACCACCATGCCCGCCAGCGCCAGCATCGCGGTTGCCGCATAGGCAATGCCGATCAGGCCCGCCAGCTTAAACGCGATGATGATCCCCGCCACGATCACCAGCGTGGGCAGGGCGGTCGCCTCAAGGCTGATGGCAAGGCCCTGGATGACATTGGTGCCATGGCCGGTCACGGATGCCTTGGCGATGGACTTGACCGGGCGATAGGAGGTGCCGGTGTAATATTCGGTGATCCAGATGATGAGGCCGGTGATGACCAGCCCCAGCAGCGAGCAATGGAACAGCGCCCCGCCGGTCAGGCCCGATGCGTCAATCGGCGTGCCGAAATCGCCCACCGCCGTATGGATCGCCCAGCCGATGGCCGGGATCGACAGGATCGCGGTGACAAGGAAGCCCTTGTACATCGCGCCCATGATGTTCTTGCTCGCGCCCAATCGCACGAAATAGGTGCCGATGATCGAGGTGACGATGCACACGCCGCCGATCAGCAGCGGCAGGCTCATCAGCGCCATCAGATTGCCCGTGCCTTTGACTAGCAGCGCGGTCAGCACCATGGTTGCGCCCACGGTCACCACATAGGTCTCGAACAGGTCGGCGGCCATGCCCGCGCAATCGCCCACATTGTCGCCCACATTGTCGGCGATCACGGCGGGGTTGCGTGGGTCATCCTCGGGAATGCCCGCCTCGACCTTGCCGACAAGGTCTGCGCCGACGTCGGCCGCCTTGGTGAAGATGCCGCCGCCAAGCCGAGCAAAGATCGACACCAGCGAAGCCCCGAGCGCCAGCGCCGTCAGCCCCGTCACCACGGTCCGGTCATTTGGGGCAAGGCCATGGCCGAAGCCACCGGTCGAGGTCAGATGCCAAAAGAATCCGGCAATCGCCAGCAGCGCCAGTCCGGCCACCAGCATCCCCGTGATCGCGCCCGCGCGAAAGGCCAGTGTCAGGCCCGCCTGCAGGCCCTGCTGCGCGGCGGCGGCCGTGCGCACATTCGAGCGCACCGACACATTCATGCCGATAAACCCCGCCGCGCCCGACAAAACCGCGCCCAGCACAAAGCCGATCGCCGCAATCTTGCCCAAGGCCAGCGCAATGATGATCGCCGCCACAATGCCGACAATCGCAATCGTGGTATATTGCCGCTTAAGGTAGGCCTGCGCGCCTTCCTGAATGGCGGCGGCAATTTCCTGCATCCGGGGCGAACCGGCGCTCGCGCCCAAAACTTGTCTGCTTGTGATGTAACCGTAAACAACGGCCAAGGCCCCAAGGCCCATGGCGATCAGCACCAGGTTCATAGCTATCCCCTCTGCTTTTCGGTCCTGTCGGGCAAATCCGGCAGTTCCTGTCCGGGCCTGTTCTTGTTCGATCAAACAGTGCCCATCGCTTGCACAGGTATAGGGGGCTGAAAAGTCAGCGCAAGGGTGATTTGATCCGCGCGGCCCCGGAATGGGACAGATTGTCCATTAAGATTCTGTTAGGGATTTTTCCAAAGCGCATCATGGTTTACAAATGGTTATCGACCGATTCACCAAAGCTTGAGTCGGGTCCGAAATGTATCAGACGGGGCATGATAAATGCTGGAAGATCCAAAGCTCGTTCAGGACGCGACCAAGGCGCCTGTCGAACCTGCACTTTATGAGCCCGCGCTGGATTCTGGCGGCGGGCGGGCCATTCCGTTGGGCCGCGACGATGGGCTGGACCGGCACACGCGCCGCGATCTGCGCAAGGAAGAGATCGAGATCGCGCGCCAGTTTCACGGCGGGCGGATGTGGCCCTATGCGGTGGCGGCCTTTGGCTGCTTTGCGCTGTGGGTGTCGTTTTTCCCGCTGGCGATCATGGGGCATCTTAACCTTCCGCTGGCCTGTCTGATCTCCTGCGTGATCGCCACGGGCGGTTATGTGACCAGCCACGAAGCGATGCATTCGAACATCGCGCGCAAGGGCGAAAAGCTGCGCTGGCTTAACGAAGCGGTGGGTGCGGTTTCGACGATCCCCATCGTGTTTCCGTTCTCGATGGCGCGCATCATGCATCTGGAGCATCACTACCACTGCAATGATCCGCTGAAGGACCCCGACTATACCGACGAGGCGCCCAACTGGTGGATGGCGATCTATAAGACCTGGTATAACCGCCAGCCCGGCGTCGATGGCTCGATCCATCATTACAAACGCATCCTGGCCGAAATGGGCACGCCCGAGGCCCAGCGGGCGCTCAAGGAAACCATGCTGCTGCAGCTCTTCTTCATGGCGGTGCTGTTCACCATGTCGTGGAATGGCTATGCCATCGAGGCGGCTTTGCTCTGGTGGCTGCCGCGGCATGTCGGCCTGTCCTATATCCGCTTCTATCTGAGCTGGGCGCCGCATCACCCGCGCGAGGGCAAGACCGGCCGCTATGAGAACACCAATCTGTTCAAGAGCAAGCTGGGCCATGTGATGTCGATGGGGATGCAGTATCACATCATCCATCACATGTATCCGGGCATCCCGAACCACCGCACCAAACATGCCTATTACGCGATGCGCCATATTCTGGAGGCGCGCGGGGTGGATGTTTCGCCGCTGCCGCCCGTTGGCGGGCCTGCGGTCAAGGGGAGCTAAGCCGATGGAAAATGTGCTCAAGCAGGTCTTTTACTGGATGCCCTTCCTTTTCGGCATCGGCTTTATCGCGCCTCTCATCGCCCAGACGATGAACCTATGGCATTGGCAGGCGCCCTTTGGCCTGTCGACCATCGCCTTTGGCCTGATTATCGGCGGGGCATGGGGCCTGCAGACCGTGATCCGCGGGCGCTGGGTTTAAGTGGGGATTTAATGCTGATAGCCCAGTGAGCCAAGGGGAGGGGCGCCGTCGATCAGCACCGGCGCCTCTTGCCCTTTTACCACCACGCCGATCTGGTGCATCGGCAAAGGCAGCGTCAGCTCGGGCGGCGCGGTCAGCAGCAATTGATAATCATCGCCCCAGCGCAAGGCTTCATCGCGCCGGTCTTCGGAACAGGCCAGCGGGATTGCCGCGCTCTCAAGGCTGATCGTCACCTTGCTGGCCCGCGCCATGCGCGAGGCGTCGAGCAGCAGCCCGTCCGAAACATCCATCATCGCGGTAACGAAAGGGGCCAGCGCCTGACCCTCGCCCAGATGGGCCTGAGGGCGGCGATAGGCGAGGCTTTGGGATTCGGGCAGCCCAAGGCGCAAGGCTTCCAACCCCACCATGGCGCCGCCCACAGGCCCGGTGATATAGACGAGATCGCCCACCTGCGCGCCATTGCGCCCCGGCACCGGCAGAAAGGATGCGCGTCCGATGGCGGTCAGGCCCAGCACCTGCGGCCCATCGCTGCTGACCGTATCGCCGCCCAGTAGTCGCGCGCCATATTCATCCAGCGCTTCGGCCAAGCCGACGAGGAAGCGCGGTTCGGCGCCGTTCAGTTGATAGGAGAGCAGCACGCCCATCGGCACCGCGCCTTTGGCGGCCAGATCTGACATATTGGTGGCCACCAGTTTCCATGCCACATCGGCCGGGTCCTGATCGGGCAGGAAATGCACCCCCGCCACCATCGTGTCATGGGTCAAGACCAGCGTCTCGCTGCCAAAAGGCAGCACCGCGCAATCATCGGCCAGCCCACGTGCGGCGGGGTCGCTGGCCAGCGCGCGCAGCGCCTCGATAAAGGCCAGTTCCCGCCCCAAGCGGATTAACGCGCCGCCCGCGCGATGGCGTCGAGCACGCCGTTCACGAATTTGGCTTCGCGCTCGTCAAAGAAGGCATGGGCCACATCGACATATTCGTTGATGACCGTGGGCGCGGCCACATCGTCGCGAGCCAGCAGCTCATAGGTGCCCGCGCGCAGGATCTGCACCATGGTCTTGTCCAGACGCTCCAGCCGCCAGCCCTCGGCCAGTTTTTCGGATATGCGCGCGTCGATTTCCTCGGCCCGCGCCAGCACGCCCTTGACCACATCGTCGAAATGGATGCGGTCGGCATCGGCAAACTGGATGTCCTCGATTTCCGCGCCCAGACGGTGGCGGTGGAATTCATCAAGCAGCACCGGCAGCAGCGTGCCTTCCATCGCATGCTGATACAGCGCCTGCACCGCGCCAAGGCGGGCGACCGAGCGGGACTGGGACTTGGGAGCTTTGCTCATCGAAAAATTCCTTATTGGGGCCGACCTTATCGGGGCGGCCTTATTGACCCAGCCGGATCGCGACAGAGCGACCATGGGCGGGCAGCCCTTCGGCATCGGCAAGGGCCACAGCGGCCGGGCCGATAGCAGCCAGAGCCGCTTCGTCAAGTTGCAGGAAGCTGGTACGCTTCATAAAGTCTAGCACGGAAAGCCCGCTGGCGAAACGCGCGCGGCGGCCGGTGGGCAAAACGTGGTTCGGCCCGGCGACATAATCGCCGATCGCCTCGGGCGTGTGGCGGCCCAGAAAGGCGCTGCCCGCATGGCGGATTTGCGCAAACATGGCGTCCGGATCGTCAATGGCGATTTCGATATGTTCGGCGGCCAGTCGGTTGGACAGGGCCGGGGCCTCGCCCATCAGATCATCCACCACGATCACCACGCCGTAATCGTTCCACGACTGGCGCGCGGTGGTCTGCGTGGCCAGAGCCTGCAGTTCCACCTCGACCGCCGCGATCACGGCATCGGCAAAATCGGCATCATCGGTGATCAGGATCGACTGGGCCACCGGGTCATGCTCGGCTTGAGACAGCAGATCGGCGGCAATCCACGCGGGGTTGTTGCGCCCATCGGCCACCACCAGAATTTCCGAAGGCCCGGCCACCATGTCGATGCCCACCACGCCGTAAAGCTGGCGCTTGGCCTCGGCCACATAGGCATTGCCGGGGCCGACGATGACATCGACCGGCTTGATCCGATCCGTGCCATAGGCCAGCGCGCCCACGGCCTGAGCCCCGCCCACGCGCCAGATCTCGTCCACACCCGCCAGATGCGCGGCGGCCAGAACGAGGCTGTTGACCGCGCCGCGCGGGGTGGGCGTGACCACCACCAGGCGCTCAACGCCTGCCACCTTGGCCGGAATGGCGTTCATCAAGAGCGAGGACGGATAGGCCGCGCGCCCGCCGGGCACATAAAGCCCCGCCGCGTCCACCGGCCGCCACACCGCGCCGAGGCGTACGCCCGCCGCATCGGTATAGTCGCGGTTCTCCGGCTTCTGCGCCTCATGATAGGCGGCAATGCGGCGTGCGGCCGTTTCCAGCGCACCGCGCAGGGTCGGGTCCAAAGCCTCAAACGCCGCGCGGCATTCCTCCGCGCCGATCCGCCAATCGGCCTCGGTTTCCAGCTCATGGCCGTCAAAGCGCGCGGTGTAATCCACCAGCGCCGCATCGCCGCGCGCCCGCACATCGGCCAGAACCGAGAGCACCACCTGCGTCACGCCCGCATCGCTCTCGCGCCGGTCGCCCACGATTTTCTCGAACGCCTCGGCAAAGCCGGCGTCCCGCGAATTAAGCCGGATCATGCTTCGACCTTTTCCGCCGCCATCTTGCGGAACTGTTCGACCAATTCGCCCACGCGCGGATCGGTCTTCAAGGCCGCCCGGTTGACGATCAGCCGCGCCGAGATCTGCATGATGACTTCCGTCTCGCGCAGCCCGTTTTCCTTCAGCGTGCGCCCGGTGGACACCAGATCGACGATCCGCCCCGACAGACCCAGCATCGGCGCCAGCTCCATCGCGCCGTTCAGCTTGACCACTTCGGCCTGAATGCCCTTGGCCTCATAGTGCTTGTGGGTCAGATGCGGATATTTGCTGGCCACGCGCAGGTGGCTGGCGCTGGCCGTATCGCCCGCATCGACGGGTTCGGCCACCGACAGGCGGCAATGGCCGATGTTGAGATCAACCGGCGCATAAAGGTCGGGATAGGCGAATTCCTCCACCACATCCGAGCCGACGATCCCGGCCTGCGCCGCGCCATGCGCCACGAATGTGGCGACATCGAACGCGCGCACGCGGATCAGCCGCATGTCCGAGCCTTCGACGGCAAAGGACAGCGCGCGCGACTTCTTGTCATGAAACTCCGCTTCGGGCACGACACCAGCGCGCGCCATCAACGGCAGAGCTTCATCGAGGATGCGCCCCTTGGGGATCGCAAAGGTGAGCGGTTTGGACGAGAATGACATGCGCGCCGCATTAGTTTGCATTGGAGCCCAGAGCAACCGCCATGACAGCACAGAATCCGATCATGGAAATCGCCCATGTTCATGACACGCTGGAATGGCAGGCGCGCCATTGCGATCAGAACAGCGCGCCGATCACCGCGCGCGTGCTGCGCGCCATGACGGGGTTGCTGTCGGGGCCGACTCTGGTGGGCGCGCGGATGCGGGGTTGGCCGGGGCTTTCATTGGAGGACGCAATGCCGCTGCGCCTGGCAGGCGGGCTGCATTACCTGTGGCTGTCGGGGGCGGAACCGGCTCTGGGGGCGGTCTATCGCGGCGAGGTGGAAGATGCGGGCGCGATTGTGACCGAGGTTGTGGCGCGCCATGACGCAGAGCTGCTGCCATGGTTCGACGGGCCGCCCCAGACCAATGAGGCAGGGCGTTCGGCGGGCATCATGGCGGGGCTGCTATGGCTCTCCGGGCGCGTGGGATCGCGCTTTGAAATGAATGAGATAGGGTGCAGCGCGGGCGCCAATACGATGATGGAGCGCTATGCCTATGATCTGGGCGGCGTCCGCGTTGGTGCGGAAGGCAGCCCGGTTTTGATCCGTCCCGAATGGCGCGGGCCTCCTCCGCCCTCGGGCAAGGTGGAGATCACCCATATCGAAGGTTGCGACCGCGCGCCCATCGACCTGTCTGATCCGGCGGCGGCGCTGCGGCTGCGCGCCTATGTCTGGGCGGAGAATCATGAGAGGATGGCGCGGCTCGATGGCGTGATCGCGCTGGCGCAGGAGCTGGCGCCGATCCTGACGCAGGCCGATGCCGCCGATTGGGTCGAGCGCCGACTCGCCGCGCCACAGGAGGCGGGGGTGTGCCGGGTGCTCTATCACTCCATCGTCTGGCAATATCTGGGCGATGAGCGCCGCGCGCGGATCACCGCCGCGATGGAGCAGGCCGGAGCCGCCGCCACGCCCGAGCGCCCGCTGGCATGGGTAATGCTGGAAACGAATCGCACCACCTTCCGCCATGAATTGCTCGTTCGCTACTGGCCCGGCGGGAAAGAACCGGCTTTGCTGGGCGCCGCCCATGCCCATGGTGCGTGGGTGGAGTGGTTTAATCCTTGCGGCTGATGGCCTTGGCGGCCTCAAGGATTTCGGTGGGGAACATGGCGATGATCGTCGAATTATGTTCGACGCCGATCTCGCTCAGCGTCTGCAACCGGCGCAATTCCAGCGCGCCGGGCACCTTTGCGATGACCTGCGCCGCTTCGCTCAGCCGTAGGGACGCCTCCGCCTCACCCTCGGCCTTGATGATGCGGGCGCGTTTCTCGCGGATGGCCTCGGCCTCGCGGGCGATGGCGCGCTGCATCTGTTCGGGAATGTCCAGATCCTTGATCTCGACCGCATCCACCGCCACGCCCCATTGCGCGCAGGTCTGCTCCAGCAACACCAGCAGCCGCGAATTGATCGCCGCGCGATCTTTCAGCATCTGGTCCAGATCGCTTTGCCCGATGGCATCGCGCATCCCCGTCTCGGCCGCCTGAATCACCGCGCCTTGCCAGTTCACCACCGTCGTAACCACCCGCGCCGGATCGACCGCGCGAAACCACAGCACCGCATTGACCCGCACCGCCACGCCATCGCGCGTCACGGTCTCCTGCGTGGCGAGGGCAAAGGTGATGACGCGCAGATCGACCCTGACCACCCGGTCGATCAACGGCACCAGCCAGAACCAGCCCGGCCCCTTGGTTTCGGCCAGACGCCCGAGGCGGAACACCACGGCGCGCTGAAACTCCTGATTGATGCCAAAGGATTTGAGCGCCAGCACCGCCGCGATGATAATCAGCAGCGTCAGCATGGGATGATAGGCGGCAATCTCGAACAGGGAATCCATACAAGGCACCTTTCCCGTTTCAGGCGCCCAGCACGCGCCCCAGCATTTCACTCATATCCTCAGGATAGATCGTTTCGGGCCAACCGGCGATCTCTTTGCGCGCAAACCAGCGATATTCGCGCATCACGGCCTGTTCGGTCGGCGTATGGCCCGCCGTGTCGATGGCGGGATCGGCCACACGCAGCAGGAAATAGCGATCGTCACCTGTCACCGGCTCGCCCGCAAGGGTGACGAAATCGCTGATCACGCGGGTGACTTCCGGCCCGCAATCGGCGTGAATGCCGGTTTCCTCGTGCAATTCGCGCGTGGCGGCCTCCTCATAGGTCTCGCCATCCTCGGCCTCGCCGCCGGGCGCGCACCAGAAGGGCGCGCGATCATTGGGGGTGAAGCGGAAGAGCAGCAATTCCTCCGCCTCATTGAGCAAGAGAATGCGGGAAGCTCGGCGAATCCGGCGCTGTGCGGTCACGCCGCCTCGCCGGGGGCAAAAGCGCGGATCGCCAGCGCATGAACACGCTGGCCCGGAATATCGCCCAGCGCCTGATTGACCATCCGCTGGCGCATCACGCGATTGACGCCGGTAAAGGCGGCGCTTTCGATCAATACGGTGAAATGCGATTCCCCCGTTCCGTCGTCGCCCATATGCCCGGCATGGCTGCTCGAATCATTGATGACATCCAGCCGCACGGGAGCAAAAGCGGCGGTCAGACGTTGGGTGATTTCCGTGGCAAGCGGGCCGGACATAGAAGGTTTCCTTAAAGCAGGGCCTTTCCTCCTAGCCCATTTGTCGCCAAGGGGAAAAGATGGTTCAGGACAGATTTCACGGCAGGGTTAGGGACTCGCAGCGTCCATGCGAATGGCCCGGATGCGATCAGGCGGGCGAATTTCGCGCGCCCGGCGCCAAGGCTTCGGGCTTTGACGGGCCGGGCCATTACCGTTGGTTCTGCCTTGACCATATCCGTGCTTTCAACGCCGGTTATGATTATTTCGAGGGCATGAGCCCGGAGGAAATCTGGGCGGCGCAATCGCCGATCCATGGCTGGGAACAGGAAACGCGAGCCTTTCGCCCAACAGCGGGCATTGATTCGGCCCCGCGCTGGGCCGATTTCGCCGATCCGCTGGACGCGATCAGCCAGCGCGCCCGCCGCGCCAAGGAAGCGATGCGCCCTATGGCATGGCCCGATGGCCGCATCGCCAGCCAAGAGGAAAAACGCGCGCTCGACACGCTGGGGCTGGGGGTCGACGCGGATCGGCGCGAATTGAGGGTGCGCTATTCCGACCTTGTCCACCGCTATCACCCCGACCGCAACGGCGGCGACCGCAGCCATGAAAGCAAACTGCAACAGGTGGTCGAGGCCTATCAAATGCTGCGCAAATTGCCGGGGTTTGCCTAAGCCTCGGCCAGCGCGGCCAGTTGGTCGGCGCAGGCGCTCCACCCTTGGGTAAAGCCCATCGCCTCGTGCTGCTTCATCGCCTCGGCGCTCCAATGGCGGGCGCTGGCGGTATAGCGGGTGCCTTCGCCTTCGGCGTCCACCTGCCAGATGCCGATCATAAAGGGGCCGGAGGGCTCCAGATCGCCATTGACCGCATCGGTGGTGACAAAGCGCCGCCCTTCGTCCCATGCCAGATAGATGCCGCGCATCGGCATGACCTCGCCATCGGGGCCGAACATGGTCATTTCGCAGGCCCCGCCCGGACGGCGATCCTGATGTACCACCTCGGCCCGCCATGGCGCGGGGCACCACCATTCGTTCTGGCGGTTGACCATGATGTCCCAGACCTTGTCCGGCGCGGCGGCAATATAGCGGGAGATCGACAATTCATGCATGACACGTTTCCTCAATCGCGATCGGGCGCGCCCAGCGGGAAATAAGCGCGAAAGGGCCGCGCATCCTCAACACAGCGCGAGATAGGGGGCAGGGCCAGCAGATGCGCCCGCCAGTCGCGCAGATTTGGGCAATCCTCTGGAATACGCGTGACCCAATCGGCATAGAACAGCGAGGGCGCGGCCGCGCATTCGATCAGGCTGACCTCATCCCCGGCCTGATAGTCCTCCAGCCATTTCTCGATCCAGCGATAGGTGCGCAGCAGGCGCTCATCGACCCGCTTCTGCACCTCGTCCGAGACGGCGCCATGGCGGATCGCCTCATCGACGCTCTCCTGCATGGCGTTCATCACGTAATTGTCGAAAACCCGGTCGATCATGCGGGTACGGATCGCGGCATCGGGATCGGCGGGCAACAGCGGGGCCGGGCCGGGGTAATGCAGCGCCAGATATTCGATGATCGCGCTGGCCTCGAACACCTGTGTCTCGCCATCGACCAGCAGGGGGAATTTTCCCATCGGGCTGGCCGCCTGCACCTTGGCATAAAATTCGGGGTTCTGGCCGTCCAGCATCCGAAAGGTGAAAGGCGTTTCGTTGGCGTAAAGCGCGATCAGCGCCTTCCACGTATAGGACGAGAAGGGGTGGCCATAGAGCTCGAGCATCACACGCCCTTTCGCGCCGCTTCAATGGCGGCAATGTCGATTTTTACCATCGTCTGCATTGCGGCAAACACCCGCCCGCGCGCCGCAGGATCAGGATCGCCCATGCCCTCGATCAAGGCGCGCGGCGTGATCTGCCAACGCACACCCCAGCGATCCACGCACCATCCGCAGGCCATCGGCCCCCCGCCACCGGAAATCAGCGCATCCCAATAGCGGTCGGTCTCTTCCTGCGTTTCGGTGGTCACCTGGATCGAAAAGGCATCGGTATGCTTTGTATGCCCGCCGCCATTCAGGCCAATGCAGGCAAAGCCCAGCAGTGTGAATTCCACCACCAGCGCATCGCCTGCCTTGCCGCCCGGATAATCGCCGGGCGAGCGCATGACATGGCCCACCGCCGTATCGGGAAACAGACCGGCATAGAAGACCGCCGCCGCCTCGGCCCCGCCATGCACGGCCTTGTCATACCACAGGGAGAGCGTGCCCTTGGCTTTCCCCCACTGGCTCATACTTTTGCCTCCGATGATGCCGCCTGTGCCGCCGCGATCAGGGCATGGTCGATAGCCTTGGCCTCGACATAGCTGGTCCGCTGAGTCAGGCGTTCGCCATAGGCCACAAATTCCGGCAATTCGGGCAGGGTCTTGAACATCGTGCCCCACAAAACATGGCTGCCGACATAGACATCGGCCATCGTGAAGCGATCGCCGCACACATAATCGACCCCGCGCAAATGCGCCGCCAGCGTATCGACCACCAGATCATAGCAGCCAAAGCCGACGCTGACCCGCTGGCGCTCGGTCGGTTCAAAGCCCATGGAGCGCGCGGTGATCGCCTGTTCCAATGGCCCTGCGGCAAAGAACAGCCAGCGGTAATAAGCCGCCCGCTCCCGCGCGGTGGGGGCCAGCGTGCCGCCGCCCTCGGTTTCGGCCAGATAGGCGCAGATGGCCGAGGTTTCCGCAATCGGATAATCGCCATCGGCGCTGTGATGCACCAGCGTCGGCAATTTGCCCAGGCCATTGGCCGCCAGCAGCGCCGCCGGTTTGGGCGCGCCATATTCGACGATCACCTGTTCGTAATCGGCCCCGACCTCATGCAGCGCCCATCGCGCGATTTGCCCGCGCGACATCGGATTGGTGAAAAACGTATAGCTGGCCATAACGCATCCTCACGAGAACATTGATGGAACAATATCGCGAAAAGGGGCGCCCTCAAACCAGTTTCTGGCCCACGATGGCAAAAGCCGCGCCTTGCGGGTCCAGCGCGTTGATAATCCAGTCTCCGCCGGGAACTTCGACCGGCCCGTGCAGCACATTGGCCCCGCCCGCCACCGCCGCCTGATGTGCGGCGTCGAAATCCGCGGCGCGTATATAGTGGTTCCACCCGCCCATCGGCACATGGGGCGGCTTGGGCATCATCGCGCCAATCGTCACGCCATTATGGGCAAGGAACTGATAGGTCCCGAAACTGCCCATATCCATCGACCCGGCCGGTTCCCAGCCGAAGATCTCGGTATAGAAGGCCAGCGCGGCGTCGAAATCGCCGGTGTAGAGTTCGTTCCAGCCTACGCTCTGCGCCTCGGTGGGGGAAAAGGCGACCGAAGGGGCGGCGTCCGGCCCCGGATTGGGCTGCATCAGATAGAAACTGGCGCCCCACGGGTCCATGACCATGGCAAAGCTGCCCTCGGCAATATCCATGCGGGGCATCAGCGCCCGCCCGCCGCGCGCGATCACCTGCGCCAGCGTGGCGTCCAGATCATCGGTGCCGATATAGCCGACCCACATCGGATGCGCGCCCTGCGCCAGCATATCCTCCGACAGCGGCAGCACCCCGCCGACCTGACGCCCATCGGCGCGGGCGATATGACCGTAGAACAGCGGCGGCTCGTTCCCCGGCGCGATGGTCCAGCCGATGGTGGCCTCATAGAAGGCTTTGGCCCCGGCTGCGTCCTTGGTCATCAGCTCATACCAGATCCAGCTTCCCAGCAGCTTGTCCATCTCGCTCTCCCTTTGGGGCATCCCTTGTGATTCTGTATTGGCGTGATTCGTATCGACAGAGGGTGGCAGTATGGTTACAAATTACAACCATGAAGTTGGGAAAAGTAACCTCTGAAACCAAGAACAGTCATGGGCGCTGGTATGGCGATGCCTGCGGGGCGGCGTTTGGCATGGAATTGCTGGGCGAACGCTGGGCCGGGCTGGTGCTGCGCGAGCTGATGCTGGGGGCGCGGCGGTTCACCGACCTGCGCTTTGCCCTGCCGGGGATCAGCGCCCGTGTTTTGACCGAGCGGCTGAACGGGCTGGAGGCAGCCGGCCTTGTCCGACGTGATGAGGAGGAGCGGCTCTACGGCCTCACGCCATGGGGGCGGGCGGCCGAGCCGGTGCTGCTGGCCATGTGCCGCTGGGCGCTGATGTCGCCGGATCGGGATATGGCGCTGGCGATCTCGCCGGTGGCGCTGATGCTCTCGCTGCGGGCGCTGATCGTGGCGGAACGGGCAGCGGATATGGACATGGCATGCGCCATCATCATCGCGCGCGAGAGTTTTTCGCTGACATTGCGATCGGGTGTGCTGACCATCGCGCGGGGAGGGGCAGGGGGCGATTTCATCCTGACCGCCCCCAACACCGCGCCGCTCAAGCGCTTCATCTATGGCAAGGCGCCCTTGGCCGGACTGCCGGATCTGGCGCTGGCGGGCGATGCCTATTTGGCGATGATGTTCGCCCGCTGCTTTGCGCTTCCTGATACGGTTTAGGCCAAACCGGCGGCCTTGGCCTGTCCGGTCTCCATCGCGGCCACGCTTTGCCATGCCGGCCGGGCAGTCACGCGGTCATACCAGGCCGCAATCGCCGGGAAACGCGCCCGGTCCAGCCCCGCGCCAATATATTCGGCCGTGCGCAGCAGGCTGGCCACGGCCACATCGCCCAGCGAGAATTCGCCAGCCAGCCAGCCATCGGAGGGCGTCACGCCTTCCAGATAGGACAGCACCTCGTTGAACTTTTCGATCGCGGCCAACGCCGCATCCTCATCCCCCGCCACGCCGCGAAAACGGGGCAGGACAAAGCGGTTGAAGATCGCAGGGCCAAGCGTGGGCACCATGATCGTATCGGCCAGTTCCTCGAACCACACCGCGCGGCCGCGCGCGCGGGCCTCGACCGGATAGATCGGGGCATCGGGCGCCAGCGCGTCGAAATAGGCGCAGATCGCGGTGGAATCGCAGAGCCGGTAATCGCCGTCCTTGATCGCCGGGATCTTGCGGAACGGGCTGGCGGCCAGAAAATCCTCGCAAGGATCGGCAAAGCTGAAAGGCGGCATGTCGAATGCAAGCCCCTTTTCCGCCGCCACCACGGCCACTTTGCGCACGAAAGGCGAAAACAGGGCGCCGAACAATTCCATAATAATTTCTCTCCCCAAGGTGAATCTGGTTCTCAAACCCTGCAAACATATTGCAGCCGCGAGAAGCAGCGGCTAGCAGTTTTGTGCGATGACCGAGATTCAGAACATTCAGCCCGACAGCCGCTCGACCACCATCCTGAGCGCACCCGACATCACCGTTGATGTGCGCGAGGTGTTCGGCATTGATATCGACATGAAAGTCCCCGCCTTTTCGGTGGCGGACGAACGCGTGCCCGACCGCGACGACACCTATGTGTTCGACCCGGACACCACGCTGGCGATCCTTGCCGGTTTTGCCTATAACCGCCGCGTGATGGTTCAGGGCTATCACGGCACCGGCAAATCGACCCATATCGAGCAGGTGGCCGCGCGTCTGAACTGGCCCTGCATCCGCATCAACCTTGACGCGCATATCAGCCGTATCGACCTGATCGGGCGCGACGCCATCGTTCTGAAGGATGGCAAGCAGGTCACCGAATTCCGCGAAGGCCTGCTGCCCTGGGCGCTGCAGACGCCGACGGCGCTGGTGTTCGACGAATATGACGCGGGCCGCCCCGACGTGATGTTCGTGATCCAGCGCGTGCTGGAAACCGAGGGCAAGCTGACCCTGCTGGACCAGAACCGCGTGATCCGCCCGTCCAAGTGGTTCCGCCTGTTCGCCACCGCCAACACGGTGGGCCTTGGCGATACGTCGGGCCTCTATCACGGCACGCAGGCGATCAATCAGGGCCAGATGGACCGCTGGAACATGGTCGTGGCGCTGAACTATCTGCCCCATGCGACGGAAACCGGCATCGTCCACAAGAAGGTGCCCGGCTTGCCCGAACGCACCATCGCCGATATGGTGCGCGTGGCCGACCTGACCCGTGCGGGCTTTATCAATGGCGACATCTCGACCGTGATGAGCCCCCGCGCCGTCATCACCTGGGCGCAGAACACCGAAATCTTCAAGGACGCGGGTTTTGCCTTCCGCCTCTCGTTCCTGAATAAGTGCGACGAGACCGAGCGGGTGCTGGTGGCTGAGTATTATCAGCGCGTGTTTGGCACCGATCTGCCTGAGAGCGTGGTGGCGCGGGCTTGATGCCCGTTGCCGCGCTGGCCTTCTTTCTGGCCTTTGGTGATCTGGAAGAAGGCCCGCAGCGCTGGTGTGCCTATCGCACGTCCGCCGAGATGAAAAAAGCGGTCGGATCGGGCGAAACGAGCGGACAGTGGGCCGAGATGCGATGGCAGGGTGGGGCAGTAACCCGTCTGTTTTATGCCACCGAGAGAGAAGATTATTACGTCGAGGACACTTATAGCCTGGACACGACAGGACGGACGGTGGCGCTGGCTAGGCATGGCCATTACATCAATGACCCGTTTTGGACGGCCGTCTATCGCTCTGATGCCAAAGGCAAGCTGATGCTGACCCAGCCAAGTGCAGCCGAAAAGAAGAAACGTGAGACGGCCGGGCGCGAAGATAGTTTTCTCGACTGGCCGAAATACGTCAATCTTTCGTCCATGCCTTTTGAGGGTTTGGTGGCGCGAAGGAATGGGGCGGTTGTCGTGCGATATGGCTGCATCAAGGCGTCGCGTTGAGTTTTGAGGTAGGAGGGGCCTTCGGCGGGCAAAGGGACTTGTCCCTTTGCAATCCCATTAATTTTGGGTGGGATCGCAAGCTGGGGTGTTTTGGAGTTGATGGCCTGCGGCGCAATTAGAAAGCTCCGCAGGCTTTTTATTGGATACGTCGCGTCCGACACCTGACGCTGAACCCGCTGAACCCTTGGCACGACAAAGACAGTAATGGGAGCGCGAGGGTCTAGACCCTCGCATTATCTATTCCCCCTGATAAAACGCCCGGTTGAAAAACAGCCCATCAGGAGGCGCATTCACCGGCAAGGCCTGTCGATCCCGCGCCTCCAGCGCTTCGCGCACCCGCTCCACCGGCCAGCGGCCCAGCCCGACCACCGACAGCGCCCCGACCATCGATCGCACCTGATGGTGGAGGTAGCTCCGCGCTGCCGTTTCGATGATCACTTGATCGCCCTGCCGCCGCACGGTCAGGCTGTCGAGCGTCTTAAGGGGGGAGGCGGCCTGACAATGGACCGAGCGGAAAGTGGTGAAATCATGGTGGCCAACCAGCGCCTGCGCGGCCTCATGCATCGCCTCGGCGTCCAGCGGTTTGGCCACCTGCCACGCATGGTTCAGTCCGATGGTCAACGGCGCGCGGCGGTTGACGATGCGATAGATATAGCTGCGCCCGATGCAGGAAAAGCGCGCATGCCAGTCATCAGCCACGACCCTGCAATCCAGCACCGCGATCGGGTTGGGACGCAGATGATAATTCATCGCCTCCATCAGGCGGAAGGGGGCGATGTCCTTTTGAATATCGACATGGGCGCGCATGAACAGCGCGTGGACCCCGGCATCGGTGCGCCCGGCGGCAAACATCACGGCCTGCTCGCCGGTGACGCGTTCGATAGCTTCCTCGACGGCCTGCTGGATGCTGGGGCCATGCGCTTGCCGCTGCAGGCCCATGAAGGGCGTGCCGTCAAATTCCAGCGTAAAGGCGAAACGGGTCATGCCAGATCGCTCGATTTAAGCCGCGTCCCGGCGGGAATGGGCCGTCCGCGCAGCAGGTCGGCCACGGCCATGGCGGGTTTGCCCGCGCGCTGGATTTGCACGACGCGGATCGCGCCCACGCCGCAGGCGATGGTCAGCGCATCGTCGAGGATCACGCCCGGATCGCCCGCGCCCTCGGCCAATTCAGCCGAGATCACCTTGTAACGCTCGCCCTCCAGTTCGAAGAACGCGCCGGGCGCGGGCATGAAGGCCCGGATCTGGCGCAACACCTGCTTGGCGCTGGTGGTAAAATCCAGCCGCGCCTCGGCCTTGTCGATCTTGTGGGCATAGGTGATGCCCTCCAAGGGCTGAGCCTGCGGCGGATAAGCGTCCAGATCGCTCAGCACCTGAACGATCAGCCGCGCGCCCATTTGCGCCAGTTCCTCGGTCAATTCGCCGGTCGTCTTTTCGGCAATGTCGGTCCGCCCTTCCAGCCGCACCGGGCCGGTGTCCAGCCCTGCCTCCATCTGCATGATGCCGACGCCGGTTTCCGCGTCCCCGGCCAAAATCGCGCGCTGAACCGGCGCTGCGCCGCGCCAGCGCGGCAGCAGCGAGCCATGCAGATTGAGGCACCCATGCACCGGCGCGGCCAGAACCGCACGCGGCAGGATCAGCCCATAGGCCGCCACCACCGCGACATCGGCTTTCAGCGCGGCAAAATCGGCCTGTTCCTGCTCGCCCTTCAACGATACCGGATGGCGCACCTCGATGCCCAGCTCGGCGGCGCGTTTATGCACCGGGCTGGGCGTCAATTCGCGCCCGCGACGGCCGCCGGGACGGGGGGGCTGGCTATAGGCGGCCACCACATCGTGGCCCGCGGCCGCCAAAGCCTCCAGCGCCGGAACGGCAAATTCGGGCGTGCCCATATAGATGATGCGCATAAGTCACTTTCCGGCTCTTTGCCTTTGCTCTGCGCCGCCCTATCTGGAGGCGCATGGCATCGCAAGAGATCGAGACACTGGCGCAGGTTTTGGCGCGCCTGCCGGGGCTGGGGCCGCGTTCGGCGCGGCGGGCTGTGTTGTGGCTGATTAAGCGGCGCGACACCTCGCTGGGGCAATTGCGCGACGCGTTGGAGGTGTTGCAGGACCGGCTGGTCGAATGCACCACTTGCGGCAATGTCGACACCAGCGATCCTTGCGCGATCTGCGCCGATCCGCGCCGTGATGCGCGCTCAATCTGCGTGGTGGAGGATGTGGCGGATCTGTGGGCGCTGGACCGGGCGCGGCTGTTTACCGGGCGCTATCATGTGCTGGGCGGGCGGCTGTCGGCTTTGGATGGGGTGCGGCCTGAGGATCTGTCGATCGCGCCTTTGATAGAGCGTGTGGGCGCGGGCGGGATTGACGAGGTTGTGCTGGCCATGAATGCCACGCTGGAGGGACAGACCACCGCGCATTATATTGCCGAGAGGCTGGAAGGGATGCCCGTGCGCGTGACGCAACTGGCGCATGGTCTGCCGGTGGGAGGCGAGCTGGACTATCTGGACGAGGGGACTTTGGCGCAGGCGCTCCGGGCCAGGCGGCCCGTTTCCTAAAAACGCGCGCGAGACGCCCGGTTTCCTGACGATTACAGAAATCGGACACGGCGCCTTGCGCGCGGGGCAGGGTGCGATTATCTGGCCATCATGGCTATCCGACCGATCCTCGAAGCGCCCGATGCGCGCCTGAAGCAGATTTCTGCCCCTGTCACCGTGTTTGACGATGAGCTCAAGGTGCTCGTCGCCGATATGTACGAGACGATGTATGACGCGCCGGGCATTGGCCTGGCTGCTATTCAGGTGGGCGTGCCGCTGCGTGTGGTGGTGGTCGATCTTCAGCCCGAAGATCCCGATGCCGAACCCGAAGTCTGCACCTCGCATGGCGGGCATGAGCATACGCATCAGCCGGTGAAGCGCGAGCCGCGCACCTTTATCAACCCGGAAATCCTTGATCCTTCGGAAGAACATTCGGTCTATCAGGAAGGCTGCCTGTCGGTCCCCGATATTTATGCCGAGGTCGAGCGCCCCGCCACCTGCCGCCTGCGTTGGCAGGATGTCGACGGCAATGTGCATGAGGAGGCGATGGAAGGCCTGATGGCCACCTGCATCCAGCATGAGATCGATCACCTCGAAGGCATCCTGTTTATCGACCACCTTTCGCGGCTGAAGCGCAATATGGCGCTCAAGAAGCTGGAAAAGGCGCGCAAGCTGGCTTGATTCGGGGGCGATTGCCCTCTAGGTTCACGGTTCGTTCTGACTGGAGTGAGCCGTGGATTCTGCCTTGTTTGTGATTGTTGCTTTGGTGGTCGGGCTGGGGCTGGGCTGGTTTCTCGGCCAGCGCCCTGTGGCCGAATCGCAGGCAAGGCTGGCCGAGCGCGAAAAGGCTTTTGCCGAATTGGACGAGCGTTTCCGCCGCGCGATCACCGATCTGGCTGCGGCGGGCGAGCGTGCGACGCGGGCCGACGGGCTGGCGCAGGCGCTGGAGGATGCGCGCGCCGATATGCTGCGCGCCCAGCGCGACTTGGCGACCCTGCGCGCGCAAGCCGAGCATTTCGAAGAGCAAAAGCGCCTGCTGCTCGAATCGCAGGATCAACTGCGCCGCGAGTTTGAAGTGGCCGGCGCCCGCGTGCTGGAACGGGCGCAGGAGGCATTTCTCTCCCGCGCTGAGGCCCGCTTTACCCAGAGCGAGGAAAAGCAGGCCGAGCGGATCAATTCCGTGCTGGCCCCGGTGGGGGCGCGGCTGAAGGCCTATGAGGATCAGGTGAGCGCGCTGGAAAAAGGGCGCGTCGATGCTTTTGGTCAGCTCACCGGCCTGATCCAGTCGATCCGCGATGGGCAGGAGAAGGTGCGCGAGGAAGCGGCGCGACTGGGCAATGCGTTAACCAATGCCCCCAAGGCGCGCGGGCGCTGGGGCGAACAGGCACTGCGCAATGTGCTGGAGCAATGCGGCCTTTCCGAACATACCGATTTTGTGACCGAACATTCGATCGACACGGAGGAAGGGCGGCTGCGCCCCGATGCGATCGTGTCGATTCCGGGCCAGAAGAAACTGGTGATCGACGCCAAAGTCTCGCTCAACGCTTATCAGGAGGCGTTCGAGGCCAGCGATGAGGGCGCGCGGGACATCGCGCTGGCCCGCCATGTGGCCAGTATGCGCGGCCATGTGCAGACGTTGGCCACCAAGTCCTATCAGAGCCAGTTTGCCGAAGCGCCCGATTATGTGGTGATGTTCGTGCCGGGCGAGCATTTTGTCGCGGCGGCGATGGAAAAGGACCCCGAGCTTTGGGATTTTGCATTCCGTAACAGGGTCTTGCTGGCCACACCTACCAATCTGGTGGCGATTGCGCGCACGGTGGCGATGGTGTGGAAACAGGACATGCTGGCGCAGGAGGCCCGCGAGATCGGGCGTCTGGGCGGCGAATTGTATGATCGGTTGAGGGTGGCTGGTGACCACCTCAAGCGTGTTGGCGGCGGTCTGACCAGCGCGGTGGACAATTACAACAAGTTCGTCGGTAGTTTTGAACGCAACGTGCTTTCGAGTGGGCGTCGTTTGCGCGACAAAGGTATCGAGATCGGTAAGCAGATTGAGGATGTGCCGGTGGTCGAGAGTTTGCCGCGCTATGGCGATGTGACTGAGCCTTCGGCGCTGCCATGGCCCGATGGGGAATAAGCAGGGGGAGGGGGATTACCCCTCCAGCGTGGCCAGCACCTCATAGGCCAGCACGGCGGCGGCCACGGCTGCATTGAGCGAATCAGCGCGGCCCTTCATCGGCATGGTCACGCGCAGGTCGCAGGCGAGCTCATATTCCTCGGGCAGCCCGCGCGATTCGTTGCCCACCATGATGAAGCAGGGCGCGGCATAGGGGGCACCACGATAAGGCACCGCCTCGCGCAAGGATGCGGCCACCAATTGCCCATCGCCTCCGCGCAGCCATGGCAGGAATTCCTCCCATCGCGCCACGGCCAGCTTTTGTGTGAAAATCGCGCCCATGCTGGCGCGCACGGCCTCGACGCTGAACGGATCGACGCTGTCGTCGAGCAGGATCAGCCCGCCCGCGCCCACCGCATCGGCCGTGCGCAGCATCGTGCCCAGATTGCCCGGATCGCGCATCGCCTGCGCCACCAGCCAGATCGGCGCGGCATGGCGATCCACGCCCGCCAGCGATGTGTCAAATTCGCGAAATACGCCGCAAACGGCCTGCGGATTATCCTTGCCGGTAATCTTGGCCAGAATATCTTCGCTGGTCTCGATCACCTCGCCGCCCGCGTCCAGCACGGCCTGTTCCAGCGTATCGAGCAGGGGATGCGCCTCACGCCCCTCCGCCATCACCAACGTCTCGGGCAAACGCCCGCTTTCGCGCGCATCGGTCAGCAGCCGCAATCCTTCGGCCAGAAAGCAACCCTCGCGGCGGCGCAGCTTCTTTTCCCGCAGCGAGCGCAGGAATTTGACCGTGGGATTGGAAAAGCCGGTGATGGTGCGGCGCATGTCAGGGGCAAGCCTTATGGCAAAACAGGGAAACTGCGCCGCCTATAGCCACGCCATGCGTCCCTGTCGAACCCTTCAATCTTCGCCGAAACCGTCCTTGACCAGACCCGAGAGCCGCGCCAGCGCCTGATCCGCGCCATCACCCGCCACGACAATGTCCACACTGTCGCCGCGCGCCGCGCCCAGCATCATCAGGCCCAGAATCGAGCCGCCCGCCGCCTCGGTGCCGTCCTTGAGCACCTTGACGTTGATGCCGCCCGGCAGCATCGCCACCATATTGACAAATTTCGCGCTCGCGCGGGCATGCAGACCCTTTGCGTTCACGATCTCAACGGTTTCCCGTGCTTCAGCCATGCTTTCCTCTCACCTGTGTACAGGAATCCCGGTTTATCAGGCTTCCTGGCCCAGAAACTCGGACGCTATGGTTATGTAATTGCGTCCAGCATCACGCGCCGCGCCAACCGCCGCCCGTACCGTCGCGCCCTTTCGCGCACCGGCCAGACGGATCAGCATCGGCAGATTGATTCCGGCGATCACCTCGACCCGGCCTGCCTCCATCAGCGAAATCGCCAGATTGGAGGGCGTACCCCCGAACAGATCGGTCAGGATGATCGCGCCTTCGCCGCTGTCGACGGTTTTGATCGCCTCGGCAATTTCCTTGCGGCGGCGTTCGACATCGTCATTGGGGCCGATACAGACCGTGGCCACCGCTTCCTGACGGCCCACAACATGCTCCATCGCGCGCACGAATTCCTCGGCCAGATGGCCATGCGTCACCAGAACAAGGCCGATCATGCCCGCATCCCAGACATTTGTTGCATCATGACAATAATGGCGCCGGGCATGTGGGGAGCAGGACCTTTCGCAGGCAAATATAAATGGCCACTCATCGCGCGGCGCTTCCTTCAACAAGGTCGGCCGCGCGTGAGCCCAGATTACGGTGAATCATTGTGGGCGAAAATCCGGATGCGCGCAAGGCTGCGCCGATTTGTTCGGCCATGAAAACCGACCGATGGCGCCCTCCTGTGCATCCAAAAGCGATGTGAACATAGGCTTTTCCCTGCGCCTGAAAGCGTGGAAGCAATAGCAGGAGCAGGTCGCGAATACGGGTAAATGCCTCGTCAAAGGCCGGATCTTCGCGGATGAAGTCGCCCACGGGGCCTTCGCGGCCGGTCATCGGGCGCAACACCTTGTCCCAATGGGGATTGTTCAGAAAGCGCATGTCGAAAACAAAGTCGGCCAGCGGGGGCATGCCCTTGGAAAAGCCGAAGCTGGTGATCGTCAAGGTTAACGCGGGGCCCGAATCGGGTGCGAATTGTTCCCGCATCGCCTGTTGCAGCGCGTTGGTGGTAAAGGCGGTGGTGTTGATGACGATGTCGGCCCATCGGCGCAGCGGTTCCATCATGTCGCGCTCGGCCGAAATGCCGGTGGCGACCGGCATGTCCGAGGCGAGGTGATGGCGGCGGCGCGTCTCGTTATAGCGCCGTTCCAGCTCGCCCACGCCGCAGTCGAGGTAGAGCGTCGTCAATTCGATATCGGAGCGCAGGCTCAACCGTTTGACCAGCGCGATCACCGCCTGCGGATCAAAGCCGCGTGTGCGCGAATCAAAGCCGATGGCCAGTGGCCCGCCCATGGGATGACCATCGGCATGCTGGTCCTCCTGATTGGTGTCGAGCAGCCTTTCAAGAAAGCGGATCGGGAAATTGTCGATGGTTTCCCATCCCAGATCCTCCAGCGCCCGCAGCGCCGTGGATTTGCCCGCGCCCAGCACCCCCGTCACCAGCAGGATGCGCTGCTTGTCCGGATCCCCATGCAGGGTGAGGCTGTCCGAAGCGGCAGGGGATGTGTCGGAGGCTGTCATAAATCTTCTCTGCGCCCAGAGCGTTAAAATGTGAAGAGGGCGCACCTATGCAATTTGGGGCAACACTTCAGATTTCCGTTGGTTCCCAAAGGCCATGGTACTTTAGGGCGAGTTCGGCGCGCAGCACCAGCGCCGAACTGTCGGGCCAGAGCGTGATGCAGGGAATTACCAGCGAGCCCACCGTGATTCTGGGCGCGACCTCGATATGGCGCGGCCCGCCCGCCTCCAGCCGAATCATTAACGCCACCCTTGCGCGCTCGGCCACCGGCATCGTCACCAGCCCGACCCCGCGCACCTCGATCAACCCGCGCGTGTTGGGGTGGGGCAGGGCGTAAAGGGTATCCTGATCCTCGCAGAGCATCACCCCATCATCGCCCACCAGCACCGCGCCCCGGTCGATCAGCCCCAGCGCCAACGAGGATTTGCCCACCCCCGGCGCCCCCTCGATCAGGATCGCGCGGCCCCCGATGCTCACGCAGGTCGCCTGTCTGGCCCAGTGGGGTTTGGTCGGGCTGCTCATTCCTCCTCGACCTCCTGATGATAGGTGGGCAATTCGATCACCAGTCGCGCGCCCCGCTCGCCTGGTAAGGGATCGCGCGCGGTCAGGGTGCCGTCATGGCCCTCGATGATCGTGCGGGCGATGGCCAGGCCAAGGCCTGAATGCGCGCCGAAATCCTCGCCCGCCGGGCGCAGCGAGTGGAAGCGCTCGAACACGCGTTCGCGCGCCTGCGGCGGGATGCCGGGGCCCTCGTCACGGATTTCGACGACCACATGCTCGTTGGTGCCGGTGATCTCGATGCGGATCGCGCCATGCGGCGGCGAAAAGGACACGGCATTGTCCAGCAGGTTTTCCAGCACCCGTTCCAGCCTTGTCGCCACGCCCGCCACCACGGCCTCATGGTTGCCGATATGGTGCAGCAGCAGCCGGCAATCGCGATTGGCCCCGCGCCGCCCGCGTGCGCCCACCATCGCCTCGGCCAGCACGCGCAGATTGACCGGCTCAAACGTGCTGCGCGCCAGTTCGGCGTCGATCCGGCTCGCCTCGGCAATTTCGCTGATCAGGCGGTCCATGCGCTGAACATCGTGATTGGCAATGTCCATCAATTGGCGGCGCAGATCGAGATCGTCGATTTTATCAAGCGACTCCAAGGCACTGCGCAAGGAAGCTAAGGGATTTTTGATTTCATGGGCGACATCGGCGGCAAAGCGGTCCACCCCGTCCATGCGCGTGCGCAGCGCCTCGGTCATGTCCGAAAGCGCACGCGCCAGCAGCCCGATCTCATCCCCGCGATCCGGCAGGCGCGGCACCACCACCGTTCGGTCGCGCCCCAGCCGCACCCGCACCGAGGCGCGCACCAACAGGCGCAGCGGCTGCACAATCGTGCGGGCCAAAAACAGCGAGAGATAGACCGTGAGCAGCAAAGCAATCGCCACGACAATCGCCAGCGTCTGACGCGCATCGCGCACGCTTTGCGTCACATCGCGGGCGTTCTGCTGGACCAGCAGCACCTGTCCGCGCCGCCCGACCGGCGTGGCGGCGTTGATGATGGGCGTGCGGTCCGGGGCATAATGTTCGCGCACGGCGGTCTGGCCCGATCGGCGCGCCTCGATCACCTCGGGCCAGTCATTGGCGTGGGTGGGGGCGGGCGGCTCGACATAGGCGGGCACTTCGGGCGCGCCCAGAATGGCGTCCATGCCCCGGTCCAGCAGGCGGGCCGATTGCATATACCACGGCTGGGTGGCCGGATCGGCCAGATGGAACGATGGCGGTGCAAGCAGGAAGCTGTCGGCCTCCAGCGACCCGTCGGCGCGATAGAGGCGCAGGCGCAGCGCATGACGGCGGCCAATCGTGGTCAGCACCTGCGCGCGCGTATCGCCCGATGCCTGCGCCAGCGCCTCGGCGGCGATCTCGGCCTCGCCGCTGGCGCGTTTGAAGCGTTCGCCCAGCACCTCGCGGCGATAGGAATCGATATAGAGCAGGCTGAAAGCGATCAGCGCCAGCACGATCACATTGACCGCCAGAATGCGCGTGGTCAGCGAAACGCCGCGCCATGGGCCTCCCCGCGCATGGGCCGGGCGGCGCGGGGGCATTTCCGCCGCGTTCATCCGCCCTCGCTGAAGGAATAGCCTGCGCCATACAGCGTTTCGATGGCCGAAAATGTCGGGTCCACCTGACGGAATTTGCGGCGCAGGCGCTTGATGTGCGAATCGATGGTGCGATCATCGACATAGGTGTCATCATTATAGGCGCAGTCCATCAACTGGTTGCGGCTCTTGATGACGCCGGGGCGCTGGGCCAGCGTTTCTAGGATCAGGAATTCGGTGACGGTCAGCGAGACGGGCCGGTCATCCCATCGCACCTCATGGCGGGCCGGGTCCATGCTCAACCGGCCGCGATGCACCAGATCGGGGGTGGGCGTGTCATCCTGGGCAGGTTCGGCGGCATCGGCGCGGGCCACCTCGACCCGGCGCAGAATCGCGCGGATTCGCGCCACCAACAGCCGCTGGCTAAAGGGCTTGGTGATGTAATCATCCGCGCCCATGGCAAGGCCCAGCGCCTCGTCGGGCTCCTCATCCTTGCTGGTCAGGAAAATCACCGGCAGCGCGGATTTTTCGCGCAGGCGCTGCAACAGTTCCAGCCCGTCCATACGCGGCATCTTGATATCGAAAATCGCCAGATCGGGCGGATTTTCAAGGCAGGCTTTCAACGCGCTGGCGCCATCGGCATAGACGCGCGTGGTAAAGCCTTCGGCCTGCAAGCCTATGGAAACGCTGGTTAAAATATTGCGGTCATCATCCACCAGCGCGATCGTGTGGCGCGGCGTGGCAGAAGATGCGGCTTTCTCGTTGTTGCTCATCGACATAGCGACCTGCATGGCGCGGCTGAACCAAGGCTGAGCGGTAGCCTGTGGCGGGACCGGGCGCAAGCGTGGCAGGTTTACATCAAACGTAGGAAAATAGGAGGAATTGCAATCTGCCATTTGACGTAGTGTGGGGGCTGGTCTATTAATTCCCTCGTCAATTCGTATGTAATTGACAAAGGGGGCCTTCCGGCACGGCGATTATTGCGAGAGGGCATTCTTGAATCGACCGTTTGTTGTTGCGGCCTGCTGGCCCTTCTTGCGGAGTGTTCGGTTTTGACCAAGCTGTTTGATGGAAACGCGGATTGCTCTGGCCTGTCGGGCCGGTGCGCTCTGTCGTGGCCCGTCCGGCGATAATTTCGGTTTCGCGCATACACCACGGAAGATTGGTGAGAGGAGGGGCGCCGGTGGCTATGTCACCGGCGCCTTTTGCTTGGCCCCGTCATAAACCCGTGTCATGCATTCGGTTAACCAATCGGAGGGTGAAACGATGAGCTTGCTTGATTCCCTGCTGGGGCAATTGTCGGGTAACGTCGATGTGGCGGCCATCGCGGCCAAGGTGGGCATTGACCCCGCCACCGCGCAAAACGCGATCACCGCGCTGGGTCAGGCTCATGCGCAGGAAGGCGATACGGTGGAAACCGCCGCCGCGCAGACCGGCATCGCCCCCGATACGCTTAATCAGGTGGTGGGCGCGCTGGGCGGCGTTGAAGGACTGGGGCAGGTCTCGCAGATCCTGCAGAACAACCCGCAGATCCTCTCGTCCATCAACAGCTTCCTTGATCGCGATGGCGATGGCAGCGCGCTCAACGATGTGCTGGGGATGGCCAAGGGCCTGTTCGGCAAGGCCTGAGCATGTTGAACACGGCGCTTTCGATGGCTGTGCTGGCCGTGATCCTGCTGGTGATCGGCTCGGGCGCCCTATGGCGGCGCGGGGTGCGCAAACAGGCGATTCTGATGATCGTGCTGGCGGTGATTCTGGGCGCCAATGTTGCGATCTGGAGCCTGCCGCCTCCCGCCGCGCTTTCAGGAAAGCCATGACGGGAGCCTGACGCCCGATCAGGGGATCGGGCGTTTTAGGCAGCCAAATCCGATCAGCGGATCGGGCAATCCGGCGAAAGCCGCATGTCGAGGTAATTGTCGACCGCGCGCATCATCTCGTCGAGTTCGTTCTCATAGAAATGGTTGGCGCGGGGCACTTCGTCGTGGTGGATCGTGATGTGCTTTTGCGTGCGCAGCTTATCCACCAGCTTCTGCACCGAATTGGGCGTGACAACCGTGTCGGCCGCGCCCTGCACAATGATGCCGCTGGCCGGGCAAGGGGCCAGGAAGCTGAAATCATACATGTTGGCGGGCGGCGACACGCTGATGAAGCCCCGGATTTCCGGGCGGCGCATCAAGAGCTGCATCGCGATCAGCGCGCCAAAGCTGTAACCGGCGACCCAGGTCGTGCTGGATTCCGGGTGGATCGACTGCACCCAGTCGAGCGCGGCGGCCGCATCCGACAATTCGCCGATGCCATTGTCAAAGCTGCCTTGCGAACGGCCAACCCCGCGGAAATTGAAGCGCAGCGTGGCGAACCCGCGCGCGACAAAGGTTTTATACATAGCCTGCGTCACGCGGTCATTCATCGTGCCGCCGGCCTGCGGGTGCGGGTGGAGGATCATCGCCACGGGCGCGCGCGGGCGCGAGCCGGGCTGAAAGCGGCCTTCGAGGCGGCCTTCGGGGCCGGGAAAGATCACTGCGGGCATGTATCAAATCCCTGATCGTGTGGACAGAACCGGCGGCAAATACGCAAATCTAGCGCAAAATCTGCGGCAGGGACTGTGATTGGAAGCGATGCGCTATATAGAAAGCCATCAAGCGAAAGCAATGTTTTCAGACAACGCGCGGTAAAAGAGCTTCGATAATGCCCAAGTCCACGATCTATCTCGACCATGCCGCCACCACGCCGATCCTGCCTCAGGTGCGCGATGCGATCGGCGAAGGCCTGCGCGAATGGGCCAATCCGTCGAGCCAGCACGGATCGGGCCGCACCGCGCGGGCGCAACTGGAGGCGGCGCGCGAAAGGGTGAAACAGGCGCTGAACTGGCCGGGCGAGGTGATCTTTACCGGCGGAGCGACCGAGGCGCTGGCCATCGGCTATACCCGCGCGCAGGCGCTGCGCCGCGCGGCCAGCGGGGTTGAACATCCGGCTGTGGCGCGTTTGGCGGAACGCGATGCGGTGATCCCGGTGGATCGCCTTGGCCGGGTTGATCCGGGCGCGCTGCCCTCGGTCGATCTGATCGCAGTGCAGCAGGTGAATAACGAGACCGGCGTGATCCAGCCTGCCCTTGGCGAGGCGATCCGGGCGAAGGGTGCGGTGTGGCTGGCCGATTGCGCGCAGGGGGCGGGGAAATTGTCGCTGCCCGATGCCGATATGATCGCGATTGCCGGGCATAAGGTCGGGGCGCCTCCGGGCGTCGGCGCTCTGCTGGTGCGCAACTTTGGCCTGATCCAGCCCAGCGGGGGGCAGGAGCGCGGCTATCGTGTGGGGACGGAAAACCTGCCCTATATCATGGGCTTGGCGACGGCTCTTGAAACGGATCGTTCATGGCTGCTGTCGGCGGCGGTCTTGCGCGGATGGTTTGAGGATGAGATCCGCGCTATGGGCGGCGAGGTGATCGGCGAGGGGGCCGAGCGCATCGCCACCATCGGCGCCTATCGACTGCCCGGCGTGAATGCGACCACGGTGCTGATCCGCGCCGATATGGCGGGCATCGCCATTTCCGCCGGTTCGGCCTGTTCCAGCGGCAGCCTCAAGCCCAGCCCGGTAATTCTTGCCATGGGGCGCAGCGAGGAGGAGGCGCGGGAAGTGTTCCGCGTTTCCATCGGGCGCGAGACGACGCGCGATGATCTGGCCGCGCTGCTCAAGGTTTTGCGCGGGCTTCGCCGGTGATCTACCTCGATTATCAGGCCACGACGCCGCTGGCCCCCGAAGCGCGTGAGGCGATGCTCTACTGGCTGGGCGAGGCCGGTTTCGCCAATCCGCACAGCCCGCATCGCCCCGGCCGCGCGGCGGCGGCGGCGGTTGCGGTGGCGCGCGAGTCTGTCGCGGGCATCCTGCCCCCGGGCGGGCGCGTGACCTTTACCGGCGGGGCGACCGAGGCGATCAATCTGGCCATTCAGGGCCTGCGCCCTCGCCGCATCGCAGTTTCGGCCATCGAACATGCCGCCGTGCTGGATACGGCAAGGGCCTGCGGGGCAGTGGTCGATGTGCTGCCGGTGTCGGCCGAGGGGCTGGTGGCGGCGGATGCGGAAATCGCGTCGGGGACCGATCTGGTGGCCGTGATGCAGGTGAACAATGAGATCGGCACGGTGCAGCCCGTGGCCGCTTTGGCGGCGCGGGCGCATGAGGCTGGCGCGCTGTTCCTGTGCGATGCGGTGCAGGGGGCGGGCAAGATGGCCGCGCCCGAGGGTGCCGATATGGTCGCCATTTCCGCGCATAAGATCTATGGCCCCAAGGGGATCGGCGCGCTCTGGACCCGCGATGGGGTGTCGTTGAACCCGCTGATCCATGGCGGGGGGCAGGAGGGCGGCCTGCGTTCCGGCACGCTCAGCCCCGCGCTTAGTGCCGGATTTGGCGTGGCGGCGGCCCTGTGTAAAGATCTGTGGATAAAGGATGGGGAACATGTGGAGGCGCTGTGGCAAATTGCCCGCGCCATCCTGCCCCATTGGACCTTGAATGGCAGCGAGGTACAGCGCTGGCATGGCAATCTCAATATCCGGCGCGATGGCCTTGATGTCGCGCGTTTGATGAGCGATTGCCGCGACATTGCCTTTTCCGCAGGGTCAGCCTGCGCCAGCGGTTCCGGGCGGCCCAGCCATGTGCTGACCGCCTTGGGACTTTCGTCAACCCAAGCAAAAAATTCTATCCGCCTCGGTTTCGGGCGCTATACGCAAAGCGGAGAGTTTGCCGAGGCCTTGAAGCGAATCGATGCCGCAGCCGATGCCCAATAGGGCGGCCGCACAAGTCGGATAGGGGTCGAAGAATAGTGATCAAGGTGCAATTCATCACCGCCGGGGGGCAACGTGTGGAAGCGCAGGCCAGTGCAGGTCAGCGTCTGCTCGAAGTGGCACAGGCCGCAGGCATGCCTCTGGAAGGGACATGCGAGGGCCAGATGGCCTGCTCGACCTGTCATGTGCTGATCTCTCCCGATTGGTTTTCGCGCCTCAAACCGGCCAGCGCCGATGAAGAGGATATGCTCGATCTGGCCGCAGGCGTCGCCGCGACCAGTCGTTTGTCATGCCAGATCACCATCGAACCCGATCTGGATGGCCTGACCGTAAAAATTCCGGGTGAAAGCCGGGATATGCAGCGCGGGTAATACTTGGGATATGCGCGTCGGCCTGTTAGGGAAGGTGCGATATGCCCAGCGACATCACCGAACCCGATCCGTTTGACGCCATCATCGATGCGCCTTTCGACGCCGCTTTGTCCGAGCGGTATCTGGTCTATGCGCTCTCCACCATCACGGCGCGTTCGCTGCCCGATCTGCGCGATGGACTGAAGCCGGTCCATCGCCGCCTGCTCTGGGCCATGCGCCAGTTGAAGCTGGACCCAGCGCAGGCGTTCAAGAAATCCGCCCGCGTGGTGGGCGATGTCATCGGTAAATACCATCCGCATGGCGACGCCAGCGTCTATGACGCGATGGTGCGTCTGGCTCAGGATTTCTCGCTGCGCTATCCGCTGGTTGAGGGGCAGGGCAATTTCGGCAATGTCGACGGCGACAATGCCGCGGCCTATCGCTACACCGAAGCGCGGCTGACCAAGACGGCGATGCAGTTGATGGCGGGCCTTGAAGAAGGCACGGTCAATTTCATCCCGACCTATAATGGCGAGGATGAGGAGCCGGAGATCTTCCCGGGCCTGTTCCCCAACCTGTTGGCCAATGGCGCGACGGGCATTGCGGTGGGCATGGCCACCAGCATTCCCAGCCACAATGTCGCGGAAATCCTCGACGCCACGCTGTTGCTGATCGAGAATCCGCAGGCCGAACATGCCGATCTGATGAAGGTGTTCCACGGCCCCGATTTCCCCACAGGCGGCATCGTGGTCGACAGTCCGGCCGCGATTTCCCATGCCTATGCCAATGGCAAGGGCTCGATCCGGGTGCGCGCGCGTTTCTCGACAGGGCGCGACGAGGCGGGCCAATGGGAACCCACCGGCATCGAAAAGCTGGGCAGCGGCCAGTGGCAACTGGTCATCTCGGAAATTCCGTACATGGTCCAGAAGGGCAAGCTGATCGAGCAGCTTGCGGGTCTGATCGCCGACAAGAAATTGCCGATCCTTGAGGATGTGCGCGACGAATCGGACACCCAGATCCGCATCGTGCTGGTGCCCAAGAGCCGTAATGTCGATCCCGACCTGCTCAAGGAAAGCGTTTATAAGCTCTCCGAACTGGAAAGCCGGTTCAGCCTGAACCTCAACGTTCTGGATGCGCAGCGCACGCCCGGCGTGCTGGGGCTGAAACCGCTGCTCCTGCAATGGATCGTCTCGCAGATCGACATCCTGCAGCGCCGCGCCCGCCACCGGCTGGACAAGATCGCCAACCGGCTCGAACTGGTCGAAGGCTATATCATCGCCTATCTCAACCTTGACCGGGTGATCGAGATCATCCGCACCGAGGATGAGCCAAAGCCGGTGATGATGGCCGAATTCAACCTGACCGACCGGCAGGCCGAAGCCATCCTCAACATGCGCTTGCGCTCCTTGCGCAAGCTGGAGGAAATGGAGCTGCGCGGCGAGCGTGACGATCTGCTCAAGGAGCAGGACGAGCTGCAGAAGCTGCTGGAAAATCCGGCCCGTCAGCGCACCCGCCTCAAGCGCGACATTACCACGCTGCGCAAGGATTATGCCGAGACCACCGCGCTGGGCCGCCGCCGCACCACCATCGAGGAAGCCGCGCCCACCCGCGAATTCAGCATGGATGCGATGATCGAAAAGGCGCCGCTCACGGTGATCCTTTCCGCGCGCGGCTGGATCCGCGCGGCCAGCGGGCATGAACCGCTGGACAAGGAATACAAGTTCAAGGAAGGCGACGGCCCGGCCTTTGTGCTTCATGCGCAGACCACGGACAAGCTGCTGATCGCCTGCGACAATGGGCGCTTTTACACGCTGGGCTGCGACAAATTGCCCGGCGCGCGCGGCTTTGGCGAGCCGCTGCGCTCCATGGTCGATATTGATGCCGACGCGCATATCGTGGCCATGATCGTCTATCATCCCAAGGCGCAATTGCTGCTGGCGGCCAACACCGGGCGCGGCTTTGCCGCCGAGGCGGATGAATTGCTGGCCGAAACCCGCAAGGGCCGGGCGGTGATGACGGTCAAGGATGGCGTCAAGCTGATGGTGGTGCGCGAAATCCCGCCAGAGCATGATTACGTGGCCGTGATCGGGGAAAACCGCCGCATCGTCATCTTCGGTCTGGTCGAGGTGCCGGTGCTGGCCAAGGGACAGGGCGTCACGCTGCAGCGCTATCGCGATGGCGGTCTGTCCGACATCATCACGCTGAAGTTCGAGGACGGACTAAGCTGGACGATGGGCGGCGAGACGGGGCGGACGCGGGTGGAAAAGGACCTGCGTCAATGGCGCGTGGCACGCGGCGCGGCGGGCAGTTTCGCACCGCAGGGCTTCCCCCGCGACAACAAGTTTCAGAGCTGATCCCCCGGTTTTAATCGGTCACCTTGGGGGTAAGGATCATCACCTTGCCCTCAACCCGCCATCCTTCGAGGGATGAGAGGAAATTCATCCCCAGCACATTGGTCGTGCCGATGGTTGGGGCGATGATGGTGGTCATGTCGGCGGCATGGATCGAGCCGACCTCAAGACTGTCGATCTGCGCTATTTGGGCCGGCGTATCGCCATTGGCGGTGTGCAGGTTGACCCGGCCCGAATGCGCGCCCGGCTCGACCATCGCCTCGCGCGCCACTTCGGAGGACAGGGTGGTATAGGTCGCGCCGGTGTCGATCAGGAAGCGCTGCGGCGTGCCGTTGACGGCGGCCTCCACCCAGTAGTGCCCATCCTCGCCCAGCGGCACGCGGGTTTCGCCCCCGCGCAGGACCGGCGCCGAAGCCTGCGCCGCCATCGCCACCCCCGCCACCAGCGGCACGCCGACAAAGGCCCCGCCCAGTTGCACCAGCGTAATGCCAAAGGCCACCGTCAGCCCCGCGCTGCCCACCATGCGGATCGTGGCGCCCAGCGCGCCGCTGGCCTCGGCCCGGATGATCCCGCCCACCAGCAACAGCGCCATAAAGCCAAAGGCCGAGGCCAGCACCAGATGGTTGGGCAATTCCAGCAGGAGGTCGAACAGGGGCATCGCGCAAGGCTCTCGAAACAATCGGATGATGCACCACTATTCCCACGGCCCCCGCGCGCGGCAATTGTGTTAACCAACCTCGTCCGTGCCAGCTTGGGACGGATCGGTTTTTGCCGGATGATGCGGCTCCAGCACCATCACGCGCCCCTCGACCCGCCAACCCTTGAGCCGGGTCAGGAAATTCATGCCCAGCACATTGGTTTCACCAAGGCCGGGGGCCACCACCGCCTCGATATTGCGGGCCACGGCATTGCCGATTTTCAATTCATGGATCAGCACGATGCGCCCGGTGGCGTTGCCATTGGCGGTGCGCAATTCGATCTTGGGCCCATCGCGCGCGATATGCAGCCCCGCCTCCTGCGCCGTTTCGGGCGAGATGGTGGTCAGCGTAGCGCCCGTATCGACCAGAAACCGCCGGGGTGTCCCGTCTATCGAGGCCTGCACCCAGAAATGCCCGTCATCGGCCAGGGGCACACGCGTCACCTTGCCCTCGACCACCTGCGGCTCCTCGCCCTCGGGCAAATGGCGCGTGATCGCATCGGGCAGGGCGGAGGTGATGCCAAAGCGGCGCAGATCGACCACCCCCATCAGCGCCACGATCAGGGCCACAATCAGCCCCAGATTGCCGAAAAACCGCAGCAACCCGCCCAGCATCGGCAGCCGGTAGCGGATCAGATTGCCGAAGATCAACAGACCGGCGCAAACCAGCGCCCAGCCCAGCACCGGCTGGGTCATCACCAGTTGGACCGCCTGCGCCCATAGGGCCGAGCCTGCCTCGATCAACCGATCGAGCGCCGCGCCGGCCTTATCTGCATGAGCGCCTGTTTTGGCGGCGGTCATAATCTCTCCTCAAGGGGCCTCGTTCAACAGGGCCTCGTTCAACAGCTCCTCGACGCGGGCGGCATCGGGGAACTCTTCGGCCACCCACCGCCCTTCGACCGAGCGGAGAATATGGGCGATACGCGGCCCGGCAGCAACGCCGCGCGCGACGATATCGCCGCCTTTTAGGGGGAAAAGCGGAATGGTCCAGCCGCCCAAAGGCGCAATCGACCCGCCGTTCAGCAGCAGGCGATCCATCGCCCCCTCCATGCCCAGCGCATAGGCCATGGCGCGCGCATCACCTGTATCCTTGCCGCGCGCGGCGGCTTGGGAAAGGCGCTTCTTCTGCGCCCCCGACAGGCGAAAGCGCGAGGCGACCTGTTCGGCCAACCCGCTCTGCGCAGGCAGCAGCGCCGCCAGCCGCCGCACCGCATCGGGCGCCACACCCTGCGCCCGCTCCTGCGCTACCAGATCGGCAAGCGCCTCTACGCAAGCCTCGGGCAAAACCACCGCCAGCACGCCCAGCTCCGCCATCCGCGCCACAGTGGGCGCCGGATCGGGCAGGCCCAGCAGGTTCATCATCTCCATCCCGATCCGCTCGCGCGACAGGCCCTTGAGCGTGGCGGCCAGCGCGGCGCAGGCCTGTTCGGCCTCCGGATCGGGGGTCTGGCCAAAGCGGGCCTGAAAACGGAAATAGCGCAGGATACGCAGGTGGTCCTCACGGATGCGCTGGGCCGCATCGCCGATGAAGCGCACCCGCCGCGCCGCCAGATCCGCCAGCCCTCCGAAATAATCGAACACTTCGCCCGTGGCGGGATCGACATAGAGCGCGTTGATCGTAAAATCGCGGCGCGCCGCATCGTCGCGCCAGTCCTGCGCAAAGGCCACGGTCGCGCGCCGCCCGTCGGTCGACACATCATGGCGCAGCGTGGTGATCTCCACCGGCCCGCCTTCGGTCAGCGCGGTCACGGTGCCATGCTCTATGCCGGTCGGAACGGTGCGGATGCCTGCGGTCTTGCACCGCGCAATCACCTCTTCGGGCAACAGGGGCGTGGCCGCATCCATATCCTTGACCGCCAGGCCCAGCAGCGTATCGCGCACGGCTCCGCCCACCCAGCGCAAGGGGCCGACCGCCGCCACCAGTTCGGCCAGGTCCGGCCGGACCAGCCAGCCTTCGCGTTTCAGAAATTCCGTCATACCGTGCTGTTCAGTCATTTGGCCAGTTCAGGCGTTTGGAAAGATTGGCGAGAATGGCCCCGGTGATGCCCCAGATGCGATGCCCGTTCCATGGAATTTCGACCAGATGGCGGGTCTTGCCCTCCCATTCGATGGCGCGGCGCTGATGGTTGGCCGGGTCCATGACAAAGCCGAAGGGAGCCTCGAACCACTGCGCCACCTCGTCCGGATTGGGCACCAGCGGCAGATCGGGCGGGATCAGCGCCAGCACCGGCGTCACCGCATAGCCCGATCCGGTCAGGAACACATCAAGAGGACCGATCACATCGACATGGCGCGGGTCAATGCCCAGCTCCTCCTGCGCCTCGCGCACGGCGGCGTCTATGTCGGTTTCGCCCGGATCAAGCCGCCCGCCTGGCAAGGCAACCTGTCCGGCATGGGCGCGCATTGTGCCGGGGCGGTGGATCATCAGCACGCCGGGCGCGGCCCGCTCGGTCACGGCGATCAGCACGGCGGCGGGTTTGAATTCCTCGATGCCCGCCGTGCGCGGATCGGGAAACAGCGTGGGCGCAGGCCCCGCCATCCCGGCGTGATACAGCCGCTCCAGCTTGTACCGCAGATTGCTCATTGAGGCGTAAGGGGGAAACTTATCCCCAAACTATCCACAGACAGTCCACCGTCTGTACCCCCAACCATCCCCGCTTTTTCCAGCGCCATATCCACCAATTGTCCCCAAGTGGAGCGGTCGATCCGGGCCAGACAGCCATGACGCACGGCCAGATAGATCGCGGGCGTTTCAGCATCTCCCCGCGCGATCAGCGGGTGGTCCGGCCCCGCGACCACCGTGTCATCGGTATTGAGCCGAAACACCAGCGCCCCGTCAATCCGCGCCACATCCACCGCGACAAAGGCGGCATCGACCACCGCGATCCTCTGGCGATCCTGCGGCGTCACCAGCCAGTGCTGGCCCGCATCGTCGCGCATCAGAAGCGTGGAGAAGGCGCGCACCATGGCCGGGCGGGTGATCGGCCCGCCCTGATGCCACCATGATCCGTCGGCGCGGATCTCCATCTGGCTGTCGAGTTCCTCGGCCGGATGCCATTGATCAACCGGGGGCAGGCGGCGCTCGGCCACCATGCGGGCGATGTCCTCAAGCGAGAGCGCGGCCAGATCGGGAGGGGGCGTATAGGGCATGGCGGCAATATGGGGCAGGCGGGCGCTGTGCGCCAGTGCTTCGCCTGCCCTAATTCTGTTTAGCCCCAAGGGCCCAGCATGCCCTTTTGCGGCAGGATGGCGGTATTGTCGCAGCGCACCAGCAGGCGGCGCTGTTCAAACGGTCCGGGCAGATCCCATTCCCCCGTGGGCGCATTGGTAAAGCCCCAGAAGCGGCCGTAATATTCCGGATCGCCGATCATCACCATGGGCAAGGGCGCCTTGGGGTTCATCGCCGAAATGGCGGCCGTGACCAGCGCCTTGCCAAAGCCGCGCCCCTGCGCCTCGGGCAGGACGGCGACGGGGCCGACCATGACCATCGGATGGCGGCGGCCATCGGGATCGGTCAGCGCCACCGGCCAGCACTGGATCGAGCCGACCACATGCTGTTCCTCGTCCACTGCGGCAAAGGACAGAGCGGGCAGCCATTCGGCATCGCCGCGCACCTTATAGGCGGTGCGCCCGCGTCGTTCCGGCTCAAACGCGCGATCGAGCAATTCCTCGACCAGCGAGGGGTCAACATTGTCCAGCGGAATGAGCGAGGGTTCGATAGCCATAATGCCGCGCGCGTTAGGGCAGGGGGGCGCCAGATGCAAGCAAGCTATGCAAGGAAATGCTTGCGGGCGGGCTGCGGGGGCGGCAATCGGGGCGTCATGATCTTTGGCGTGGATGAAGCGGGGCGCGGCCCCTTGGCGGGGCCTGTGGTGGCGGGCGCGGTGTGGCTTTGCGACAGCGCGATCGAGGGGCTGGCCGACAGCAAGAAATTGTCGGCCAAGCGGCGTGCGGCGCTGGAGGCGCGGATCATGGCCGAGGCGCATTGGGCCATCGGCGTGGTCGAGGCCGACGAGATCGACCGCATCAACATCTTTGCCGCCACGATGCTGGCCATGACGCGGGCGGTCGGCGCGCTGGTGGCCAAGGTTGGTGAACCCGCGATGGTGCTGATCGACGGCAACAAGACGCCGCAGGGGCGCGTGGGCGACTGGTGCTGGGCCGCGCGGGCGATTGTGGGGGGCGATGCCACAGAGGCGGCGATCTCCGCTGCCAGCATCATCGCCAAGGAACACCGCGACCGGGTGATGCGCGAACTGGCGCTGGCGCACCCCCATTATGGGTGGGAGCGCAATGCCGGATATGGCACGGCGCAGCATCTGGCGGGTTTGCGCGAACATGGGCCTTGCGAGCATCATCGGCGGACTTTCGCGCCGGTCGCGCAATTGTCCTTTTTGTAAAAAATCGCCCCCTGAGTCCCGATTGCCACGCCACTAGATGTTGAGTCTGCCGAGTCGCGCCTGACTCTATCCCTTGTGTCAGACTCTTTCTGTTCTCCTGTCCTTGACTCGGTGTTACCATCGCGACTCGTGCTGACTCCACGAGTCGGGCCTTGACGTGAGTCTGCGAATGACTCATTGAGGGGGCCGTTCAACGCACTTATTCACAGGAATCCTCATGGGCACTGTCCTTCTCAAGGAGCGCACCCGCTCCACCCCGGCGCCGCGCAAACTGGCCAGCCGCATCAGGAAGGATCTTGTCCTCAAGCCGGTCGAAACGCCGCGCAGCGAACTGCCGCTGGGCCGCATTCTGGATGGCGACTGCATCGAGGCGATGCGCTCGATCCCGACCGCCAGCGTCGATATGGTGTTTGCCGATCCGCCGTATAACCTCCAGCTCGGCGGCGATCTGGCCCGCCCCGATGGCAGCCATGTCGATGCCGTCACCAATGATTGGGACAAGTTCGACAGCTTTGGCACCTATGACCGTTTCACCCGCGCCTGGCTGGCCGAAGCGCGCCGCGTTTTGAAGCCCAACGGCTCGCTCTGGGTGATCGGTTCGTATCACAACATCTTCCGCGTCGGCGCGATCCTTCAGGATATGGGGTTCTGGATCCTGAACGACATCGTGTGGCGCAAATCGAACCCGATGCCCAATTTCAAGGGCACGCGCTTTACCAATGCCCATGAGACGCTGATCTGGTGCAGCATGGGCGAGGAGGCGAAGTACACGTTCAACTATCGCGCGATGAAGACGCTCAATGACGAGCTTCAGATGCGCAGCGACTGGGTGCTGCCGATCTGCAATGGTTCGGAGCGTCTGAAGAAGGGCGGATCGAAGGTCCACCCGACGCAGAAGCCCGAAAGCCTGCTCTATCGCGTGATGCTGGCCACGACCAACAAGGGCGATGTGGTGCTCGATCCCTTCTTTGGCACCGGCACCACAGGGGCGGTGGCCAAGCGCCTTGGCCGCGAATGGATCGGTTGCGAGCGTGAGCAGAACTATCGCGATGCCGCCATGGAGCGTATCGAGATGGCGCTGCCGCTCGATGAATCCGCCATCGGCACGATGAAGAGCAAGCGCGCCGCGCCCAAGGTTCCTTTCGGCACGCTGATCGAAACCGGCTGGGTCAAGCCCGGCACCGTGCTGACCGGCAAGAAGGGGCGCAACCGCCCGGCTTTCACCGCAACCGTGCGCGCCGATGGCTCGCTGGTTTCGGGCAAGACCGAAGGGTCGATCCATTCCTGCGGTGCCCAATTGCAGGGTGCGCCCAGCTGCAACGGCTGGACCTTCTGGAACATCGAGCATGAGGGGCAGATGAAGCCGCTTGATGCCATCCGTCAGCTTTATCTGCTGGCAAACGAGGACTGATCGCGGCTAAACCGGGCGCATGACAGTCTATTTGCGCCCGATCGCCCTTGCCGACAGCCCTCAGTCCGAGGAAGGCGAAGCCCTTCGTCTGGCAGGCGGGTTGACCTATGCCAGCCGTTTCGCGCTGATCCGGCGCGAAGGCGGCAAGGTGGTCGAACGCACCCGCTTTGGCATGGCCGAGGCAGGCCGCGTCATCCAGGGCGAGGCCGAGGAACAATGGGAAGCGCTGCGTTCCCCCCGCGCGCCGTTGCAGATGGGCGCGCGGACGGTGCGGCTGGATCAGCCGCAGGTGATGGGCATCCTCAACGTGACGCCGGACAGTTTTTCCGACGGCGGCCGCAATATTTCCGGCCCCGATGTGCCCGTGGTCCATGCCAGCGCGATGCTGGAGGCGGGCGCGACGATGATCGACATTGGCGGCGAAAGTACACGCCCCGGAGCGCCCCCGGTGTGGGAGGGCGACGAGATCGAGCGCGTGGTGCCGGTGATCGAGAAACTGGCCCGGACGGGCGCGGCGATCAGCGTCGATACGCGCCGCGTGGGCGTGTTCGAGGCGGCGCTGGCGGCAGGCGCGCATCTGTGGAACGATGTCTCGGGCCTGCGTCATGATCCGCGCAGTCTTGAATTTGCCGCCCATTGCGGCGCGCCCGTCTGCATCATGCATGCGCCGGGCAAGGGCGAAGACCTCCACGAGGACGGCCATTACGGCGATGTCGTGCTGGACGTGTTCGACTGGCTGCGCGCGCGGCGCGATGCGGCCGAGGCGGCGGGTGTGGCCCGGAGCCGCATCCTGCTCGACCCCGGTATCGGCTTTGGCAAGACATTGCAGGAAAACCTCGCGCTGATGAACGCGCTGCCGCTGTTTCATGCGCTGGGCTGTGCCCTGTTGGTTGGGGCCAGCCGCAAACGGATGATCGGGGCTTTGTCCAATGAGGCTCCTGCCGACAAGCGTTTGGGCGGGTCGCTGATGCTGGCCGTACGGATGATGGATGCCGGGGCGCAGGTCATCCGCGTGCATGATGTGGCGCAGACGGTCCAGGCGCTGCATGTGTGGCGCGGTTTGCGCGATGCGGCTTTGACGGATTTTGGGCAGTTGGTGGATTGAGGGGGTAAGAAGGTTTGCCTCCGGCGGGCAAAGGGGCTCGTCCCTTTGCAATCCCATTATTTGGCGTTCGGTTTGCCAGCCTGCGCCGATCCGCGAAGCGGTTTTAAAGCCTGCGGCGCTGCAAGGTTGCGCGAGGCTGATCCCATAGCGCAACAAAGACAATATGGGGATTGCAAAGGGTCAAGACCCTTTGTCCGCCGGAGGCAAAAACCCGAAAGCCCTTACGCCGCGTCCCCAATCCCAAGCTCGCTCAACTTTCGATACAGTGTCGAACGCCCGATCCCCAGCCGCCGCGCCACTTCGGTCATGCGGCCCCGGTAATGCCCGATGGCCAGCCGGATCACGTCCGCCTCGATGTCCTCCAGGGGGCGCAGATTGCCATCGGCGGTAAACAGCATCACGCCCGCGCTTTCGTGGGCCACGCCATTGCTGGGGCTCATCGGCTCGGCGGAGATCATGCTGGAGAGTTGGGGGAAATCGTCGGCGGTCAGCGCGTCGCCATCGCAGAAGACGGCGGCGCGGAACAGGACAGCCTGAAGTTGGCGCACGTTGCCGGGCCAGTCATAGGCCGAGAGCAGCGACAGCGCGCCATCGGTGATGCCCAGTTCGCGCAGGCCCGGTTGCTCGCCGATGCGGGCGAGGAAATGCCGCGCCAGCGCCGGAATATCGCCCAGCCGCGCGCGCAGCGGCGGCAGCGACACCGTGGTCGCGCAGATCGCGGCGTGGAGTTCGGGCAGGAAATCGCCATGGACGATGAGATCCTTGAGCGGATAATTCGACGCCGCGATCAGCCGCACATCCACCCGGAAGGCATGGCGCGCGCCGATCGGGCGGCATGATCCTGTGGTCAGATATTCGGCCAGCCGCTCCTGAACGCCCATCGGCAGGCGGTCGATTTCGTCGATGACCAGCGTGGCGCCGTCGCAATATTGGATCGCGCCCATCTGGCGGTCGAAAGCGCCGGGAAAGGCGCCCTTTTCATGGCCGAACAGTGCGGATTCGATGGAATTGCCCGGCGTCGATCCCGCATTGACGATGCGCAGCGGCATTTTGGCGCGCTGCGATGCGGCGTGGATGGCGCGCACCAGCATTTCCTTGCCGGTGCCGCTCTCGCCCTCGATCAGCAGATGGCCCTGGCCGCGCGCGGATTTGGCGGCGATGGCAAGCGCCGTGCGGAAGGCCGGAGCTGCACCAATCATCGATTCAAAATCGGCCGGACCGTTCATCTTTTCGGTCAACGGCTGCAATTCATCGCGCGGCGTTTCGCGCGTGGTGGCGTTGCGCAGGGCGCTCATCAACCGGTCGGGCGCGATGGGCTTGATGAGGTAATCGGTTGCACCCGCGCGCATCGCTTCAACCGCCAGCAGCGGCGAGGCCGAGGTTGTCAGCATCAGGATCGGCAGGGCGGGGCGGCGGCTGCGCAGATCGGCGATCAGCGAGCAGGCTTCATCGCCCGGCACCCATTGGTCAAGGATCACCGCGCCCAATTGCATGCCCTGCCGCGTGCCCAGCATGGCCACGGCCGTTTCGGCATCGCCCACCACCAGCGTCCGCCAGCCCTCGCGCGCGGCCAGCGCGGTGATCAGGCGGCTCTGGGCCGGCTCATCGTCGATCAGCATCAGCAGGCGCTGTTCGGTCTCTGCCATATTTGCGCGGTCTGTCGTCATAACGGCTGGATTTAGCCAAATTGGGTAAAGACCTGCTTAAACCTGACCCGGCTGGCATCCGGATTTTTCGGGCCGCGCGTCAACCATGGTGGTGAAAATGAAATTTAACCCATGGTGCAATTTATGTTTTGCCGCGGATCATGTTTTATCTTGTGCTGACGCCTCAGGATGATAAGAATTGGCCAAGAATTTAATGGGACAGGGGAAAAATCAATGACTCACACTCAGGATATTACCGCCGCGCGGCAAACCTATGAGGGTTTCATTCGTCTGATCAAGGTCAGCACCCCGGTCATCGCCATCGTGGCCGCTTTCGTCGTCTATCTCATCTCCCGCTGAAAGGTCTGGAATGACGGATAAATTGCGCATCGCCGCTCTTAAGGAAAGAGCGGCGGGGGAAGCGCGCGTCTGCGTGACGCCGGAAACGGTGAAGAAATTCACAAACCTTGGTGCGATTGTGGCGGTGGAAAGCGGGGCGGGACATGCCGCCTCGATTGCCGATGCCGATTATGCCGCGGTGGGCGCAATCATGGGCGACGCGGCCTCGGTGGTGGCGGGTGCGGATATTGTGCTGGGGGTTCAGGGGCCTGATGTGGGCCTGCTCTCGGGCGCGAAGCCGGGCGTGTGGGTTGCGGCGGGGCTTGATCCTTTTGGTCAGCGCGGGCGGGTTGATGCCTACGCCGTCGCCGGGATTGAGGCGCTGGCGATGGAATTCATGCCGCGCATCACGCGTGCGCAGTCGATGGATATCCTTTCCTCGCAGAGCAATCTGGCGGGGTATAAGGCCGTGATTGATGCTGCGGGCGTTTATGGCCGAGCCTTTCCGATGATGATGACGGCGGCGGGCACGATCTCGGCGGCCAAGGCGTTCATCATGGGCGTGGGCGTGGCGGGGCTTCAGGCCATCGCTACCGCGCGGCGTCTGGGCGCCCAGGTTTCGGCCACAGACGTGCGCAGCGCGACCAAGGAGCAGATCCAATCACTGGGCGCCAAGCCGATCTTCGTGGAAAATGTCGCGGGCATCGAGGGCGAGGGCGCGGGCGGCTATGCCACCGAAATGAGCCCGGAATATCAGGCGGCGCAGGCCGAACTGGTTTCCAGCCATATCGCCAAGCAGGACATCGTCATCACCACGGCGCTGATCCCCGGACGGGCGGCGCCGCGCCTGATTTCCGATGCGCAGATCGCCACGATGAAGCCGGGCAGCGTCATTTTCGACCTTGCCGTGGCGCAGGGCGGCAATGTCGAAGGTTCGGTTCCCGATCAGATCGTGGAGCGGCACGGCGTCCGGATCATGGGCTATTCCAATACGCCCGCGCATCTGGCGGCAGATGCCTCGGCTCTGTTTGCGCGCAATCTCTACAACTTCCTCTCGGCCTTTTGGGACAAGGAGCAGGGCAAGCCTGTTCTGGACGAGGAAATCGGCAATGCGATCCGGCTGACGCAAGGCGGCCAGGTCGTCAATCCGCGACTGCTCTGAGGGGAGGGCGTAATGGACTTTATCTCGATCCTGTCGATCTTCGTGCTGGCATGTTTCGTCGGCTATTATGTGGTGTGGTCGGTCACGCCCGCGCTGCACACGCCCTTGATGGCGGTGACGAATGCGATCTCCTCGGTCATCGTTGTGGGCGCGTTGATCGCGGCGGCGGCCTCTGGGCTGGGCGCTGCGGGTGGCGTGTCGAAGTGGCTGGGGCTGGGCGCGGTGGTGCTGGCCTCGGTCAATATCTTTGGCGGCTTTGCGGTCACGGCGCGCATGTTGGCCATGTATAAGAAGAAGGAGAAGAAGTGATGGTTCTCCAGCTTCTTAGCGCGGGCGCGGCGGGCGCTGTCGAACATGCGGCAACGCCGTCATGGGCGATGTTTGCTTACCTCGTTTCGGGCGTGCTGTTCATTCTGGCGCTGCGCGGATTATCGAGTCCGGCGACCAGCCGTGCGGGTAATCGCTATGGCATGATCGGCATGCTGATTGCTGTGGCCACGACGCTGGTGACGCATTTCCCGGCCGTAGTTAATCCTGACGGGGAAACTCCTGCCGCGATTGAGCATGGGCTTCAAACTGTTCCTGACTTTGGTTCGTTTGGCATGATTTTCGCCGCGATCGCCATCGGCGGCGGCATCGGTTTTGTCATCGCGCGGCGCATCGCCATGACGGCGATGCCGCAATTGGTGGCGGCGTTTCACTCGCTGGTCGGTATGGCCGCCGTGCTAGTGGGCTGGGCTGCCTATCTCAATCCGCAGGCTTTCGGGATTGCGGAATTGACCGAAGTTGCTGGTAGCGAAGTAAGTGGTCTATCCGCAGACGGTGCCAGTGCCTTTGCGTCAGCGGCAGTCGTTCTGAAGATACACGCCCAATCCTGCATCGAAATGGGCCTTGGCATCGCCATCGGCGCCATCACGTTCAGCGGTTCGATCATCGCCTTCCTCAAACTGGCGGGCAAGATGTCGGGTTCGCCGATCATGCTGCCGGGGCGCCATGTCATCAACCTTGGCACGATCATCGCGATTCTTGGCCTTGTCGGCTATTTCACGATGGATCAGTCGCTCTGGGTGATCGGCCTGATTACGCTGCTGGCCTTCATCATCGGTTTCCTGCTGATCATTCCGATCGGGGGGGCGGATATGCCGGTGGTGGTCTCGATGCTCAACTCGTACTCGGGCTGGGCGGCGGCCGCGATGGGCTTCACTCTGCATAATAGCGCGATGATTATCACCGGCGCGCTGGTCGGCTCTTCGGGCGCGATCCTGTCCTATATCATGTGCAAGGCGATGAACCGCAGCTTCATCTCGGTGATTGCGGGTGGCTTTGGCGCCGCGCCTGAAGCATCCGGCGGAGCGCCCAAGGAACAGCGTCCGTGGAAGCGCGGCAGCGCCGAGGACGCGGCCTTCCTGATGAAGGAAGCCGAAAGCGTCATCATCATCCCCGGCTATGGCATGGCGGTTTCTCAGGCTCAGCACGCGCTGCGCGAAATGGCCGATGTGCTCAAGAAGGAAGGCGTCAGCGTCAAATATGCCATTCATCCTGTTGCCGGGCGAATGCCGGGCCATATGAATGTCTTGCTGGCCGAAGCCAATGTGCCTTATGATGAGGTATTCGAGCTGGAGGACATCAATTCCGAGTTCGGCCAGTGCGATGTCGCTTTCATCATCGGCGCCAATGACGTGGTCAACCCCGCCGCCAAGACCGACAAGTCCAGCCCGATTTACGGTATGCCCGTGTTCGACGTGGACAAGGCCAAGACCGTGATGTTCGTCAAACGGTCGATGGGCGGCGTGGGTTATTCAGGTGTTGATAATGATGTCTTCTACATGGACCAGACCATGATGCTGCTGGCCGACGCCAAAAAGATGGTGGAAGACATCGTCAAGGCGCTGGCCCATTGATAAAGGTTTGATAATGCGCCGTGTTCTGACAGTCCTTGCCCTTACCCTTGCCCTCTCGGGCTGTGTTCAGGGGATCGCCCGGGGCCGGGTGAAATCGGCCCTTGTGGGGGCGGGGCTGTCCGAACCGGTCTCGGCCTGCATGGCCGAACATATGGTGGACAAGCTGACCATCAGCCAATTACGCCAATTGGAGGCGTTGCAGGGGCCTAAGCGGTCGCTGTTCGATTATGTCATGGCGGTGCGCCGGATTCAGGACCCTGAAGTGATCCGCGTGACGGCGGCGGCGGCTGGGTTGTGCATGTCCGGGTGGGAAAGGTAAGATTTGAAGGGATGCCTCCGGCGGGCAAAGGGTCTCGACCCTTTGCAATCCCATGAATGGGGTGGGGGTTGATCCGTCCGCAGTTGATGATTTTTAAAGCTTGCGGCGCGGTGAGGTTATCCTATCCGCGCCGCAGGCTTTATCATTTCGCCATCGCGCCCAACACTTGGCGCTGAACCTCTGGCGCAACAAAGACAGTAACGGGAGCGCGAGGGACAAGTCCCTCGCATTTTCCCCTTTTTCTTCAAACAAAATCCGCCTACCCCAAAACCCATGCCCCTATCCCCCCTGGCCTGCGACCCATCGCAATCCCTTGGCCGTGAATTCGCGCTCGAAGGCTCGATCGCCCGCGGCCCGCGCAGCCCCTATCAGCGCGACCGCGACCGGATCATCCACTCGATTGCGTTCCGGCGTTTGCGGCATAAAACGCAGGTTTTCGTCGCCCCCGATGGTGATCACTACCGTGTCCGTCTGACGCATAGCCTCGAGGTGGCGCAGATCGGTCGCGTCATCGCCCGCGTGCTGGGGCTGGACGAGGATCTGACCGAGGCGCTTTGCCTTGCCCATGACATCGGTCATCCGCCCTTTGGCCACAGCGGCGAGGACGCACTGGACGAGGCGCTGAAGGAGCAAGGCGGCTGGGATCACAATGCCAACACTTTGCGCACGCTCATGCGTCTGGAAAGCCCCTATTGCGAGCATGAAGGGCTGAACCTGACATGGGAGACGCTGGAGGGGCTGGCCAAGCATAATGGACCGGTCCGCAACCCTAACTGGGCGTTGGCCGAACTGGACGCGGCCTATCCGCTGCATCTGGGTGAATGGTCCTGCCTTGAGGCGCAGGTGGCCGCGATTGCTGACGACATTGCCTATGACAATCACGATATTGACGATGGGTTGCGCGCCGGTTTCCTCCATCTCGACGATCTGCTGACCCAGCCCTTTGTGGCCGAGCAATGGCGCGCGGTTGAGGCCAAGCACCCCCATGCCCCCCATGATCGCAAGTTGCGCGAGCTGGTGCGCAGCCAGATCGGCATAATGGTCAATGATGTGATCGCCGAAACGCAGGGCCGCACGCAGGGGATGGCTGGCATTGCCGACATCCGCGCCGCCACCCGCGCCAGCGCTGCCTTTTCGCCCGCGATGGCTGAGGCCGAGCGGACCTTGAAGCGCTTCATGTATGACCGGCTCTATTACCACCCCGATCAACTGGCCACGGCGGAAAAGGCGCATCAGGTCGTTTCGGGCCTGTTTGCCGCCTATAGCGAGGACCCCTTGCGCATGGGCGAGGCATGGGCCGCCCGCCTGCCGCAGGCCGAGCCCCAGCGCAGCCGCCATATCGCCGACTATATCGCAGGCATGACCGACCGTTTCGCCATCGCGCAATATCGCCAGATCCACGGCACCGCCCCCGAAGGATTGAGCAACGTCTGACCGTGATTACGCCGGATTTATGGAGCGGATTACGTATTGGGGTAGAATTTCTGACAGGCTGTTTGACTTTTGCGCCGCAAAAAGAGATGGCGAACATCAGTCGCTGAACGATGCGGGAGAGTTCGGGTGATTCGCAAGAATTGCCCGGCGCCGAAGGAGCAACCGCCCCGGAATCTCTCAGGCAATAAGGACCGTGTCGGTCAATAGCGACGCTCTGGAAAGTGCAATCGGACCAATGGGTTCGGGGGCCGCCGAAGGGGTAAATCTGCGCATTCCCATGCGCGGGCTAAGCTCTCAGGTTTCCGTGACAGAGGGGGCACCGGAATGGTGCAACGCTGTGCGGAAGGCTGATTTGTGAGCGACACATACAATTTTGACTCGGGCGAAGAAGCCGAGATCCCCGAAACCCTCACCCTTCCTCTCGATGCCTGGCACCGCGCGCGCGGCGGCCGCATGGTCGAATTCGCCGGTTATTGGATGCCGGTGCAATACGAAGGCATCATGGGCGAACACCTGTGGACCCGCGAAAACGCCGGTCTTTTCGATGTCAGCCACATGGGCCAGCTGGTCGTGTCGAGCGAGGACGAGGATCAGCAGGACGCCGTCACCGCTCTGGAAGCGCTGATGCCCGCCGATCTTTCGATACTCAAGGTTGGCCGCCAGCGCTATTCGCTGCTGCTGAATGAAACGGGCGGGATCATCGACGATCTGATGATTACGCGCTGGCCCGGCGGCTTTTTCCTGATCGTTAATGGCGCGACCAAGTGGGATGATATTGGCCATCTGCGCGAATTCCTGCCTGATGACATCACGCTGACTCACCGCGACGATTTCGCGCTGCTGGCGCTGCAAGGCCCCCGCGCCGCCGATGCGCTGGCCTCTTTCGGCATCGCGCCCGCCCAGCCGCAGATCGTGCCCGTGGATCAACTCTCCTTCATGCAGGCCGGTCCCTATGTTTGGAACGGGGTTGAACTGCACATCAGCCGCAGCGGTTATACCGGCGAGGATGGCTATGAAATCGCCGTGCCCGCAGAAAGCGCCGAGGCGCTGGCCGAGATGCTCTGCACCCACGAAGCGGTCAAGCCAATCGGCCTTGGCGCGCGCGACAGCTTGCGCATGGAGGCGGGCCTGCCGCTCTATGGTCATGATCTGAATGAGGACATCGACCCCATCAGCGCTGGCCTTTCCTTCGCCATTTCCAAGCGCCGCCGCGCCGAAGGCGGCTTCCCCGGCGCCGACCGCATCCTGACCGGCCTGTCGCAGGGCACCGAAACGGTGCGCGTGGGCCTGAAACTCTCGGGCCGTCAGGCCGCGCGCGAAGGCGCCGAGGTGTACAGCGGCGAGGATAAGGTCGGCGTGCTGACCTCGGGCGGTTTTGCGCCCAGCCTGGGCTGCCCCATCGCCATGGCCGATGTGCCCGCCGCTCTGGGCGCGCCCGGCACTGAACTTTTCATCGACGTGCGCGGCAAGAAGCTGCCCGCCACGGTCGCTGCCATGCCTTTTGTTCCCCATCGCTATTTCCGCAAAGGAGCCGCAAAATGACCCGCTATTTCACCAAGGACCACGAGTGGATCTCCGTTGACGGCGATGTGGCGACCGTCGGCATCACCGATTTCGCGCAGAACGCGCTGGGCGACATCACCTTTGTCGAAGTCCCCGAAGCGGGCAAGGCGCTGGGCAAGGGCGACACGGCCAGCGTGGTGGACAGCGTGAAGGCCGCCAGCGACGTTTACGCCCCGGTTTCGGGCGAAGTGACCGAAGGCAATGCGGCGCTCGAAGAAGCCCCCGAGCTGGTCAACACCTCGCCCGAGAGCGAAGGCTGGCTGTGGCGCATGAGCGTTTCGGACGCTGGCGAGCTGGCCGATCTGATGGATGAGGCCGCTTACGCCGCCTATATTGCGGAGCTTTAATCGCCCATGCGTTATTTGCCTCTCACCCCGGCCGACCGCGCCACAATGCTGGCGCGGATCGGCGTGGACAATATTGACGCGCTGTTTTGCGATGTGCCCGCTGAGGCGTTGCAGGCAGGACCCATTGCGGGCCTGCCGGGCCATGCCAGCGAAATGGCGGTCGAACGCCATATGGGCCGCCTTGCCGGAGAAAACCTCTCGGCGGGCGCGGCGCCCTTCTTTCTGGGCGCGGGCGCGTATAAGCACCATATCCCCGCCAGCGTCGATCACCTGATCCAGCGCGGCGAGTTTCTGACCGCCTATACGCCCTATCAGCCCGAAATCGCGCAGGGCACGCTGCAGGTGCTCTTTGAGTTCCAGACGCAGGTCGCGCGCCTGCTCGGCACCGATATTGCCAACGCCAGCCTCTATGACGGCTCGACCGCCTGCTGGGAAGCGATCGCCATGGCGCATCGCGTGACCAAGCGGAAGAAGTCGATCCTGACCGGCGGCCTGCACCCGCATTATGTGGCGACCGCGCAGACCATGGCGCGTTTCACCGATGACGTACTGGTGGCGCAGGCCCCCGTAATGTCGGGCGATGCCGAGGATGCCGCGATCATCGCCGCCATCGACGGCGAAACCAGCGCGGTTGTGGTGCAGTACCCCGACATTCTGGGCCGCATTCCCGATCTGGCCGCGATTGCGGCGGCGGCGCAGGCGCATGGCGCGCTGCTGATCGCGGTGGTGACGGAGCCGGTGGCGCTGGGTCTGCTGGAGGCTCCCGGCGCGCTGGGCGCGGATATTGTTGTGGGTGAGGGGCAGTCGCTGGGCGTGGGCCTGCAATTTGGCGGGCCGTATCTCGGCCTGTTCGGTTGCCGCGAAAAGTTCCTGCGCCAGATCCCGGGCCGCCTGTGCGGCGAGACGCTGGACGCCGAAGGGCGCCGCAGCTTCGTGCTGACGCTTTCCACGCGCGAACAGCATATCCGCCGCGAAAAGGCGACCAGCAATATCTGCACCAATTCAGGTCTTTGCGCGCTGGCTTTCAGCATTCACATGAGCCTTCTGGGCGGCGCTGGTCTGGAGCGCCTGGCCCGCATCAACCATGGCAAGGCGCAGGCTTTGGCCGCGGCGGTGGCGGCCATTCCGGGCGTCAGCGTCCTGAATGATGCCTATTTCAACGAATTTACCGTGATCCTGCCCAAGGATGCGCACGAGGTCGTCGATGCCTTGGCGGCCAAGGACATTCTGGGCGGCGTGCCGCTTGGTCGCCTCTATGCCGAAACGCCCGCGCTGGCCAATGGCCTGCTGCTGACCGCCACGGAATGCACGAGCGATGAAGATATTGCGGCCCTTGTGGCGGCGCTGAAGGAGGTGCTGTGATGAACGCTCCCAACGCTTCGGGATGGCGCCCGGAAATGGGTGAGGCAGGCGCGATCCTGCCCGCCACGGTCAGCGGCGATCATGGCCTCAACCTTGAGGAAAAGCTGATCTTCGAACTGGCCGCGCCCGGAACCTATGGCGTCGATTTCGACGATGCCGATGTGGCTCCAGCGCCCGCGCTGGGCAAGTTCCTGCGTAAGGCTGCTCCGGCTCTGCCGGGCCTGACCGAGCCGGAAGTGGTGCGCCATTACACGCGCCTTTCGCGTCAGAACTACGCCATCGACCTCGGGCCGTTCCCGCTCGGCTCCTGCACGATGAAGCACAATCCGCGCCTGAATGAAAAGGTCGCGCGGATGGCCGGCTTCGCTGATGTCCACCCGTTGCAGCCGACGCAGACGGTGCAGGGCGCTTTGAAGGTCATCACGCAGCTGGCCGATTGGCTGATGGCGCTGACCGGGATGCCCGCCGTGGCCATGACGCCCAAGGCGGGCGCGCATGGCGAGCTTTGCGGGCTGCTCTGCATCCGCGCTGCCCTGACCGCGCGCGGTGAGGAACGCCCTGTGGTGCTGGTGCCTGAAAGCGCGCATGGTACGAACCCGGCCACCGCCGCCTTTGCCGGTTTCCGCGTGGAAAACATCCCCGCAACCGAGGATGGCCGCGTCGATGTGGTCGCGCTGACGGCTCGCCTTGGGCCGGACATCGCGGGCGTGATGATCACCAACCCCAACACCTGCGGGTTGTTCGAGCGCGACCTCAAGACGATCTCGGACGCGGTCCATGCGGCGGGCGGTTATGTCTATTGCGACGGCGCCAATTTCAACGCCATCGTCGGCAAGGTGCGCCCCGGCGACCTTGGCGTGGACGCGATGCATATCAACCTGCACAAGACCTTTTCGACGCCCCACGGCGGCGGCGGTCCGGGTTCGGGGCCGGTGGTGCTGTCCGAGGCTTTGGCTCCGTTTGCCCCGCTGCCCTTCGCCACGCTCGATGCCGATGGCGTCGCGCATCTGGTCGAGGAAGGCGATGCGCATGACCACGGCCACCCCAACAGCTTTGGCCGCATGACCGCGTTCCATGGCCAGATGGGCATGTTCACCCGCGCGCTGACCTATATCCTCAGCCACGGCGCGGATGGTCTGCGTCAGGTGTCCGAGGATGCTGTGCTCAACGCCAACTACATCCTGCGCGAGCTGGAAGATGTGCTGGACGCGCCCTTTGCCGCCTATGGCCCCTGCATGCACGAGGCCCTGTTCAGCGACAATGGCATGGCCGAGGGCTTCTCGACGCTGGATATCGCCAAGGGGCTGATCGACGAGGGTTTCCACCCGATGACGGTCTATTTCCCGCTGGTGGTCCATGGCGCGATGCTGGTCGAACCGACCGAAACCGAGAGCAAGGCGGGCACCGATCGCCTGATCGCATCGATGCGCTCGCTGGCCGAGCGCGGGCGGGCAGGGGATGTGACGTTGAAGAGCGCGCCTCACTATACACCGCGGCGCCGCGTTGATGAAACGCTGGCGGCGCGCAAGCCCAAGCTGGTCTGGAAGGACTAAGCTAAAGGGTCGCAGGAGGGGGCCGCTGCGTTCGCGTGGCGGCCCTTTTTCTATGCGGTTTCGCGGGTGGCTTTAATTCGCCGATGCTCGCGCAGGGCAATCATCATCCCCGCCGCCACGATCAGCGGCGCCCCGGCCCAGGTATGCGCGGGCGGCAATTGGTCGAAAATCGTCCAGCCATAGATCGTCGTCCAGATCAGCGTGGCATAATCCATCACCAGCACGCTGGCCGCCGAACCAAAGCGCAGCGCCGCCGTCAGCAGCACCTGCGCCAGCGCGCCCACCACGCCCATCGCAATGATTTCGGCCCAGAGCGCGGGCGAATGCGGCGTCATGTAATAGAGCATCGTCGGGGTCAGCAGCAGCGTGCCGAACAGCGCGAAATAGAACACCACCGCAATCGGCGTCTCGGTGCTGGTCAGATCGCGGATTTGCAGGCTGATGACCGCCACCAGAAAGCCTGAGCAAAGCCCGGCGGCAAGGCCCAGCGGCGAAATGCCGCCCGCAATGGACGCCCCATCGCCCGGCGCCGTGATGATGATCACCCCGGCAAAACCCAGCGCCACCGCCATCCAGCGCAGCCGCCCCGGCGGCGATTTATAGACGACGGCCGTCAGCAGCACCGCAAACAGCGGCGTGGTGAAGCCCAGCACAGTCGCCACCGGCAAAGGCAGCAGCACCTGCGCGCCAAACAGGCAGACCATGCCGATCGATCCGGTGATCGTGCGCAAGGCATGGGTTTTGAGCCGCCGCGTATAGAGCGAAAACAGCCGCCCCCGCGCCGCCAGCCATCCGCCCAGGAGCGGTATCGTCAAAGCCTGACGCCAGAACATGATTTCGGGCAGGGCGACGCCGCGCTGATGCAGCAGCTTGACCATCATATAAAGCGTGGCCAGCGCGAGCGTGGCAGCAAGGCGCAGGCCCAGCGCCAGAAAGGGGCGTTGATGTTGAGGCACGCGCGGCCCTTAACCCATCGGGGCCGATTGTTGCACCGCTATTTTGCGCATGAAACAATGCCGCGCGTGCATCCGCCGGTCAGAGACATGCCTCAAGGAAGGTCTGGTCGAAGCCGAACTGGCGCGCCTTTTCCAAAGTGTAGGGGCGCAGGCCCGAGGAACGCCATTCACCGATGATCTTGCCGTCGTCGGTTTCGTCCAGATATTCGAACTTGAACAATTCCTGCGTGACGATCACATCGCCCTCCATCCCGATCACCTCGGTGATATTGGTGGTGCGGCGGCTGCCATCGCGCAGGCGTTTGACCTGAACGATCAGATCAACCGATTCGGCGATCTGGCGGCTGATGGCTTCCTTGGGGATCTTGATGTCGCCCATCAGGATCATGTTTTCCATACGGCCAAGGCATTCGCGCGGGGAATTGGCGTGGAGTGTGCACATCGATCCGTCATGGCCGGTGTTCATCGCGGCCAGCAGGTCGAAACATTCCGCGCCGCGAATTTCGCCCAGAATGATCCGGTCAGGCCGCATACGCAGAGCGTTCTTCACAAGATCGCCGATGGTGATCGCGCCTTGGCCCTCAAGGTTGGGCGGGCGCGTTTCCAGCGGCAGCCAGTGCGGCTGTTGCAGGCGCAATTCGGCCGCGTCCTCGATGGTCAGCACGCGCTCACCCGGATCAATCATCTTCGACAGGGCGTTGAGCATGGTGGTTTTGCCCGAACCCGTGCCGCCCGAAATGACGATGTTCATCCGGCACGCACCCGCGATTTTCAGCGCGGTGGCCATGCGGTCATTCATCGAACCGAAATCGCGCAGCATGTCGATGGTGATCGGCTTTTCGGAAAACTTACGAATCGAGATCGCCGTGCCGCGCAGCGACAGCGGCGGCACGATCACGTTCACACGGCTGCCGTCCTTCAATCGGGCGTCGGCCAGCGGCGTGGTCTGGTCAACGCGGCGGCCGACCTGATTGACGATGCGCTGGGCGATCTGGAACAGATGCTGTTCGTCGCGGAAACGGATCGTGGAAAGCTGAAGTTTGCCCTTCTTTTCAATATAGGTCTGGTCCGGGCCGTTGACCATGATGTCGGACACGTCCGGATCGTTGAGCAATTCCTCCAGCGGGCCAAAGCCGAGCAATTCGTCGATCAGCACCTTTTCCAGCGCGAATTGCTCGCGCCGGTTCAGCGTGATCTTCAGCTCGGCCAGCACCTCCATGATGATCGGGCGGAATTCCTCGGCCAGCTCATCCTTGGTCAGCGTGGCCGCGGCCTCGGGGTCAACGCGCTCGAGCAGGCGGGGCAGCACCTGCTCTTTGATCTTATGAACGCTGGCCTCAAAACCCTCAGCCTGCCGGGTGGATTCGACGGTGGAATTCATCCGCTCAGCCAGGCGCGCCATCGCATCGCCGCCCTTGGAATCCATCGTCATTTCGGCTTCGGTGGGCAAAGGCGGAAACTGATCCCCGCCCGAAGGCGGCGGAGGAGGAGCACCGGCGGGCAGACCATCGGCTCGCATCGGGCGCGCTACGCCAAACTGTGGCCTTGCGCCTGCGCCAAAGCTGCCGGGGCCAGTGCGTCGCCCGAATGCGCTCATCGTCCGTCTATTCCTTCACAAACCACACAGACATTGCCCGCGACCATCTGGGGCATCGACCGTTTGAGAACACGATCAGCCTGTGCCAATTGAGCAAGGTGAATAGAACGGAAACTTTGAGGATTTGCTAATGGCCAAGCGCCGATCACGGGCAAATACCGATTTTGACACTTTGAACGAGCCGCAAACATCCCCGCCCTGCTGGCTTTGCGAAAGGGCGCTGGGCCGCCGGATCGAGTGGCACCATCCGGTGCCCAAATCGCGCGGTGGGCGCGTCGTGGTCGCCGTCCATCCGATCTGTCACCGGGCGCTGCACGCCAATTTCACCAACGCCGAACTGGCCCGTATCGCAGAGGATGTCGCGATTTTGCGCGGGCATGAGGTTCTGGCGCGCTTTCTCAACTGGGTGGCGGGCAAGGACCCGGATTTTCACGCGCCGACGGCGAGGAGGGGAAGGTAGGACTACCAAAGAAAAAGGGCCGGGAAAAAGGCGCAAACCCTTTTCCCGGCCCTCAATCTGTTATCCGTCAAAGCGAGCGACGAAGCCAGTCAGCCCGCGATCACCCCACCAGCTTTTCGGCCAGAACGGTCAGACCTTTGGGCGTCACTTCGGCGAAACCGCCGGCGATGGCGATTTCCTCCGGAGCCGCGTTTTCGCTCTTGTACACTTTCACGGTGCCATCGGCGATGGTCGACAGGAAAGGCGCATGGCCTTCCAGCACGCCGAACTCGCCTTCCGAACCGGGGACGACCACCATGTGGACTTCCTCGGACCGGACCAGCTTTGCAGGCGTGACGAGTTCGAAATGCAGCGCCATGGCTTACGCCTCCGCAGCCAGCTTCTTGGCCTTTTCGACCGCTTCGTCGATGCCGCCAACCATGTAGAAGGCCGCTTCGGGCAGGTGGTCGTATTCGCCGTCCACAACCGCCTTGAACGAACGCACAGTGTCTTCGACCTGCACGAACTTGCCGCTGATGCCGGTGAACACTTCGGCCACGTGGAAGGGCTGCGACAGGAAGCGCTGGATCTTGCGGGCGCGGGCGACGGTGAGCTTATCTTCTTCCGAAAGCTCGTCCATGCCCAGGATCGCGATGATGTCCTGCAGCGACTTGTACTTCTGCAGCGTTTCCTGAACGCGGCGGGCGGTTTCGTAGTGCTCCTGACCGACAACGGCGGGCGTCAGCACGCGCGAGGTCGAGTCGAGCGGGTCAACCGCGGGATAAATGCCGAGTTCCGAAATCGCGCGGTTCAGCGTGGTCGTTGCGTCCAAGTGGGCGAACGAGGTGGCAGGAGCCGGGTCGGTAAGGTCGTCCGCGGGAACGTAAATGGCCTGAACCGAGGTGATCGAACCCTTGGTGGTCGAGGTGATGCGTTCCTGCAGCGCGCCCATGTCGGTCGACAGGGTGGGCTGATAACCCACGGCCGAAGGAATACGGCCCAGCAGAGCCGACACTTCCGAACCGGCCTGCGTGAAGCGGAAGATGTTGTCCACGAAGAACAGCACGTCCTGGCCTTCCTGGTCGCGGAAGTATTCAGCCATGGTCAGACCCGACAGAGCCACACGAGCGCGGGCGCCCGGCGGTTCGTTCATCTGGCCGAACACCAGAGCAACCTTCGAACCATCGGGGGTCGGGTTGCCTTCGGCGTCCTTGGCGATAACGCCGGCGTCGAGGAATTCGTGGTAGAGGTCGTTGCCTTCGCGGGTGCGTTCACCAACGCCCGCGAACACCGACACGCCGCCGTGGCCCTTGGCGATGTTGTTGATCAGTTCCTGAATGAGAACCGTCTTGCCAACGCCCGCGCCGCCGAACAGACCGATCTTGCCGCCCTTGGCATAGGGAGCCAGAAGGTCGATGACCTTGATGCCGGTCACGAGGATCGCGGCTTCGGTCGACTGGTCGATGAATTCCGGGGCCTTGGCGTGGATCGGGGCAACCTGATCGGCGCCGACCGGGCCACGTTCGTCGATGGGATCGCCCACGACGTTCATGATGCGGCCCAGCGTCTTGGGGCCGACCGGCACCGAGATCTGCGCGCCGGTGCTGGTCACGGCCTGGCCGCGGGTCAGACCTTCGGTGGCGTCCATCGCGATGGTGCGGACGGTGTTTTCGCCAAGGTGCTGAGCAACTTCGAGAACCAGACGGTTCCCGTTATTGTCGGTTTCCAGAGCGGTCAGAATCGCCGGGAGTTCCCCGTCGAAGGCAACGTCGACGACGGCGCCGATAACCTGGGCAATTTTGCCAGTGCTGGTGGACATGGGTTTCTTCCTTGCCTGCTGTGTCGTCGTCAGAGCGCTTCGGCGCCCGCGATGATTTCAATGAGTTCAGTGGTGATCGCGGCCTGACGGCTGCGGTTATACTGGATGGTCAGCTTGCTGATCAGGTCGCCGGCGTTGCGGGTGGCGTTATCCATGGCGGTCATGGATGCACCCTGTTCGCTGGCCGCATTTTCCAGCAGAGCGCCGAAAAGCTGCGTTTTCAGATAGCGCGGCAGCAGAGCGGCGAGGATTTCCTCCTCCTCCGGCTCATATTCGACCACCGAGTCCGCCGCCACTTCCGACTTGGGAGCGGGAACGGGGATGATCTGCTGCGTCGTGGGCTCCTGCAACAGCGCGCTGCGGAAGCGGCTGAAGAAGAGATGCGCTACGTCAAACTTGCCTGCATCATACAGCGCCACCAGTTCGGCAGCGATCGCATCGGCTTCGGCATAGCCCGCTTCACGCACCGTGGTGGTGTCGAAGCCGCCGATGATCGCATTGGGGAATTCGCGACGGATAACCGCGCGGCCCTTGCGACCGATCAGGTAGAACTGCACCTTCTTGCCTTCGGCTTCCAGAGCCTTGGCTTTCAGGCGTGCTGCCTTGACGATGTTCGAGTTGAAGGCGCCGCACAGACCGCGATCCGAATTGGCCACCACCAGCAGATGCACTGCATCCTTGCCGGTACCGGCCAGCAGCTTGGGGCTGCTTTCGCTGACCACGATGCGCGAGGCGAGGCTGGCGACAACGCCCGCCAGCCGCGAGGCATAGGGGCGCGCGGCCTCGGCAGCGGACTGCGCTTTACGCAGTTTCGCCGCCGCGACCATTTGCTTGGCCTTGGTGATCTTCTGGGTCGACTTGACCGAGTTGATCCGGCCTTTGAGTTCCTTAAGGCTGGCCATTGCCAACTACCTTTCGTAGCTAGACCTGACTTAAGCGAACTGCTTGCCGAAAGCGTCCAGAGCGGCCTTGAGCTTGCCCTTGGCTTCGTCGCCCAGATCCTTGGTGTTGCGGATCAGGTCGAGCAGGTCGCCATGCTGCGAACGCAGGAAGCTGAGCAGTTCGGCTTCATATTCCGTCACGCGGTTGGTCGGGACCGAGTCCAGATAACCGTTGGTGCCAGCGAAAATGACACAGGTCTGCTCTTCGAAACCGAGCGGCGAGAACTGAGCCTGCTTGAGCAGCTCGGTCAGACGCGCACCGCGGTTCAGCAGCTTCTGGGTCGAAGCGTCGAGGTCCGAACCGAACTGAGCGAAGGCAGCCATTTCGCGATACTGGGCCAGTTCCAGCTTGATCGAGCCGGCAACCTTCTTCATCGCCTTGGTCTGAGCCGACGAACCCACGCGCGACACCGACAGACCAACGTTAATGGCCGGACGGACGCCCTGATAGAACAGGCCGGTTTCAAGGAAGATCTGGCCGTCGGTGATCGAGATCACGTTGGTCGGAATGTAGGCCGACACGTCGCCCGCCTGCGTTTCGATGATCGGCAGAGCGGTCAGCGAACCGGCGCCCATGTCATCGTTCAGCTTGGCAGCGCGTTCCAGCAGGCGCGAGTGGAGATAGAACACGTCGCCGGGATAGGCTTCACGGCCCGGGGGACGACGCAGCAGCAGCGACATCTGACGATAAGCCACGGCCTGCTTGGAAAGGTCGTCATACACGATCACGGCGTGCATGGCGTTGTCGCGGAAGAATTCGCCGATGGCCGCACCGGTGTAGGGCGCCAGATACTGCAGCGGAGCGGGCTCCGAAGCGGTGGCGGCGATCACAACCGAATATTCCATCGCGCCGTTTTCTTCGAGCTGACGCACGATCTGCGCAACGGTCGAACGCTTCTGACCCACGGCGACGTAGATGCAGTACAGCTTCTTCGATTCGTCATCACCGGCGTTAACGGCCTTCTGGTTGATGAACGTGTCGATCGCCACGGCGGTCTTGCCGGTCTGGCGGTCGCCGATGATCAGTTCGCGCTGGCCGCGGCCAACCGGAACCAGAGCGTCAATGGCCTTCAGGCCCGTCTGCACGGGTTCATGCACCGACTTGCGGGGGATGATGCCCGGAGCCTTGACTTCGACGCGGCTGCGCGTGTCGGAAATGATCGGGCCCTTGCCGTCGATCGGGTTGCCCAGCGCGTCAACCACGCGGCCCAGCAGGCCCTTGCCCACCGGAACGTCCACGATGGTGCCGGTGCGCTTGACGGTGTCGCCTTCCTTGATCTCGCTGTCCGAGCCGAAGATCACGACGCCGACATTGTCGGCTTCGAGGTTCAGGGCCATGCCCTGAACGCCATTGGCGAATTCCACCATTTCACCGGCCTGAACCTTGTCCAGACCGTGGATGCGGGCAATACCGTCACCCACCGAGAGCACGGAGCCGACTTCCGAAACCTGGGCTTCGGTGCCGAAGTTGGCAATCTGGTCCTTGATGACCTTCGAGATTTCAGCGGCGCGAATTGTCATGTTCAGCCTTTCATCGAACCTTGTTGGGGGCCGTGGCCCCGCAATCGACCCTTTAGGAGGGGCCTGTTAGCCCCTCATCTTTTGGGCGAGAGAATTGAGACGGGTGCGGATCGAGCTGTCGATCTGCTGGCTGCCGATGCGCACGACCAGACCGCCAAGCAGTTCCGGATCGACGCTGGTCTTCAGCTTGATGGCCTTGCCTTCACGAGCAGCCAGCTTGCCCGAAAGGGCGGCCAACTGATCGTCGCTCAGCGGGTGGGCGCTGGTCACCTGCGCCGTCACTTCGCCGCGCGCGGCCGCCGCGATGGCGGAAAAGGCGCGAAGAATGTCGGGCAGGGCCGAAAGGCGGCGGCCAGCAGCCAGCACGCCAAGGAATTTGCGGGTAACCTCGCCAAGGCCAAGGACCCCGGCCACACCCTCGACCGCACGGCCAGCCGCATCGCGGCTGATCTGCGGATTACGAATCAGGGCGGACAGGTCGTCGGATTCGGCAATTGCCGCACCCAGCGCCTCAAGGTCCGCTTCCACGGCGCTTACCACGCCCAAATCCTGCGCCAGTTCAAACAGGGCGGACGCGTAGCGCCCCTGAAGACTGGCAGTAATGCCGGCGGAATTGTCCACGCTTTTACGTCCCCTCTTGCCGGAAGGCTCTATGCCGGTTCGCAAAGGAAAGGACACGCAGGGTTAAACTGCGTATCTGTCCCCCTTGGGCGGCGCGCATAGCGACGATTACCGCGCGATGCAAGCGGCCCATTGCCACCTGATTCCAAAGTCCATGGTCGAGCGCAAAGTCGGCCCGTTTGTCTGAGAAATGCGCGATGCATTCCTATGCGTCAGTTTGCCCGAAAAAACTTTGATCGCAAGGGGTGGGAAGTATCGCCTGCGCACCTGTGCTAGGCAGTTTTCCATGGACAACGATCAAACAGAAGTTTTTTGGGAAAACGTGGTGGCGCGCGACAAGGGCGCCGATGGCCGCTTCGTTTTCGCGGTTGCGACCACGGGCATCTATTGCCGCCCGTCCTGTCCGGCTCGGCGGCCCTTGCGCGATCATGTCCGATTCTTTGCCGATGGCGATGCGGCGCGCGCCGATGGGTTCCGCCCATGCCTGCGCTGTCGCCCGGATGAGGCGGGGCGCGACGCGGCGGCGATCGAGGCCGCGCTGCGCATGATGGGCGATGATGCGCCTTCCTTAACTGATCTGGCCGAGGCGACCGGATATAGCCCGTCGCATTTCCAGCGAATCTTCAAACGGGCCACCGGCCTCTCGCCTGCCGCCTATGCCCGCGCCCGCCGGATCGAGCGCGCGGGACAGGTGCTGGGGCAGCAATCCGTCACCGATGCGATCTATGCCTCGGGCTTTGGCGGACCATCCACTTTCTATCGCAATGCAAAGGAGCGCATGGGCATGACCCCGTCGGCATGGGCCAAGGGTGGCGAGGGCGTCACCATTCACTGGGCGGTGATGCCCACCACTTTGGGCGCGATGCTGGTGGCGGCCACGGATCGCGGGATATGCCGTCTGGCCTTTGGCGTGGGGGTGGAGGATCTGCGCACGCTGTTTCCCAAGGCCGAACTGGTGGAGGGCGACGAGGCGTTCAAAACGCTCTTTGCGTGGGCTTTAAGCGCCGTGGAGACGCCCGGCGAGGTTTCGGACATTCCCCTCGACGTGCGCGGCACCGCCTTTCAGGAGGCCGTCTGGGCCGCCCTGCGCCAGATCCCGGCGGGCGAGACGCGGTCCTATGCCCAATTGGCCGCCGCGATCGGTCGCCCGGCCGCCTGCCGCGCGGCGGGCAGCGCCAATGGTGCCAATCGCGTCGCGGTGCTGATCCCCTGTCACCGGGTTATTCGGGGCGATGGCGCGCTGGGCGGCTATGCCTGGGGCGAGGGGGTGAAGAAGGAGTTGCTGGCCCGCGAGGGTGTTTACACAAAGGAATAAGGGTCGATGTCGATGCTGACGCGCACCCCTTGCGGGAATTTGAGCGCGCCCAGCCATTCGCGCAGCACCTTCTGCAATTCCGCGCTGCGCTTGGCATTGACCAGCAACCGATAGCGATAACGTCCGCGCAGCAAGGACAAAGGCGCGGGCGCGGGGCCGAGGATCGCCACATCGGGCAGGTTGGGCCGCGTGCCGCCAATCGCGCGGGCGGCCTCCTTGGCCTCGGATTCTTCTTCGCTCGACACGATGATCGCGGCCCAGCGGCCAAAAGGCGGCGCACCCGCATGGCGGCGGCCCTCGGCCTCGGCCTCGTAAAAGGCGTCGCGGTCGCCAGCCGCCAGCGCGGCGATGACGGGCGCGGTCGGGTGGCGGGTCTGGATCAGCACCTCGCCCGGCTTTTCGCCGCGCCCCGCGCGCCCGGCCACCTGCGCGATCTGTTGATAGGACCGCTCGCCTGCGCGCAGATCGCCGCCCTCAAGGCCAAGATCGGCGTCGATCACCCCCACCAGCGTCAGGTCGGGAAAGTGATAGCCTTTGGTGACCAATTGCGTGCCGACGATCACGTCGATCATCTTATTTTCGGCCGCCGCGACAAATTCGGCCACCTTATCCGGCGTATTCATCGTGTCCGACGTCACCAGCGCCACGCGGGCCTCGGGTAGGATCTGCGCCACCTCATCGGCAATGCGTTCCACCCCCGGCCCGCAGGCCACCAGACAATCCGCCTCGCCGCATTCGGGGCAGGCGGTGGGCATCGGCTGCTCCTGTCCGCAATGGTGGCAGGCGAGGCGGCGCGAGAGGCGGTGTTCGACCAGCCACGCGCTGCACGTATCACATTGAAACCGATGGCCGCATGCCCGGCACAGCGTCAGCGGCGCATAACCGCGCCGGTTGAGGAAGAGCAGCGATTGCTCGCCCTTCTCAAGCCGCTCCACCAGCTTTTTGACCAGGGGCGGGGAAATCCAGTGGTTCCGTTCGGGCGGATGCTGGATCAGATTGACGATCTGAATGTCGGGCAATTGCGCGCCCCCGAAACGGTCGGGCAGGATGATCCGCTTGTACACGCCCGCCTCGGCCAGCGTCAGGCTTTCGAGCGCAGGCGTGGCCGAGGCCAGCACAACGGGGATCTTCTCAAACCTTGCGCGAATCACCGCCACGTCGCGCGCATTATAGCGCACGCCATCATCCTGCTTGAACGAGACCTCATGGGCCTCATCCACCACGATCAGGCCGAGACGCGGAAAGGGCAGGAACAGCGCCGAACGCGCGCCCACCACCACCTGCGCCTGACCCCCGGCAATCGCGCGCCATGCCCGGCGGCGCTCGGCGGATTTGAGGCTGGAGTGCCACAGCACCGGCTCCACCCCGAAGCGCGCCTCAAAACGGCGCAGGAAATTCTGCGTCAGCGCGATTTCAGGCAGCATAACCAACACCTGCCGCCCCAGCCGGATCGCCTCGGCTACGGCTTCGAAATAGGTTTCGGTCTTGCCCGATCCGGTCACGCCGTCGAGCAGGAACGGTGCGAACAATCCGCCGCGCACCGCATCGACCATCTGATCGGCGGCCTCTTGCTGCCCATCCGACAGATCGGGCACATCAAATTCAGGATCGGCGCGCGGATAGGACCGGTCGAGATCGACCCGCACCGTTTCCATCATCCCACCATTGACCATGCCGCGCAAGACGCCCTCGGTCACACCAGCCGCCTCGGCCAGTTCGCGCAAAGTGCCCTGCGCGCCTTGCAAAGCCTCCAGCGCGGCGGCGCGTTGGGGCGTTAAACGCTTTGGCGGTTCGGCATCGGGTTTTAACCGATATTCCGTCATCATCCGCCCGCCCTGAAGCGCAGCAGTTGAGGACAGCGCCATACGCGCCACCGAGGCCAGCGAGGCGCAATAATAATCCGCCGTCCATTCGATCAGCCGCCGCAAGGGCGCGGGCAAAGGCGGCACCGGCAGCACCGAGAGCAGGGGGCGCAGGCGATTGTCGCCCACTTCCTCGCCGGGCAGGCGGTCGGCTTCCCACACGATGCCCATCACTTGCCGGGGCCCCAGTGGGGCGATCACCACGCTGCCGTGTTCGACCTCCATGCCATGGGGTACGCGGTAATCCAGCACCGGCAGGGCGGAATTCATCACAAGCAGGCGGGCGCGGGTCATGGCTTCCCTATGGGGCGGGTGCATAGGAACCGCAAGGCCAGTAAAGGGGGTTGGGTATCGCGCCGCACCTGCCTATAGGCGGTCCTCAGCCGCTTTACAGAATCGCACCCTCCGTGGGCGCGCGCCAATCAGGGGACCACCCATGAAGTTTTTCGTCGACACCGCAGAAATCAACGACATCAAGGAACTGGCCGCCACGGGCCTGCTGGATGGCGTGACCACCAACCCTTCGCTGATCGCCAAGTCGGGCCGTGATTTCCTCGAAGTCACCAAGGAAATCTGCGGCATCGTCGATGGCCCGGTTTCGGCCGAAGTCATCGCTCTCGACCACGAAGGCATGATGCGCGAGGCCGAAATCCTGCGCAAGATCGCCGACAATGTCTGCATCAAGGTGCCGCTGACCATCGACGGCCTCAAGACCTGCAAGGCGCTGACGGGCGACGGCACCAAGGTGAACGTGACCCTGTGCTTCTCGGCCAATCAGGCGCTGCTGGCCGCCAAGGCGGGCGCTTCGTTCATCTCGCCCTTCATCGGCCGTCATGACGACAATGGCTTTGATGGCCTTGAACTGATCCGCGACATTCGCCTGATCTATGACAACTACAACTACGCCACCGAAATTCTGGCGGCCTCGATCCGCCACGGTGTGCATGTGCTGGAATGCGCGCGCATCGGCGCCGATGTGATGACCGCACCGCCGGCCGTCATCAAGGGTCTGGTCAAGCATGTCTTGACGGACAAGGGTATTGAAGGCTTCATGGCGGACTGGGCCAAGACGGGCCAAAGCCTCTAATAGAATCAAGGGATAGACATTGGCCGAGGACACTCCTCTCGACCGCTTCAAGGCTGCGCTGACCGGCGCTTCGCGGGCAATTGCCGAGCGGGGCGACATTGAGGTGAACTGGAGCCCCGATAACCCGAGCCAGACGGGCACGACCTTTCGTGTCCCGATGCCGGGGCGGGGCATTCCGCGCGCAGCCGCCATGGAGGCGCGCGGTTTCGCCGATTCCTATGCGCTGCGATTGAAGCACCACAATGAGGTGCTTCACCGCAAGAATGCGCCGCAGGAGCCGGTGGCCCGCGCCGCCTATGATGCGGTGGAAACCGTGCGCTTTGAGGCGCTTGGGGCCAATGACTATGCCGGAATGCGCGAAAATCTGGGCGCGGCGCTGGATATGCGGATGGCAACAGACGCCATCGCCCGCGCCGAACGCGCAGAGCAGGTGCCGATGCATACCGCGCTGGCGCTGATCCTGCGTGAGAAGCTGACCGGTCAGCCGATCCCGGAAATGGCGAAGGGTGGCGTCGAAATGCGCCGCGCCTTTATCGAGGAAAAGGCGGGCGGCGATATTGCCGCGCTGGCCGACAAGCTGGGCGATCAGAAGGCTTTTCAAAGCCTTGCTCTGGACATGCTGCGCCATCTGGAATTGACCCAACCCGAAGCCGTGGACGAGCCCGGCGAGGATGAGGACAACGAAGAGGCCGAGCAGGACAAGGAAGAGCAGCAGGACGAGGATCAGCCGGGCCAAGAGCAACAGCCCGTCGAAATGGCCGCCGACCGCAGCCAGGGCGACGAGCAGGGCGACAGCGACCAGCAGAGCGAGATCGAAGATCAGGGCGAGATGGACGACGAGGGCGAGGACAGCGAGGAGGGCATGCTGCCCACCCGCCCGAACCGCCCCTGGACCGAATTGCCCAATGACTTTGATTACAAGGTCTTTTCCGAGAAATATGACGAAGTGGTCGCCGCGCATGATCTGTGCGACGATGATGAACTGACGCGCCTGCGCACCTATCTGGATGCGCAGCTGAAGGGCTTGCAGGGCATCGTCACCCGGCTTGCCAACCGGCTTCAGCGGCGCCTGATGGCGCAGCAGAACCGCAGTTGGGACTTCGATCAGGAAGAGGGCATTCTCGATGCTGCGCGCCTGTCGCGCATCGTCGTCGCGCCCGGTTCCTCGCTCAGCTATAAGGTCGAGCGCGATGTCGAGTTCAAGGACACGATCGTCACGCTGCTGATCGACAATTCGGGGTCGATGCGTGGGCGGCCGATCTCCATCGCCGCGATTTCGGCTGACGTTCTGGCGCGCACATTGGAGCGCTGCGGGGTCAAGACCGAGATCCTCGGTTTTACCACCCGCGCGTGGAAGGGCGGGCAATCGCGTGAGGCGTGGCTGGCGGCGGGTAAGCCTGCGCATCCGGGCCGTCTCAATGACTTGCGCCACATTGTTTATAAAAAGGCTGATGAACCGTGGCGCCGCGCGCGCAAGAATCTTGGCCTGATGATGCGCGAGGGGCTGCTCAAAGAGAACATCGACGGGGAAGCGCTGAAATGGGCGCATGACCGCCTGCTCTCGCGGCCCGAGGATCGGCGCATCCTGATGGTGATTTCCGACGGCGCGCCGGTCGATGACAGCACGCTTTCGGTCAATGCGGCGGGCTATCTCGAAGGCCATCTGCGCCGCGTGATCGGCTGGATCGAGAATAAATCGCCGGTGCAACTGGTGGCCATCGGCATCGGCCATGATGTCACGCGGTATTATCGCCGCGCGGTGACGATCATGGATGTCGAGCAACTGGGCGGCACGATGATCGAACAATTGGCGGGCCTGTTCGAGGATGCATGATCTGCATTTTTGCTAATTGCCAAAGATGAGATTGGGCGATAGCCTCCAACAATCTGGGGGTTATCATTTCATGACTAGGGCATTTTTGCGCTTGGCAGTGTGCTGTCTTGCGCTTCCTTCCGGTATTCTTTCCGCGCAGGATGCGTCGCCCGGTCCAGTACAGGCCACGCCTCGCGTTGTCCCCGCGCTTACGCCTGTACGTATCGAGATCCTTGAGGCGCAGGGAAGCGCCATTTCCAAGCCCGATGCCCATTTCCCTATTCGCCTTGTCGATCCCGTTCTGCTGGACGGCAAGACCATCATTCCGGCAGGGGCCACCGGCGAGGGTGAGGTGGTCCATGCGAAGAAGTCGAGCATGAGCGGCGGGCCGGGCGAACTGATCCTTGCCGCGCGTTGGCTGGATGTAAATGGGCATCAGGTGCGCCTGCGTTCGATGCATTTGTCGGAAAACGGGAAAAGTTCGATCAAGGACGTCAATCGCATAATGATCGCGTCGGCAGCAACGGTTCCGGTCGCCGCCATGCTCGGCTGGTTCATGAAGGGCAAGGAAGTGGTTGTGCCCTCCGGCACCTATGCCGAGGCCAAGTTGGCGGCTGATTTTTCAGTCGAGCCCTGAACTCGGCCCGGCCCAACAACGTTTCACAAAGGGAGTGGATTTCGATGCGTTTAAAACACCTGGCCATTTTTGCCGCCGCCGCTGTCGGTGGCCTGTCCGTTCCGGCAATGGCCTACGACACCCCGCCTGAATTGATGATGGTGGTGCCTCCCGCTCCTAAGGGCAAGGGCCTGGTTGTGTTCTATCGCAGCGCTTCGATCTTCGGCGCGGCCATCAGCTGTGCGGTGTCGGAAAATGACAAGAAGATCAGCTCGATGGGCGTTGGGCGCTATTTCGTCTATGCCGCCGAGCCAGGCAAGCACAGCTTTTCGGTGTCCAGCGAAGCGAAGGATCAGGTGACACTGGAGCTGGAAGCCGACGAGGTTCAGTATGTCGGCTGTCGGATCAAGATGGGGATCATGGCCGGGCGGCCCGACCTGTTTCCCGCCAAAGAAGCCGATTTTCGGAGCAACAAGAAGCTCTCGCTGTCCGATCCCAAGTCCTATGGCGAAGGTGTTCTCAAGCCTGAAGAGATCGCCACGCTTGCCGGGGTTACCGTCAGCACGCCGGCTGCCGCGCATTAATGAAAATGGCGCGGGTGGCTTTACGCACGCCCGCGCCCTCTTGACCTTTGCCGGAGCGCGCGCATACGCCCCCGGTTATGACCGAGCAGAATCCTCTCAAGCTGTTCAACAGCCTGACCCGCCAGATGGAAACCTTCACCCCCGTTCATCCGGGCGAGGCGAGGGTCTATTCCTGCGGGCCGACGGTTTATAATTATCCCCATATCGGCAATATGCGCGCCTATGTCTTTGCCGATATTCTGGGCCGGACGCTCTCGTTCAAGGGGCTGAAGCTGACCCATGTCATCAATATCACCGATGTGGGCCATCTGACCGATGATGCCGATGCAGGCGAGGACAAGATGGAGAAGATGGCCGCGAAAGAGGCCCGCTCGATCTGGGACATCGCAGAGCATTACAAGCAGGCCTATTGGGCCGACGTGCGCGCGCTAAATATCCGTCAGCCCGCGCAATGGACCATCGCCACCGATTACGTGCCGCAGATGATTGAATTTGCTAAGAAAATCGCGGCAGCCCATTGTTATGAGCTGGAAAGCGGGCTCTATTTCGACGTGTCGACCGTGGCCGACTACGGCCGCCTTGCCCGCGCCCATACCGAGGAGGGCGAGGGCCGCATCGAAAAGGTGGACGGCAAGCGCAATGCCGCCGACTTCGCCATCTGGCGCAAGACGCCGCAGGGCGAGACGCGCCAGATGGAATGGGACAGTCCGTGGGGCCGCGGCGCGCCGGGCTGGCATCTGGAATGCTCGGTCATGAGCGGCGAGGTGCTGGGCTTTCCGTTCGACATCCACACCGGCGGGATCGACCATCGCGAAATCCACCATCCCAATGAAATTGCGCAGAATCAGGCGGCGTGCGGGTGTGGTTCGCTGGATGTGGCGTCTCATTCGGGCGCGCAGTTCTGGATGCACAACAATTTCCTGGTCGAGCGCAGCGGGAAAATGTCGAAATCCTCGGGCGAGTTTCTGCGCCTGCAATTGCTTGTCGACCGGGGCTATCACTCGCTGGCCTATCGCCTGATGTGCCTTCAGGCGCATTATCGCAGCGAACTGGAGTTTAGCTGGGAAGGCTTGGGCGCGGCGCTGGTGCGGTTGAAGCGCCTGTTGATGGCCACGGCGCAGGTGAAGGCGCAATGCGCGGACGCCGGTTATGCCGCGATCGGCGGATGGGGGCAGAAGATCGCGCCCTTGATGGAGCGTTTCGATGCCGCGATCAGCGATGACCTCAACACTTCGGTGGCCCTGACGCTGCTGGAAGAGGTGGCATCGATGAAGAAGGTGCCCGCGGTGGAAAAGCTGGGCGCCATCACGGCGATGGACAATGTGTTGGGCCTCAATCTGCTGGGGCTGGAGCGGGCCGATCTGCGGCTGCGGCCCAAATCCGCGACGATCACCGAGGGAGAGATCGAAGCGGTGCTGACCCAGCGCAAGGAAGCGCGGGTGGAGAAGGATTTTGCCCGTTCCGACGCTTTGCGTGATGAACTGGCCGCGCGCGGCGTGGAGGCAATGGATGGCGACCCGTTGGGATGGGAATGGAAGCTGGGCTGAAACGCCGCAGTCTTTGTTCTATCGGCTTTGTTTTATTGTCAAAACTGCTTGATCTGATGGCTATGCAAGGGGCGCCACGCCCCTTGCCCGCCGGAGAGTTGCGCTGTTAAATTGCGCTTCAGTCGTCCGCCAGCATCAGCAGTTCTGCTTCCACCACCATCCGTTCGGTGGGCAAGGTCACATGCGTGACCTCGGACACCACCGCGTCGGCGACCAGTTGGCCCCGGATGGTGAATTCATGCTCGGGCAGGGCGGCGATGAATTCATCGGCCCCCGCCGCGCCCTCCTTGCCGTTGAAAAGCAGCGTGATCGTATGGCGCGTCCCGTGGAAAGTGGCGCTGGCCCAAGGGCGTTCGCCATGCGAAATCAGTTCGCCATATTCGCCCGCCAGACGCATCACCGCATCGAGCAATTGCACCGAAGGGTGGCGGACACGGGCGCGGGGGGCGCCAACGCCCTTGCCGGGGTTCAGGCGGGCGGCGGGGCTGAAAAGGGCGACGCGCTGGGCATCAATGTCGTTGCTGGTGCGAAAATCAAAGCGCATGAGGCATCTCCGAATAGGTGTTGATATAAATTTCAATACGATTGGCCAGATCGGGACGCGGGCTTCGCCCATTGCGCATGTCGCCGACAAGGCGCGGATCATGGGCGACAATGCGCCCGAACTTGGTCCACGGCATGCCCGTCCGGCGCAGGAAATCCTCAATCATTCGCAACAGCATGAAACCCCCTTTACTCCGTTGGTGATTCGTCCGATTCGGCAAATCTGTTGCCCATTTGTTCTCATTATTCCGCCCTCTTGTCTAGGAAATTTCCTATGCTAAGAGTTTGGACATGGAACAGGAAAATGCCCGAACCACTTTGATGGCTCTATCCACCGAGCGCGGGGTCAGTCTGGCGGCTCTGTCGTCACTAATTGGACGTAATCCCAGCTATTTACAGCAGTTTGTTAAGAAAAGAAGTCCGCGCAGGCTGGAGGAGAGGGACCGGCGAAAACTGGCGCAGTTCTTTGGTGTGGACGAATCACGGCTGGGCGGGATGGAGGAAAAATCTGTCGCCCCCATAGGAAAACCTGTGCGAGCGCATTGGGTTGATGTTCCGCGCCTTGCGCTTGATGCATCGGCCGGGCCGGGGGCGACGGCCGGGGGCGAGCAGCCCTTTGGCGCGCTGCGCTTTTCGCATGACTGGCTGCGAAGCATGGGATTGAATTCGGCCGATCTGACGACGATCGCGGTGGCCGGGGATTCGATGCATCCCGTGCTCAATGACGGCGATGAAATTCTGGTCGACCGCTCACGCCGCGCCCTGCGCGATGGCATCCATGTGGTGCGCGTGGGAGACCATGTGCTGGTCAAGCGAATCGATATGGGGCATCCGGGGCGGGTGCGGCTGAAAAGCGACAATCCGGCCTATGATCCGATTGATCTGGCGCCCGAGGACGTGACCGTGATCGGCCGTGTGGTGTGGAAGGGGGGGCGGCTCTAAAACCGCCCACCAGCCTCTTTTACCTGGTCCATTGCGCCAGCCAGTCGGCCAGCGCCTGAGGCGTCATCGAGCGTGCATCCGAGAGCGCCGTCACCGAGGTGGTGGGGTTGAGCAGCTTGTTGGTGCGCGGATCGACCACGAATAATGCAGGCACGCCCTTGGGCCGCGTCACGCCATAGGTGGCGCCGATGTCGAGATTCTTGGTGTAGCGGCCCACATCGACCGTCACCAGTTCATAGTGCTTCTTCAGCCAGGGGTTCAGGCTGGGCAGAGCCATGGTGGCGGCCAGAATGCGGCAATCGGCGCACCAATTGCCGCCCAGATCGACGATCACCAGCTTATGCGCCTTTTTCGCGCGGGCGATGGCGGCGGCCACATCCTTGTGCGCATCGGCGGCCTCGTCATAGGGCAGGGGCAGCGGTTGGGGCAGGGCGGCAAAGCTGGCTTCGGGCAGGCGCGGGGCGGGGGCGGCCATGGCGGGGGCGGCCACAAGCGCGGCGGCGGCGAGGAGAAGGCGCATCGGGTAATCCTTACTAAGTCGATAGAGTATATATAGCGAAGCCTGCGCCTATCTCTACTGGCCTTCGCGGCCGACTGGCCCTAGGATTTCCGTCATGGCTGAAAGCAAACCTACTGACACGCGTGCAAGCGGAGAACCGCCGCTGCGCATCCACCTCATCCCCGTCACCGCGTTCCAGCAGAATTGCTCGCTGGTGTGGTGTACGAAAACCATGCGCGGGGCGCTGATCGATCCGGGCGGCGATCTGGACAAGCTGAAGGCCGAGGTTGCGGCGCGTGGCGTGACCCTTGAAAAGTTGCTGGTGACGCATGGGCATATGGATCACTGCGGGCTGGCGGGCGTTCTGGCGCAGGATCTGCGCCTGCCCATCGAAGGGCCGCATGAGGATGACCGCTTCTGGATCGAGGGGCTGGACAATCCCAATATGCGGATGGGATTGGCGGGCAAAAGTTTTGAGCCCGACCGCTGGCTGGTCGATGGCGATACGGTCACGGTGGGCGAACTGGTGTTTCAGGTGATCCACTGTCCAGGCCATACGCCGGGCCATGTGGTGTTTTTTCACGAGCCTTCGCGTCTGGCCATCGTGGGCGATGTTTTGTTTCAGGGCAGCATCGGGCGCACCGATTTCCCGCGCGGCAATCATCAGCAACTGATCGATTCGATTACCAAAAAGCTGTGGCCCCTGGGCAAGGACATCACTTTTGTCCCCGGCCATGGGCCATGCAGCACATTCGGCCATGAGATGCTGACCAACCCCTTTGTCGGCAGCATCTATGGATGATATCGTTTAATCATGGGCAGGCGGCGGTTCAGATCACGCGAACCGCCGTCAGCACCGCCATCACGGCAAGGGCCAGTTGCACCAGATAGGCGCTGGCCGTGCCGAACGGGCGGCCGGGCTTGAAATTTCCGTCCATGCCAAAGGCATGCATCACGCGCCCGGCCATGAACACCGCGCCCGCCACCGGCAGCCACCAGCCGCCCTTGCCCGCCAGTTCGACCACGGCAACGAGAATCAGGGTGATGGGCGTGTTTTCGATAAAGTTCGATTGGGCACGCATGCGGGCATACAAAAGCGGGTCGTTGCCATCGCCCATTTCGATCTTTCGAGCCATGCGCAGGCGCCCGATGCGCATCCCAAGCCAGAAATTGATGACGGCCGCCGCCGCGCAAAGGCACAGAGTTGTGGGCAAAAGCACCGGCGTGAGGCCGAGCAGGTTCATATTTGTAACTCCCTTGAGATCTTTCATGGGCGCCATAGCCATCAGCGACTTGCAACGCACGAGAAATCCGGTATAGGCGCCGCTTCGCATCCGCCTATGCGGCAACGCATGTCTGGCGGCTTTTGTCGTCTAATTCGTATTTTTCAGGAATAGGTGCCGAAATGGCTGTCCCTAAGAGAAAAACTTCCCCCAGCCGTCGCGGTATGCGTCGCAGCCATGATGCGCTGAAGGTCGAAGCTTTCCACGAGTGCTCGAACTGCGGCGAACTGAAGCGCCCGCACAACCTCTGCCCGTCTTGCGGCCATTACAATGGTCGTGAGATCATCGCTGTCGGTCTCTAATGTCCGGCCCCCGGTTGGGGCCTGTGAAGGGGTAGTTGCATCATGAATTTTCCGCGTATCGCAATCGACGCGATGGGCGGGGATGAAGGTGTGCAAGTCATGGTCGCTGGCGCGGCCCTGGCGGCGGACCGTTATCCGCAGGTGCGCTTCCTCCTCGTGGGCGACCAATCGAGGATTGAGCGGACGCTGGACCGTCATGCGGCTCTGCGTCCGTTGGTAGAGATCCTCCACGCTGATGATGTCATCAGTGGGGAGGAGAAGCCAAGTCAGGCTCTGCGCCGCGCGCGGACCACATCGATGGGCATGGCTATCCATGCCGTCAAGGATGGTTCGGCAGGCGCGGCCCTGAGCGCGGGCAACACCGGCGCGCTGATGGCGATTGCCAAGCTTGCCCTGCGCACGATACCCGGCATCGACCGTCCGGCTCTGGCCGCGATCATGCCCACGTATCAGCCCAGCGATGTCGTTATGCTCGATCTGGGCGCCAACACGGAATGTGATGCGCGCAATCTGGTGCAATTCGCGATCATGGGCGCGGCCTATGCGCGGATCGTCAACAGCCAGCCCGAGCCGCGCGTCCGCCTGCTCAATATCGGCACCGAAGACAACAAGGGCACCGAGGAACTGCGTGATGCCGCCGCCTTGCTCAAAGAGCGGGCCGGTGATCTCTCGATGACCTTCGATGGCTTTACCGAGGCGGACAAGATCTGTCGCGGCGAGGTCGATGTCGTTGTGACCGACGGCTTTTCCGGCAATATCGCGCTCAAGGCGATTGAAGGCACCGCCCGTTTTGTGGGCGATCTGCTGCGCCGCTCCTTCTCGTCCTCGCTGCGTTCGAAGATCGGCTTCCTGATCTCACGCCCGGCGACAGACCTGCTCAAACATCATCTCGACCCCAATAATCATAATGGCGCCGTGTTTCTCGGCCTGAACGGGGTTGTCGTCAAAAGCCATGGCAGCGCGAATGCGCTGGGGGTGGCGAATGCGGTTGGGGTGACCCAACGGCTGCTGGAGGAAAATCTGACCGAACGGATCAAGGCCGACCTGGCAAGGCTCGGCACCGAAACGCTGCGCGCGCCCCACAAGGTTACGGCTGAGGCTGGCCAGGGATGATGCGTCGTTCGGTTCTGATCGGTACGGGCAGCGCGCTGCCCACGCGGGTGGTTCCCAATGCGGAACTGGCCGAAAAGGTGGATACCAGCGACGAGTGGATCGTCGAGCGCACCGGCATCCGTCAACGCTATCTGGCGGGCGAGGGGGAGACGACCTCTTCGCTGGCCACGGCGGCGGCGCGCCAGGCGCTTGAGGCGGCCGGGGTTGATGGCAAGGACATCGACCTCATCATTCTGGCCACGGCGACCCCGGACCAGACCTTTCCGGCGACGGCCACGATCGTGCAGCATGCGATTGGCGCCAATGGCGGAATCGCCTTTGACGTGGCGGCGGTCTGCTCTGGCTTCCTCTACGCGATGGGCGTGGCCGATTCGATGCTGCGCTGTGGTCAGGCGCGTCGTGCGCTGGTGATCGGCGCGGAAACTTTCAGCCGTATCCTCGATTGGGAAGACCGCACGACCTGCGTTCTGTTCGGCGACGGCGCGGGCGCGGTGGTGCTGGAGGCGCGCGAAAGCGATGATGCCGATGCTCCGGGCATTCTGGCCACCAAGCTTCATGCCGATGGCTCGCATAACCAGTTGCTCTTCGTCGATGGCGGCGTTTCGACCACTGGCGATGTGGGCAAGCTGCGCATGAAGGGTCGCGAAGTGTTCCGTCATGCCGTGGTCAATCTGGCCACGGTCCTTGGCGAAGTACTTGAAGAAACAGGGTTTACGCCGCAGGATATCGACTGGCTGGTGCCGCATCAGGCCAATGCCCGCATTCTGGAGGCCACCGCCAAGAAGCTCCACATGCCGGCTGAAAAGGTTGTGGTGACGGTGCAGGATCACGCCAACACCTCGGCTGCCTCGGTGCCGCTGGCGCTGGATTGCGCGATCCGCGATGGCCGGATCCAGCCGGGCCAGCTGGTCATGCTGGAGGCGATGGGCGGTGGATTTACGTGGGGCGCAAGCCTGATCCGGGTCTAAACCCTTTCTTTCAGATTTGCTTATATTGCGTCGAATTCGACGCGGGATAGCATTGTATTACCCGCGATATTTGCTATCTTGTGCGGCGAGGGGTGCCCACAAGAGGCCTTTGGAGGGGGTAGTAGTGCGATCTATGTCTACACTGACAAGAGCTGATCTGGCCGAAGCCATCAACCGCAAACTGGGCCTGTCGCGGGCCGATTCCCTCAATATGGTGGAATCGATCCTCGATCTCGTCTCAGACTCTCTGGCCGAAGGCGAGAACGTCAAGATCTCAGGCTTTGGCACTTTCCTGCTGCGCGACAAGAGCGAGCGCGTGGGCCGCAATCCCAAGACCGGCGTCGAAGTGCCGATCACGCCGCGCCGCGTGCTGACCTTCCGCGCCAGCCAGATGCTGAAAGATCGCGTCGCGAATTAACGCGCGCGATAGAATGATCGGCGGAGTGTGGCTGGCATGACGGATAAGGCGCCTGACGCATTCCGCACGATTGGTGAAGTTTCCAAGGCGCTGTCGATCCAGCCGCATGTCCTGCGCTATTGGGAAGAGCAATTCCCGATGCTGCGCCCGGTCAAGCGTGCTGGAGGGCGGCGCCTTTATCGTCCCGAAGATGTCGAATTGCTCGCCGTGATCGACCGGTTGGTCCATCGGGAGGGGTTCACTTTGCGCGGGGCAAAAAAGTGGCTGCAATCGCGTGACAAAATGGAACTGGCGCCCGAGCCGGTCGCGCCTGCGCCCGCCGGGGATCCGCAATTGGTGGCCGATCTGATCGCTTTGCGCGCGCAACTGGCCCGCGCGCTGGCTTAAAAAGCTACAGTCTTTCCGGCCCCAGCGCAGGATCAAGATCGCGCGGGCGCATCAGATGGACAAGGCGCGCCTGTCCTTCCTCGATATCCTTCCAGCTGGTCACATCCACCTCCATCACCGCAAAGGCGGCTGTGGGGAATTTCTGCTCAACCACATCGCGCAGGGGCGACGAGCCGTCATCCGGCACGAGGTCGAAGATCAGATCCTCCAGCCCCGGATTATGCCCGACCAGCAGCACTGATTCGACCGCGTCATCCTGATCGCGCAGCACATCAAGCAGCGAGGCCGATGAGGCGAGATAGATCCGTCGGTCCCAGTTCACCGGCAGCGCATGGCCATAACCGGCCCCTTGCGCCCCAAGCTCAATAGTTTCGGCGGCGCGCACGGCGGGCGAGGCCAGAATGCGATCCCAGCGCAGGCCCCGCTCGGCACAATATTCGTCAATATGCTTGCCCATCAGCGGCGCGCCTTTGCGCCCGCGCGCGTTGAGCGGGCGGTCGAAATCGCGGGCGCGCGCATCGCCCCAATCGGATTTGGCGTGACGCAACAGGCCCAGCGTTTTCATCGGACATCAACCATTCTGGCAATCATTTCGACTCTGGGCCGAAGACTCGGCCTGCGATAAAGGTGAAGTTCCGCCTGAAGCATGGGCGCGCAGCCTTTGTAAAGCCTCTGCAAGCGTGCAGCGCACAACCGGCGTTCCGGCGGGAAAGGCGGTGAGCAGGCGCGAGGGGAAGGCGGCGGACAGGACAACGAAATGCCCCCGATCCCCACGCCCCCGGATCAACCGGCCAAAAGCCTGCGCCAGACGCGCGCGGATGATGCGGTCGTCATGCGCCTGCCCGCCCTGTGGATGCGCCAGACGCCGCGCACGGTGCAGGATCGAAGGCTTGGGCCAAGGCACCTGCTCCATGATGACCAGCCGCAATGAATCCCCAGGCACGTCCACCCCGTCGCGCAACGCATCCGTGCCCAGCAGCGAGGCATGGGGATCATCGCGGAAAATATCGACCAGCGTACCGGTGTCGATGGGATCGACATGCTGGGCATAGAGCGGCAGGCCGTTGCGCGCCATGCGGTCGGCAATCCGCCCATGCACCGCGCGCAAGCGCCGGATCGCCGTGAACAGGCCCAACGCGCCGCCCCCGCTCGCCTCGATCAACTGCCCATAGGCACCGGCCAGCGCCGGAATATCGCCGCGCGGAATGTCGGTGACGATTAAAACCTCGGCCTGATTGGCATAGTCGAAGGGGCTTTCAAAGGCCGCCACTTCGGGCGTGACCTCGATATGCTGCGCGCCCGAACGCGCCACCGCGCCTTCCCAGCTTTGATCCCAATCCGCGTCCCCGGCCCGGTCGCGCAGGGTAGCGCTGGTCATCATCACCCCATGCGCGCCGTTCAAAACCGTCGCGGCAAAGGGCTGCATCGGATCGACCCAGCGGCGATGGAGGCCCATGTCATATTCGCGCCCATCGGCCCGGTCCACCGCCAGCCAGTCAACAAAGCCCGGATCGACCGGACCCGACAGACGCGCCAGCAAAGCCTCCCACGCGGCGATCAGATCGACCCGCCATGTAAGGGATGAGCGCGCACCCTCGATCCGCGCGCGGCCTTGGCCATCCAGCCAGTCGGGCGGCTCGTCCATGATCGCCTCCAGCCGCAATCCTAATTGGATCAAAGGTTTGCGTAAGGCAGCCAGAGCCTCGCCTGCCGCCAGAGCGGCCTCGATAAATGGGCCATCCAAAGAGGCCGCCTCGGTCTCCACGCCATAGCCAGCCTCCTGCCCGCCGCTTTCGTCGCGGGCAAAGGTGGTGGCACGCACGGCGGCCAGCAATTGCTCGATCTCGCCGCTCGGCTCGCCCTCGACCACGCGTTGCAGCCAGCCATCGCCGGGGAGCGCCTCGGCCGCCTCGCGCGCGGCGGCGATGGCGCGGGCGCCCGCTTCGTCATAGCTGGCCACATCGGCAAGGCGGGCGGACAGACCCCGGCGGCGGCCCTTTGATCCTTTTTCCGGGCCAATGACCCATCGGCGCAATTCGATGGCCTCCGCGCCCGTCAGATCGGCGGAAAAGGTGCTGTCGGCGGCCTCGAACACATGGTGGCCTTCGTCAAAGACGATGCGGGTGGGGCGCAGGGCGACATCCTTGCCCCGCGCGGCATTGACCATCACCAGCGCGTGATTGGCGATGACCAGATCGGCCTCGGCGCTGGCGCGGGCCGAACGTTCGATGAAACATTTGCGGTAATGCGGGCAACCGGCATAGACACATTCGCCGCGCCGGTCGGTCAGCGAAGTGATCCCGCGCTGGCGGAACAGCGTCCCCAGCCAGCCCGGCAGATCGCCCCCGATCATATCCCCGTCCTGCGTATAGGCGGCCCAGCGCGCGACCAGTTGCGCCAGAATCGCCGCCCGCCCGCCGAAGCCGCCTTGCAGCGCGTCCTCAAGGTTCAAAAGGCACAGGTAATTCTCGCGCCCCTTGCGCACCACCACGCGATTGGAATCGCCCCAGACGCGCCGCGCCTCGCGCCGCAATTGCCGTTGCAGCGCCTTGGTATAGGTGGACACCCAGACCGTCCCGCCGCTGGCATGCGCCCAGAGCGAGGCGGGGGCCAGATAGCCCAAAGTCTTGCCGGTGCCCGTGCCCGCCTCGGCCAACAGCATATGGGGGGCGCCGCGCGCGGTGCGCGGGGCAAAGATATGGGCGGCGCGGGCGGCGTAATCCTGCTGGCCGGGGCGGGATTCGCTGCCATGGCCGGTGATATGGTCCAATTGGCTCAGCACATCGGCCTGCAACAGATCGACCTGCGCGGGCTGGGGGCGCTCGGCGGTTTCCTCCCATTCGGGCAGGCGGGAAAAGAGCCAGCGTTCGGCGCGGGCGGGCTTTTCAATCGCCGTGGCCAGCACCGGCGCCCATGCCCAGCGCAGCTTGGCCAGCCCCTGCAGCGCGGTCCACGCCCCCTCGCGCTCGGCCCAATCGGGCGCGCCGCAATGGGCCAGCAGCGCGGCTGCGGCCTGTTGCAGCAACAGCGGAACATCGGCATCGCCCGTCGGCTGCGCCAGACCCAGCGCCTGGGCCAGCCCCTTGGGTGTGGGCACGACAAAGCGCGCGGGATGCACAAAGGCGTAAAGCTCCAGCAGATCCAGCCCCGACAGATCGGGATAGCCCAGCCGGCTGGCCACCAAAGGCGCGTTGAGGATAAGCAGCGGCGTATCGGCGGCGGTAACAATCGCCTCGCCCTTGCCCACCGCATTGGTCACGCCGCCCCGCATACGCAGCCAGCAACCGCTGTGATTGGCATGCAGGGCGGGCAGGTCCAGCACAGGCAGGGTAGGGCCAGGAAAGGGGGAGGCGTCATCCATCGCCCCGACTGATGCCGGGGCGCGGGCCGGTTGGCAATGGATGGCAGGCCGGTTTTACCCCGTCAGGAGAACAAAATGCGTTCGATCAGACTGGGCGCGGGCTGCATCGGGCGGATCGGGCCATAAAGGCGCAAACGGTCGCGCGGGTCCATCGGGCGGGCAGCGGGGGATGGGGCGGTTTCCTGACGACGAAGGTTCATGAAGGCACCTCAAGGCTCGCAGACTGGCGGGGGCCAGATTGCCATCCATGCCTGATAAAAATACAAAGGCGCCATTCGTGTTCCTACGAGGGGCGCGTTTCCCCGCTTGCCATTTGGGCCCCCTTGGGCAAAAGGCGTGGCACTATGACAGACGAAGCACTTCTTGCCGCCGCACAGGTTTCCAAAGCATGGCCTTTCGAGGAGGCCCGCAAGATCGTGAAACGCTATCCGAACGGGAAACCGAACGGAGAGCCGGTGCTGTTCGAGACGGGCTATGGCCCCTCGGGCCTGCCGCATATCGGCACGTTTCAGGAAGTGTTGCGCACCACGCTGGTGCGCCGCGCCTATGAGGTGCTGACCGGCGCGCCGACACGTTTGGTGGCGTTTTCGGATGATATGGATGGCTTGCGCAAGGTGCCCGACAATGTGCCCAATGGGCAGGTGCTGGCCGACAATCTGGGCAAGCCCTTGAGCCGCATTCCCGATCCTTTTGGCACGCATGAATCTTTTGCGCATCATAACAATGCGATGCTGCGCGAATTCCTCGATCAGTTCGGTTTTGACTACGAGTTCGTTTCGGCCAGCGACCGCTATAATTCGGGCGCGTTTGACGATGCCTTGCGCGGCGTGCTGCGCGCCTATGACAAGATCATGGGCATCATGCTTCCCACGCTGCGCGAGGAGCGCCGCAAGACCTATTCGCCTATTCTGCCCGTTTCCCCCAAGAGCGGGGTGGTACTGCAGGTTCCCATCGAGGTGGTCGATGCCGAAACCGGCATGATCCGTTTCGAGGATGAAGGCGAGATCGTCGAGCAGACGGTGTTCGGTGGCCGGTCCAAGCTGCAATGGAAGGTCGACTGGGCCATGCGCTGGGTGGCGCTGGGCGTCGATTACGAAATGTGTGGCAAGGATCTGACCGACTCGGTGACGCAGAGCGGCAAGATCGCCCGCGTGCTGGGCGGGCAGAAGCCGGAGGGGCTGATCTATGAACTCTTCCTCGACGAAAAGGGCGAGAAGATCAGCAAGTCCAAGGGCAACGGCCTGACCATCGAGCAATGGCTGACCTATGGCAGCGAGGAGTCGCTGGGCTTCTACCTCTTCCGCGATCCCAAGAGCGCCAAGAGCCTGCACCCCGGCATCATCGGCCGCGCGGTGGACGAATACTGGCAGTTCCGCGAGAAGCTGAGCACGCAGCCGATCGAGCAGCAATTGGGCAATCCGGTGTGGCACCTGCTGCGCACCAATGGCTATCAGGGCGGCGAGGGCGAGAAGCTGCCCGTCAGCTTTGGCCTGCTGCTCAATCTGGTCGGCGTGCTGGGCGCTCATGCGACCCGCGATCAGGTCTGGTCCTACCTCGCCAATTATGTCGAGGATGCCCGCCCCGAAGCCCATCCCGCGCTCGATGCGCTGGTGACGCGCGCGCTCGCCTATAACCGCGACTTTATCGCGCCCACGCTGCACCGGCGCAAGCCAGAGGAAGGCGAGGCCGCCGCTCTGGCCGCGCTGGACGAGGAACTGGCCGCGACCAGCGACGATGCCACGGCCGAATTGCTGCAGAACATCGTCTATGAAATCGGCAAGGACCCGCATTTCGGCTTCGAAAGCCTGCGCGACTGGTTCAAGGCGCTCTACGAGACGCTGCTGGGCAGCTCGCAGGGGCCGCGTATGGGCTCGTTCATCGCGCTCTATGGCGTGGAGAATACGCGCAAGCTGATTGCTGAGGCATTGGAGGGGTGAATTAATGCGAGGGTCTAGACCCTCGCGCTCCCTTTACTGTCTGCGTTGCGCAAGGGGTTCGACCAAGAGTGTCGGACGCGGCGTCTCAAATTAAAGCCTGCGGCGCCTCACCATCGCGCCGCAGGCTTTAATTTCATCAGCGCCCAGACCCGCCTTCCAGCCACCACCCCATTAATGGGATTGCAAAGGGACCGAGTCCCTTTGCCCGCCGGAGGCAAACCCTTCAAACCTCAAACCCTTACTCCGCATCCGCCATCCGCGCCGACCACTCGCGCGTACGATACCATTTGGTGATCACATATTTTTGCCCCTTGGTGACGGGCTTGGCGGCATGCTGGGTGTAAGTGTTGACCTCGCCATTGCGGTTGGCATTGTTCCACGCCAGCAACATGCCCAGACGCGGCTGAACGCAGACGCCGACATGCATGAAGTCGGTCTCTCCGCCCTCGTCGGGTTCGTTGAGGTAGATCATCGCGGTCCAACTGCGCTGCCCGCCACAGGGAACCTCTTTCTGGAAATAGGCCGAGAGCGGCGGGAACCAGTCGCAATGGCCGCGATATTCCTGACCCACGGCATAGCGCTGTCCCTGTATCGCCTCGCCGCAGACCGGATCGATGCCCATCAGGTCGTCGATCCGCCGCTCGATCATGGCGACAAAGGGGTTGGCCCGGTCGACATCGCCGGAAAAGCTGGTGCGATAGTCCTGCTGGTTGCCCGGTTCAAACGTGGCCGATGGCCGCGCGACTTCATCCACCAGCGTCATGAAGCGATGGCATTCGGCCGCCGAGAGGAAATCAGTGATCGCATACATGTCCATCGTGTCCAGCGGAACGCGATAGGCATAGGGGTCGGCATCGAGCCGCGCGCGCACGGCATCGCCCTGGGCGATCAGAGCGTCACGGTCGGGTGCGGGATCGGGTTTGGTCATGGGTTTGCGATATGAAGCAGAACAGGGCGGGGGATCAACCCCGCCCTGTCCGTTGCGACCCTTTTGGGCTTTTGTTTACCAGAAGAAATCGTAGAGCACATCGACGACCTCGCCGGTATACGTATCTACCAGTAGCGCATCGTCGTAATAGCGCACCCACTGATAAGGCCCGTAAACCGCTGGCAGGCGATAATTGTAGGGGTCATAGATCACATACCCCTGACTGTAGAACAGCGGTTGCAGGAACAAACCCACGCTGAGCCGGCGATAGGCATAGCCGCGATAGGGCGGGTTATAGCGCCCGATGTGAAACGCCATCCGGTTGCTGGTGCGATAGCGCTGCCAGTCGTAGCGGTTGTCGCGGCGCCAGTCCTGTGTCCAGCGGCGATAGTCGCCGCGCGGGGCGTTCATGCCCGGATTGCCCGGACCGCGATTGCCGTTCCAGCCGGGGCCGTTGTTCGGGCCGCGATTATACGCGCCCTGCGGTCCGCGATCCCAGCCTTGCGGCCCGCGATTGACACCGCCCTGAGGCCAGCCCGGCGTGCCGCGCCAGCTTTCATTGCCGCCGCCGCGCCAGTTCTCATTGCCGCGCGGGCCATCCCGGCGCTGCATATCACCGCGCTGCATATCGCCACGGGGCCCATCATTGCGTTGAGGCTGCACATTGCCGGGGCCGCCGCCCCAGCCGCCGCGATCCGGTCCGCGATTGCCGCCGTTCCAGCCGCCCGGCGCCGCAGGGGCAGGGGGCGCAGGCGGAGCGGGACGGGCCGCCGGAGCAGCGTTGCCGCCGCCCCACGATGGCTGTCCGCCGCCGTGGCCGCCAAAGCCGCCCGGTTGCCCCTGAGGCTGACTTTGCGGCTGACGTTGGGGTTGGCCCTGCATCGGTGCACCGCCGCCGCGGCGTTCGCCGCCCGAACCTTCCGCACCGCGCCAACCGCCGCGATCGCCTCGATTGTCTTGCGCCATCGCCTGCACCGGGATCGACAGCAGGGCCAGGCTCATCGCCAGATTGGCCAGAGGGCGCATCCGCCCGTTGATCGTCTTCATAAGCCACCTCCCAGTCGAAGCGTTGGCCGGGCGCCATGCTTCCCTTCGCACGGCCGGTTCACTTCCTGTGATCTTCTGTATAGGCTTGGGGCGCTGTCCACATTCTGAACCGGGCCGTTGGCCTTTGTTCATACAAAAAGGGGCGGCAAGCCTTGCGCCTGCCGCCCCCCTCTATACGCTAAAACCGCGATTAACGCGTCAGCTTTTTGTATGCCCCGGCGCTCGCACGGTCGGCCGCATCGCCAAGGCGGCGGCGCTTGTCTTCTTCATAGGCCTCAAAATTGCCTTCGAACCATTCGACATGGCCGTTGCCTTCAAAGGCAAGGATATGCGTGGCCAGACGGTCAAGGAAGAAGCGGTCGTGGCTGATGACCACGGCGCAGCCTGCGAAGTTTTCGATGGCTTCTTCCAGAGCAGCCAGCGTTTCCACGTCAAGATCGTTGGTCGGTTCGTCGAGCAGCAGCACGTTGCCGCCGCGCTTCAGCATCTTGGCGATGTTGACGCGGTTGCGTTCACCGCCCGACAGCTTGCCGACGTTCTTCTGCTGATCCTGACCTTTGAAGTTGAACGCCCCGACATAGGCGCGCGTCGAGGTGTCGAACCCGTTGACCTTCATATAATCCAGCCCGTCGGAAATTTCTTCCCAGACGTTTTTGGTCGGATCAAGATGGTCGCGGCTCTGGTCAACATAGCCCAGACGCACGGTGGAGCCGATTTCGATCGTGCCGGAATCGGGCTGTTCCTGACCGGTGATCATCTTGAACAGCGTGGACTTGCCAGCGCCGTTCGGCCCGATCACGCCCACGATGCCGCCCGGCGGCAGCAGGAACGACAGGTCGTTGAACAGCACCTTGTCGCCAAACGCCTTGGAGATGTTCTTGGCCTCGATGACCTTGCCGCCGAGGCGCTCTGGCACCTGAATGACGATCTGGGCCTTGCCGGGGCCACGGTTTTCCTGGCTTGCAACCAGTTCCTCGAACTTCTTGATACGGGCCTTGGACTTGGTCTGGCGGCCTTTGGTGCCGGCGCGGATCCATTCCAATTCGTCGTTGATCGCCTTCTGGCGGCCGGTGGCCTCGCGGTCTTCCTGCGCCAGACGCTGGCTCTTCTTTTCCAGATAGGTCGAGTAATTGCCCTCGTAGGGGAAGTACTTTCCACGGTCGAGCTCGAGGATCCAGCCCACCACATTGTCAAGGAAGTAGCGGTCGTGGGTGATCATCAGCACCGCGCCGTGATATTCCTTGAGATGGTTTTCCAGCCATTCGACCGATTCCGCATCCAGGTGGTTGGTCGGTTCGTCGAGCAGCAGGATGTCAGGCTTTTGGATCAGCAGGCGGGTCAGCGCGATACGGCGGCGTTCACCGCCCGACAGGCTGTCCACGGCCCAGTCGCCGGGGGGGCAGCGCAGCGCTTCCATGGCGATCTCGAGCTGGTTGTCCAGCGTCCAGCCGTCCACGGCGTCGATCTTGTCCTGCAGTTCGGCCATTTCAGCGCCCAGCGCGTCAAAATCGGCGTCTTCCTCGGCCATTTCCATGCCGATCTGGTTGAACCGCTCGACCATGTCGGCCGTGGCGCGCGCGCCGTCCTTGACGTTTTCCAGCACCGTCTTGCTGTTGTCGAGCTGGGGCTCCTGCTCCAGATAGCCCACGGTGATGTTTTCACCCGCCCATGCCTCGCCGGTATAGTCGGTGTCGATACCGGCCATCACCTTGATCAGCGTCGACTTACCCGCACCGTTGGGGCCGACGATACCGATCTTGGCGCCCTGATAGAACTGCAGGCTGATGTTGTTCAGCACCGGCTTTTGCGCGCCGGGGAAAGTTTTCGTCATGTTCTTCATGACGAAGGCATATTGGGCGGCCACGTGGCGGTCTCCAGATAAACGGATGAGGAATTGCGCGCCGCTCTACATCCTGGGCGCGCGGTTGCCAAGCGGGCGCTTGGGCGATAGCCTGGCACCATGCGAAAATTCTACAGCCTGTTGGCCTTATCAGCCGGATTGATGGCTTCTCCTGCCTGCGCGGCGGGGGGCGATGCCCATTTATCCGATGCCCTTTCCATCATAACCGACCTGACCACCGATGTGGGGCAGCGCCTTGGCGGCACTGACCGCGAGGCTGCCGCGCGCGACTGGGCGGTGGCTCGGCTGAAATCGCTGGGCTTTGCCAATGTGCGCTCCGAACCCTTTCCGATTGCCGGATGGGTGCGCGGCGAGGAAAAGGCCGCGATCACCGCGCCCGTGTCGCAGAAACTGGCGGTGACGGCGCTGGGCTATTCGGGGGCAACTCCGCCGCAGGGCGTGAATGGCGAACTGGTCTATTTCCCCACGCTCGATGCGCTCAAACTGGCGCCGGAAGGGTCTTTGCGGGGCAAGATCGCCTTTGTTGATCATGCGATGAAAGCGGCGCAGGACGGCGGCGGCTATGGCCCCTTTGGCGAGGCGCGGCGGCAGGGGCCGACCATCGCGGCGGCCAAGGGCGCTTCGGCGCTGCTGATCCGCTCCATCGGTACCGATCATACGCGCAGCCCGCATACCGGTGTGACCCGCATCCCGCCGCAGGGCGAGCCGTTGCCCTCGGGCGCGGTGTCCAACCCCGATGCCGATCTGATCGCGCGGCTGGCGGCCAAGGGGCGGCCTTTGACCGCCAGCGTCACCTTGACCCCGCGTTTTACGGGGCAGGTGATGTCGGGCAATGTGATCGCCGAATTACCGGGGCGCGACCCCAAACTGGCGCCGATCCTCGTTGCCTGCCATCTCGACAGTTGGGATCTGGGGCAGGGGGCGATTGACGACGCCTCGGGCTGCGGCATCATCACCGCCGCCGCGCTGGAGGCTGCCCGGTCTGGCCAATTGGCGCGCACGATCCGCGTCCTGTGGGCCGGGACCGAGGAAATGGGCGGCTTTGGCGGTCAGGCCTATGCCAAGGCCCATGCCAATGAGCCCCATGCGCTGGTGATGGAATCGGACACCGGGGCCGACCGCGTGTTCCGCTTCCTGTTCCGCATGGCCCCGCAGGATAAGCCGCTGGCCGAGCGGATCGGGGCCGAACTGGCGAAAATGGGCATCTATACCGGCGAGGGCACGCCCGAGGGCGGCGAGGATGTGGGCTATATTGCTGAAAAGCAGAAGACGGCGGTGATTGACCTCAATCAGGACATGACCCGCTATTTCGACTGGCACCACACGCCCGACGATACGCTGGACAAGATCGACCCGGCGCAGTTGCAGCAGAATGTCGATGCGTGGGCGGCGGTGCTGAAAATTCTGGGTTCCTATACCGGCACGATCAGTCCGGCAGGATAATCATGCCCCGGCGGGCAGGGGCGCGACCTCGGCCCGCCTTTGCCCCCGGATCGCCCAGTAAAGCTGAACCATGGCGCGCGGCAGCAGGGCATAGCCGACCAGATACCACGGGTTCATGATCGCGCCCCAATAGAACGTGTCGGGCCGCGAGAACATCGCGATCATCACCGCATAGCCCCAGACGAGCAGATTGGCGAAGATCCCCTCACGCCCGCCCAGCGCCAGCCAGCCCGCCAGCGGCAGCGCCGCGCCAAACAGTGCCCAGTGCAAAGGCAGGCGTTGCAGCGGCGTGGTATAGATCACCGCCTTCAGAAAGCCCGAAAAACCCTGCATCGCGTGCCAGCCCTGCGACTGGATATCGCCGGGGCGCCATTGCGCCATCGCCAGTTGCGCATGAAGGGCCATGAACACGCCCCATGCCGCGATCAGCGCCGCCCACGCGCCCACCTCGACCCAGCGCCGGTTCCAGCCTGCATAGACAGCGGCCAGCAGCGCAAAAGGCAGCGCAAGTTCGCGGATGAACAGACCCGCGCCCAGCACCGGCACCACATACCACCATTGCCGAGGCCAGCCAATCACACCGGCAAAGGCCACCGCAATGCACAATCCCGCCGGATATTCCTGCAACGCCATCAGCCAGTCCGAGGACACCGCCGTGCCCCCCACGGCGACCGCCGCCCCGGCCAGAAACCGTTCCGCCCCCGTCAGCCGCCCCTCATGCGCGATGGCCCATGTAAAGATCCCGGCCACCAGCATCACGATGCACAATTTCTGAAAACCCTTCCAGCCGATGACGGCGGAGATTTCCATTTCCGTGGGCGGGCGCATGGTGAAAAAGGGTTTGAGCGGATAGCGATGCGCCCGGTGCAATTCGGCCGCCGCCTGATGATAGGGTTTCCCCTGTGCCACCTGCGCGGCGATATCGTGATAGAGGCGTCCGTCGGTATAGCCGCCCTTCTTCGCCGTCTTGATCGGCGGGGGCGTGACCGAAAAGCACCATGCCGTCACGGCAAGCATCAGCAAAGCGAACAGGATCGCGGCGGGGCGGGGAAGTCTGGCTAACACGCGCCTTCCTTTGGCCAATCCTTTCGCGGATGCAAGAGCGCAGATGCACAAGCGCGCAGGGGCATAAGTAGATTTGCCGGATACCGCATAAGGTCTGATTTGGCGGCAGGCGCGTTAAGAGCCGGAATTGGATCAAAACAGGATGAGAGGTCGCGCGCGTGCTTTTCGGGAACAGTTCAACCCCAGGCATCCGACAGAAACTGGTGTTCTGCCTTGGCGCGCTGGCCGCGGTCAGCGTGGTGCAGGTGTCGGCGGCGACCTTTCTGCATTACCGGCTCTATGCCGCCAATCAGGCGCTCAGCGCAGCAGCGGGCACGGCGGGGGGCGTGGACGCGCTGATCATGGCCGCTGTGATCACCACGCTGATCACCATCGTGGTGGGCGCGGGCACCTTGCTGTGGGCGGGGCTGTTCGTCTCGCGCGCGGTGGTGGAGCCGGTGTCGCATCTGGCGCAATGCCTGAACGCCATGGCTTCGGGCAATTACGATGTCGCGCTGGAGGGCGAGGACAATGGCGACGAGGTGGCCCAGATGTATGCGGCCGCCGCCGTGTTCCGCGAAACCGCCGTGGCCAAGCAGGTGGCCGATGAGCAGCAGCACAAGGTGGTGCGCGCGTTGAGCGAGGGCCTGGACCGGCTGGCCGCGCAGGATCTGGAATTTCGCATCGAGACGGCCTTTCCCGCCGATTACGAACAGTTGCGCGTCAATTTCAATCAGGCGCTGATCTCGCTGGCCAAGGCGATCGGGTCGGTGCGGGTGGGCGCGGCCAGCGTGATGGAATCCATTCAGGACATCCGCAGCGCCAGCGACGATATGGCCCAGCGCAACACCCAGCAGGCCGCGACGCTGGAAGAAACCGCCGCCGCGATGAGCCAGGTGACCGACGGGGTGCAGGAAACCGCCACCCGCGCCACCGAGGTGCAGCGCGCGATTGCCGAGACCTGCACGCAGGCCGACGAGGGCGCGGGCGTGGTGACGCGGGCGATCGACGCGATGGCGGCGCTGGAAAGTTCGGCCACGGAAATCGGCAAGATCGTGGGCGTGATCGACGGGATTGCGTTTCAGACCAACCTACTGGCGCTCAACGCCGGTGTTGAGGCCGCGCGCGCGGGCGAGGCGGGCAAGGGCTTTGCCGTGGTCGCCAATGAGGTGCGCGCGCTGGCCCAGCGCAGCGCGGATGCGGCGCGCAACATTGGCGGATTGATCCATGATTCGGCCGATCAGGTTTCGGGGGGCGTCGCTCTTGTGCGCGAGACGGGGGATCTGCTGCGCCACATCATGGGCCGCGTGGGCGAGATCAACGAGGTCATCACCGACATTGCCACCAGCGCAGAATTGCAGGCGCAGAACATCCATCAGGTCAACAATGCCGTCAGCGAACTGGACCGCGTGACCCAGAAGAACGCCGCCATGGTCGAACAGACCACCGCGGCCACCCGCGATCTGGCGCATGAGGCCGAGCAGCTTTCGGCCATGGTGCGCACATTCCGCACCCGCGACAGAGACGCGCGCGCCCAGTCCAAGGAGAAGGCCGCCGCCCGCCGGCTGAGCAGCGTGCCCCAGCGCAATGTCATGTCGATTGCGGGCAATCTGGCGCTGGCCCCCGCGCCATCGGGCGAAGACTGGAGCGAGTTCTAGTTTGATACCGGCGAAATGCCGGGTCGATCGGCCCGGTGCTTTGTCAAATTTACCGACATTTTACGTCTCATCCCTAAGTCTTGCTCAAAGCCTGCCTGATGGCCGGCGCCAAACTTGAGCAGGCCGATGATTCGTCTTTTCAAACATTACATCCCCCATTCGGTGATCCTGCTTGGATTGATCGATCTGGTCCTGCTGATGATTTCGGGCGACTTTGCCTGGCGCTTGCGGGCGGACCAGTTGGGCATGCCCTCGGAAAGTTTTGAAACGCGCCTGCAACCGCTGATTGCCTTTGCGCTGGTGATGCAGATGGCGATGATCGCGGTGGGGGTTTACGGCGCCGATGCCTTGCGCTCTGTGCGTTTCGCCTCGGCGCGGCTGCTGGTGGCGGTGTCGCTGGGCGTGATCGCGCTGGCCCTGTTCAACTCGCTGTTTACCAGCCAGATTTTTTGGCGTTCCACCCTGTTCTACGCGATGCTGGGGGCGATTGCGCTGCTGGTGATGAATCGGCTGATCGTGGGCGGCATTCTAGGGACGGCGGCGTTTCGGCGCCGGGTGCTGGTGCTGGGCGCGGGCCACCGGGCGCAGCGCCTGCGCGAGCTTGGCGAGCGGGCCGAGAGCGGCTTTGTCATCGTCGGCTATGTCGGCATGAGCGAGGCGGCCCCGATTGTCGAGGAAGCGATCCCGCGCACGGCGATACACAATCTGAAGCGCCATGTCGAAAACCTTGGCGTGTCCGAGGTGGTTCTGGCGCTGGAAGAGCGCCGCAACGCGCTGCCTCTGAAAGACCTGCTGCGCATCAAGACGGCAGGCGTTCACGTCAATGACTTCTCCAGCTTTATGGAACGCGAGACGGGCCGCGTCGATCTCGATACGGTCAACCCCAGCTGGTTCATCTTCTCGGACGGTTTTTCCTCGGGCCGGGCCTTTTCCAGCGCCGCCAAGCGGATTTTCGATGTGATCGTCAGCCTGCTCCTGCTGGCCATGACGGCGCCGGTGATCGTGCTGTTCGCCATTCTTGTGAAGCTGGACAGCAAGGGCCCCGCCTTCTTCCGCCAACGCCGCGTGGGCCTTTATGGCCAGAGCTTTGACGTTATCAAGCTGCGCTCGATGCGGCTGGATGCCGAGGCCAACGGCGCGCAATTTGCCGCCAAGAACGATCCGCGCGTCACCCGCATCGGCAATTTCATCCGCAAGGTGCGTATCGACGAACTGCCCCAGACATGGAGCGTGCTGAAAGGCGAGATGAGCTTTGTCGGCCCGCGCCCGGAACGGCCCGAATTCGTCTCCGACCTTGAGGACAAGCTCTCCTATTATGCCGAGCGCCATATGGTGAAGCCCGGCATCACCGGCTGGGCGCAGGTCAATTATCCCTATGGCGCCAGCCTTGAGGATTCGCGCAACAAGCTGGAATATGACCTGTATTACGTAAAGAATTACACGCCTTTCCTTGACATCCTGATCATCCTGCAAACGCTGCGTGTGGTGCTCTGGCACGAGGGGGCGCGCTAGGATGTCGGCTGGTCCCGGCCTGTGGGACTGGGTGGCCAGCACCGCGCATGTGGCGGGCGCGTGCGCCGCAATCACCGTGGCCGTCAGCATCTGGGGCCAGCGCGAGCGCTACAGCGGGGCGGGCAAGGCGATTGTCGCCGCGCTGGCCATGACGGCGCTGTGGTGCCTTGCCGTGGTGGTCGAGGGCGAACTCAGCCTTGTGGCCCAAGGGCTGCTGGGCCTGCGCAACCTGTCCTATCTGTGGGCCATCTATGCGATGTTTGCCAGCGACGGGCGCCATACCAGCCTGACCGAGGTGGGGCCGGTGGTGGCCGCCTTGTGCCTTGTCGACATTCTGGTGCCCACGGTGCAGTTCATCGAGCATCGCATCAATCCGGCGCTGCTTAACGAGGTCGAGCTTTATCAGTTGAACATCATGCTGGCGATGCTGGGCGTGGTGGGCTCGCTGGTGCTGGTGCACAATCTCTATGCCAGCGCGTCCAGCACCGGGCGACATATGCTGCGCTGGCCTGCGCTGGCGCTGGCGGCGGTGTGGGTGTTTGAACTCAACCTCTATACGGTGGCCTATCTGGCCAAACATTGGCCTGTCGAGCTGGCCTCGCTGCATGGGCTGCTGGACGTGGGCTTTGCGGGCATTCTGGCGCTGGGCGCGGCCAAGGGGCGCGAGACCCTGCGGTTGAAGCCTTCGCGCACGGTGACGTTCCAGTCGATCTCGCTGATCGTGATCGGCCTCTATTTCGTGGGTATGATCGCGATTGCGCGCTGGCTGGCCAGTGCGGGGGGCGAGCTTGGCCGCTGGTGGCAGTTCAGTTTCCTGATCGCGGCGATTTCGGCCGCCGCGCTGTTGCTGCCCTCGCGGCGGATGCGCGGGTGGATGCGGGTGATGTTCACCAAGCATTTCTTCAAGCACCGCTATGAATATCGCGAGGAATGGCTGCGCTTTGCGCGCACCATCGGCGGGCAGGGGCGCGACGCCGCCCCGCTGCACCAGCGCGCCGTGCAGGCGATGGCCGATATTACCGACAGCCCGGCGGGCCTGTTGCTGACGCCTGATGACACCGGCGAGATGGTGCTGGCCGCGCGCTGGCAATGGCCGACCGTCGATGTTCCCGCGCAGGCATTGGGTCTGGCCGCCGCGCATTTTCTGGCCGCCAGCGACCATATCGTCGATCTGGACACGGTGCGCGCCAATGGGGATGCCGATATTGCCATCCCCGAATGGCTGCGCGAGGAAAGCCGCGCATGGGCCGTGGTGCCCCTGCAGCACAACGGGCGGCTGGTGGGGTCGGTGATCCTTGCCCGCCCGCCCCAGGACCGCAAGCTGGACTGGGAAGACTTTGACCTGCTGCGCGTGGTGGCCCAGCAGATCGGCACCTATCTGGCCGAGCATCAGGGGCAGCAGGCGCTGGCCGAGGCGGCGCGCTTTGATGAATTCCACCGCCGTATCGCCTTTGTCATGCATGACATCAAGAACCTGTCGAGCCAGCTTTCCCTCTTGGCCCGCAATGCTGAACGTCATGCCGAAAACCCCGATTTCCGAGCCGACATGCTGGTGACTTTGCGCAATTCGGCCGACAAGCTCAACCATCTGGTCGCCCGCCTTTCCCGCTATGGCACCAGCGCGGGGGACAAGGCCGAGCCGGTCGAGGTGGGCGCTCTGGCGCGGCAATTGGCCGAAACCTTCCGCGTGCGCCACAATGTTCAGGTGATCGAGCGTGACGCCTGCACCATTGCGGGCCAGAGCCACAGTATCGAGCAGGTGCTGACCCATCTGATCCAGAATGCGGTGGACGCCAGCGCGCCCGACATGCCGGTCTTTGTCTCGATTGCGGGCGATGGCCTGTATGGGCGGATCGAGATTGTCGATTCAGGGCACGGCATGGCCCCTGAATTTGTCCGCAACCGCCTGTTCAAGCCTTTCGATTCCTCCAAACCGGGCGGCTTTGGCATTGGCGCCTATGAGGCGCGCGAACTGGTGCGCGCGATGCACGGGCGGCTGGATGTGGAAAGCCGCGAGGGGATCGGCACCCGCTTTATCGTCCGCCTGCCTTTGGCCAGCGCGGCGGAAATTCTGAAGACCATGGATAATGATCAAAAGGTTGCCTGAAATGAGTGAGACGCGGCCCAAACTGCTCGTGATCGAGGATGATCCGGGGCTCCAGGCTCAGCTCAAATGGGCCTATGAGGATTTCGAGGTGATCGTGGCCGGGGATCGCGCCAGCGCCATGGCCGCGCTGCGCAGCGAGGAGCCGGCGGTCGTCACGCTCGACCTTGGCCTGCCGCCCGATCCGGACGGCACCAGCGAGGGCTTTGCCTTGCTGGACGAGATCATGGGCTTGAAGCCCGACACCAAGGTGATCGTGGCCAGCGGGCATGGCGCGCGTGAAAGCGCCTTGCAGGCCATCGAGCGCGGGGCCTATGATTTCTATCAGAAGCCGATGGATTTCGATGAAATGGCGCTGATTGCGGCCCGCGCCTATCGGCTGTACCGGCTGGAGGCGGAGAACCGCGCCTTGGCCGTGCGGGCGGGCAAGGACAATCGCGTGTTGGGCACGATGATCACCGCCGCGCCCGAAATGCTGCGCGTCGCGCGCACGATAGAGCGGGTGGCGGGCACCAATGTTTCGGTCATGCTGCTGGGCGCCAGCGGCACGGGCAAGGAATTGCTGGCGCGCGGATTGCATGAGGCCAGCGGGCGGGCAGGGGCTTTTGTCGCGATCAATTGCGCGGCGATCCCGGAAAACCTGCTGGAATCGGAACTCTTCGGCCATGAAAAGGGCGCGTTTACCGGCGCGGTCAAAACCACCGAGGGCAAGATCGAGCAGGCCCATGGCGGCACGCTGTTCCTTGACGAGGTGGGCGATATTCCCTTCGCGCTGCAGGTCAAATTGCTGCGTTTCCTGCAGGAGCGGGTGATCGAGCGGATCGGCGGGCGGCGTTCGATTGCGGTCGATACGCGCATCGTCTGCGCCACGCATCAAAACCTTGAGGCGATGATCGCCGATGGCCGTTTCCGCGAGGATCTGTGGTATCGGCTGGCCGAAATCGTGGTCAAAATCCCCTCGCTGGCCGAGCGGCCGGGCGATGCGGCGCTGCTGGCGCGGGCGTTTCTGGCGCGTTTTGCCAAGGAGATGAACCCGGCGGTCAAGGGCTTTGCCCCTGATGCTCTGGCCGCGATGGATGCGTGGGGATGGCCGGGCAATGTGCGCGAGTTGGAAAACCGGGTGAAGCGCGCCGTCATCATGGCCGATGGCAAGCTGGTCCATGCGGGCGATCTCGATCTGGACGCGCCGGGGGGCGAGGAGGACCTGCCGCTCAACCTGAAATCTGCGCGGGAGATTACCGACCGGCGGGTGATCCGTCAGGCACTGGCGCGCAGCGAGGGCAATATTTCCTCAACCGCCAAGCTGCTGGGGATCAGCCGCCCGACGCTTTACGATTTGCTCAAGCAATATGACTTGCAGCACTGATAGCGCTATCAAGTCCGATGTACCAATAAGTACAATTCTTGAAGAAGCGCCCATCGTGCTGAAATGAAAAAGGGCGGCTCGAAAGCCGCCCTTCCCCTCCCTTTTTTTCTTCCAACGCCCGATTTGCACAGAAAGGCCGGGGCTTCAATGGGGCGTATATGGCATTTTTATGAATAGCTGTTCATTGTGGCAAACGAACCACACTGGCACCCCGTGCCGCCTTACGCCGCCTCGCGTCGATTTTCCCGGACAGAGGCCCACAGCGCCGCCCCGATCAGTACCGCGCCGATCAGACCCGTCACCGTTTCGGGGATTTCCATCAGTGCCGAACCCAGCATGATCGCCGCCAGCGCAATGATCGCCCAGAAGGCGCCATGCTCAAGGAAGGCATATTCCGACAGCGTGCCCTGCTCGACCAGCAGCACGGTCAATGAACGCACAAAGATCGCGCCGATCGACAGGCCCAGAGCGATGATCACCATATTGTTTGACAGGGCAAAAGCGCCGATCACGCCATCAAGGCTGAAGGAGGAATCCAGCACGTTGAGATAGAGAAAGCCGCCCAACCCCGAACGCACCGCCGTGCCCGCCAGCGCGCGCGCCGCCTCGCGGCTTTCCAGGAAATGGCCCAGCGCCTCAACCGCGATGAACGTCACAATGCCGAACACGCCCGAGACCAGCAGGGTATAGGCCTCATCCCCCGGCAGCCAGCGCCCGATCAGCACCAGCGCCAGCAAAAGCAGCGCAACCTCGCCCGCCTTGATCGAGCCGACCAGCTTCAGCCGCACCTCGACCCAGCGCAGCCAGTGTGTTTCCTTGTCCGGGTCGATGAAGAAGCCGAGGCCCACCATCGCCAGAAACGCCCCGCCAAAGCCCGCAATCGGGATATGGGCATGGCGCATGATCGCCTCATATTGCGCCGGTTCATTGAGCGAAAGATGCACCGCCTCGACCGGACCCAGCCCGGCGGTAAAGCCCACGATCAGCAGCGGAAAGGCCACACGCGTGCCAAACACCGCAAACAGCATGCCCCATGTCAGGAAGCGTTTGCGCCAGATCGCATCCATATCCTTCAGCACAGCGGCATTGACCACCGCATTGTCAAAGGACAGCGACACTTCCAGCACGGCCAGAACGAGGACGATCCAGATCATCCCGCCCACGGCCGAAATCGACCCCGTATCATGCCAGCCATAGGCGGCGGCCAGCGCCAGACAGACGGCGGAAAAAATCAGCGAGCCGCCGAAATGCCTCAAAAATTGCGTCACTTGGAAAATACTCCGCCGGGTCAGGCTTTGGGCTGATAGGTCTGTTCGATGCCGGGGAAGCTGCGGCTGCGCACCTCGGCGGCATAGTCGGCGGCCGCCTCAGAGATCAGGCCCGCCACATCGGCATAGCGTTTGACGAAACGCGGCACGCGCTCAAACATGCCCAGCATGTCCTCGGTGACCAGTACCTGTCCGTCGCATTGCGCCGAGCCGCCGATGCCGATGGTGGGGCAGGCCACCGCCTTGGTGATAGCCACGGCCAAAGGTTCGACCACGCCTTCCACGACGATGCCAAAGGCCCCGGCCTTGTCCAGAGCGCGCGCATCGCCCAGAATCTTTTCCGCCTCGGCCTCGCTACGCCCGCGTGCGCCATAGCCGCCCAACTGGTTCACCGCCTGCGGCGTCAGGCCGATATGGCCCATCACCGGAATGCCGCGCTGAGAGAGAAAGGCCACGGTTTCGGCCATCGCCGCGCCGCCTTCCAGCTTTACCCCCGCGCATCCCGTTTCGCGCAAAACCCGCGCGGCGGTTTCAAATGCCTGCTGGGGCGAGGCTTCATAGGTGCCGAAGGGCAGATCGACGATGACGGCGGAATGCCAACTGCCGCGCACCACTGCGGCGCCATGGGCCACCATCATGTCCAGCGTGACGGGCAGCGACGAGGGCAGGCCATAGATCACCTGACCCAGCGAATCGCCCACCAGCAGCAGGTCGCAATGCGCATCCAGCAATTGCGCCTGACGCGCGGTATAGGCGGTCAGCATCACCACAGGCTCTGCGGTCACGCCGTCCTTCTTGCGCTGTCGGATGGCCGGAATGGTCAGCCGGCGCATCGGCGTGGGGGTGGGGTTGGCGCGGCTGGTGGCCGTATCGATCTGAAAGGTCGTAGACATAAGGGCGCTTCTAGCCCGGCGCGGGGCATGGGGTAAAGCGCCATCGGTACGCGCCATCAATGCGTGACTCTGGCGCCGCGACAAGGCAAGATGGATAATCCACCGGTGGACTACGCATAATCCGCCCTTGCGAATGTTGCGCGATCCGTTAATTTTCTTGCCCATTGCTTATTGCGTTCAGGGGAACTGCATGTTCGGTCGCGTCAAGCCGTTGGATGCCATATTGGCCACGGCTGAGAAAAAATCACTTCATCGCTCTCTGGGCGCCTTTCAATTGACCATGCTGGGCGTGGGCGCGGTGATCGGGACGGGTATTTTCGTTCTGACGGCCGAGGCCGCGCAAAAGGCGGGGCCGGGCATGATGCTCAGCTTCATTATCGCCGGTTTTGTCTGCGCCGTGGCCGCTCTGTGCTATGCCGAAATGTCCAGCATGGTGCCGGTGTCGGGCTCTGCCTACACCTATTCCTATGCGGTGATGGGCGAGTTGGTGGCATGGATGGTGGGCTGGGCGCTCATTCTGGAATATGCCATTGCGGCGGGTGCCGTGTCGGTCGGCTGGTCGGGCTATATGATCGGCTTTGTGCAAAATACCTTCCATATTACGGTTCCCCTCGAACTGGTGCGGGGACCATTCGATGGGGGCATCATCAATCTTCCCGCGATGCTGATCGCGGCGATCATCACCGGGCTGCTGGTGCTGGGCACCAAGGAGAGCGCGACGGTGAATGCCGCGCTGGTGGCGATCAAGATCGTTGCCCTTTCCATGTTTATCGCGCTGACGCTGCCGGTTATCAAATCGGGCAATTTCAAGCCTTTTGCTCCGCTTGGCTTTACCGGTATTTCGGGGGCCGCCGCCTCGATCTTCTTTGCCTATGTCGGCTTTGACGCGGTTTCGACCGCGGCCGAGGAAACCAAGAACCCCCAGCGCAACATGCCGATCGGCCTGATCGGCAGCCTTGCCATCTGCACCATCTTCTACATGTTGGTGGCCGCAGGCGTGATCGGCACCGTGGGCGCACAGCCCGTTTTCGGCGCGCATGGCGAAGTGCTCTCGCCCGGTACGGCCGCGCTGTCGGACGCCTGCAAGGCGCTCAATGAAAACGCCGTGGTGTGCTCCAAGGAAGCCCTGGCCTGGACGCTGCGCCAGGTGGGCCATCCCTTCGTCGGCTGGCTGGTGGGCGCAGCGGCCATTCTGGCGCTGCCCTCGGTGATCCTGATGATGATGTTCGGCCAGACCCGCATCTTCTTCGTGATGAGCCGTGACGGGTTGCTGCCCGAATTCTTCTCCAAGGTTCATCCCAAGTTCCATACGCCCCATGTCATCACCGTGCTGACGGGCGTGTTCGTGGCGCTGTTTGCCGCTTTCTTCCCGGTGGGCCTGCTGGCCGACGTGTCGAATTCGGGCACCCTGTTCGCCTTTGGCGCGGTGTCGGTGGCGGTGATGGTGCTGCGCCGGACCGATCCCAATCGTCATCGTCCGTTCCGCACGCCGGGCGTCAACATCGTGGCGCCCATCTCGATCGCGGGCTGCATCTATCTCTTCATCAGCCTGTCGAAGGCCACGATCAGCCTGTTCCTTGGCTGGGGCGTGGTCGGGCTCTTCGTCTATTACTTCTACAGCCGCAGCCGCAGCCATGTCGGCCGTGGTCTGGTTGAGGTGCATGAGGACGACAGCGATGCGCCGGATCTGCCGGTGCCGCCGATGCCGGGCGCATGATATAAAAAAGGGCGGCCCTTTTGGAGCCGCCCTTTTTTGTTCAGGGTTTGGCGGGGTTCAGACCGCTTCGAGAGCGTAGCCTGCCGAACGCACAGTGCGGACCGGGTCCACCGCGCCTTCCAATTCGATGCCCTTGCGCAGGCGGCGGATGTGGACGTCCACGGTCCGCAATTCAATATCGCTGTCCGTGCCCCACACCGCGTCGAGCAATTGCCCGCGCGAGAAGACACGGCCGGGATGCTCCATGAAGAATTTGAGCAGGCGGAACTCGGTCGGCCCCAGCGCGAGAATCGTGCCCTTGCGCGTCACCTTATGCGCGGTGGCGTCCAGCGTCAGGTCGCCCACGGTGATCTGTTCACCCGCCAGCGCCGGGCGGATGCGGCGCATGATGGCCGAAACACGCGCGATCAGTTCGCGGGGGCTGAAGGGCTTGGTGATGTAATCATCGGCCCCGGTTTCAAGGCCGCGGATCATATCGTCCTCGGCCCCGCGCGCGGTCAGCATGATGATGGGCACATGGGCGGTGGCCTTGTCACGGCGCAGGCGGCGGCAGACCTCGATCCCGCTGGTGCCCTCGATCATCCAGTCGAGCAGGACCAGATCGGGCGCCTCCTCGGCGGCCAGCAACAGCGCCTCGTCGCCATCGGGCGTGGACAGGACCGTATAGCCCTCGGCCTGAAAACGGAATTCCAGCAGTTCCGCCAGCGCCGGGTCATCTTCTACCAGCAAGAGCCGGGGTTGTTTCATGGGTGCCCCCTGTTAACGTTCAGTTTTCCGGCCGTTCCAGCCGGTCGACCACATATTCGGCGGTGGCCGCGTAATAGACCTGTTCGGCAATATTGGTGGCGTGGTCGCCAATCCGCTCAATGTTGCGCGCGATGAACAGCAGATGCGCGGCCGAGGTGATGGTGGAGGGATTCTCCATCATGAACGAGACCATGTTGCGGAAAATGCTGTCATAAAAGGCATCGACCCGCGCATCGCGCTCGATCACGTCCACCGCCAGCGCGGGATCGCGCGCGGCAAAGGCGGTCAGCACGTCATGCACCATCTCGCCCGCGATTTCGGCCATCGCGGGGATCAGCGTCTGAGGTTCGGAATTCAGCCGCCCCTCGATCCGCGACACGCGTTTGGCGATGTTCTTGGCATAATCGCCGATGCGTTCGAGAATGCCCGCGATCTTCAGGGCGGCCAGCACTTCGCGCAGGTCGTCGGCCATGGGCGCGCGCAGGGCGATGATCTTGACCGCAAGCCGGTCGACCTCGGCCTCAAGCCGGTCGATCTTCTTGTCGCGCTCGATCACCTGCGCGGCCAGTTCCTGCGAGCGCTTCGTCAGCGCTTCGACGGCTTCGCCAATCGCCAGTTCGGCCAGACCGCCCATTTCGGCGATCAGCCCACGCAGCGTGGTGATTTCCTCGTCAAAGGCTTTGACCGTATGTTCTGCCACTGGACGCAATTCCCTGTTCAAGCTGTGATGGAATGATCGTCACATACATGTCACAAAAGGCAACATCCATGTCCGTTCCAACCAGCCTTGAAAGCGCCATGCATCGCTTTCATGACAGGACTATGACGAACTTGTGACTTTTTGTTCTTTGGCCGGGATCAACGGCAGGCGCACGGAAACCTTGGTGCCCACGCCCACCTTGCTGGTAATGTCCAGCTTGCCGCGATGGCGTTCGACCACATGTTTGACAATCGCAAGACCAAGCCCGGTGCCGCCCGCCGCCCGGCTGCGGCCCGGATCGGTGCGATAAAAGCGCCGGGTCAGATGTGGCAGATGGTCGGCCGAGATGCCCGCGCCCCGGTCTGTGACCAGAAATTCGGCCATGCCGCGCGGCGCATGGGTCAGCGCGACCGTCACCGGTTGATCCGCGTCGCCATATTTCAACGCATTGTCGATCAGATTGCGCAGGACCTGCTCGATCTGCTTCACATCGCCGGCGACCTCGAACGGCTCATCGGGCTTGACGAATTCGACGCGGGCTGGATTGCCCGGCGGCGGCGCAAATTCGCCCACCACCCGTGCGGCCAGCGGCGCAAGGTCGATCTGCGAGGTGGGCGCGTCATGCTTTTCCGCCTCAAGCTGCGACAGGGACATGAGATCATTGAGCAGCGCCTGCATCCGCCGCGCCTCACGCAATACCGTGCCCAGAAAGCGCTGCATCACCGCGCCATCCATCTTGCCTACGCTCTCGCTGATCGTTTCGACATAGCCGATGACCGAAGAGAGGGGGGTGCGCAATTCATGGCTGGCATTGGCGACGAAATCGGTGTGGGCGCGGCTGATATCGGCCTCGGCGGTGCGGTCGCGCGCCTCGATCACCCACAGGCCGGGATAGACCGGGCGGCGCGTCAATTGCCACAGGCTGCCGCTGCGGGTCAGGCCTCGGATGCTGGCGGTGGCGGTTTCATCATCGGCGCTGTCCAGAAGGCGGATCGCATCGGGATGGCGCAGCGCAATGCGCGGGTCCTGCCCCAGAATATGTTCGCCCAGAGCCGAACGGGCAGCCGCATTGGCGTCGATGATTCGCACCCGGTCCACCAGCATCATCGGCGCGCCCGTGCCCTCAAGCGCCGAAATCAGCGCGCGCCGCACCATATGGCCCTGTTCAAGCTGTTGCTGGCGGGCATTGCCCTCGATTTCGCGCGGGGCGTCGGGTTCGGCCTGATCGCTGCACCACCACCACACAGCCAGCAGCGAAAAGGTCCAGAACGCCCCGGTCAGAGCCACCATCAGCAAGCCTGCTCCATCCAGATAGAGCAGCAAAAACGTCAGGAATTCGAGGATGATGGCAGGCCAGGGTAGCTTGCTGTCGCGCATTGCTCGGATCGTCCATTCCTTGGCGCCTGCATCAGGCCAGACGCTCGCCATCAGCGCATGGGGAAGGCGTATGACAGTTTTATGAAACCGCCAAGCATTGAGCGCAAGAATAGCGCGAAACATCAAGCCGGTGGCAAATTCTCTCGGCACAGGGGCGGGATGGGATGGCGGTGTCCATGGGCGCGGCTCTCTGCGCCTGACGCCTCATTGTTCGCAAGGCGGCGCTGCCCCGGCATTTCGCCCTGTTGCGCAGGCTCGGCGCGGGTGAAGGCCGGTCATCGCCTCGGGCAAAGGCGGCCGTGGCATCAGGAAAGAAGATGGCCATCAAATCTCCGGCAATGGTCAGGCAGGCGGCGGGCGCGTAGGCTGGATGTTTGCGGTTTATAAAAAATATTAATTTTTGAACAATTTGTAATGACTCTATTCTATACGCATAATACCATAGTCCCGCACAGCAAAGACAGGGGCAACTGGTGATCCAGAACAGTAATGGCCGTCGCTCGTATCGAGCGGCGCTTTTCGTCGCGCGTATCAGCCTTGCCGCTCTGGCCGTGGGCGCCCCGGTTCGGGCGTGGGCGGAATGTTCGCCCAGTCCGAACCCGCAGCTCACGGATATCACCTGCACCGGCACCACCACCAATGGCGTAACCCTCACCGCCTACTATGCCCCGCTGACCGTGGTCAGCGATGCCACGGTGACGAATACGGGCGCCTCGGCCATTACCGTGGCGATCCCGTCGCCCAATGGGTACTATTCACGCAATGCCGTCATTACCGTGAACGGCATCGTGACCGCCTATGGCGCGCCGGGCATCACCGTGAGCTCGGGCACGACCTTGGTCAGCACCTACGATTTCAGCGGCACCTATGCCTCGATCAGCGTCGCCCCGACAGGCATCGTTTCGGGCACCACCGGCATTGCCCTGACGCAGAGCCCCGGACCCTATTCGATCTATTCCCCCACCAGAGTAATGGTTTACAACGAAGGGACGATCAGCGGCACGAGCGGCGTGGCCATTTCCACCAGCGGCAATTATGCGAGGCTGGATTCAATCATCAACACCGGCACCGGGACGATCGGCGCCATTGCGGCCCGTTTCGGCCAGATCCATAACAGCGGCACAATCGAAGGCGGCAGCCTCTCCGCGATCAGCCAGGGCAACGTCGACAGCAATTATCTGATCTCCAATAATTCCATCATCCATTCCGCCAGCAACGCCGCCACGATCAGCATCGCCTCTGCGCAGTCCGCCTCTTTGAGCAACACGATCATCAATTCGCACGTGATCGCCAATGACGGCGCGGGCGGCGCGATTTACTCCGGCAACTATCTGACCATCGAAAACGATGCCGGCGCAACCATCGCCAGCAAGGGCGCGGCCACCATTGCCAACGGCTCCTCCCTGGCGTTGAACAACCTGGGGCTCATCACCAATACCGGCGGCGGAATGGGCATCATCGGCTCCAATGTGTCGATCAACAATTATTTCCTGGGCACCATCAATGCTTTGCCCGGTGCCGATGCGATCTCGGTCTCGGGCAAATTGACGCTGTTGAACACCGGCACGATCAACGGCAATATCGTGACCACATTGGGCATGGACGGCGCGATGCTGGACTCCTCGGCCGGCACGATCAACGGCAATGTCCTATTGGGCCCCGCGGACGATACGGTAGTCGCCAATTACGTGAATGGCGCATTGGTGACCGGGATCAACGGCACGCTGGACGGCGGCGGCGGCACGAATTTGCTGCAGATTAATTTCCTGAAAAATGCCGAACTGTCGAATGCTCTGACGCTGCCCACGAATTTTTTCGTGATGAATGCCAATGTGGCTTCGGGCGCAACGGTCACCCTGGGGCAGGGCTTTACCGCCTATAATGGTCTGGGCATCAATGGCGCGGGTTCGCTGGTGAACAAGACAACGCTGTTCGGCACGATCCAGATCGGCGCGCAGGGCTCCAGCCTGGCCTCTTTCGTCAACGATGGCACGATCATAGCCAACGGCACCGGCGTCTATGACCAGAACGGCAAGAGCCTGAGCAACACCGGCGCGATCCTCTCGCTGGGCGGAACGGGGCTGGTGCTGACCGAAACCAACGGCACCCCCAATACCAACAACACCAACAGCGGCGCCATCACCGGCTCCACGGTCGGGGCCAGTCTCTTTGCCTCTTCGCTGGTCAACACCGGGACGATCAGCGGCGCGACCGGTGTGCTGCTCGATATGAATTCGTTCATCGACAATCGTGAGGGCGGCCTGATCATGGGCTCCACCGCCGCGATATCCAGTCTTTCCACCTCCGCTCTGGTGTCGGTGGCCAATGCGGGCACGATCAACGGCAATGTCAATCTTCTCTCGCCTGCGCCGTCCTATTACGGCTCCTACAACAAATATTGGGCCAAGATGGGCGGCATGCTCTACGGCAACCTCACGCTGGGTTCGGGAGACGCGTTGATCACCACCATTTCGGGCAGCGGCACCAGTGGCTATGCCGGGATCAACGGCACGGTCAGCGCGTCCAATTCGGTGCTGCGCTATGACGTGACCGGCAATGAAAGCGCGACGCTGGCCATGCGAAGCGGTTTCACCAGCCTTGGCTATCAGGTCGCGGGCGGCGCGGCGCTGACGCTGAACACGAACGGCGCCTTCGGCTCCACGGTCAATCTGGCGGGGCAGGGCAATGTGGTGCTCAACGGCACGATTGCCGCCACCAACGCGGTGGCGATACAGGAGGCCGCCGTCATGCAGCCCGGCATGACCACCCTTCCGACGGCGCTGACCATAACGAATAATGGCGCGCTCTCGATGACGCTGCAAAACAGTCCGTACTGGCCCGGATATGGGTCTGTTTTCCTGCAATCGAGCAATGTCATCAATAATGGCAAGATAAGTTTCACCGATCTCAACAACAGCGCCACCATAATAGCGGCGGTGTATACGGGCGGCGGCGTGACCAATAACGGCACGATCACCTCGAATGTCGGCTATGGGGTGCGCGCCTCCACACTTACGAACAACGGGACCATCACCGCAGGCAATTCGGCGGTCGTCATCGGCACCAATACCGTCAACACCACCGCCTCCATCACCAACAGCGGCACGTTGACCAGCACCGCAAGCGCGGCCATCACCAACGACAGCAGTTACAGCCCATATTACACGCTGACCAATCTGGCGGGCGGTACGATCACCGGCTTCGGCGATGCGATCCGCACCGCAGGGGGCACGATCATCAATTCGGGCACGATCAACGGCAACGTCAATCTGAACTATTGGGCGTCCAGCTTTTACAACATGCCCGGATTTTATGTTGCCAAGGGCGGCACGATCAACGGCAATCTGAACTTTGGCAACGCCGATGACTATCTGGTGGAGACCGGATCGGGTTTCGGCGTGACGGGCACGATCAACGGCGGGGCAGGCGTCAACTGGATCGGCCATCAGCGCAGCGGGACGGCCACGGTGTCGCTGGGCGGCGCGCTGCTTCCCGGCTTCACCAACGAATTCACACTGGCCTCAGGCGCTTCCTCGCAGGTCACGATCACCGGGCCGTCGGGCTATACGGACACTATCTATGTCGGCGGCGACGGCGCGATCATCAATCAGTTGGCCACGACCGGCATGGTTTCCTCGTTCAACTTTTCCGCGCCCACTTTTCCGCGCGCTCTGGACGGATTTCTCGGCAGCTTCTCCAATCGGGCCGATGTGGGCCGCCTGTTCCTGCTGACCTCCGCCTTCGACAATTCGGCCACTATCGGCACGGTCTATCGGGCGGAGAGCAACCTCACCCTGTTTACGAACAACGGTTTTTCATTCAGCAACAGCGGCACCATTCTCAATTCCGGCGGCGCCTCGTCCGTGTTTTTGCGCGGCACGACCGTGGGCAACAGCATCATCGCCAACAGCGGCACAATCATTGGCGGGATCGACCTTTCGATGACCGGCGCGGCGGGCTCCACCCTTGCGATCAACAATTCGGGCACGATCAACGGCTATGTGCGATACAGCAACGGGTTCGACCCTGTAACAAACGCCTTCATTCAGGTGATCACCAACAATGCCATGCTGATTTCGCTTTTGGACCAACAGCGGTTCAGCCTTGCCAACAGCGGCACGATCACGGGCGACATCATTCTTAATGGCGGGGACATGTCGGTCGTCAACACCGGCATGATCCGGGGCAGCCTGGCCACCGGGGCGGGCAATGACGCCATCGCCATGAACGGCGCGTTTTCCGGCAGCATCAATGGCGGCGCGGGCATCAACACGCTCTCGGTCAATGGCGGTTCGCAGGCGGCCCCCGTCGCCTTCGCCTCGGTGAGCAACATTGCCTCGATGACCCAGACGGGCGGCTTTGCCACGGTCTCGGGCATCGGCAGCTTTGGCAGCGTGATGATGACGGGCGGGCGGCTGGTGGGGCTGGCCGGATCGGTGATGAATGCGGACAGCTTTACTGTGGGGGGCAACGCCACTTTCGGTTCGGCGGGCGCGGTCAACGGCAATGTCGTGGTCAACGGCACGCTGAGCCCCGGCGCTTCGCCCGGCACCATGACAGTGAACGGCAATGTGACGCTGAACGGGGGATCGACTTCGCTGTTCGAAATTACGCCCACGGTTTCGGACAAGCTGATCGTCAACGGCAGGCTGACGATCCTGCCGGGCAGCACTTTGCAGATCGCCGCCTCTGCCCCGGTAAAGGTGGGCACAACGCTCAACCTGATCAGCGCGAGCGGGGGTGTTACAGGAACCTATGACACGGTGACGGGCATCACCGGGGCGGTTCGCAAACTGGCCAATGGCGATATGGGGCTGTTGGTGCAATTTGCCAATCCGGTCAATTATACGCCGCAGGTCCGCAATGCGATTGCCTATGTCAACAATGCCATGGCTGCGAACAGCGCTCCGGCGGCCTTGTTCCCGGCGCTTTCGGCGCTTCAGGACGGCAATGCCGCGCCGATCGCCTCGGCCTTTGCGCAATTGACGCCCGAACCTTATGCCGACGCCATGCAGATCGGCGCAGAAACCGCCCTGTCGCAGGCGGCGGCCTCGCGCTCCATGGGTGAGGGCGAGGTGAACGGGACGCCGCATCTCTTCGGCTTTGGCCAGATGCTGGGCAGCCTGCGCCAGTTCTCCGGCAATCAGGCGCAAGGCGTGAGCTCGGCCACGACCAATGGCTTTGGCGTGCTGGGCGGACTGGGCGTTGCCGGGGGCAATTATGCCGCTTCGGTCTATATGGGCTGGATGGATCAGGATCAGTCGGTCGCGATGCTGGGCGCTTCAACCAAGGCGCGCGGGGTGATCGGCGGTGTGGCGGCGCGCTTTGGCGAAATCACCCGGCTCACCCTTTCGGCCAATTACGACAGGGCCTTGGCCAAGACCCGCCGTTATGTGCCCGGCGCCGGGACGATCATGAGCAGCTATTTGCTGCCAAGCTGGTCTTTCGACGCCTCGATCAGCCATGCGGTGCCTCTGGGCGGGGGATGGGTCGTTCGCCCGCAGATCGGCACGACATGGGTCATTACCAAGCGCGGCGCGATTGATGAGGTCAGCCCTCATCCCTTTGCCCTGTCTGTAAACGCGGCGAGGATGGTGCAGGGCTTTGTCGATGCGGGGCTGAGTTTCGAAACCGCGCCCGATGCGGCCGGGCCTTGGCGGCGCTTCCTGACACTGGGCGCGCGCTATCGGGCCGAGGGCGGCCAGGCCGATACCACGGCGGGGCTGGCGGGCTATACGCCCGGTCTGACGGCGCTGGGCGTGGGTCGCAACCGGCTGGATGTCACCATGGCGGCGGGCGTCGAATACAGGCTGACGCCGGGCGCCAGCTTTTTCCTTAACGCCACGGGCGAGCTGGGCGTTGCGGGCAAGCGCGAAAGCGTAACGGGCGGGGTGCGTTTCCGGCTGTGACCGATAGCTATGGGGAGAGCTTTATGCTCTTCCCATCATCGCAGGATGCGCCCGGCCTGACCTCGCAAGGGTGCCTTGGCGCGGGCTGCGCAGGTGCTGCATGGATGGAGAGAATGGTGACCCCTACGAGAATCGAACTCGTGTTTCAGCCGTGAGAGGGCCGCGTCCTGACCGCTAGACGAAGGGGCCGATGGCTCTGATTTACAAGTGGTGACCCCTACGAGAATCGAACTCGTGTTTCAGCCGTGAAAGGGCCGCGTCCTAACCGCTAGACGAAGGGGCCATCCTTGAAGCCAAGGCAGGCTATGTAAATGGTGACCCCTACGAGAATCGAACTCGTGTTTCAGCCGTGAAAGGGCCGCGTCCTAACCGCTAGACGAAGGGGCCAACCTTGCAACCAAGGCGGGCTATTTAGTGGTGACCCCTACGAGAATCGAACTCGTGTTTCAGCCGTGAAAGGGCCGCGTCCTAACCGCTAGACGAAGGGGCCAACCTCGGCTTGCGCCTTGGTGAGGCCGCGCATTTATGGAGAGGGGGCCGGTTGGTCAAGTCACAAAACGCGTTACTATCGGAAAAAACGCAAAAATTATCATAAATCTTGAAATATCAGCGCTTTGATTGTTAACCGGCCCATGCCGCATCATCGACATGCAATTCGGCGGCCCGACGCGGCCCCCAATCGTCGATTCGTGCCCGCCCGGCCAGCCACAGCTTGCGCCCATGATCGCCATGGATCAGCGTCTGGCCCATTTCGGTCTGGGCCGCGCGAAAGGCCATCGCCTTGAAACTGGCGCCATCTTCGCCCCGCACGATCATGCGCAGGTGGTCCGCACCCACCACATCGGCCTTGACCACGCGCACCGGCCCCACCGCCACGCGCGGCCCCGGCCATCCCATGCCATAGGGACCCGCGCTCTCCAGCAGTTCGACCAGTTCGGGCTGCAGTCCGCGCGGCGCCACGGCCAGATCGAGCAGCAGCGATTGCGCCCCCTGCGCCCGCCCGACATCGCCCGCCAGACGGTCGTCCAGCCACTGCGCAAAATCGTCCAGCCGGTCCTGCGCCACGGTCAGGCCCGCCGCCATCGCATGGCCGCCGCCCGCCACCAGATAGCCCAGTTCACGCGCACCAATGATCGCCGCGCCCAGATCGACGCCCGAAATCGAGCGGCCCGATCCCTTGCCATATCCGCCATTGGGGCCATCATCATCCATGGCGATCACCAGCGTGGGCTTGCCGGTCTTTTCCTTGATCCGGCCCGCCACGATGCCGATCACGCCGGGATGCCATCCCTTGCCCGAGACCACGACCACGCTGCGGTTGCCCTGCCGCTCCACCTGCGCCTCAGCGGCCTCCTGCACGGCCATTTCAATGGCGCGGCGCTCTTCGTTCAACCGCGAGAGCTGGGCGGCGATCTCGCGCGCCTCCTCGGCGTCCTGCGTGGTCAGCAGGCGCACGCCCAGCGTGGCCTCGCCCACGCGGCCGCCCGCATTCACGCGCGGCCCCAGAGCAAAGCCGAGATCCGTGGCCGTAGGCGCGCGGTTCAACCGGCTTGCATCGATCAGCGCGGCCATGCCGATATTCTCGCGCCGCGCCATCACCTTCAACCCCTGCGCCACCAGCGCCCGGTTCAGCCCATGCAGCGCGGCCACATCGGCCACCGTGCCCAGCGCGACGAGATCGAGCAGGGCGAACAGATCCGGCTCCGCCCGCCCGGCAAACCATCCCCGCCCGCGCAGCACCCGCACCAGCGCCACGCCCAGCAAAAAGGCCACGCCGACCGCCGCCAGATGGCCATGCGCCGCGCCAATGTCGCTTTCATCCAACCGGTTGGGGTTTACCAGTGCCAGCGCCTGCGGCAATTCGGCGCTGCATTTGTGGTGATCGACCACGATCACCTCCACGCCCGCCTGCGCCGCCATGGCCAGCGCCTCATGCGCCATGGCCCCGCAATCGACCGTCACGATCAGTTGCGCACCCTCGGCCCCCAGCCGCACCAGCGCCTCGCCGGTGGGGCCATAGCCTTCGAGCAGGCGGTCGGGGATGTAATGGCGCGCGTCATGGCCCAGCATCCGGATCAGCCGGATCAGCAAAGCCGCGCTGGTTGCCCCATCCACGTCATAATCGCCGTATATGGTGATCGCCTCACGCCGTTCGATGGCGTCGGCCATGCGCCGGGCGGCCAGTTCCATATCGCGGAATTCGGACGGATCGGGTAGAAAGGCGCGAAGTGTGGGCGCGCGGTGACGGGGCAGATCCTCACGCGCAACGCCGCGGGCGAGAAGCAGTTGGGTGATGATGTCATCGCTGAGCCCGCCCGAGGCGGTCTGCGCCATGTCCATATTGCCCCCGCGCCAGCGCCAGGCCTTGCCCGACAGAGAAGATTCGGGGCGGATCCATTGTGTCAAATCTGCATGCATAATGGAGGGGACTAGACCATCTTTCGCCCGACAGAAAGGGTAGGGGATTTGTTAAACATGGAGCATACATAAGATGATACGAATGTTGCCCCGACGTTGTTCCATTTTGGTTATAATGCCCGGGACTCGACGTCATGAAACGAAAAATGCCATACGTCCTTTGTGACGCCATTTTTTTGGAGGCCATAGCGCGGTTGAATTGATGACAGTTCCGTCCCCCAAATCCTCCGCTTTTTATGTCCAGTTTCCGCAAGGGCGTACGCCCAAGGCGCAGGCGGTGCTTGATCTTTTGGAGCAAGCTGCTGATGCTGCACGGGTTTTTACGGTCTCGCACCGGCCAAAGGACGATGATGACTGGCTCGAATTGCTGTCCAGCGGGCTGACTTTCGATCTGTCCGGCCTGTCCGGGGCCGGGGCCGCGCCCAAGGTGGCGACGCGCTATGGTGTGGCGGCGGACACCGATCTGGATCATTCGGCATGGCTGCGCCTTGCCCCGGGCGAGCATCTTTCCGGCGGGGGCAGCCAATTGCCCGTGGTCCGGGTGATGGCCGGGGTGGTGCTGGGCCTGCTCGATCTGCCGGGGGCGATGGGGGTGGCATGGGGCCCGGCCCGCACAATCATGAGCGCTGAGCATTTCCGGCGGATCGTTCCGGGCTGGCTCAAGGGCGGTGCCTTTCCCGCATTGGGCCTGACGGCTTTGGCGCGCGATGGGGCGGGCAACGTGGTTAGTGAGGGGTTAAGTTTTTTTGCTGGACTCGAACTGCGAATCGAGCCACTCCTTGCCAAACAGCCCGGCTTGGCTGGCAAGGTTGCCGTAAGACTTATCCACAGTTTGGTGGACGGCTGGACGGTGAAGGAGCCCGTTGAAGTTGAAGGGCCGGATGGAGAAATTCTCGGGGTCACTCCCGAGGAAAATGGAAAAATTCTTCGGGTATGTCTAGCACGCTGACGAAAATCGTCGCCACAGTGTCGCCAGTCGCGGGGCTTGGCCCCATACCCTCGGCAAGGGCGGCGCTGAGCCATATTCGTCATCGGGCTCGTCCGTCTTTGCCCTTCCGCGCTGTTAATCAATCGGACAGCCCCGATTACGACCCCGGACTGCAGCGCCACCACATTCTGCCCAAACAATTGCTTTCTCAGCGCTGCTTCGGGCCGATGTTCGATACGATCGGGCGCGACCGGGTGGGGTTCGACGATTTCCGGCGTAATGGTCTGTTGCTGCCTGCCCATGATTCGGCGGCGATCAAGCTGGCGCTGCCCATGCATCGCGGCCCGCATCGGGATTACAGCGCCTTGGTGATGGAGCGCGTGGGCCAGGTTGAGGCGCGATGGGCGGACATTCGCGGCAAGACGCCCGAAGTGGCGATGGTCGAGGCGGTTCAGCGCCTGACCTTGCTGCAAAAGGCTCTGCGCCGTCGCCTGCTGCGCCCGCAGGCCAAGCCGATGGTGTTGAACCGTTACGACCCGATGCAGCGCCATGTCGATTTTACCGAACTGGACGCGATGGTCGACATGCTCTGGCCCGATACGCAGGAATTGGCCGATCTGGGGCTGTAATCGCGCCCGCCTTGGGCTAAAGGCCCGCCAATGTCTCAGGATCTTCTCGATAGTTTGCCCGCGCCCTGGCGCCTTGCGGTGGCTTATGCGCCGGTGGCCACGCGTGAGCGGTGGCTGACGATGCTGGCGCTGGATGTGCGTCTGGCGGGGGTGGTGCGCGGGGCGCGTGAACCGATTCTGGCCCAGATGAGGCTGGCATGGTGGCGCGATCGGCTGCGCGACTCGGCGGACAAATGGCCGCGGGGCGAGCCTTTGCTGGCGGCTCTGTCCTGCTGGGATGGTGGACATGGCGCGCTGATGGGGCTGGTCGATGGCTGGGAGGCCCTGCTGGGCGAGGCGCCTTTGCCGGTCGAGGCGTTCGAGACGTGGATCGACGGGCGGGTGGCTGCCTGCGCTGCGTTGGGCGAGGGGGCGGATAGCATGGCCCGGGGCTGGGCGCTGGGCGATCTGGCGGCTCATCTGGGTGATGCGCAGGAGCAGGCCGCAGTGGCCGATCTGATCAAGGCCCATGGCTGGCGCGCGGTTCGTTTGCCGCGCAAGATGCGCCCGCTGGTAGTTCTGCATGGGCTGGCCGCGCGGACCAAGGGGCGTCAGGGCGTGGAAAACATTTCGCTTTTTACACTTTTGCGGCTTGGAATGCTGGGGATCTAAGGTACTTTCCCTATAGATTGGGAGGGGTTGAATGGGGCGGTTGGTAATCGGGGCGATCTCGGCGCTGGTTCTGGTGAGCGCGGGGTTCTTCTGGTGGCAGGGGCGGGCCAGTCTGGAACGCGCCGCCCCTCTGCCGGTCGTTTCCGGCCCGCCGGGCGAGGGAGCTATCGAGCTGCCCGATGCCGATCCGCATGGGCGCGGCCCGGCCTTGCCCAATGCGGCCAAGAAGGTGATGTCCAAGGAGGACAGGCGCTTCAACCGCTATGACCGCAACCGCGACGGCTCGATCAATCGCAACGAGATGCTTTCAACCCGCGTGAAGGCATTCCAAAAGCTGGACGTCAACCACGACAATCTGCTCAGCTTTGAGGAATGGGCGGTCAAGACGTCCAATCGTTTCAAGGAGATCGATCGCAATGGCGATGGTATCCTCAGCCGCGCGGAACTGAACGCCTATTACGCCGCGCAGGATGCGAAAAAGGCCGAGCGCGACAAGGCCAAGGCTGATTGCGCCTGTGGCAAGGCTGCGCCCAAGGGCCGCCCCGCCACAGACGATGATGACCCGGATTAAGCGATCCCCGCCAGCCAAGGCGCCAGATCGGCCTTCGCACGTTCGGTATAGACCAGCTTGCGGGCGGGCTTTTTGATCTTCTTTTCCGTGACGATGGGCGGGAAAAGGCCGAAATTGATGTTCATCGGCTGATAAGTGTCCGCCTCTGCGTCGCCCGTAATATGGGCCAGCAGGGCGCCCAGCGCCGTGGTGCGCGGCGGCTCGGCCCAATCGCGGCCCGCCAGTTCGCAGGCGGTCATGATGCCCGCCAACATGCCGACGCTTGCGCTTTCGACATAGCCTTCGCAGCCGGTGATCTGTCCGGCAAATCGAATGTGGGGCGAGGATTTCAGTCTGAGTTGGCGGTCCAGCAAAGTGGGCGAATTGAGGAAAGTGTTGCGGTGCAGGCCGCCAAGCCGCGCGAATTCGGCATTTTCCAGCCCCGGAATCATGCGGAACACGCGGGTCTGTTCGGCATATTTCAGCTTGGTCTGAAAGCCGACCATGTTGAACAGCGTGCCCAGCTTGTTATCCTGCCGCAACTGCACCACGGCATAGGGCCAGCGGCCCTTGGGAAACTTTTCTGAAACGCTGCGCGGATCGTCCAGACCCACCGGCTTCATCGGGCCGAAACGCAAAGTGTCCTCGCCGCGTTCGGCCATGACCTCGATGGGCATGCAGCCGTCGAAATAGGGGGTGTTGGCCTCCCATTCCTTGAACACGGTCTTTTCGCCGCTGAGCAATTCCTCGCGAAAGGCCAGATATTCGGCCTTGTTCATCGGGCAATTGATGTAATCCTTGCCGTCAGAGCCCAGCGCGATGGAGGCCTCGGCGCCCTTGTCCCAGCGCGCAGCGCGCCAGGCGATGTCCATGTTGATCGTCTCGGCATAGACGATGGGGGCGATGGCGTCGAAAAAGGCGAGGCTGTCCGCGCCCGTTGCCGCGCCGATCTTTTCGGCCAGCGACGCGGCGGTCAAAGGCCCAGTCGCCACAATCGTCAGGCCCGCATCGGGCAGCGTATCAATCCGCTCGCGCGTCAGCGTCAGATTGGGCAGCGCGGTCAGTTCGGCCTCGATCGTGTCGCTGAACACATCGCGGTCCACCGCCAGAGCGGACCCGGCCGGAACCCGCGCCTTGTCCGCCGCGCGCATGATGAGGCTGTCGAGCGCGCGCATCTCGTAATGCAGCAGGCCCACGGCGTTGGCGGTGTCATCATCGCTGCGCAACGAGTTCGAGCAGACCAGTTCGGCCAGCCCATCGCCCTGATGGGCCGGGCTGCGCTCTCCGGTGCCACGCATTTCCGAAAGGCGAACCTTGAAACCGCGCTTGCCCAATTGCCAGGCCGCCTCGGTTCCCGCCAAGCCGCCGCCGATGATGTGTACGTCATATGTCATGGGGTGGGGCTTTAGCTATTGTGGGGGAGGGGGGCAAGGTTGGGTGGAAGGGGGGCCTCCGGCGGGCAAAGGGACTCGTCCCTTTGCAATCCCATTAATGGGGGGTGGGCTTCTGGCGTAGTGTTGGGGGTATGAATAAAGCCTGCGGCGCGGAGAGGGCTGAGCCGTCCGCGCCGCAGGCTTTTCAATTTCGCGTCCGATACATAACGTCGAACCTATGGCACAGCGCAGACAGTAACGGGAGCGCGAGGGTCTAGACCCTCGCATCTTCACGCCGCAGGCAAAACCACCGAACCATCGCCCGCGCGCACCAACGCCCCATGCGCAACCACAGCCGACAGCGGCAAATCCCCGTAAACATGGGGAAACAGCGCCCCGCCGCGCGAGACTTCCCACTTCACCGCATCGCCCAGCGCCGCCAGATCGACCGTGGCGATAAACAGATCGCCCATACCGGTGAAATGCTTGTCGATGGTTTCTGCCAACTGCGCCTCGGCCGAGAGGTGGATATAGCCATCAGCCAGATCCACCGGCGCGCCCTTGAACACGCCATCGGCAAGGAACTGCGCCATCTGCGGCGCAGTCAGCACCTTATGGGCAACAGGCGGCAGGCTCATTCGCCCGCCGTCCCTTCGCCCGCCTGATCTTCGGCAGCCTGACCTTCAGGCGCCGCTTCCTCGACACTTTCATCCTCGGCTTCGCTCTCGGCCAGGCGAACCGCCGAAACGACATGCTCATTATCGGCCACATTGAACAGGCGTACGCCCGCCGACCCGCGCCCGATTACCCGCAGAGATGAAAGCGGCAGACGGATCATCTTGGCCTGATCGGTCACCAGCATCAGTTGATCGGCCTGAACGGCGGGGAAGCTGGCCACGACTTCGCCATTGCGGGCGATGTTGTCGATATTGGTGATGCCTTGCCCACCGCGCCCGGTCCGGCGATATTCATAGGCCGAGGACAGTTTGCCATAGCCATTGGTGCAGACCGTGAGGATGAATTCTTCGCGCGCGGCCAATTCGGCCATGCGCTCGGCCGAGATCGAAGGCTCGCCTTCCTTCTCACCCTTCCACGGCGCGAATTTCAGATAATCCTCGCGTTCCTCGCTGCTGGTGCCCACGCGGTGCAGGATCGAGAGCGAGATCACCTCATCATCGCCCTTGAGCAACATGCCGCGCACGCCGGTTGAGGTGCGGCTGGTGAATTCGCGCACTTCATCGGCGGCAAAGCGGATCGCCTTGCCCTGACGACTTGCCAGCAGAACGTCGTCATCCTGCGACAGCAAGGCCACGCCGATCAGGCGATCATCATCGCCTTCTTCAAAGCGCATGGCGAATTTGCCGTTCGACGGAATATTGGCAAAGGCATCCATGCTGTTGCGGCGGATATTGCCCTTGGCCGTGGCAAACACCACCGAAAGCGCGCCCCAATCCGCCTCATCCTCGGGCAGCGGCAGCACGGTGGCGATTGTCTCGTCTTTGTCCAGCGCGGGCAGCATGTTGACGATCGGACGCCCACGCGTAGCCGGGCCGCCTTCGGGCAGCTTATAGACCTTGAGGCGATAGACCTTGCCGGCGGTCGAGAAGAACAGCACCGGATTATGGGTGGTGGTGACGAACATCGTCCCCACGGCATCCTCTTCCTTGGTGGCCATGCCTGCACGGCCCTTGCCGCCACGCGCCTGCGCGCGGAAGGTGCTGAGCGGCGTGCGCTTGATATAGCCGTCCATCGTCACGGTCACGACCATGTCATCGCGCTCGATCAGGTCTTCATCGTCAATGCCATCGGCAGCGGCGGTGATTTCCGATACGCGCGGCGTTGCAAAAGCGGCGCGCACCTCGATCAGTTCCTGACGGATCACGCCATAGAGCTTGGCCCGGTCGCCAAGAATCGAGAGATATTCGGCAATCGCCTTGGCCAGACCTTCGAGTTCGTCGCCGATCTCGTCGCGGCCCAGCGCCGTCAGGCGGTGCAGGCGCAGGTCCAGGATAGCCTTCACCTGCGTTTCGGACAGGCGATAGGTGGGCGCCGAAAGCTCGTCGCTGCCTTCCTCGATGGCCTCGACAAGGCGGATATAGGAGGCGATTTCGCCCATCGGCCATTCGCGCGCCGACAGGGCCGCCCGCGCCGCGCCCGGATTGGGCGAGCCGCGGATGATGCGCACCACTTCGTCCAGATTGGTGACCGCGATCACCAGACCCAGCAAGATATGCGCCCGGTCGCGCGCCTTGTTCAGCTCGAACTTGGTGCGGCGGGTAATCACTTCTTCGCGGAAGGCGATGAAGGACGTGAGGATGTCCTTCAGCCCCAGCACTTCCGGGCGCCCGCCACGGATGGCCAGCATATTCGCCGGGAAGGAGGACTGCGCGGGCGTGTTGCGCCAGATCTGGTTGAGCACCACCTCGGGCGTGGCATCGCGCTTGAGGTCCACGACGACGCGCACGCCCTCGCGGTTCGATTCGTCGCGGATGTCGGAAATGCCCTCGATGCGCTTGTCCTTGGCCGCTTCCGCGATCTTTTCGACAAGGCCCGATTTGCCCACCTGATAGGGGATCGAGGTCAGGACAATCGAGCGGCGGTCATTGCGGCCCGTCTCGATCTCGTGGCGGCAGCGCATGATGATGCTGCCGCGCCCGGTGTTATAGGCGTTGCGCGCACCGCCCTGACCCAGGATCAGCGGGGCGGTCGGAAAGTCCGGCCCCGGAATGATCTTCATCAGTTCGTCGGTGGTGATCGCGGGATTGTCGATGGTGGCCAGCGCGCCGTCGATCACTTCGCCAAGGTTGTGCGGCGGAATGTTGGTGGCCATGCCGACCGCGATGCCGCCCGCGCCATTGACCAGCAGGTTGGGGAAGCGCGCGGGCAGGGCCTGCGGCTCGCTCTCCGACCCGTCATAGTTGTCGACGAAATCGACGGTGTTCTTGTCGATGTCGGCCAGCAGGCTGTCGGCCACCTTGGCCAGACGCGCTTCGGTATAACGCATCGAGGCCGGCGGATCGGGGTCCATGGAGCCGAAGTTGCCCTGACCGTCGATCAGCGGCAGGCGCATCGACCAGTCCTGCGTCATACGCGCCAGCGCGTCATAGATCGCCGCGTCGCCATGCGGGTGATACTTGCCCATCGCGTCGCCGACGATACGCGCCGATTTGCGATAGGCCTTGGCATGGGTAAAGCCGTTCTCGTGGCAGGTCCACAGGATGCGGCGATGCACAGGCTTCAAACCATCGCGCACATCGGGCAGCGCGCGCGCCACGATCACGCTCATCGCGTAATCGAGGTAGCTGGTCTTCATCTCGTCGACGATATCGACGCGGGTAAATTCGCCCATGGGGCTGGCGGACAAGGTGGTTTCGTCGCTCACGCGCGTGTTTTCATTCTTCGATTGTTGTGGGACTGGCCCGGATTGAACGTCTCTAGGCCATGGCGTCGCCTATGGCCAGCGATTGCGTCGCCTAGTGGGCCGGATCGAATGCGTTTTCCACAAGTGGACGCACCTGGACGGCCCATGCCCGGCGCGATGCTTGCGCAAATCCGCGGCCATGCGCACAAAGTCGTAGTTCAATCGTGGTTCACACGCGACAGGCCATTAAGGCTATAGTTGCATTGACGCGGATTTGCCTTAACAAGCGCAACGTTGAGTTTGGGGCGGCACGCTGGTTGCCATGCCAAGAGGAGATAGATTGCAATGAAGCTTTCCCTTTCGCGCTTTGCTGTGGCCGTGGCGCTGGCTTTGCCTGTTGCGGGCGCTGGCGTGATGGTGGCGGCCCCGGCCATGGCGGCTCCGGCTGGTCCCGACCTTTCCAAGCCGTTTCTGGCTGTGGGCGTGCCGTTCCAGACCGCTCTGGAAAAGGTCAAGAAGGCGCCCAGCCCCGAAGGCATTGCCGATCTGCGCGCGCAGTATGAAAAGGTTCTGGCCGCCGCGACCAAGCCCGACGACAAGTTCACGGCGGGCAACTGGGGCATCCAGCTTGGCAGCCTGGCCAAGGACGATACGCTTCAGGGCAAGGGTATTCAAATGATGGTCGACAGCGGCAAGACCCCGCCCGACCTGCTGCCCAAGCTGCACTTCGCGCTGGCCCAGATGGCGCTTCAGGCCAAGGACAATGCGGGCGCCCGCAAGAACCTCGACGCCTCGATCGCCGCCGGCAACAAGGAAGCCGAGCCGCATGTGTGGCTGGCCGAAATCAATTTCGAGGAAAAGCAGTCGAAGGCCGGTTTTGACGAGCTGAACAAGGCCATCGACATTGCCGGGACGGCGGCGCCGGAAAACTGGTATCGTCGCGGTCTGGGCTTTGCCTATGAAGCGCGCGATTACGGTCAGGCGGTGAATTTCTCGACCAAGCTGGTCAAGGCCTATCCCGTGACCAAGAGCTGGTCGGCCGCGATTGCCGTGCTGCGCGATCTGGGTCAGCTGCCCTCGCAGGACACGATTGACCTGATGCGCCTGATGGCGCGCACCAACAGCTGGGCCGAAGAGCGCGACTATGGCGAGTTCGTGCAGGCCGCTGATGCCCGCCGCAACCCGGCAGAAGTGAAGGCCGTGATCGAGGCCGGTGTGGCCGCGGGCAAGCTGGATGCGTCCAAGACCTTCTATGCCGAAGCGCTCAAGACCGCCAACAGCCGTATCGGCCCGGACAAGGCCTCGCTGCCCGGTTTTGAAAAGGATGCGCGCGCCGCCAATGCGACCGTGGGCACCGTGTCGGGCGCGGGCGATGCGTTCCTGTCCTATGGCGAATCGGCCAAGGCGATTGATCTCTACAAGATTGCTCTGAACAAGCCGGGCGTGGACAAGCCGGTCGTGCTGACCCGTCTGGGCATCGCGCAGGTGGACGCGGGCGATTACGCCGGTGCGCAGGCCACTTTCGCGCAGGTCGAAGGGCCGCGTAAGCCGATGGCTGAACTCTGGTCGCTCTATGCGGCCCAGAAGGCTGCCGGTAAGTAAGGCTTACGCTTTCAACCCGCAAAAAAGGGGGCGACGGGAAACCGCCGCCCCCTTTTCGTATTCGGCCGCCTTTTATTCGACCGGGGCGAACTCGCCGGTGGCTTCATCCAGCAGATGCAGCAGACCGTCCGAAATGGCGAAGAAGGCGCCGCGCAGCTTCAGGCTGCCCTTTGCCTCCTTCTGCGCCACGCAAGGGAAGCTGCGCAGGTTTTCAAGGCTGACCTTGACGCCTGCCTGCTCCATTGCACGCTCGGCGGGGCGGCCCTCGGTGCCATGCTTGTGCGCCACTTCATCGCGCGCCTCGTCGAGCAGCGAGATCCAGTTGGCGACAAAGCCGCCCTGGCCCGGTTCGGCGCCATGCAGTTCCTGTGTCAGCGCCGCCTTGCAGCCGCCGCACATGCCATGGCCCATCACGATGATCTCGCGGACCTTGAGAACCTGCACGGCAAATTCCAGCGCCGCCGAAACGCCGTGATGGCCCGGCGTGGTTTCAAACGGCGGGACCAGCGCGGCGACATTGCGCACGACAAAGATTTCGCCCGGATCGACATCAAAGATCTGCGAAGGATCGACCCGGCTGTCGGAACAGGCGATCACCATGACTTCGGGCTGCTGCCCTTCGCGCAGCGTGCTCCAGCGTTCGCGATGCGGGTTCCAGCCGGTTTCGCGGAAACGGTGATACCCTGCGATAAGACGGTCAAGGGGCGGGGTGGCGGGGGCGTTACCCGTATCTGACATCTCGTTCTCCTGACGATGGAGGGCATCGGGGATTCGGCCCGTCATGCCCGTGGCTGCCGATTGCCCCGAAGCCTGTCCGAAGGCCAGCAGAAACTCAAACTTAACTCTGGAAAGAGCGGCATCATGCGCCTATCTGCCGGGTCATGAACGACCTCTCCACGCCTCCTTCGCCCGATTCCAATTCCACGGTTCAGCGCAAGCCGGACTGGATTCGCGTTAAAGCCCCCGTCAGCCGCGAATATGGCGCCACGCGCGACCTGATGCGCGGGCTGGGGCTGAACACGGTGTGTGAAGAGGCGGCTTGCCCGAATATCGGCGAATGCTGGACGAAAAAGCATGCCACGGTAATGATCCTTGGCGATGTCTGCACGCGGGCCTGCGCCTTCTGCAACGTCAAGACCGGGATGCCGCGCAAGGTCGACCTGAACGAACCGGCCCATGTGGCCGAGGCCGCCGCCAAGCTGGGGCTGGAGCATATCGTGATCACCTCGGTGGACCGCGACGATCTGCCCGATGGCGGCGCGGGCCAGTTCGTCAAGGTCATCAACGAATTGCGCCGCACCACGCCCAACACGACGATCGAGATCCTGACCCCCGATTTCCGCAACAAGATGCGTCCGGCGATCGAGGCTATCGTTGCCGCAGGCCCGGACGTGTACAACCACAATCTGGAAACCGTGCCCCGGCTCTATCCCACCATCCGCCCCGGCGCGCGTTATTACGCCTCGCTCCGTCTGCTGGAGGAGGTGAAGGCCCATAATCCGCTGATCTTCACCAAGAGCGGCATCATGCTGGGCCTTGGCGAGCAGCGGCTGGAGGTTCATCAGGTGATGGACGACATGCGCAGCGCTCAGATCGACTTCCTGACCATGGGCCAATATCTGCGCCCGACGCCCAAACATGCCGAGGTCAAGGAATTCGTCACACCCGCCGCGTTCAACGCCTATGGCGCGATTGCGCGGGCCAAGGGCTTCCTTCAGGTCGCGGCCAGCCCGCTGACCCGCTCGTCCTATCACGCGGGCAAGGATTTTGCCGAAATGCGCGCCGCGCGTGAGGCCAAGCTCGCCAAGGCGGCTCAGGCAAAAGTTGGCGCCAAGGGCTGATACGTCAATGCCGAGTATTCATGAGACGCGCCGCCTGCCCTATTCGGCCAAGCAGATGTTCGATCTGGTGGCCGATGTGGGCCGGTATGGCGAATTCCTGCCCTGGGTCGTGGCCACGCGGGTAAAGAGCAATGACGGGCGCGAAATGGTGGCCGACATGCTGGTGGGCTTCAAAATGCTGCGCGAGAAATTCACCAGCCGCGTGGTGTTCGACGCCCCGCGCGAGCTGACCGTGCATTACCTCGACGGGCCGATGCGCGATCTGGACAATGTCTGGAAGTTTCGCGATGTCGATGGCGGCTGCGAGCTGGAATTCGACGTCAGCTTCACCTTCCGCAACCCCTTGTTCGAAAGCCTTGCCGGGCAATATTTCGACAAGGCGTTCCGCAAGATGGTGGCCGCTTTTGAAGAGCGTGCGGCCAAACTCTATGGTGGTGAACCGGCCTGAGGATTACTCCTCCTCGGCCGGGGCCTCCATTTTCGGCAAGAGCAGTTCAAGCGCGACCTTGACCGCTTCTGCGCGGATCTCGCTGCGGCTGGTGGGGGCAAAGAAGCGCTCCTCGGCCAGCACTTCCTCACTGTTGCGCTCGGCCTTGGCAAAGACCACCAGGCCGACCGGCTTTTGCGCTGTGCCGCCATCAGGCCCGGCAATGCCGCTGATCGCGACGGCCACATCGGCGTCCGAATTCTTCAGCGCACCTTGCGCCATCGCCCATGCACAGGCGCAGGACACCGCGCCAAACGTGTCGATAATGTCGGGCGAAACGCAAAGCAGCTTCTGCTTGGCCGCATTGGAATAGGTGACGAAACCGCTTTCCACCACCGCCGAGGAACCGGCGATTTCGGTCAGCGCCGCCGAGACGAGGCCCCCGGTGCAGCTTTCCGCCAGCACGACCTTGCGGCCCAGCGCGCGGTTTTCCGCGATCACCTGCGCGGCCATTTCCATAATGTCGGGAGCGAAGAAGGAAGCTTGAGTCATTGTGTGCAAATCACAATTTTGCCAAGGCGCGCCTGTCCGGCGCGCGACCCGAGGCCGATGGCAAGGCCGATGGCCTCAGCCGTGCTTTCAGGCGGCAGGGGGGAGAGGATCGCCAGCAGCCGGTCCAATTCCGAACAGCGGGCGATGGGGAGCTTTTCGGCGACCATGCCGGTCACCATGGTTTCCACGATCTGCTGTTGCTGCGGATCGGGCAATTGGCCCAAAAGGGCGGAAATATCGGTGGGCGCGTTCGCGCTCAACTTATTGATGGCGGCCTTGGCGCCGGGCCAGAGCGTGGGCTTGGCGGCGGCATAGCGCTCGATCATGCCCCGCGCGGGGCCGCGCAGAAACGCGCCATCGGGCAGGGAGGGGCCGCAGCGCTGGGCCACCCCGGCAATCGTGCCGGGCAGGGCAAAGCCCACCAGCGAGGAAAATTCGGCGGGCGACAAACAAGGCTCGGCGGCGCGCGCCATGCCGGGCGCGATCACCAACAGAGCCGAAGCCGTCAGGGCAAGGAGCCGCGCCATCAGGCCAGCAACAGCGTTGCCGCCGCCTGCGCCGCAATGCCTTCGCCGCGCCCGGTAAAGCCCAGCTTTTCGGTGGTCGTGGCCTTGACGCTGACCAGCCCCACATCGACGCCCATGATCGCGGCCAGACGGGCGCGCATGGCTTCGCGGTGGGGGCCGATCTTGGGCGCCTCGCAGATGATGGTCACATCGACATGGCCAATGACATAGCCGGCTTCGCCCGCCAGCTTGACCGCATGGGCCAGAAAACGATCCGAAGCCGCGCCTTTCCATTGGGGATCGCTGGGCGGAAAATGCTGGCCGATATCGCCGCGCGCGCAGGCGCCAAGGATCGCATCGACCAGCGCATGGATTGCCACATCGGCATCGCTATGCCCGCTAAGGCCCTGATGATGCTCGATCCTGACCCCGCAGAGCCACAATTCCTCGCCATCTTCCAGCCGATGGACGTCATAACCCGTGCCCACCCGGACCGGGGGCAGGCCCTTGGCACCGGATGCGGCAAAATCGCTGGCATAGGTCAGCTTGTGCAAGGCTTCATCTCCATCAACCAGAGCGATGCCCAGACCATAGGCCTGAGCAACCTGCGCATCATCCCCTGCATTGGTTGGGCCATCCCACGCGCGATGCGCGGCCAGAATATCGACAAAGCGAAAGCTCTGCGGCGTCTGGACCCGGCGCAAGGCCTCGCGGCGGGCGGGCGCCCCCATCAGATTGTCCGAGGCATTGCACAAGCTGTCCACGACAGGAAGAACCGGAATCGCGCCAGGTTGTTCCACCAGCGCCTTTTCAAGCCGTTCAACCACCGCCAGAGGCAGGATCGGACGCGCCGCATCATGGATATGCACGATGGCAGGCGCATCGGGGGCCAGAGCCTCCAGCCCCGCACGCACCGAATCCTGCCGCGAGGCGCCGCCCGTAATCAACCGCACCGGCAAACCATCGAGCGCCGCCGATGCCACATCCTGCGCGCCCTCGGGGATCACCACCACAATCGGCGCGACGCCGGCGGCCATCAGGCGCTCGACCGAATGGCGCACCACAGGCTTGCCGCGCCATGGGGCGAATTGCTTGGGCACGGGCTGTCCCGCGCGCAGGCCCGCTCCTGCGGCCACAACGATGGCTGACCTACGGGTATCTGCTGGAGTCGGGGCGCTGCTCATGGATCGCGCCGGTAATCCCTTGCTGTGCGGCGCGCAATCCTTTATGCGCTGCCCACTTTTTAGGCACGCCCCATAGCAGAACATTCATGACAGACACTCCCACCCCCCCCACTCTGAAGCCGATCCATATCGGCCCTGTCCAGATCGATTGCCCCGTGGTGCTGGCGCCGATGACGGCTGTCACCGATCTGCCGTTTCGGCGCATCGTGCGGCGCTATGGTTCGGGGTTGAACGTGACCGAGATGATCGCCAGCCCGGCCGCGATCCGCGAAACGCGCCAGTCGATCCAGAAGGCCGCGTGGGATCCGATGGAGGAGCCGGTCTCGATGCAGCTCGTCGGCTGCGAGCCGGACCAGATGGCCGAGGCGGCCAAGATCGCGGCTGACAAGGGCGCCGCCATCATCGACATCAATATGGGCTGTCCGGTGAAGAAGGTGGTTAATGGCGATGCCGGTTCGGCGCTGATGCGCGTGCCCGATCTGGCCGCGCGGTTGATCGAGGCCTGTGTCAAGGCGGTGGATGTGCCCGTCACGGTCAAGATGCGGATGGGCTGGTGTCATGACAGCCTCAATGCTCCCGAACTGGCGCGCACCGCGCAGGATCTGGGCGCGAAGATGATTACGGTCCATGGACGTACCCGCAATCAGATGTACAAGGGCAGTGCCGACTGGGCCTTTGTTCGCCGGGTGAAGGAGGCGGTCGATATTCCCGTCATCGTCAATGGCGACATTTGCACGATCGAGGACGTGGCCGCCGCTGTCGAGCAATCGGGCGCCGATGGCGTGATGATCGGGCGGGGATCCTATGGGCGGCCCTGGCTGCTGGGTCAGATGATGCATTGGCTGGCGACGGGCGAGCGTCTGGACGAGCCTTCGCTGGCCGAGAAATATGGCGTTATTCTCGAACATTACGAGGATATGCTCGCCCATTATGACATCAAGACCGGCGTCAATATGTTCCGCAAGCATATCGGCTGGTACACGCACGGCCTGCATGGGTCGGCCTCGTTTCGCAACAAGGCCAATTTCATGGATGACCCGCGCGACGTAAAAGCCGCGCTCCACGAATTTTTCACGCCGCTGCTGCAAGACGCGGCCTGATGGCGCCCGATCAGCCCGACGTCATTCCCCCCGCGCCCGACGCGCGGCGCATGTTGCTCAGCCTGCCTCAGGCGGTGATGCTGCTGGCGCCGGGGCAGAAGATCTCGATGGCCAATCCGGCCGCCGAGCAGTTTCTGGGCCAGAGCCAGCGCCGCCTGCTGGGGCGTTCGCTGGTCGATGTCGTGGCGCTGGATGATGAACGCCTGATGCAGCGCGTCTATGAAAGCGATGCGCCGATCACCGCGCGACAGGTCGATGCCCACGTTCTGGGCCAGGGCAGCCGGCGGCTCGACATTGCCACCACGCCGGTGATGGATGCGCCGGGCTGGATGATGGTCACTCTGGCCGACAGCGCCACGGTCGAGCCGCTGGGCCAGTCGATGCCGGGCGATGGCGACGGGCGGCTGCGCGGGCCGGAGGTGCTGGCCCATGAGATCAAGAACCCGCTGGCGGGCATTCGCGGGGCGGCGCAATTGCTGGCGCGCAAGGTGGAGGGCAGCGACCGTGCGCTCACCATCCTGATTGCGGATGAGGTGGATCGCATCGCCAAGCTGATCGACCAGATGCAGACGCTTTCGCGCCGCACCGCCGATCCGGTCGAGCCGTGCAACCTGCATGAAACCATCCGCCGCGCCAGCACTATTCTGGCCGCCGCAGGCGGGGCCAAGGAGGAAGGCAGGACGCGGATCGAGGAAGAATTCGACCCCTCGCTGCCCCCCGTTCTGGGCAGCGCGCATGGGCTGGTGCAGGTGCTTATCAACCTGCTCTCCAATGCGCGCGAGGCGACGCAGGGCGTGGAAAATTCGCGTATCATCGTGCGCACCCGCTTCGTTTCGGGTCTGCAACTGCATGCCACCGATCGCGGCAAGGCGGTGCGTCTGCCCATCGAGGTGCGCGTGTCGGACAATGGCCCCGGCGTCGATCCTTCGGTGCGCGACCAGATTTTCGAGCCTTTCGTCACCAGCAAAAAGACCGGGCAGGGGCTGGGTCTGGCGCTGGTGCGCAAATTGATGCGCGACATGAACGGACGCATCACCCATGACCGCGACGAGGCGGGGGGCTGGACTCATTTCCGCCTGCATCTGCCGATGGCCTCGCCGGGCGGATCGGGCAGGCCTCGGCGCAAATCGGCCCCAGACGCCCTGAACGGATAGGATCTATGAGCATTTTGCTGGTTGAGGACGATGAGTCCATCGCCATCGTCATCACCGCCGCACTGGAGGCCGAGGGTTTTTCGGTGGTGCGCTGCGATTCAATCGTCGAGCGCGACCGCCTGCTGGCCACACGGGAGTTTTCCGCGCTGGTCACCGATGTGATGCTGACCGATGGCGATGGGATCGAGACGCTGGGCCGCGTGCGCGAGATACATCCGGATCTGCCGGTGATCGTGCTCTCGGCGCAGAACACGCTGGATACGGCGGTGCGCGCGTCGGACACCGGGGCGTTTGAATATTTCCCCAAGCCTTTCGACATTGACGAACTGGTGCGCACCGTGCGTCAGGCGGCGGGCTCGCAGGGCTCTTCGCTGAGCGGGGGCGTGGACGAGGGGCCGGGGCAGGGCTTGCCGCTGGTCGGGCGTTCGGCCTCGATGCAGGCGGTGTACCGGATGATCACGCGCGTGCTGCGCAATGATCTGACCGTGCTGATTTTGGGCGAGAGCGGGACGGGCAAGGAACTGGTGGCCGAGGCGATCCATCAGTTAGGGCATCGGCAGAAGGGGCCTTTCGTGGCGGTCAATACGGCGGCCATTCCCGCTGACCTGATCGAGAGCGAATTGTTCGGCCATGAAAAGGGCGCCTTTACCGGCGCCGTCGCCCGTCATATCGGCAAGTTCGAGCAGGCGGCGGGGGGCACTTTGTTCCTCGACGAAATCGGCGATATGCCGATGCAGGCCCAGACCCGCCTGCTGCGCGCGCTGCAATCGGGCAGCATCCGTCGCGTGGGCGGGCGCGACGAGGTGAGCATCGACACGCGCATCGTGGCGGCCACCAACAAGGATCTGGAGCCGATGATCGCGGCGGGGCAATTCCGCGAGGATCTCTATTACCGGCTGAACGTCGTGCCGATCCACCTGCCGCCTTTGCGCGAAAGGGCGGATGATATTGCGGCGCTGGCGCGGCATTTCCTCGCGCTGGCGGCCACGGAGGGCCTGCCCCGGCGGCGTCTGGCGCCCGAGGCCGAGGCGATGCTGATGCGCCAGCCATGGCGGGGCAATGTGCGCGAGCTTCGCAATTTCATCTATCGTCTGGCGCTGCTGGCGCGCGAGGATGTGATTGATGCTGCTGCGCTGGAGCCGATGCTGGCCTCCGCCGCGCGGGCCGAGGAGCAGATCGAGGCCCCGCTCGATCTGAACGGCGCGGTCGAACGCTGGCTGAGCGAGCATAATCCGCCCTCCGGCACTGTCTATGACGCGGCACTGGCGGCGTTTGAAAGGCCGTTGTTCAACCGCATTCTGGCCGCAACCGGGGGCAACCAATTGCGGGCGGCGCAAATGCTGGGGATCAACCGCAACACGTTGCGCAAACGCCTGGGCGAACTGGCGATAGACCCCGATTCCTTCCTGCGACGACCTTAGGGCAGGGGCGACCTTTGGGGTAATGCGTCGGTTTCCTCTTGCATTCTTGCCACAGGGGCGTTGTAATACTGCCACGATGGTGAGCGATGATAAGGCAAGACCGAGACGATGGCCCCGATGGTGGCGGCGAACGCTGGTCTATGCGCGGCGCGCCAATCTGGAGCCCTACGTCTGGGGCATTTCGGTTTTCGGCTTTTTGGCGGCCAGCCTTTCGGCATGGCTGGCGGTGTCGGATCAGGCGGAAAAGGGGCAATTGCTCTCGGGCGGGATGACCGCTTCGCTGCTGGTGGGCATGCTTTTGCCCGCGATGGCGATCCTTGTGCTGATCGGGCGCTGGATCGCTGTACGGCGCGGGGCCAGCATTCCGGGCGGCAAGGGGCGGCTGCACACCCAACTGGTGTTCCTCTTCTCGCTGATCGCGGCGGTGCCCACGCTGCTGGTGGTGATCTTTGCATCGTGGCTGTTTCAGTCGGGCGTGGAATTCTGGTTTTCCGACAATTCGCGTGGGCTTCTGGAAAACGCCAATAAGCTGGCGCGCGGCTATTACGAACAGACACAGCGCGATGTCTCGAACGAGGCCATCGCGATGACCAGCGACCTGCGCTATATCCTGAGCCAGACCAGCATCGTCAGCCTCGATTTCCAGCGGGCGCTGTCCTATCAGGTGCTGCAACGCGGGCTGGACGAGGTGGCGATCCTGCAAAAGGGCGCCGATGGGCGGATGATCACCGTGGCGATTGTCGACCCCGCGCGCGATGATGCGCGGGTTCAGATCTCCACCGAGGATCGCCGTCGGGTTGATGGCGGCGAGGCGATCGTCGTCAATGCCAAGGCGGATCGCATCGAGGCGGTGACGGCCATCGACCAGCGGACCGGGCTTTACCTCTATGCCGCGCGCACATCCGACCTTTTGGCGATCAGCCAGGGCAAGCGCGCCGACAATATCGTAAAGGCCTATCAGGTGCTGACGCAAAGGGCGCGGTTGCTGCAATTGCGGTTCAATATTGCCTTGTTTGTCATATCCTTGGTGCTGGTGGGCCTGTCGGTGGTCTTTGCCCTGCGCTTTGCCGACAGACAGGTGCAGCCGCTCTATGACCTTGTGGCGGCGGCCCAGCGGGTGGGTGCGGGCAATTATGAAATCCGCATCGCCGGGCGCAGCGGGGCCGAGGAGATCGGCCTGCTCAACCGCGCGTTCAACCGCATGACCGAGCAGATTGAGCGCCAGACGGCCGCCCTCGTCCGCGCCAATCAGCAGATCGACGAGCGTCGCGCGCTGATGGAGGCGGTGCTGGAGTCGGTGACTGCGGGCGTCATCTCGCTGGACGCTGGCGGGGCGGTGCGGCTGATGAATTCCTCGGCGCAAAAGCTGCTCTTGGGCCGCAGCGACGGCGCGCCCGTGGGGCAGGCGCTGGCCGAGATTTCGCCGCCGATTGCGGGCATGGTCGATGAAGGCAAGCGCGAGGGCGTGGTCCAGCATGGCGTGTCCTCCGAACGCGGGGGCGATCTGCGCACGCTTGCGGTGAAGGTGACGGCCAACAACAGCGCCTCGGGCGAGGCGCAGGGCGGCCATGTGATCACCTTTGAAGACATCACCCGCCAATTGCTCGATCAACGGCAGGCGGCATGGTCGGACGTCGCGCGGCGCATTGCGCATGAAATCAAGAACCCGCTGACCCCGATCCAATTGGCCACGGAACGCCTCTCGCGCCGCTATCGCAAGCAGATCAGCGACAATCCCGAATTGTTCGAGGAACTGACCGCGACGATCATTCGTCAGGTGGGCGACCTGCGCAAGATGGTGGACGAATTCTCCTCCTTTGCCCGCATTCCAAAACCGGTGTTCCGTTCCGAGGATCCGGTCGATCTGGCGCGGCAATCGCTGTTCCTGCAGGAGGTTGCGCGCTCAGACATCGATTTTTCCATCGATGCGCCCTCCGATATCGGCCTCATCGGTTGCGACAGGCATCAGTTTGGTCAGGCGATGACCAATGTGCTTAAAAACGCCACCGAGGCGGTCGAGGCCAAGCAGAAGCAGGCGGGCGAGGATTATCGCGGCGCGATCCGGCTGAGCCTGATCGACGAGGGCGAGAGCATCGTGGCGGTGGTGGCCGATAATGGCATCGGATTGCCGCAGGACCGCGAACGTATCGTCGAACCCTATGTCACCACCCGCGAAAAGGGCACGGGGCTGGGGTTGGCCATTGTGAAGAAAATTGTCGAAGAACACGGCGGCGACATGAATTTCGCCAGCGCCGAGGGCGGTGGCTCCGTCGTCTCCCTGCGCTTTGCCCGCGATCCTTTGAGTGCGGGCAAGGTGATGGAGCCGGGGGAATGAGCCGAATGAAAAGAGGAAAAGCCTGATGGCTGTCGATATCCTGATCGTTGATGATGAAAAGGACATCCGCGAACTGGTGGCGGGTGTGCTGTCGGACGAGGGCTATGAATGCCGGACCGCCGGCGACAGCCGCGCCGCGCTGGACGAGGTGGACCGGCGGCGGCCCTCGTTGGTGCTGCTCGATGTGTGGCTGCACGGCAGCCCGATGGACGGGCTGGAGGTGCTGGACGCGATCAAGACGCGTGAGCCTGACCTGCCGGTCATCATCTTTTCGGGCCATGGCAATATCGACACGGCGGTGGCCGCGATCGGGCGCGGGGCGATGGACTTCATCGAAAAACCCTTTGAGACCGAGCGCCTGCTGCATCTGGTCGAACGCGCCACGGAAACGGAGCGGTTGCGGCGGGAAAACGCGCGGCTGAAACTGGATACGGCGCAGGGGACGGAGTTTCACGGTTCATCCAGCGCAATCAACCATGTACGCGCCACACTTAAACGCGTTGCCAATACCGGCAGCCGCCTGCTGATCTCCGGCCCATCGGGCGTGGGCAAGGAAGTTGCAGCGCGCCTGCTCCATTCGTGGAGCGGGCGGGCAGAAAAGCCTTTCGTCAGCGTCAATTCGGCCCGGATCACGCCTGAACGTTTCGAGGAGGAGCTGTTTGGCGAGGAGGCCAATGGCAAGTTGGTGCGCGCAGGTCTGCTCGAACTGGCCGATGGGGGCACGCTCTATCTGGACGAAGTGGGCGATATGCCGCTGTCGACCCAGGCGCGCATCCTGCGGGTTCTGACCGAGCAGGCCTTTGTCCGCGTGGGCGGCAATCGCCAGATCCGCGTTGATGTGCGTGTGGTGTCCTCGACCAGCCGCAATCTGGAAAAGGAAATCATCGAAAAGACCTTCCGCGAGGATCTGTTCTATCGGCTCAACGTGGTGCCGGTGGCGGTGCCGCCTCTGGCCGAGCGGCGCGAGGATATTCCCGTGCTGGTCCAGCATTTCTTTGCCCGCTATGCCAATGATCAGGGCATGCCCCCGCCCGATATCAGCATCGAGGCGATGGCCGCGATGCAGGCCTATGAATGGCCGGGCAATGTGCGCCAGTTGCGCAATGTGGTGGAGCGCACGGTGATTCTGGCCCCGCGCGAGAGGCTGGGGCGGATCGAGGTCGATATGCTGCCTGCCGAAATCAACAGCGGGCGTCTGGCCGGAGATTCCGGCATGTCCTCCTTGATGGGCGTGCCCCTGCGCGAGGCGCGGGAAAACTTTGAGCGGGAATATCTGCGGGTTCAGATCCGCCGCTTTTCCGGCAATATTTCAAAGACCGCCGCCTTTATCGGGATGGAGCGTTCGGCCCTGCATCGCAAGCTCAAGCTGCTGGGCATGGGCGACAAGCGGGACGATGACGAGGAGGATTGAATACGTCTTTCGCAATTTCGGCATTTACGCTGCAACTGCGAGAGGCTAGACATGAGGCTCAGTCGGCCAAAGGCGCAGAATCACCTTTGGCCAGAATGCGGACCGTAGAAACGGCCGCCAACAATAGGAGCAAACCATGTCTACTGGCCGCACGCTGTCCGCTCGTCCGCGTTCTAAGCCTGAGGAATCCGCCGTTGAAGAGGGCGTCGAAGCCGTTGCCGCAGCCCCCGTTCCCGTAGCCTCGGGCAAGGGCAGCCAGAATTTGCAGGACCAGTTCCTGAACTATCTGCGCAAGAACAAGACCCCCGTCACCATGTTCCTCGTCAAGGGCGTGAAGTTGCAGGGTATTGTCACCTGGTTCGACAATTTCTCGATCCTGTTGCGCCGTGATGGTCAGTCGCAGCTGGTCTATAAGCACGCCGTTTCGACCATCATGCCCAGCCAGCCCATCGACACACGCCTGTTCCCGCAGGGCGGCGACGCGTCGAAGAAGGCCCGCCTGCTGCAGGATGTGTTCCTTTCCTCGATCCGCTCGTCCAGCGTACAGGTCACGATGTTCCTGGTGAACGGCGTGATGCTTCAGGGGCGTGTTGCGGCCTATGACCTGTTCTGCATGATGCTGGAACGCGAAGGTTATGTGCAGCTTGCCTATAAGCATGCGGTTTCGACGATTCAGCCGCTTGGCCCGGTCGATCTGACCGGCGAGTGGGATGGTGAAGAAGGTTCAGACGCCTGATTTTCGGAGAGGAAGCCGAGGGCGAGGTTACACGGGGCGCACGCGCCCTGATCGTCTGCCCCGAGATTCGGGGGCGCCCCAGCGCCTCCGACACCGAGTCGCGTGTGGAAGAGGCGAAAGGTCTGGCGCTGGCCATCGGGCTGGTGATTGCTGAGGCCTTCCCGATCGCCATTCGCGAACCCCGCCCCGGCACGCTGTTCGGCGAAGGCCAGATCCAGAACATCATCACCCAATGCAATCTGCATGAGGCCGAACTTGTCATCGTCGATGGCGCGCTCTCGGCCGTTCAGCAGCGCAACCTTGAGGACAAGCTCAAGCGCAAGGTGATCGACCGGACGGGCCTGATCCTCGAAATCTTTGGCGAGCGCGCGGCGACTGCCGAAGGGCGTTTGCAGGTCGAACTGGCGCATCTGGATTACCAGCAGGGGCGTTTGGTCCGCAGCTGGACTCACCTTGAACGCCAGCGGGGCGGCTTCGGCTTCCTCGGCGGTCCGGGCGAAACCCAGATCGAGGCCGACCGCCGCATGATCCGCGACCGCATGGCCCGCATCCGGCGCGAGCTGGAACAGGTCCGCCGCACGCGCGGGCTGCACCGCGACCGGCGCGAAAAGGCGCCCTGGCCGGTGCTGGCCTTGGTGGGCTATACCAATGCGGGCAAATCGACGCTGTTCAACCGGCTGACCGGGGCGAGCGTGATGGCGCAGGATCTGCTCTTCGCCACGCTGGACCCGACGATGCGCGCGATCCGCCTGCCTGGTATCGAAAAGGCGATCATGTCGGACACGGTGGGCTTCATCTCCGACCTGCCGACGCAATTGGTCGCCGCCTTCCGCGCCACGCTTGAGGAGGTGACGGCGGCCGATATCGTCATCCATGTGCGCGATATCGCCAATCCCGACACGGCGGCGCAAAAGGAACAGGTGCTTTCCGTCCTGGAAGATCTTGGTTTGCTGGAGGAGGGGACACGCGCCCCTTCGGTGCCGATGATCGAGGTGTGGAACAAGTGGGACCTGCTGAGCGCCGAACAGGCCGCGCATCTCTGGCACGCCGCTCGTGAGGCCGCCCATGATGACGAAGTGGTTGTCCCGCTCTCGGCCATGACGGGCGAGGGCTGCGAGGAATTGCTCGAAACCGCCAACCGGTTGCTGACCGGGGATGCGCGGGAGCATCGTTTCACCATCCCTGTCCATGATGGCGCGCGCATCGCCTGGCTCTATGCCCATGGCGAGGTACTGTCCGATGAGGAGGCCGGAGGCGATGAGCCTGCGCGGGTGATGTCGGTGAAGCTGACGCCTAAGGAATTTGGGCGGTTTGTGAGGTTGTAGGTCGGTTAAGGGATGCCTCCGGCGGGAAAAGGGACTTGTCCCTTTGCAATCCCATTAATTGTATGTGGTTTGTGAGGGGTATGATTTTATAAAGCCTGCGGCGCTTTATATCCGCGCCGCAGGCTTTAAAATTCCAACGCCGCGTCCGACACAAAACGCCGAACCTTGCACGCGACACAGACAGTATCGGGAGCGCGAGGGTCTAGACCCTCGCATTTTCCCCCTTCTTGACCTCCTGCCACAACCCTTCCTGCTCATCGAGCGAGAGCGCGGCAAAATCCACCCCGCGCGCCTCGGCAATCGCCTCCATCCCCTTGAACCGCCGTTCGAATTTAACATTGGCCGCGCGCAGGGCCTCTTCGGCCGAGATGCCATAGGCGCGCACCAGATTGACAGCGGCAAAGAGAAAATCGCCCGCCTCGGCCAAGCGCTCTTCGTCCGTGGTCGCCTCGGCCAGTTCGATCACCTCTTCGGCCACCTTCGCCTCTGGGCCGGACACATCCGGCCAGTCAAAGCCGACCCGCGCCGCCCGCTTCTGCAACTTTTCCGCCCGCATCAGCGCGGGCAGGGCCAGAGCCACGCCATCCAGAGCGCTCGACGCGCCCTTTTGCGCGCGCTCCTGCTCTTTCAGCTTTTCCCAGCGAACCTCGCGCGACTGGCCTTCATCGGCGGCGTCACCAAACACATGCGGATGGCGCGCCTCCATCTTGTCGCTGATCGCATCGGCCACATCGTCAAAGGCGAAGAGGCCCGCCTCCTGCGCCATCCGGCTGTGAAACACCACCTGCAGCAGCAGATCGCCCAACTCCTCGCGCAGGCCAGCCATGTCGCCCCGTTCGATGGCGTCGGCCACCTCATAGGCTTCCTCGACCGTATAGGGCGCGATGGTGGCGAAGGTCTGCGCCACATCCCATTCGCAGCCCCTTTCGGGATCGCGAAGCCGCGCCATGATGTTCAGCAATCGGGAAAGCGAAGCGGTCATAAGGCACTCACAAAAAAAGGACCGGGAAAGCTTTAGGCAGCCTTCCCGGTCCAGACAATCCATGAGCAATCATGGGGGAGGATTTCGTTACTCCACCGTGGCGGGCGCCAGACGGGGGCTGAGCAGGTGGACCACCGCCAGAGCGACCAGATAGGCGCTGGCGCAAATGGCGAAGAGCAATTCATAGCTGTGTGTGGCGTCGAGGATATAGCCGGTGAACAGCGCCATCCCCATGCCGCCCAGCGCGCCGATCGTGCCGCCGATGCCCACCACGCTGCCCACCGCCGCGCGGGGGAACATGTCGGAAGGCAGGGTGTAAACATTGGCCGAGAAAGCCTGATGCGCCGCCGTGGCAAGGCCGATCACCAGCACCGCGCCCCACACACTCTCGATGCTCTGCGCGAAATAGATCGGCAGCACGCAGAAAGCGCAGATCAGCATGGCCAGTTTGCGCGCCGCATTCACCGAATAGCCGCGCTTCAGCATGAAGGACGAGAGCCAGCCCCCAGCTACGCTGCCCAGATCGGAAATGATGTAGATGGCGGCAAGCGGCAGGCCGAAGCTTTTGAGATCAAGATGATAGCGGTCGAACAGATAGCCCGGCAGCCAGAAGAGGAAGAACCACCAGATGGGATCGATCAGGAACTTGGCCAGCGCATAGGCCCATGTCTCGCGCAGGGTGATCAGGCGGCTCCAGCCGATCTTTTCGGTGGTGTCGGCCGGGTCCTGCTCGATCCACGCCAGTTCGCCCGGCGTGATCTTGGCCTCTTCGCGCGGATGGCGATAAAGCGCCCACCATGCCACCAGCCATGCCAGACCAAAAATGCCGGTGATGAAAAAGGCCGAGCGCCAGCCAAACCACAGCACCAGCGCGGGCACCAGCAGCGGCGTGATGATCGCGCCCACATTGGCGCCTGCATTGAACAGACCGATGGCAAAGGCGCGCTCGCGCTGGGGGAACCAGTCGGCCACGGCCTTGATACCGGCAGGGAAATTGCCCGATTCCCCGACGCCCAGCCCAAAGCGGGCGGCGGCAAAACTGGCGACCCCGGTGGCAAAACCATGCGCCATATGCCCCGCCGTCCAGATTACGATGGCAACCGCATAGCCCAGCCGCGCGCCCAGCACGTCGACGATCCGACCAAACGAGATATAGCCGATCGCATAGGCCATCTGGAACCAGAAGACGATGGTGGCGAAATCGCTTTCCTGCCAGCCCAGTTCTTCCTTCAGCGTGGGTTTGAGCACGCCGATCATCTGGCGGTCGATATAGTTCACCGCCGTTGCCGCAAACAGCAGGCCGCACACGACCCAGCGCCGCCGTCCAGCCTTGGGATCCAGCTCAATTACGCCTGTCATCATCCACTCTCCAATTGCGCTTCTTGTGGCGCGTTAACGGGGCTGGGCCTGGGTAAGCGTGCAGGAGACCTGCCCCAGATCGCCGAAACTGGCGCTCACGCTCTGGCCGACCAGCGCCTGATGCACGCCCGTGACCGCGCCCGAGGAGACCCAGAGGCCGCCCGACACATCCAGTCCGCGCTCCATCAGATTGGCCAGCAAAAAGCGCACCGCGCCATAGGGGCCGTCGAGCATTGTGGCAGCCGTGGCTTCACCCACCACCGCGCCGTCGATGGTGGTGGCGATGGAGATCGCGCAGAGGTCGAGATCAGCCCACCCGTCCACCGGCGCGCCCAGCACGAGGCCCGCGTTGTTGCCGTAATCGGAGACGGTCACGCAGGGGCCGTCCGCATTGATGCCGGGATAGGGCGAACTGGCGATTTCGATGCCGATGCGCACCTCGTCGATGATCGCCTTGGTGCCGGCATCATCGGCGGGGACGGGGCCGGCAAAGCCGGGCGCGACATGGAGCAGCCATTCAGCCTCGCCCGCAACGAAACCATCGGCAAAGACCGGCATAGCCGCGCCGTCCTGCGTCACGGAATCGGCAAAGATCGGTCCGGCAAGGCGGTTTGCGCCCAGTTCGGCATCCAGTGGGGCATTGATCCGGCCCACTTTCCATCCGGCCACGGCGCGCCCGTCGATCGAAATCGCGGCGTCCTGAATGCGATAGGCATCGGCCAGCGTGACCGGCGCGGGGCCGGGATAGATGGCCAGACCTTCGCCAGAGCGGCGGGCCGCAACGAAGGCCTGAGCGATGGTCTGATCGGTTTCTTGAGTGTGCATCCTGATCCCACAATCCTTTGGGTGAATTTAATAATGGAAACCGGTGTCAATGGCAATCGACCATAAGGGCAAGCGATTGCATAAACCGGTTTTCAGCCCGCCTTGCCTATAGGGTTACTCCCCGCCGCCAGATGGCGATGGCGCGCTGGCCATGGCGTTCGGCGGCGGTCCTTTCCCCGCTGGCGATGGCCACCAGCCGGGCGAGGAAGGCCTCATCGGCAACATCCTGTCCTTCGTCCAATGCCACGGCGGCATTGAAGTCGATCCAATGCGGTTTGTTGGCGGCCAGTTGATGATTGGACGCGACCTTCACAGTCGGCACGGGAAAGCCCAGCGGCGTGCCGCGCCCGGTGGTGAACAGCACCATCGTAGCCCCCGCCGCCGCCAGCGCGGTCGAGGAAATCGCGTCATTGCCCGGCGCCTCCAGCAAGGCCAGCCCGCCCAGCGGCGCCGTCTCTCCATAATCGATGACGGAGCAGAGCGCGGCGCGGCCCGCCTTCTGCACCGCGCCCAGCGATTTTTCCTCCAGCGTGGTGATCCCGCCTGCCAGATTGCCCGGCGAGGGGTTTTCCGAAACCGGCAGGCCCTGATCGAGGTAATAGCGCTTGAAGCGGTTGACCAAGGCGGCGGCGGCATCGAACACCTGCGCATTCGACGAGCGCGAGAGCAGGGCCTGTTCAGCGCCGAAGATCTCGGGGATCTCGGTCAGCACCGGCGTGCCGCCCGCGCCCGCCAGCGTTTCGGCAAAACGGCCCAGCAGCGGATTGGCGGTCAGGCCCGAAAACCCATCCGACCCGCCGCATTTCAGCCCGACCACCAGCGCGGAAAGCGGCAAGTCCACCCGCTGCGCCGATGCGGCCTGTTCGACTATGGCGTCGATCACCGCGGCGGCCTCAGCCAGCTCATCGCCCGCGCTTTGCGAGGAGAGGGTGGCGACTTTGCCCCGCGCGCTTTCGGGGACCAGTGCCATCAGCTCGGCAATCTGGTTCGATTCGCAGCCCAGCCCCAGCACCAGCACGCCCGCCGCATTCGGATTGGCCGCCAAACCCGCCAGAACCGCCCGCGTGCCCGCCAAATCGTCACCCAGTTGCGAGCAACCGTGGGGATGGGAAAAGGCATGGATGCCGTCGACCCGCCCCTCCGCAATCAGATCGGCATGGCGAGCGGTGGCCTCGCGCGCGACCTGTTCGGCGGTCAGGCCGACGCAGCCGACCGTGGGCAGCACCCAGATTTCGTTGCGCGTTGCCGCGCGCCCGTCCACGCGCAGATAGCCGCGCCATTGGGCCGCATTGGGCTGCGCCGCCGCGACATCGCCATGGGCATCGGGCGCATAGGTCAATTCGCCCGCCAGAGCCGTGGCCAGATTATGCGTGTGAACATGATCGCCCGGCGCGATGGCGGCGGTGGCCTTGCCGATGGGCTGGCCATATTTGCGCACGGTGTCGCCCGGCGCATGGGCGATCAGGGCCAGCTTGTGCCCCTGCGGGATGGCGGCATTGGCGGTGTAATGCTGATCGCCAAGCGCAACCACCTCTCCGCCCGCGATGGGCCGCAACGCCACGGCGACGCTGTCTTCGGGATGTACGCGGATCAGGGCGGGTTGCAGGCTCATCATTCTCACCAAGGGTTCGTTTCGCGAATCTCCCCACGCGGGGTTTCGCCTTTGCGTGGGAATGTCGTTTATGGTAACCGGTGTCAATCAGTCTCCTGCTTGCGCCCTTCATCATGCAAGGGCAAGGCAGCAAAAGTGCAGACGAGCCAGAGAGGTGGGAACAACGTGGCCAATCGTGAGCCCAAGCCGACGATCAATGATGTGGCGCGCCTGGCGGGTGTGTCGAAAAAGACCGTCAGCCGCGTGATCAACAACTCGCCCTTGCTCAACGATGCAACGCGCGACAAGGTGACGGCGGTGATCCGCGATCTGGGCTATGTGCCCAATCCGCAGGCGCGGGCCTTGGCTTTGCGGCGCAATTTCCTGATCGGCCTGATCCACGACAACCCCAATGCGCAGATGGTCCTGTCGGTTCAGGAAGGCATGCTGGATGCGATGAAGGGCACCGAATTCGCGCTGGTCGTGCGCCCGGTGGACCGCAAGAGCCCGCATCTGTTCGACGATATCCGCCATTTCATCGAGCAGCAGCGGCTTTACGGCATTTACGTCCTGCCACCGGTTTCTGAAAATGACGAAGTGGCCCGGCTCTGCGCCGAACTGGGCTGCCGCTATGTGCGGATGGGCTCGGCGCGGCTGGATGATGAAGAGCACCTGGTCGAATCGAATGACCGCGAGGCCGTGCGCGAGGCGGTCGATAAGCTGATTCGCGATGGACACACACGCATCGGCCATGTTGCGGGGCCTGATGGCTTCCGCTCGGCGCGCGAGCGTGAGGCGGGGTTGCGTGAGGCGCTTTTGGCGCACGGTCTGAGCCTGCCTGACGAATTGCGGGCATCGGGCAATTACACTTTCGATTCGGGCTATACCGCCGCCAAGCAGGTGTTGAGCCAAAATCCGCGCCCGACCGCGATCTTTGCCGCTAATGACGAGATGGCCGCCGCCGTGCTCCACGCCGCATTGGAGCAGGGGCTGGAAGTGCCGCGCCAGCTCTCGATTCTGGGCTTCGACGATACGCCGATCGGCGCGCATATCTGGCCTCCGCTCAGCACGGTGCGCTGGCCGATCCGGGCGATGGCGCGTTCGGCGGCTTTCAAGCTGATCCAGCCGGAGAGGGCGGCCGAACACAAGTCTTTCTTCCGTTCCGAACTGGTCGAACGGGCCTCGACAGCGCCGCTCAAGGGCTGATCCAGGCCGCTTGCCTGTCTGCAAAAAGTCATGTTTGGCTGTTATTGACACCGGTTACCAAAACCCGCTACCAAGCAATCAACCATGTGCCGGACGGCACCAAATCTTTGCCGGGAGAGCTACCCATGTTCAGCAAGACCTATCATGCCACACATCCCGACATGATGGAATGTGTTTCTAATGATGAACTGCGCGACCGTTATCTGGTATCGGGCATGTTTGTCGAGGGGCAAGTGAACCTCAATTATTCGCATAACGAACGCTTCGTGATCGGCGGAGCGGTGCCGGGCAAGGAGCCGCTGAAGCTGCCCGAACAGAGCGAACCTGCCTCCGCTGCGGGCCATCCGTTTCTGGAGCGCCGCGAGGCGGGCATTGTCAACATCGGCGGCCCGGGCGCGATCACGGTCGATGGCACGCGCTATGAAATGGGCAACAAGGAATGCCTCTACGTCCCCATGGGCACGGGTGAGGTAATCTTCGAGGGCGAAGGCGCGCGTTTCTACATCGCCAGCGTCCCGGCGCATAAAGCCTTCCCGATCAAGCACATCACGCTCGATCAGGCGAACCCGCTGGCCCGCGGCGATCTGGCCAATTCGAACCAGCGCACGATCTATCAGCTCGTCATCCCCGGCGTCTGCGAGAGCGCCCAGCTCCTGCTCGGCCTGACCGTGCTGGAGGAAGGCAGCGTGTGGAACACCATGCCGCCGCACCTGCATGACCGCCGCAGCGAGATCTATCTCTACTTCGACATGCCCACCGAGGCCGACCGCGTGTTCCATTACATGGGCCAGCCCGAAGACCTGCGCCACATCGTGATCGGCAATGAAGAGGCCGTCATCAGCCCCCCGTGGTCGGTCCACATGGGTTCGGGCACCAAGAAATATGCCTTCATCTGGGCGATGGGCGGGGAAAACCTCGACTATACCGACATGAAGGTCCTCGACATTTGCCAGCTCAAGTGAGGCCATGATGAGCTTTGACCTGACCGGCCGCGTGGCCGTGGTGACCGGTGCCAATACGGGCATCGGTCAGGGGATTGCGTTGGCTTTGGCGCAGGCCGGGGCCGATGTGGCGCTGGTGGGCCGTACGCCTGCGGAGGAAACCGCCGCTCTGGTGCGCGATGCCGGGCGCCGGGCCGAGATCATCGGCGCGGACCTTTCGACCATCGCCCCGGTGGGCGATGTCGTGGCGCAGGCGGTGGAGAAGTTGGGCGGGCTGCACATTCTGGTCAACAATGCCGGGATTATCCGCCGCAATGACAGCGTGGATTTCACCGAGGAAGACTGGGACGCGGTGGTCGACACCAATCTCAAATCGGTGTTCTTTTTGTCGCAGGCCGCCGGTCGCCACATGATCGCGCATCATGCCGACACCGGCCAGCGCGGCAAGATCATCAACATCGCCTCGATGCTGTCGTTTCAGGGCGGCATCCGCGTGCCCAGCTACACCGCGTCCAAATCGGGCGTAGCGGGGCTGACCAAGCTGCTGGCCTGCGAATGGGCGAGCAAGGGCGTGAATGTTAACGCCATCGCGCCCGGCTATATCGCCACTAACAATACGGCGGCTTTGCAGGCGGACGAATCCCGCAACCGCCAGATCATGGAGCGCATCCCCGAAGGCCGCTGGGGCAGCCCGGCGGATATGGGCGGCGCGGCGGTGTTTCTGGCCAGCAATGCTGCCGATTATGTGCAGGGCCATGTGCTGGCCGTCGATGGCGGTTGGCTGGCGCGATGACCAAGGATCGTTCTGGCCCTGTCGTCTGTTTCGGCGAGGTGATGCTGCGTTTCGCCACGCCTGCGGGGCGGGTGATTGCCGATGCGCAATCGCTTGACCTGACCATCGGCGGGGCGGAGGCCAATGTTGGCGTCGCGCTGGTGGCGATGGGGCATCAGGCGCGGTTCGTGTCGAAAGTCCCAGCCAATGCGCTGGGCGACAAGGCCCGCGCGGCGCTGGCGGGCGCAGGCGTCGATGTCGCGCATTTCGTGCGCCGGGATGGCCGTATGGGCCTGTATTTCCTAGAAGTCGGCGGTTCGCTGCGGCCCAGCGCAATCACCTATGACCGCGCCGGTTCGGCCTTTGCCACTGCGCGGCCGGAGGAATTCGACTTCGCCGCCGCGCTTGATGGCGCAAGCCTGTTCCACATCTCCGGCATCACCGCCGCGCTTGGCCCGGGCGGTGTGGACCTCGCCCGCGCCGGGATCAGGGCGGCCCGTGCGGCAGGTGTTCCGGTCAGTTTCGACTGCAATTTCCGCGAGAAATTGTGGGGCGCGTGGGACAGCAATCCGCGCGAGATCCTGCTGGAATTGCTGGCCGACGCGACGATCATGTTCGGCAACCACCGCGACATGACACTGCTGCTGCAAAAGCCTTTCTCCGGCGATGGCGCGGAACGGCGGCGCGAGGCGGTCGAGGCTGCCTTCGCCACCTTTCCCAACCTTCAGGTCATGGCCAGCACCGCGCGCCATCCGATTACCCAGACCCACCACCGCCTTTCGGCCCGCGTCGATCTGCGCGAGGATCGGCATCAGACGCCGGAAATCGAGATCACCGATATCATCGACCGTGTAGGATCGGGCGATGCCTTTGCGGCGGGTGTCCTGACGGGCTGGCTGGAGGGCGGCGATGCCAGGAAAATGGCGCAGCTCGGCCTCGCCATGAATGCCCTCAAACATTCACTCCACGGCGATTGGCTCCGCCTGCCGCGCGCCGAAGTCGACAGCTTTACCGGCAATTCCGGCGATGTCCGGCGGTAGGGCCACGCGCCGAACTGTCCTTGGCGGCGCGGCGGCGTTGATCGCCTCGCCCGCCTTGGCCGGCCGGCGCAAGGTTCAGGCGGGCGCTTATCAGGGCCTGCCAGAGGGCGAAGTGCTGGCGTTCAAGGGCATACGCTACGCCCGCGCGGCCCGTTTCGCGCGCCCGCAGATCGAGCCTTTTGCCACTCAGCCCACCTTGGCCCACAGCTTTGGCCCGATCTGTCCCCAGCGCGGGATGAAGGATCAGCCGCAGTCAGAGGACTGCCTGTTCCTCAACATCTGGACGCCCGAGGCGAACACCAAGGCCGCCCGTGCCGTGATGGTTTATTTCCATGGCGGGGCCTATACCACCGGCAGCGTCACCGATCCGCTGACCCATGGCCATCATCTGGGCGAGCAGGGCGATGTGGTGGTGGTGACGGTCAACCATCGGCTCAATGCGTTGGGCTATTTGTGGCTGCAGCCTTTGGGCGCGCAATTTGCTGACAGCGGCAATCTTGGGCAACTTGACCTGATCTGCGCCCTGCAATGGATCAGGCAAAATATTCATCATTTTGGCGGCGATTCTTCGCGTATCTTCACCTTTGGCCAATCGGGCGGAGGGGCCAAGATCGCCACGCTGATGGCGATGCCTGCCGCGCGGGGCCTGTTCCATTCCGCCGCCACGATGAGCGGCCAGCAGGTTGTCGCCAGCGGCCCCGCCCATGCTTGGGAGCGCACGCGGGCCTTTTTCGATCGCCTCAAAATCGCGCAGGGCGATGCCGAGGCTTTGCGCCATCTGCCTATCGAGCGCTTTGTCGAAGGGTTGGGCGCCACCGATCCCATCATGGGCGGTTCCGCCTATTTCGGGCCGGTGCTGGATATGACCAATCTGCCGCGCCATCCGTTCTGGCCTGACGCAGCGCCCCAATCGCTGGATATTCCGATGATCCTTGGCAATGTGATCGAGGAAACGCGGGCCTTTCTTGACCCGCGCGGGCCGAAATTGCGAGGGCTGAATTGGGAAAATGTCGCTGTACGCATGGCGGCCGAGGTCAAGATTGACCTCGATCCGGCCTATGTGGTCGCACAATACCGCAGTCATCACCCTGAATGGAGCCCCGAACAAATCTACTATGCGGCCACCACGGCGGGGCGCAGTTGGCCGGGGCAAGTCATCGAGGCCGACGCGCGGGCTGCAGCGGGCGCGCAGAAAACCTGGGTCTATTGCCTGACCCGCCGTTCGCCGATCGATCCGTTGCGCGGGGCCGCCCATACTGATGACATTCCCTATGTTTTTGGCACGCTGGATGCGCCGGGCAGTTTCAGCGGTAGGGATGCGGGCGCGAGGGCGACGCGCGACACGCTGCAGGACGCTTTTGCAAAACTGGCGAAAACGGGTGAGGGGAGTTGGACGTCCTATAGTCTGCCGACCCGCGCGACGATGCTGATGAGCGAAAATCCGCGCGTGGAAAATGATCCGCGCGGGTGGGAGCGGGCCATGTGGGCCACCGCTCCCTATGTGCAGCCGGGAAGTTAGGGGCCGGGCAGTTAAGGCTTTACCGGATAGGTGATAATCAGCGCCAGCGGCTCCTTGCCGGTCTGGCGGATACTGACATTCGCTCCGTCATAGAGATAGGCGGTCATACCCGGTTTCAGCGCGGCTTTCTGGCCGTCGCTTTCCACAGCTCCCTCGCCCGACAGGACATAATACACCTCGTCATGGGCGATGATGTGGAGGCCGATGGCGGCCCCCACATCCAGCGTGCGCCGCCGGAATTCCATCCGGCGAGGTTGCGGCGCGGCATCGCTGATCCGCCATGCGGTGGACATGCCGATGGCGCCATGCGGCACGGCTTCGCGTCGCATCACGTCGCGCTCGTCGATGATTGCCATCGGGGGCGCGGCGGCCAGCAAGAGCGCCGCCAGCATCAGACGCCGCCCTGCCGCATCGCCTTGTCGCGATCGCTCAGCTTTTCCTGCGGACCGAATTTCTGGCCCGGATAGGCACCGTTCTTGGGCGTCATCGTGGTCAGGTCCCAGGCCGCCTCGGCAAAAGGCGCGCGCTTTTCGGCGGTGTGGGGATAGCCCCCGACCTGCTTTTCATCGTCGATAATGTCGCCCCGCCCTTCGGCCACAAAGAACAGCACGCGAATGTCCTGAGGATCGCGATCCCAAGGCCGCGCGCCCACCGAGTTGAGAACGCTGGTCTCCACCTCGCCGGAGGGCAAGATCGTATAGCCATCGAGCTTGGCCAGTGGCTTGTCGGATGTAATCAGCTTGGCCTTCGTCTCGCCATAGCGACCGAACATCGGCAGGGCGTTGCCATGGCGGTCCACCGCGCGATTGTCCTTGCCGTAAAAGGCCAGATCGCCATCGCCGCCCAGCATCAAAAAGGGCAGGCCCGGATCGGTCTGGTTGCCACCGCGCATGACATTGCCCACTGCGGTGATTTCGCCGGTGACATAGTCATGGCCCGCCCATTCCAGCGCCATCAGGTTGTAATGCACCGCGCGGTGGCCGGGGTTATAGATGATGTTGTTGACCATAGCGACCTGCGCGCCGCCCTTCACCAGCGGGCTGCGTTCGACATTATGCGCCCAGACATTGCGGTAGAAGCTGATGTTGGTGGTGTTGTCATGGATCAGCGAACCCTTGGAATGTTCGCCCTTGGAATGGCTGGCAAAGGCCAGACCTTCGGCGGCAAGGTTTTCTCGGAAAACAACGTCATGGCTGGTGCCCGCGCGCCAGTCCTGCACCGTTTTGCCGGTGAAGCGCGGGCCGCTGGCCGACATGTTTTCATCGATGGCCCACATGAAGCTGCAATGTTCGATCACCACATTATGCGCGGCCACGGTGGAAAACGCGTCCGGTTCCCAGCCCGAGAAATGGGGTTTGTCCATCGCGCCGGTCATGATGCGCAGGTGGCTGATGATGACGTCATGGCCGTGCAGGTCGATGCCGGTGCGAATCAGCGTGACGGGCGAGGGCGCGGTCTGCCCGGCGATGGTGAGGAAGGGTTCCTTGATGACCAGTTCGGTGCCGCCCATGTCGATCACGCCGCCCACCTCGAACACGACGATCCGCGGGCCCTTGGCCTCGATGGCCTCCTTGAACGATCCCGGCCCGTCCTTGGCCAGAGTCGTCACGCGGATGATGCGGCCGCCGGCGCCGCCCTTGGTGGGATCGGCGGGATGGGCAAAGCTGGCCTGGGCAGGGGCATTGGGCGTTTCGGCCCAGATGGGCGCGGCCAGCGGCAAAAGCGCGGCGGCCAACAGAAAGCGGGCATGACGAATAGCGGGGGTGGGCAAAAATGTCACCGGGGCCTCTCCTGTGGGGCTTCGTTGTTGGTGGTTCTTGACAGAGGCCGGGGCCTCATGCCAAGACTTATGACACCGGTTACCAAATCGGACAAGGGTTTCCCTTCGACGGAAATTAAAAACGTTGATCAGCAACATCTTGTGAGAATAAATTGGCCCCAATGGGCAGGGATCTGGATGCAAAAGGCGGTGGAAATGCGATTCGCGTTTCCTTCTTATGACACCGGTAGCAATCCCTTGGGGCATGGATTGAGGAGTGGGGCGCATCGCCGCCCGCAGGGAGTTTAAGGGGGAGTTATAATGCCTCATACCGTCACACGTTTTACAGCTTTGCGTCTGGCTCTGGCCGCCAGCACCGCGCTGGCCGCGCCCGCCTATGCGCAGACCGCGCCTGCAGCGCCCGGCGCCGATGCGCCCGCGCCCGAAGCCATTGTCGTCACCGGCTTCCGCCGCTCGCTGGAGGCCGCGCTTAATCTGAAAAAGAACTCGGTGGCCGCCGTTGACGCCATCGTGGCCGAAGACATTGCCAAGTTCCCCGATCAGAATCTCGCCGAATCGCTTCAGCGTATTCCCGGCATCTCGATCCAGCGCGACGGCGGCGAAGGTCGCGCGATCACGGTACGCGGTCTTGGCGCGCAATTCACCCGCGTTCGGGTGAACGGTCTTGAAACCGTGGCCACCTCGTCCGACGGCGCCAGCGCCAACCGCGACCGTTCGTTCGATTTCAACGTCTTCGCCTCGGAACTCTTCACCAATCTGGTCGTCCACAAAACTGCCGAACCTTCGCTCGATGAAGGCTCGCTGGGCGCGGTGGTGGATCTCAACACCGGCAACCCGCTGGGCGGCAAGGCCGGGCTGACCGCCGTGGCCAATGTTCAGGGCAGCTATAACGACCTCTCGAAGAACCTCGGCCCCCGTCTGGCGGGCCTGCTGAGCTGGCGCAATGATGAAGGCACCTTCGGCGCCAATATCTCGGCCGCCTATTCCAAGACCAGCACGCTGGAGCTGGGCAACAATTCGGTGCGCTGGGCTCAGGCCTATTTCAACTCCGTCAACGGCACGAACTGCTTCTACTCGGTGCCCGGCGCCACGGGCGGCGTTCCCACCAATTACACCGGCAGCTATCGCCCCAGCAGCACCTGCGATCAGGCCAGCCTGTCGTTTCACCCGCGCATTCCGCGCTATGGCGTAATCAGCCATGAACGCGAGCGTCTGGGCCTGACCGGCTCGATCCAGTTCAAGCCCAGCGACCACACCAAGCTCTCTGTTGACGTGCTCTTCTCGCGCTTCAAGGAAAACCGCGAGGAAAAGTGGCTCGAAGTGCTGGCCCGTTCGAATGAAAAGTCGATCGACGTGGTCAATCCGGTCTATGACGCGAACAACAATATGGTCGCGGCCACGTTCAACCACGCCTATGTCCGCACCGAACATTACCTGCGCCAGTCGAACACCACCTTCTATCAGGTCGGCGCGACGCTGGATCAGGACATCACCGACAAGTTGAAGGTGAAGATCCTGGGCGGTATTTCGAAGTCGGATGCGGATATTCCGCTGGAAACCACCATGCTGCTCGACAACCGCAGCGCCAATGGTTTCACCTATGATTACCGCAACATGGCCTCGCCCGTCATTTCCTATGGCGACAGCGTGACCGATCCGTCCAAGTTCCAGTTGGCCGAAATCCGCGACCGTCCTTCCAATGTCACCAACCGCTTCAAGACGGTGCAGGGCAATGTGAACTGGGAAGTGGCCGAAGGCTTCACGATCAAGGCGGGCGGCGTCTGGCGCCGGTTCAACTTTGACTCGGTGGCCTATCTGCGCGACAGCGCGGTTTGCGGCAACAGCGGTTCCGACCTCGTGCTGGGCACGCTGACCTGTTCGTCGACCACCTATGGCTTCCCGCTGACCAGCAGCATGGTCGACACGGTCAATCTGGGCAATGCGGGCCAGCCTGCGGGCACGACCAGCAGCTGGATCGTGGCCAACCTGCCCGCCACCACGGCCTTTACCAAGCTTTACAGCCGCACCCCCACGTTGGACAGCGGCAACGTGCGTTCGGTTCAGGAAACCACCTCGGGCGGCTATTTCGAGGCCAATTTCAAGGGCCGTCTGCTCGGTCTGGAATTTGGCGGCAACATGGGCACGCGTTATGCCTATACCAGCCAGAAATCGACCGGCATCCTTTCGGGCAACAGCGTGACGGTGCAGCGCGGCTATGGCGACTGGCTGCCTTCGGCCAATCTTGCCTTTTATCCGCATCCCAAGGTCATCATCCGCGCGGCCTATGCCAAGGTGCTGACGCGCCCGACGCTGGGCAATCTGACGCCGGGCGGCTCGATCGACGGGTTCAATTACAAGATCAGCTATGGCAACCCGCAGCTCGACCCCTATCGCGCCACCAATTACGATCTGGCGGTTGAATATTACTTCGCGCCCCAGTCGGTGATCTCGCTGGCCGTGTTCCAGAAAGACATCGCCAGCTTCCCGATCTCGTCCAGCTATGCGGCGACCTTTGCCTCGACCGGCCTGCCGCAAAGCGCGCTGCCGACCAGCTCGCCTGCCTATATCAACTTTGACCCGAACCAGATCTATCAGATCACGGCCAATGTGAACGGCAGCGGCGCCCGTCTGCAGGGCATGGAGCTGGCATTGCAGATGCCGTTCAAGTTCCTGCCCGGCAAGCTGAAGAATATCGGTTTTCAGGGCAACGTAACGCTGATCAAGTCGAACGCCAATTACACGATCACCGGTCCGGCCACCAGCGCCTGCACCCGCGCCACGGCCACGTCGGCCTGTACGCTGGTGGGTGTGAACGCGGTCTATCCGGCAACGCTGCTCAACGTGTCCAAGACGGCATGGAACGCCACGCTCTATTATGACGACGGCAAGTTCAGCATCCGCGGGATGCTCAGCTATCGCGGGCCGTTCAACGACAGCACAAGCGGCACGGGCAACGTGTTTGAAGGCTACGGCAGCTATACCAGCTTTGACGCGGCGGTGCGCTACAAGCTGACCGACAGCGTCGAACTCTCGCTCGACGGCAACAACCTGCTCGACACCTATCGCTATCGCTACACCGATGCGAGCGCGACGCGTAACTATGAAAACAACCACTTCGGCCGCACGATCCAGTTCGGTGCGCGCTGGAAATACTAAGACTTCTGCCCCCATGGGGCCGGATAAAGGATGTGTTCGATGATTATGGATCGCAGGACGCTTCTGGCATCCGGCCTGTTGGCGGGGGCAGCCTCATGGCGGGCGGAGGGAATGATGGCCTCTCCGCCTGCCACCCCGTCTGACGATCTGCCCGATGCGCCTGAGGTGATCTCGCTTTGGCCAAACAAGGTGGGGCCGGGGCAGTTGCACCCGATCGCCCAGGAAATCGTGGAGCGGTCGAAAGATCCCGCTTTGCCCGATCGCGCAATCCACGGCATTTCCCATCCGCGCATGGTGGTGTTCCGTCCGAAACAGCCCAATGGCGCGGCGGTGCTGATCACGCCGGGCGGCGGCTATGTCCGCGTGGTGATCGACCGCGAGGGCTATGAAATGGCCCGCTTGCTTGCCACGCGCGGCTTTACATGTTTCGTCCTGTTCTATCGCCTGCCGGGCGAGGGATGGGCGAGCGGCCCCGATACGGCCCTGATTGACGCCCAACGCGCGATCCGTATCATCCGTCACCGCGCGGGCCAATATGGCATTGATCCGGCCCGCGTGGCGGCCATGGGCTTTTCGGCGGGAGGGCATTTGTGCGCCGACCTGTCCTCGCGTTTTGATGCGGCGGTCTATGCGCCCATGGATGCGGTGGATGCCTTGCCCGCGCGGCCTTTCTGTTCCGCGCCCATCTATCCGGTCATCTCCATGACGCCCCCTCTGGCCCATGCCGGATCGCGTCGTGAAATGCTGGGCGATCATCCCAGCGCGGCGCAGGAGGCGGCCCATTCGCCCGACCGCAACATTCCGGCCACCCCGCCCCCGCATTTCCTGCTCCACGCCGAGGATGATCCGGCCGTGCCGGTGGGCAATACACTGGCGCTGCGCGATGCGTTGAAGGCCAAGGGCGCAAGGGTGGAATGCCATCTTTTCGAACTGGGCGGCCATGGCTTTGGCCTGCGCAATGCGGCGGGCAAGCCCGTCGCAATCTGGCCCCAGCTCTGGCTGAATTGGGCGCAGACAACGGGATTGGTGAAACAGGCATGAGCTTTACAATTGACCGCCGCGCAGCCTTGCTGGCGGGCGGGCTGACGACGCTGGCCGGACTGTCGGCGCAGGCTAAGGCCGCCCCCGCGCCGGGCTTCGACAATCAGGCCGCGCCTGATCTGGGCAATGGCACTTTTCTGAACCCGATCCTGTCGGGCGACCGGGCCGATCCGGCGATCCTGCGCGATGGCGCGGATTATTACATGACCTTTTCCAGCTTTGACGCCTATCCCGGCCTGACGATCTGGCATTCGCGCGATCTGGTGAACTGGCAACCGCGCAAGCCCGCGCTGTTCCGCAATATCGGCGCGGTCTGGGCGGTCAGTCTGGTCAAGCATAAAGGCCGCTATTTCCTCTACATCCCGGTCAAGGCCGAGCAGAATGACACTTTCGTCATCTGGGCCGACCATATTGACGGGCCGTGGAGCGATCCGGTTCCGCTCGGTCTGCCCAAACATATCGACCCGTGCCATGCTGTGGGTGAGGATGGCTCGCGCTGGCTGTTCCTCTCGGGCGGCGACCGGGTGCGCCTGTCCGATGATGGCCTCTCGTTGGCCGGATCGCCAGAGCATGTCTATGATCCTTGGCGCTATCCCGACACATGGGACGTCGAGGGCTTCAGCCCCGAAGGCCCCAAGATCCTGCGCCACGGCGATTATTTCCATATGCTGACCGCGGTTGGCGGCACCGCTGGCCCGCCGACCGGCCATATGGTGATCGCCGCGCGCTCGCGCTCGATCCATGGCCCGTGGGAGCATCACCCGGGCAATCCGCTGGTGCGCACCGTCTCGGACAAAGAGGCGTGGTGGTGTCGTGGCCATGCCTCGCTGGTCGACGCGCCCGATGGGTCGTGGTGGGCGGTCTATCACGGCTATCGCGCGGATTTCTGGACGCTGGGGCGGCAATGCCTGCTTGATCCCGTGGTTTGGGGCAAGGATGGCTGGCCGCGCATGACGGGCGGCGATCTTTCACGCCCCTTGCCCAAACCGCGCGGCGGGCAGGCGCTGCCCCATGGCATGGCGCTGTCGGACGATTTTTCCGCACCGTTGGCTTTGGGCAGCAAATGGACCTTTTTCCGTCCCGCTCGTGATGAGGCGGCGCGGGTGCGGGTGGCCGATGGCGTGCTGCATCTGACCGCCAAGGGCAATGCTCCGGTCGATGGTTCGCCTTTGTTGCTGACAGCAGGCGACACGTCCTATCGCTTTGAATGCGATATCGAAATTGATCCCGGGACTACGGCTGGCCTCGTGCTGTTCTATGACGACCGGCTCTATGCCGGGCTCGGTTTCGACAAGGACCGCTTCGTTACCCACCAATATGGCATGGAGCGCGGCCGCCCCGCACACACCCATGGCCAGCGCCTGCGGATGCGCATCACCAACCGCCGCCACATCATCGCCATCCATACCAGCAGCGACGGTGGCCAGACCTGGCACCGCTTTGATCGCGGCATGGAAGTGTCGGGCTATCACCACAATGTGCGCGGCGGCTTTCTGGCGCTCAAACCCGGCCTTTATGCGGCGGGCAAGGGCGAGGCGCGTTTCCGCAATTTCCGTTTCACCGCGTTAAAGGATTGATTTTCCAACCATGCCCCGTCCTTTGGACTTGCACCCCGACCGTTTGTTTCCTGCTGATCCCGGCGTTCGCGCTGTGGCGCGCGAGCTTTATTCCAGCGTTGCGGGCCTGCCGATTGTGAGCCCGCATGGGCATACGGACCCGAGCTGGTTTGCGAAGAACGAGACGTTTGGCAATGCGACCGAGCTGCTGCTGCGGCCGGATCATTATCTGTTCCGGATGCTCTATTCGCAGGGCGTGGCGCTGGAGGATCTGGGCATCGGCGCTGCCAAGGCGACGTATGATCCGCGCAAGGCATGGCGGATTCTGGCGGAAAACTGGCATTTGTATCGTGGCACGCCCTCGCGCATGTGGTCGGACTGGGTGTTTTCCGAGGTCTTCGACATGGGCGAGATGCTGAGCGCCGAGACGGCGGATTTCTATTTCGATACGATCACCGAGCAGCTTTCGACCGACGCGTTCCGCCCGCGCGCGCTGTTCGATCGGTATAATATCGAGGTGATCGCGACGACCGAAAGCCCTCTCGATGATCTGGCGCATCATGGCGCGATTATGGCCGAGAATAAGGCCGGTGGCTGGCAGGGCAGGGTGGTCACCGCCTATCGCCCGGACCCGGTGGTCGATCCCGAGTTCGAAGGCTTCCGCGATAATCTCAAGCGTTTCAGCGAGATAACCGGCGAGGATTGCCTGACGTGGCAGGGCTATCTGGCTGCTCATCGCCGGCGCCGCGCCTTTTTTGCCGCCCATGGCGCGACCAGCACCGACCACGGCCACCCCACCGCGCAGACCGCCAACTTGTCCTCGGCCGAGGCGGAGGCGCTGTTCGACCGCGTGGCCAAGGGCGCGTTTACACCCGCCGATGCCGAATTGTTCCGCGCGCAAATGCTGACCGAAATGGCGGGGATGAGCCTGGAGGACGGGCTGGTGATGCAGATCCACCCCGGCTCTTTCCGCAATCACAACCGGAGCCTGTTCGAGAATTTCGGCCGCGACAAGGGCGCCGATATTCCGATGCGCACCGATTATGTCAACGCTTTGAAGCCCTTGCTCGACGTGTTTGGCAATGAGGCGGGCCTGTCCATCATCCTGTTTACGCTCGATGAATCGACCTATGCCCGCGAATTGGCGCCGCTGGCCGGGCATTATCCCTGCCTGAAGCTCGGCCCGGCATGGTGGTTCCACGACAGCCCCGAAGGGATGCGCCGCTTCCGCCACGCGACGACCGAAACGGCCGGTTTCTACAACACCGTCGGCTTCAACGATGACACGCGGGCCTTCCTCTCGATCCCGGCGCGCCACGATGTGGCCCGGCGGATCGACTGCGGTTTCCTGGCGCAAATGGTGGTCGAACACCGGATGGCCGATTGGGAAGCCGCCGAATTGGCACAGGACCTGACCTATAATCTGGTGAAAAAGGCCTATAAGCTGTGAGCCGGATTTCCGCACAGAACCTGCCCGACAATGCCGCCTTACCCGCCTATGATCGGGCGGCCAAGAGCATCGGCATCGTCCATTTCGGGCTTGGCGCCTTCACCCGCGCGCATCAGGCGTGGTACACGGATCGCGCGATGGAGGGCCATAATGGAGATTGGCTGATCGCGGGCATTTCGCTGCGCAGCCCCACCGTTGGCGAGCAATTGAACCCGCAGGACGGGCTCTACACGCTGGCCGAGAAATCGGGCGAGGGGACGAAATTGCGCGTGATCGGCAGCGTGGCCGAGGTGATCGTCGCGCCGGAAAAACCGTCGCGGATCAAAGCGTTGCTGAGCGCTCCGACCACCCATATCGTCACGTTCACCGTGACCGAAAAGGGCTATTGCCGCAAGGCGGACGGGGGCCTTGATCTTACCCTTGCAGCGGGCGGTTTCTATCCGCTGCTGGCCGAAGCGCTGGCCGCGCGCAAGGCGACGGGGATCGGCGGGCTGACGCTGCTGTCCTGCGACAATCTGGCGGACAATGGGCATCAGCTCAAACGCCTGATGGGTGAGTATCTGGCCGCGCATCATCCCGATCTGGTGGATTGGGTCGCGGCCCATTGCACCTTTCCGTGCAGCATGGTTGACCGCATCGTGCCCGCGACCACGGACGCTGACCGCGCCGAGGTCGAGGGCCTGCTGGCCCTGCGCGACGAAGGCGTGGTGATGACCGAGCCTTTCAGCCAGTGGGTGATCGAGGACAGTTTTGCAGGGCCGCGTCCGGCGTGGGAAACCGTGGGCGCGCAGATCGTTGGCGATGTGGCGCCCTATGAAACGGCGAAACTGCGGATGCTCAACGGCGCGCATTCGGCGCTGGCCTATTGCGGGTTGGCGGCCGGATATACCTATGTTCATCAGGCAGTTGGCGATCCCGCCTTGCGCGCCATGGCGCTGCGCCTGATGCGCGAGGAAGCCGCGCCCACCATTCCCGCGCCCGAGGGCATGGACCTTGCCGCCTATGCCGCCGCGCTGATCGAGCGCTTCGACAATCCCGCGCTCAACCACCGGTTGATCCAGATCGCGATGGACGGCTCGCAGAAGATCCCCCAGCGCTGGCTCGCCACCCTGGCCGCCAATCAGGCGCAGGGCCGATCCTGCCCCGCGATCCTCTCGGCCATCGCCGCCTGGATCAAACACCTGCGCGGCCAAAACGGCCCCGTCGATGACCCAAGGGCTGCCGAATTGAGCGAAGTGGCAAAGGGCGATGATCCCGTCCATGGCCTCTTCGCGCCGAAGGGGGCGATGGCCGGGCCGTGGCGCCCGACCGATCAGGATGCGGGCACGATCAGGAGCGCTCTCAGCCTTTGACCACCTCGGCATCGGATTGCCGCAGGATCAGCGTGAAATCCAGCCATTCATGGGCCGGAGCCAGTTTCTTGCTGCGCACCATCCGGGCCAGCATCTCCACCGCCGCTCGCGCCATATCGCTGATCGGTTGGTGGATGGTGGTCAATTCGGGCCAGATCGTCGTGGCCAGCGGCGTATCGTCAAAACCGCAGACCGACAGATCGCCCGGCACATCCAGCCGCTTCGCATGGGCCATGGCGACCGTGGCGGCGGCCATATCGTCATTGCTGGCAAAGATCGCGCTGGGCGGCTGGGGCGCGGCCAGGATCGAGGCGGCGGCCTCCAGCCCGGAGCGATAGGTGAAATAGCCTTGGGCGATGATGGCCGGGTCGGGGGCCAATCCTGCCTCGGCCAGAGCGGCGAGATAGCCCTGATAGCGGCGCTCGCTGGCGCTTTGGTCAGGGTTGCCCTTGATAAAACCGATCCTGCGATGGCCGCGCGCGATCAGGTGGCTGGTCATGGCGCGCCCCGCCGCGAAATCGTCGATGCACACCGAGGCGACATCCTCGCGCGGAACTCCCGGCGCCACCGCCACCACCGGAATGCTCTCTGCGGCCAAGGCCGTCAGCATTGCCTCGGATTCACACAGAGGCGGGGGCAGGATGATCCCGCTGATCCGTCCGCGCCGCAAATGGGCGACCATCTCGGACACGCTCGCCTCTTCGCCGAATTTTTCGACCATCAACTGCACATTGAGGCTGCTGGCGCGGTCGAGGCTGCCCATCAGAAATTCCGACAGGTAGGCCGAGGAAGGGTTTGAATAAACAAGGGCAATGCGCGTATCCTCGCCACCGGCCAATTGCCGCGCGGCGGCCGATGGTGCGTAATCCAGCGCCGCAATCGAGGCCTCCACCTTTTCGCGCGTGGCCGGGCGCACCGCCGCTTCACCATTGATAACGCGCGAAACCGTCATCGGCGAAACACCGGCATGGCGGGCGACATCGGCAATCGTGGGCGCATTACGCTGGCTGCGGGAACGGGTCATGATCCTTGGTAGCGCATATCATCGCCCCGCGGCAACCATGCGCTTATCCCCCGCGCGCGGCTTTGCCTTTGTCGTTCAGAGCCTTCATCTCGGCGGCGGTGATGACATTGTCATGATTGGCATCGGCCAGATCAAAGCTGCGCGCCGGTCCGTTGACGAATTCCTCGCGGCTGATCCGCCCATCATGGTTGGCGTCGAATTGCTGGAGCATCGCCTGCAACCGGGGCGCGAAATGGCCGGCCAGCAGGCGCGGCACATCATCGCCCGACACAAACCCGTCGCCATTGCGGTCAAACCGCGCGAATTGCCCGGCGCGATAGGCGAGGAATTCAGCCCGCGTCACCTGACCATTGCCATCGGCATCGGCCTGCGAAAGGCGCTGGGCCAGATCGGCACGATCCCCCCCCATGCCTTGCGCCACAGCGGGCGCGGCAATCAACAGACCAAGACAAAGACCGATGGTTTTCATGGCACACCCCGCCATCAAGAGTTGCGTATCGGATTCGCTCCGTCCGCAACCATCGGCGCGTCGGGCTCAATTGGCAATAATGTGAAAGTGCTCCATCGCCGCCGGAGTGAAATCGGGCGCTCGCACCGCCTCGCCAATCAGCAGAAGGGTTGGGTCATCATCGCTGATCGTGGCGACCAGGAAAGCCAGCGCCGAGAGCTTGCCCCGGATCAGGCGTTCATCGGGGCGCGAGACATTGACCGCCACCATCACCGGAGTTTCCGGATCGCGCCCCGCCGCGATCAGCCCACGCGCGATCTCGCCCGCCGCCGCGCGGCCCATATAGACGCCAACGGTCTGGCTCTCGCTTGCCAGCGTCGCCCAATCCAGCTTCAATGGTTCGCCTGCGCGCAGATGGGCCGTGACATAGGTGATGCCCCGCGCCGATCCGCGCAGCGTCAGCGAGGCGCCCGCGCTGGCCGCCGCCGCGCTGGCCGTGGTGATGCCGGGGCAGACCTTGGCCACCACGCCGCCCTTTGCCAGATGCTCGATCTCCTCGGCGCTGCGGCCAAAGACCGAAGGGTCGCCGCCCTTCAGGCGCACCACGCGCTGGCCCGCCAATGCGGCCTCCAGCAACAGGTCGTTGATTGAACCTTGCGCCTTGCTGTGGCGGCCCGAACGTTTGCCCACGCTGACCATCCGTGTGCCCGGACGGACCAGCGCCAGCACGCCTTCGCCAACCAGCGCATCATAGAACACCACATCGGCGGCGCGGATCAGCCTTTCGGCCTTGCGCGTCAGCAATTCCGGATCGCCGGGGCCTGCGCCCACCAGCCAGACCATACCTGCGGGAAAATCGTGGCTCATTCCGCCGCCTCCATCATTTTTGCCAACATGCGCGCCAAGGCCGGGCGGCAAGAGCCGCAATTCGTGCCCGCACGCGTTTCTTCGCCAATAGCCGCCACGCTGCACGCGCCCGCGCAGATGGCTTCCTCAATATCCTTTTCGCCCACGCCGTGACAGACGCAAACAATCGCGCCGCGATCGGGGGCAGGCGTGCTGGGCCGCGCGGCCAGCCATTCGGTGGCCTCGCCATCCGCGCCCAATTGCTCGGCAATCCATGCGCGGGCGGGCAGGGTGCCTTCGCGCGTGACGAAGAGCGCGCCCGCCAGCGCCGCATCATCGCCGCGCACCGCGATGCGGCGCATCCCGCGAACGTGGTCGGCGACCTCCAACCGCTCACCGGCGGGCAACAGCGCGTCAACCTCGACCGAGCCCATCCCGGCCAGTTCATAAAGCCAGCCATCCTTGACCCGCGACCGGCTCCAGAACAAAAGCCCTTCAGGCGCCGCCGGTTCCTTGAGAAGGAGGAACCCGCGCCATTCGGGGGCCACCGGTTCCACTCTTGCGGGCGTGTTCTTAAAGGCGGGCTGGCCCGAAACCGGGTCCACACGCTGGGCGGGCAGGAGATTGGCGCGTGCGCCGCCCGCCATCACATCGGTCCAGTGCATCGGCACGAATATGTCGCCGCGCCGCTGGCCATCGCTGACCCCTATACGAAACACCGAGGCGCCATTGGCCGTGGCCACGCGGGCCAAACCGCCATCGTCCAGCCCATAGAGCATCGCGTCATCGGGGTGAATTTCGAGCAGAGCCTCGCGCCGGTGCTGGGCCAGCGTGGGGGCATAGCCGGTGCGGGTCATCGTGTGCCACTGGTCGCGATAGCGCCCGGTGTTGAGGCGCAGCGGATAGGCCGGATCAATTGCCGCCATCGCGGGCGGGCGCACCGAAATCAGCCACGCACGGCCATCGGGCGTGCTGTAGCCATCGGCCAGCGGATAATCACCGCCCCATTGAAAGGGCATCATCGCATCATAATCGGCATCGGAAATCGCCGCATGATCGCGCAGATCCAGCCGCCGACCATAGCGCACCGCCAGCTCCGTCATCGCGGCATATTCGCGCCAGATTTGCGCCGGGCGATCATAGGCAAAGGCATCGCCCCAGCCCATGCGCGCGGCCACTTGCCCCATGATCCACCAGTCGGCCTTGGCCTCGCCGGGGGCGGGGAAAAGGGTGCGCTGGCGGCTGATGCGGCGTTCGGAATTGGTGACGGTACCGTCCTTTTCGCCCCATGCGTGGGCGGGCAGGCGGATATGGGCAAAGCGGCCGGTGTCGGTATCGGCAATCGCCTCGGACACCACCACCGTGGGGCAGCGCGCCAGCGCCTCGCGCACGAAACCGGCGTCGGGCATGGAGGCCGCCGGGTTGGTGGCCATCACCCAGAGGAACTTGATCGACCCATCATGAATGGCGCGGAACATGTCCACCGCCTTCTTGCCGGGGCCGGAGCAGATGTTGGCGGTGTTCCAGAAACCGGCCACATCGCGCAATTCCGCGTCGGAAAAACCCAGATGGCAGGCCAGCATATTGGCCAGCCCGCCCACCTCGCGGCCGCCCATCGCATTGGGCTGGCCGGTCATGCTGAAAGGGGCGGCGCCGGGCTGGTTGATGCGGCCCATGGCAAGGTGCAGATTGGTGATCGCATTGCCCTTGTCGGTGCCGCTGGAGGACTGGTTGGCCCCCATCGAGAACAGCGTGACCATACGCGGATGGGCAGCGACCAGATCGGCCAGAGCGGCGAATTGTTCGGCCGGAACGCACGGATCACAGGGCAGGCCCGCCCAGAAGCCCAGCGGCACATTCAGCGCCGCATCATCGGTCAGCCCGCGCTTGTGCATCTCGGCCAGCAGCGCGTTGAACAAAGCCACATCGCCATCGGGGGCCAGCGCCACATGCAGGTCGGCCTGCTCGGCGGTTTCGGTGCGGCGCGGGTCGATCACGACGATCTTGGTACCGCGCGCGGCGCGGGCCGCTTCCATCCGCTGCCAGATCACCGGGTGGCACCATGCGGTGTTGCTGCCCACCAGCAAGATCAGATCGGCCTCTTCAAGGTCGCTGTAGCTGCCGGGCACAATGTCTTCGCCAAAGGCGCGATTGTGGGCGGCAACGGCACTGGCCATGCAGAGGCGAGAATTGGTATCGATATTGGCGCTGCCGATAAAGCCTTTCATCAGCTTGTTCGCCACGTAATAGTCTTCGGTCAGCAATTGGCCCGAGACATAGAAGGCGACCGCATCAGGGCCATGGGCCTCGATCGTCTCGCGCATCCGATCGGCCACTTCATCGAGCGCCCCGTCCCAGCCGACCGTTTGATCGCCGATCATGGGCGCGAGCAAACGCCCCTCCAGCGCCACCGTCTCGCCAAGATGCGTGCCCTTGGAGCAGAGGCGGCCGTGATTGGCGGGGTGCTGACCGTCGCCCTGGATGGTGACGGCGCGCTCCCCCGGCACTCCTGCCTGCCGAGGCGCGGCCGCCACCTGAGCGGCGATGCCACAGCCAACGCCGCAATAGGCGCAAGTGGTGCGGATCGCCGCCTTGTTCATGCCGTGGCCTCCGGCGCCTTGGCCGAAACCAGCGCGTCGCGCTTCAGGTACAGCCGCCCGGCATCCTCGCGGATGGGGATGGTGGGCACGCAGCCCTTGTCATCGCCCAGCGCCTCGCCGGTTTTCAGGCTGATGTTCCAGCTGTGCAGCGGGCAGGTCACGACATTGCCATGCACGATGCCCTGCGAGAGGGGGCCGTGCTTGTGCGGGCACTTGTTGACCAGCGCGTAGAACTGATTGTCCAGCGTGTGGAATATAGCGATCTCCTCGCCACCCTGCACCGGCAGGGTACGGGCATTGCCGGGGCTGATCTGCGTGGTCGGCCCGATATCGATCCAGTCGCCAATCATTCTGCGGCCTCCTTCAATTGCGCAGTGGAGAGGGGGGTGGGAAAGGGGCGGAACTCGGCCAGATGCTGGTGGAGTTCGCTGTCTTCGCCGGCGGCGCGGCGCGCCCATGGGTCGTCCTGCATGAACTGTTGCGAGTAATGGAAGCGCTCGGCCAGCTTGGCCACAGCTTCGGGGTCGTCGAAGAGTTGAGCCTTGACGTAATCGAGGCCGACGCGTTCGATCCATGGCGCGGTGCGTTCCAGATACCATGCCTGTTCGCGGTAGAGCTGGATGAAGGCGGCGCAGACATCGAGCGCCTCCTGCTCGGTCGTCACCTTGGACAGCAGATCGGTGGCGCGGACATGGATGCCGCCATTGCCGCCGACATGGAGTTCATAACCCGAGTCCACGCAGATCACGCCAAAGTCCTTGATCGTGGCTTCGGCGCAATTGCGCGGGCAGCCCGAGACGGCGATCTTGAACTTGTGAGGCATCCACGAACCCCAGGTCATCTGCTCGGCCTTGATGCCAAGGCCGGTCGAGTCCTGCGTGCCGAAGCGGCACCATTCCGAACCGACGCAGGTTTTGACCGTGCGCAGCGACTTGCCATAGGCATGGCCCGACACCATCCCGGCGGCATTCAGATCGCCCCAGATCGCGGGCAGGTCTTCCTTTTTGATGCCGAACAGGTCGATGCGCTGGCCGCCGGTCACCTTGACCAGACGGGCCTGATACTTGTCGGCGGCGTCGGCAATGGCGCGCAATTCGTCGGGGGTCGTTACACCGCCCCACATGCGCGGGACCACCGAGTAGGTGCCGTCCTTCTGGATATTGGCATGCATGCGCTCGTTGACGAAGCGGCTCTGCTGATCGTCCACATACTCGCCCGGCCATGCGCAGAGCAGATAGTAGTTGAGGGCAGGGCGGCAGGAAGCGCAGCCATCGGGCGTCTTCCACGTCAGCTCCTGCATGACCTGCGGAATGGCCTTCAGCTCTTTTTCCACGATCAGGCGGCGCACATCGTCATGGCTGAAGGTCGTGCATTTGCAGAGCGTTTTCGGCCCCGACTTCACATCGTCGCCCAGCGTCAGTTTCAGCAGGCTTTCCACAAGGCCCGTGCACGAGCCGCAGGAGGCCGAGGCCTTGCACTGGCTGCGCACAGCGTCGAGGCTGCAGGCGCCGCCCTTGATGGTCGATACAACGGTTCCCTTGGTTACGCCGTTGCAGCCACACACTTCGGCATCGTCCGAAAGGGCGGCAACGGCGGCATTAGGGTCCGCGAGGGCGCCTCCGCCTTGGGCAAAGGCCTGACCGAAGATCAGGGCTTCGCGGATGTCGGAAACATCTTCCTCGCGCTTGAGCAGGTCGAAATACCATGATCCGTCGGCGGTATCGCCGTAAAGCACCGCGCCGACCAGCTTGTTTTCCTTGACGATCACGCGCTTGTACACGCCGCGCGCGGCGTCGCGCATAACGATGTCTTCGCAATCGGCCCCGCCCGAAAAATCACCGGCCGAGAACAGGTCGATCCCCGAAACCTTGAGCTTGGTCGAGGTGACCGAGCCGGTATAGCCCGTGGGCGCGGCCACCGCCGCATCGGCAAGCGAACGGCACATTTCCCACAAGGGGGCGACCAGACCATAGCAGATCCCGCGATGCTGAACACATTCGCCAACCGCCATGACGGCCGGGTCGCTGGTCACCATGTGATCGTCGACCATGATGCCGCGTTCGACTTCGAGGCCAGCCTGACGCGCCAGCGCGGTCGAAGGGCGGATGCCCACGGCCATCACCACGATGCTGGCGGGGATCTCGCGGCCATCCTTCAGCTTGACGCCGACGACCTTACCGTCCTGGCCCAGAATTTCGGCGGTATCGGCCCCGGTCAGGATCGTCTGGCCCCGGCGTTCCAGCTCGCTCTTCAGCAACCAGCCAGCGGCCTCGTCGAGCTGACGCTCCATCAGCGTGGGCATCAGGTGCAGCACGGTTACGTCCATGCCGCGCAGCGACAGGCCATGGGCCGCCTCCAGCCCGAGCAGGCCCCCGCCGATCACCACCGCATGGCCGCCATTGGCCGCCGCCGCCAGCATCTTGTCCACGTCATCCAGATCGCGGAAAGACACCACGCCCGACAGATCCTTGCCCGGCACCGGGATGATGAAGGGTTCAGAGCCGGTGGCGATCAACAGGCGGTCATAAGCCTCGATGCGACCCGAAGCGCTCGTGACCCTCTGTGCGGCGCGATCAATCGCCACCACCGGATCGCCCGAAACCAGCGTGATGTCGTTTTCGACATACCACTCGGCCGTGTTGATCACGATGTCGTCAAACTGCTTTTCACCGGCCAGAACCGGCGAGAGCATGATGCGGTTATAGTTCACCCGCGGTTCGGCGCCAAAGATCGTGATGGCAAAGCGGTCTGCATCGCGGGCGAGAATTTCCTCCACCGCGCGGCAACCGGCCATGCCGTTGCCGACCACAACAAGCCTTTCGCGCAAATCGCCTTCGGGGATTTTCACAAGGTTGGGGGCATTCACCTCGGGCACTCCTGGGTTTTGCGCGCCAAACAGAAAAAAGCCGCAACGAAGCCATCCGTTGGGACGGTTCGATGCGGCTTCGTTGCCACGCATATGTTGGATGGTATGCGATGGTTCCGGTCAATCCGCCCGACGCTGGGCGAGGAACCAATGCATGTATGGATGTATCTTACCGCATCGCGTTTCATCTGCAAGAGGTTTTGTGCGGATGCGAAAGATTATGGTCAGTGATATGATTTAAAAGGAATATTCTGCTTGCAGCCAGAACTTTTTGGTGTCCGCACCAAAGCCCTTGGCCTGATAGTCGGCATATTTGACCAGCCATGTGACCTTGCTGATCTTGAAGCCGATCTGGGCGTCCAGTTCATCGCCATATTTCAGGCTGTTCACCGCGCTGCCGAACCAGTGATAGGTCACGCCATAGTTCAGGCCGGGCAGGGCCTTGACCTTGGGAAACTTGCCCGCAACGCCCACATAGGTGTCGGCAAGGCCATTGGCGGGCGTGGTCAGGAACAGGTCGGCGGTGCCGTTGAACTTGTGCAGCGTGGCCATGGGCGTCTGGAATGACCATGTGCCGCCCGCAGCGCCGCGATCCGCGCCCAGCTCTTCATAACCGCCGGTGAAAGTGGTGTTCATGACATTGAGCGCAGCTTCGCCAAAGTAATAGTCGGCATTATAGGTCTTGGCGTTGCGATCGTAATTGCGCTGGTTGGCATAGCTGCCTGTCAGCACGAAATTGATGTTTTTGGCCAGTTTGATCGGCGCTGTATTGCCGCGAACACCATAGGTCTGCGAGCTGTCCAGCGTGCTGCGCGCCGCCGCGTTCGAGAAGGCGGTTTTGTCGTAATCAAGGATATAGGCAAAGCCCTTGATCGACCCCATCGCGTTCTTCAACCCGCCGTTGAGGAAGATGAAGTGGCCGTTATAGGCTTTGCGCGGGCCGCCATCATTGCCGAAAATCGAACGCTGGCTGATCGCATAGGTGGCGTCCAGCAAAATCGGGCCGCCATTGACGGTGCCGCGCACTGCGTCAAACGTCTGCTCGTTCTGGCGCCAGGCCACTGAGCCGACAAAGCGTTGATCGTCCAGATTGATCCGCTGGCGGCCCACGGTAAGGCCGATGCCCTGCTTTTGATAGGCGATCTGAAAACGGTTGAAGGCGGCGTTCTGCGGATCGGGGATCACGGCCTGCGCGCTGCGATATTGGCTGCTGGCGGGGTTGGCATAGGGGAAGGCGCTGTAATGGTCATCGAGCGCCACTGTCCCCGTACCCTCAACCAGCGCCGAGAGGCCCGAAGCCTTGTGCTTGATTTCCGCCCCGGCCCGAACGCGCAGCGTCACGGCATCGGCGCTCTTGGTGCTGGCATCCACATCTTCCCAGCGCAGCCGCGCATCGACAATCGGGTCAAACGTCATCGCGCCATCGGCAAAAGGCACCGGATCGCCAAACTTGGGCGCAGGCGCGGCGGCATAAGCAGTCGTGGCGGCAGTCGTGGCGATTAACGCGACCGGCGCGGCGGTCAGCAGATAACGGATCATGGCTCGTCCCCTCATGGAAAATCTGCCTTTTCGAAGGCAAAGCTCTCCCGTTCCCGCCCCGGCGGGTTGCTGTTCTGTTGGCTGTTTTGTCACGCGCCAGCGCGGGCTCTGTGGGGCAGGGCGTAAAACGCAAAAAGCCGCCTCGGCCTGCTTCCCCCTCCTTGGGGAACAGACCGGGCGGCGCCATTGCCACGAAACTTTGCTGGCGTTTCGCCTCCGTTGGCCAATCCCGTCTTTGGGTTCGGCCTATCGAAACGCGTGCCGGTTTTACGGCGAGGCGGGAAATTTCGGCAAGCGCTTATTCCCCCTGACGCCCGCGCCTACGCTATTTGGCGTAGGCATCGCGCGCCAGATAACCGGCCAGATCGTGCGGATCAAAGATGCGCCCGTCAAAAAACGCATTCTTTTCCAGAGTGATAAGCCCTTGCTGCGTCCCCACCGCCATGGGCTGATGCAGGCTGCCCTCCACCTTGGAGGATGCACCGGGCAGGGGGGCATCCGTTCCGGTCAGCGCGCTGCGGTAAACATCGGGGCGGAAAACCCGCGCGACCTTGGCCTCATCGCCCGCATCATAGGGCGTGCGATCCCAGCGCAGCATTTGGGAATAGAGCCATTGGGCCTGACTAACCCACGGAAAATTGGCCGCTTCCCGATATTGAAACATGAAATCGGGAAAATGGATCAGCTCGCCGCCCTTGTGCAGCAACAGCCGGTCGCCCAGCGCGCGCTGGATCAGATTGACATCGGCGTTGAGATATTCGGGCCGCGCCAAAATCGCCGCATTGGTGACCAGCGCCTCGGGATCGACGAATTGCCGCGCGGCGCGATGCAGCGCACGGATCAGAGCTTCAACCTCCCCGCGCCGCGATTCCATCAGCGACTCGCGCATGGCCAGCACCTTTTCCACGCCGCGCCGCCACACCTGCGCCGTGGCCAGCACGATCGTGCCCGCGCCCCGTTCCACCGCCACGCTGTTCCACGGTTCGCCCACGCAAATGCCGTCAACATCGCCCGCCTCCAGCGCATCGGCGCAGAAGGGCGGGGGCACGGTGGTGATCTCCACATCCTCATCGGGGCGAATGCCGCAACCGGCCAGCCAATAGCGCAGCATGTAATTATGGCTGGAATAGCGATGCACCACGCCAAAGCACAAAGGATGGCCCGCCGCCTTGCGCTCCATCGCAATTTCGCGCAGCGCCGCGCCTACGGCCACCGGATCGCCCAAGGCGCCTTCGGGCGCAACCTGCTGCGCCAGATCGGATTTCAGCGTGATCGCATTGCCGTTCAGCCCCAGCACAAAGGGTGCCGACAAAGGCTGGGCAGGGCGCCCGCGCCCCAGCGTCGTGGCAATTGCCAGCGGGGCCACCATATGCGCCGCATCGGTATGGCCATAAAGCAGCCGATCCAGCACCGTGGCCCAACTGACATCCTTGACCAGTTCGAGGCTGAGCCCTTCCTCGGCGGCAAAGCCATGGACATGGGCCAGAATGGGCAGCGCCGCATCGACCAGAGGCAGAAAACCGATGGAGAATTTGGTCGTCATGCTGCTCCTCCGATCAATTTATGGGCGGTGACCACCGCGTCGGCGATTTCGGCAATGCGCTTGCCCTGGTTCATCGCGGTCTTACGCAATTCGGCGTATGCCTCCGGCTCGCCCAGTCCACGCGTCTGCATCAGGATGCGCTTGGCCTTGTCCACGGCCTCGCGCTCGGCCAATTTGCTTTGCGCAACAGAGAGTTCTGTTTGCAGGCGCGAAAAAGCATGGAAGCGCCGGATGGCCAGATCGAGGATCGAGCGGATGCGGTGCGGGGCAAAGCCGTCGACCACATAGGCCGAGACCCCGGCATCGATGCTGGCGCCGATGGATTCCTCGTCGGAATCATCGACGAACATGGCGATCGGGCGGGCCAGCACGCGGCTGACGGCGAAATATTCCTCCAGCACGTCGCGGCTGGGATTTCCCAAGTCCATCAAGACGATATCGGCGTCAATTTCCGAAATTCGGCGCACCAGCCCACGCCTTTCGGTGATCACGAAGATCTCGCAATCGCCAAGCTGGGCAAGACCTTCCTGCATCACGCTGGCCCGGACCGCGCTTTCATCGATGATGGCTATTCGCATGGATTCTCGATGGCGGCGGACGGGCCGCAACGCAAGGGGCTTTGCGTGATTTCCAATTTGCTCTTGCATAAGCGAGACGAATCCGGCATTTTTATTTCGCAGCTGCCGCAAAGGCGCGGTCGGCTATTTGCAAAATCATTTCCACCACCATAGTCGGCAATGGCGCCGCCCCTTTTCAGCAAGGTGCAGCGCCATGTCGAATCGACTTTTATTTCCAGATCAACACCGCAACCAGCGCCGCAAAGAGCAGCGCGGATACGCCTTTCCAAAAGGCGACCGGATGCCGCTCGATCAATGCGGGTTTGCGCAGGGGCGTGCGCTCGACCGCCGCACCGCCTTCCAATGCGCGCAGCAATTCAACCACATCGCCGAACCGATCCTGAGGCTGAATCGCCACAGCGCGCAGCAGGACAGCGTCGAGCCAACCGGGCAGCTCGGGCCGCGTGCGGCTGGGCGGGGCGGCTTCGCGGAAACGCGGGCGGCTGAAGGCTTCGGCCTCGCCATAGGGCCAGACGCGGGCGAACAGCCGCCACAGCGTCACGCCCAGCGCGAATTGATCGCTTTCCTCGCTGCCCGCCTCGCCGGAAAACATTTCGGGGGCCAGATAGGAGGGCGTGCCGGGGATCTCGTCGCCGGTGAAATCCTCGATGCGAGGCAGGCGCGCCACGCCAAGGTCCACAAGTTTCAACCCGCCTTCGCGCGGCAGGATGACATTCTCGGGCTTGATGTCGCGGTGAATGATGCCCTGTCTGTGCAGCGCGGCCACCGCGCGGGTCAGGCCAACGGCAATGCCCAGCGCCTCGTCCAGCGCAATGGGGGCTTTCATCCGCTCTTCCAGCGTTTGCCCGTCATAGAAAGGCTGGACCCCGTAAAGGCGCGTCTGGCGTTCGAGCGAAACGGGAATGGCGCCGCCGACGAAGGGGCTGTTCACCCGGCTGCCGATCAGCAATTCGCGGGTGAAGGCCGAGCGTGCGCCGCTTTCGGACAGCAGGGTCGGCTTGGGAAACTTGATAACCACTTCGGCACCATCGGCCGTATCGGTGGCGCGGAACAATCGCGTGTATCGCCCATCGGACAACACGCTTTCCAGCCGAAACCCATCGACGCTTTCGCCCGCCTCGGGCGGCGGCAGAATGGGCAGGCGGGCCAGATCGCCCGCAATCGCATCATGGCCCACCGCGGGCAGGCTGACCACATCGAGCACCAGCGCACTGGCATTATCCTGTCCGCCCGCATCCAGAGCCGCCATGGCCAGAGCCTGCGCATCCGCCTCGGCGGATTGCCGCTGGCTCAGGATTTTCTCGATTTTTCGCGCCGACAACACGCCATGCACACCGTCGCTGGTCAACAGCAAACGGTCATGCTCGGCCAGCGCGATCTCGTGATGGTCCAGCCGCAATTCTTCTTCGAGACCCAGCGCGCGCAAGAGGATATGGCGTCGGTCGGGGTGGGAATGGGTGTGATCCTTGGTGATCTGACTCAAGTGTCCATCGCGCAGCAGCCATGCCCGGCTGTCGCCCACATGGCAGACATGGGCACGACGCCCACGCAGAACCAATGTGGTAAACGTGGTTGCGCAATGCGCCATCGTCTCGCTGCGTCCCATGGCCGCCAGCCAGCGGTTGTAGGGCGCCATCACCCGGTTGACGGCGGCGGCCACGCCAATGGTGTCGCTTTGCGTGAAATATCCGTCGAGCAGGCTGGCCACGGCCAGTTCCGCCGCGATCCTTCCGCCTTTGCCGCCCGACACCCCATCGGCCAGCGCGGCCACCATGCCGCGCCCCGCGCGTTCGGTTTCCGTGCCGAGGTAAACTCCGGCAAAGTCCTGATTTTCCGCGCGAGGCCCGCATTCGCTGGCCACGCCCGCGCTAACCCACAACCTGCCTTCATCGCGCATGTCCCGCCATCCCTCTCACGTACACACGCGATTGGCAGGCTGGCCAAGGCGCCCGTCAAGCCCTTAAATCCTTTCACCGTGGAGACCCTTTGCGATGACTGATAAATCCTTCTGGCAATCGGGCCATCGGCCCACGCTGATCATGGCCTTCCTCTATTTCGACGTCGCCTTCATGGTGTGGAACCTGCTCGGCCCGCTGGCGCCGATCTTTTCCAAGGCGCTGGCGCTGTCTCCTGCGCAAAAGGGTTTTATCGTGGCTGTCCCCACGCTGGCGGGCGCAGTGCTGCGTCTGGTCAACGGCTTTCTGGTGGATCGCATCGGCCAGAAAGTGACCGGCACGATCGGCCAGATCATCGTCATAGCAGGCCTGATCGCGGCATGGCATTTTGGCGTGTCCTCGATGAACGGTCTGATCGCGGTGGGCATCATCCTTGGCTTTGCCGGGGCCAGCTTTGCCGTGGCGCTGCCGCTGGCAAGCCGCTGGTATCCGCCCCAGCATCAGGGCAAGGCGATGGGCATTGCCGGCATGGGCAATTCGGGCACAGTGCTGGCCGCGATCTTCGCGCCGCTGCTGGCCAAGGCCTATGGCTGGGAAAATGTGCTGGGTCTGGCCGCCATTCCCGTTGCTATCATCTTCGTCGCCTATCTGGTCTTCGTTAAAGACAGCCCGCATCAGCCCCCCGCCAAATCGACCGGCGACTATGTGAAGGGCTATTTCAAGATGCTGGCCGATGGCGACGCATGGTGGTTCATCCTGTTTTATGGTGTGACCTTTGGCGGCTTTGTCGGCCTGTCGGGCTCGCTGCCCAGCTGGTACACCGGCGAATTGGGCTTTACCCCGGTTCAGGCGGGTTATGCCACGGCGGCCTGCGTGTTTGCCGGATCGCTGGTGCGGCCGATGGGCGGCGCGCTGGCCGACCGGATCGGCGGCATCAAGACGCTCTCGGGCGTCTATGCTCTGGCCGCTGTACTGCTGGTGGTGATCTCGCAATCTCCGGCAAACTTTGCCGTGATGTTCCCGCTGTTCTTCCTGACCATGGCGACGCTGGGCGTGGGCAATGGCGCGGTGTTTCAATTGGTGCCCCAGCGCTTCCGTCATGAGATTGGCGTGATGACCGGCCTGGTCGGCTTTGGCGGCGGCGTGGGCGGTTTTTACCTTGCCTCTTCGCTCGGCCTTGCCAAGCAGTGGACCGGTTCGATGAGCGGCGGTTTCCTGATCTTTGCCGCCCTTTCGGTGGTGGCTCTGGCGGGGCTGACCGGTGTGAAGAAGCGCTGGCGCACGACCTGGGGTGCGGCGATCAGCGGCGTCCGCATCTAACCTGCGAATTTAACCTTCAACCAGCCTCCGGGCCAGTTTGAAATCGGCATGGAGCCATGTCCCGAAATCCTGGGGCTTCAGGATCACGGGCATGGCTTCAACCGTCAGTATCGCAAAGCTGGGAATTTCGGAATCGCGCCAGATGCCCGCAGCGGCCAGAACCGGCCTGGCGCGATCCTCCATCCAGCCGCCACGCGCATGAAACGCCGTCATCGGCACAAGGCAGCGAAACTGGGTATGGCGCAGGGTGCCAATCCAGAACGGGCTGTCCAGATTGCGGACATGGGTGATGATATGCTCTCCGCGCGGCGGGGGCGGCACGCCCCACAGGCGCGGGACCAGAATGCGCCCGCGCTCTTTATCTCGTATGGCCACGGGCGCATAACCGCCCGGCGTCACCGGCCCGCCCATCCAGACATCGCCCGCCGCATCCGCGCCCAGAGCCGCAGCAATCTTTGCGGCATCGGCATCAAGGCGATAGGCGGACGCCAAAAATCAGCCCAGCTTCAGCCCCAGTTCGGCCAGCAATTGTGCGGCTTGCGCGCGCGAAATCGTCGCCCCGCGAAACAGCGCCGCATCGGTCAACCGCAAACCGCCCAGATCCGCCCCGCGCAGATCGGCCTTGTCAAAACGCGCGCCGACAAGGTTGGCATCGCGCAGGCTGCAATCCTCAAAGCTCACATCGCGGAAATCGCATTTGCGCAGGTCGGCCTGCGAAAAATCCACCCGTGCAAAGTGCTGCTTGCGGAAATCCAGCCCGGCAAGCTTGGCCCCCGCCATCAGCGTTTCCTCAAAATGGGCGTCAATAATCCGCGCATCGCCAAGATCCGCCCCGGTCAGCTTGCCCCCGATAAAGCGCAGGCTGGTCATGCGGGCATGGCGCAGATTGGCGTTATTCAGATCGCAGGAGCGGAACACTGCATCGGTCAGATCGGCGTTGAAGAAACTGGCCATGGGCGCGCGGCAGGATTGCCATTGCGTGCGCTCCAACCGCGCCTTGGCCAATTCGGCGCGACGCAGCGTGCAGCGCTCAAACCTCCACCCGGCCAGATCAAGCTCCCCCAGTTCGGCGCCATCCAGATCGCAAGCGACCAGATGGACGCCGCCCTTGTGCGCCCGCGCCAAAGCGGCCACATCATCGCGGCCCAATGGGCGATTTTCGATCATCTCCGACATTTTCTCACTCATGATTTTTGGCGCAGGGCCGCGATGGCATCCATCATCTCGCCATAGGCATCGACCGTGGGATCGACCAGCGATTGCAGTTGCAGGCCATCGGACAAGGCGATCAATTGCCGCGCCCTTGAGGCGGGGTTGACGCTTGCCGGAATGGTCCCCTCGGCCTGTTCCAGCCTTATATGGTGCTCCAGCCTGGCCGAGACGGCTTCAAAGCGTTTCAGAAAGAAATCATGCGCGGGGTGCTGCGCCTCCACCGCTTCGGCGGCAAAGGTCAGATAGAGATGCATGATGCCTGGAATGGTCATGTTGCGCCGGATATGGCGGGCAAAATCGTCCAGCGTGTCGCCTCCTTCGGGCGCCGCGCGGCGGGCATCATCGTCCCAGCGGATGATGACCTGTTGCAGCAATTCCTCGCGGCTGGAAAAGTAATAGAGGATATGGGCCGGTTCGATCCCCAGCGCCCGCCCGATCTCGCGCAGCGAAGGGTTGCGCAATTCCTGACGGCTCAGCCGGTTCATCAGACCGGTGAGGATCTCCTCGCGCCGCGCCATGCCCTTGGCCGAGGCGCCTGCCGATGATTTTGGCAACGATGATTTTGGCGCCGATCCGGTCGCGCGCTTTTTCGCGCCGGTGCGGGGCGGGGAAGGGGGCAGGCTCATGCCATTCCTTTCGCACACAATGGCGCGGGGCAACAAGGCTAAATGGCGGGAGGAATTAATCCAGCAAGATCAAGGACAGAGCGAGGTTCGTCCCTCGCTGGCCAGCACCACGGCGGCCAGATCCGGCATCGGGATCGCCATGCCGCAATGCGAGAGGAGCGCTCGACAGGGCCCGAAAGCCTGCTGCAGCCCGATGCGCACGCGCGGCATGGTTGATGCCCTTGTTATAATTTCACGCCGCAGGCGGTCTGTGGTAAAGAAAAGGCTTGGTTGTTCAAAAACTTATCATCGGTTAAGGCGTTCAGAAAGACCTTGATTGCACGCGTCTTGTCCGGCGCGAGGTTCAGCCCGTGGCGTCCGATGGCATCATCAAGGGTCGGGGCCGAACCATCGTGCCAATAAGGCCCGGTGACCGCCACATTGCGCAGGGAAGGGGTGCGGATGCGGCCTCGATCGGCCTGCCGGCCGGTGACTTCATACAGCCCCTGATCGGGCGCGGCCGGATCCGGTGGGCTCAGCCGGTGAAAGGCCATGTCGGTAAAATCGGGGCCTTTGTGACACGAGGCGCAGGACCGGCGAAAGGCAGCCCATCCCACGGTGGCCTCGGGCGAGAGGCGGTGGCGGTCAAAGGGCGCATCGCGCGAAATCAGGCTCCGCTCGAAATCGGCCAGCGCGCGGGATATTTTGGCAAAATCCAGTTTCTGATCATGGCCCGGAAAGGCGGCAGCGAACATCTGGCGGTAACAGGGATCGCGCCCCAGCCGCTTGGGGATTTGCTCCTGCATCCCGGCCATGCCCATTTCCACAGGATGCGTGCCGAAGACCGGCACGGCAGCCTGCTTTTCCAGCGTGGTTTGGCGCGGGTCGGCCCATGTCAGCGGCGAAAAGCGCCCGACATTGGCAAGGCCGGGGACATTGCGCCGCCCCGGTTCGTCCGTCACGCCGGGGTGGACCAGGTTGCCGTCGCTAAAGCCGTGGCGTTGTTCGTGGCACGTGGCGCAGGACATCGAGCCGTCGCGCGAGAGGTCGGCGTCGTAAAACAACCGTCTTCCCAGAGCCACCCGCGCATCATGGCGATTCTGCGCCAGTACCTGTGGGGGGATGGTCAAGGCCATTAATGCCAAAAATGCAAAGATAGGCTTCATGGGCTGGGCAGGGCCATCACCGTTATCTCGTCGGCGCCATTGGCCGCAATCTGGACCGTGTAGCGGCCCGGCTGGAGCGGAAATTCCACCACTTTGCGAATGCCGGTACAATCGGGCCCATGGCCATGCGCGGTTGAACGCAAGGCGCCGTCCTTGCCGATGACATCAAGCCACGCCGCCGAGCTGAGTGCAATGCGATAGGAGCTATTCTTGGTAATATCCAATATAAGAATACCACCATAGCTGACGGTTCCACCGGGCTTTTCCGGTCTGACTTCATACTTCACCTTAGGCGTTGCGATCAGTGTAACGCGCGCCGCTGTGCCCAACGGCAAGAGGGGCGCCGCGGCCGGATCGCCGCCCGCCTTTATCGCCACCGGATTGGTCCATGGCGCATATTCTCCGCTGGGCGCGACGGGCGCTGCGCAGGCGGGGGCAGCGGGTGTCTGGGCCCAAACCTGCCCCGCCCAAAGGGCCAGCGCCGCAGCCCAAAACCCCGCCATGATTACGCCATTTTTCGGCATGATTACGCCCCCGGCATTGCATCTATATCTTCATGGATATAGCTAATGGCGCGAATCACAAGCCATAATCGTGGCGTCCATGAGGGAATTTTCCATGCTTCCGGCCCGTATCCTCCCGCTTCTGGCGGCCACCACGCTTGCCACGCCCGCCCTTGCGCAGGACCAGAGCGCCAGCTTTGCGCTGGGTCAGATTGTGGTAAGCGCCCAGCCGCCCAAGGATCTGGAAATCACCAGCGAACGCCTGAGCGCCAAGGCGATTGAGACTTTCGGCCGCGTCACGCTGGACGATGCGATGGCGCTGGCACCGGGGGTATCGGCGGGCAACAGCGGGGGCACGCGCAATGAACGGCTGATCTTCGTGCGCGGGTTCAACCGTTTTCAGGTGCCGCTCAGCGTGGACGGCATCCGGGTCTATCTTCCCGCCGATAACCGTCTGGATTTCGGCCGTTTCCTGACCAATGACATTGCCGAGGTGCAGATCGCCAAGGGCTATGTCTCGGTGCTGAACGGGCCGGACGGGATGGGCGGAGCGATCAACCTTGTCACCGCCAAACCGACCAGGGAACTGGAAGCCAAGGTGGGGGCCTCGCTCAATCTGGGGCGGCAGGGCGAATATGCGGGCTATTCGGCCAATGCGCTGATCGGCACACGGCATGACAAATGGTATGCGCAGGTCAGCTTTGGCCGCAATTATACCGATCACTGGGATCTGGCGGGCGGCTATGCGAGCACGGCCAATCAGCCTGCGGGTCGCCGCAACCTTTCGCAATCGGGCGATTGGCGGGTGAATGTGAAGGCCGGTTTCACCCCCAATGCCACGGATGAATATGTGATCGCCTATACGCGGCAGGAAGGGCAGAAACTGGCCCCGCTGCATATCACCGATCCGGTGTCGTCTCAGCGTTTCTGGACCTGGCCCGCATGGAACACCGAGAGCCTCTATTTCCTCTCGAATACCGCACTGGGCGAGATCGGAACGCTGAAAACGCGGCTTTATCGCAACAATTTCTATAACATGCTGCGCGCATGGGATAATGCGAATGAGAACAGCCAGACGCTGGGCCGCGCCTTCAACAGCCCCTATTGGGACGAGGCGCTGGGCGGATCGGGCGAATTGACGCTGCGCCCTTCGGCCCGCGAAAGGATCAGCATCGCGTTCCAGATGCGCTCCGACCGCCACCGTGAGGCGCAGACCAGTTTCCCCAGCGGCGCTGTCGAACCGGTCCAGACCACCCTTGAGAACACCTATAGTCTCGCGCTCGAACACGCCTATCAATTCACCCCGGCGCTGAGCCTGACGCTGGGCGGCGGTTATGACTGGCGCGATCTGAAGCGGGCCGAAGAATATGGCGCGCCGCTGGGCACATCGGGCGCCAGCGTCCTCTATAATTACCCGATGCGCAACACCAGTGCGTGGAGCGGGCAGGGGCGGCTCGACTGGGCGGTGAATGCCGACACGCGCCTGCATGTCAGCCTGTCCTCACGCGCGCGTTTTCCCACGATCTTTGAACGTTTCAGCCAGCGTTTTGGCACGTCGATCCCTAATCCCGGCCTGAAGCCCGAACGCGCGCGTCAGATTGAGATCGGCGGCTCGACCCGTCTGGGGGCCGTCAAGCTGGAGGCCGCCGCCTTCCACGCGCTCGTTTCCAACGCCATCGTGTCGGAAAGCGTGCAGGGCTATGCCTGCACCGCCAGCACCACGCCGGGCAATTGCGCGCAGAGCGTGATGACCCAATCGCTGAACGTCGCACGGGGCAAATATTACGGCGTCGAACTCTCGGCCAGCGCGCAGGTACTGCCCAGCCTTGCCCTTGGCGGGAATTACACATGGGTGCATCGCGATCTGGTCGATCCGGGCAACGCCGCTTTCCGCCCCACCGATGTGCCCAGCCACAAGGCTTTCGTTTATGCCGACTGGACGCCCGTCTCGCGCTTCCACCTGATCCCCAGCGCCGACATCGCCTCAAGCCGCTGGACCGTGACCAGCGCGACGCCGATCCGCTATTATCGCACCGGCGCCTATGTGAATGCCGCGATCAAGGCCGAGGTGGAATTACGCAAGGGGATCAGCATTGCCGCCTCGGCGCGCAATCTTTTCGACGCCAATTATCAACTGGTCGACGGTTTCCCCGAGGCAGGGCGCAGCTATCAGCTCTCGCTGCGCGCCAGTTACTGATCGCGGGCCTGTTTGATCCGGTGGAAGGCATCGCCCATCAGCGCGGTGACTTCCGCCTCGGTCAATACATGCTCGGGCAAATAGCGCAGCCCGACCCGGCGCGTCATCGACCAGTGATCGACATAGAGCGCTTTGTTCGGCCCAAAGGCCAGATCGACATGCTTGGCCAGCAACGCGGGGGCGTCTGCCGAATAGGCGAGGCGGAACAGGGCGATATCCACCACATAAGGCCCCACCATCAGCCAACCATAGTCAGGCCCCAGAACCGGTCGGCCTTCCACCGTCAGATGGCCGCGCATGACATGCACCGGGGCGGAAATCGCGCGCTCCGCGCTGACGGCCAGCGCGGCGCTCATCATCAGGCTGGCATCGGGCGCGGCGGGAAAGATCGCCAGCAGATCGACCGCGCAGCGTGAAATCGCCGCGCGGTCGGCATCGCTCATCACATAGGATTTAAAGACCTTGGCGGCGGCCCAGCCGTGGCTGGCGGCCACGCGCTTGCTCAATTGCAGAATGTCCTGGCTTGTCGTCATGGCCGCGCCTTAGAGCCTATTTTACCGGCGGGGAAGGGCAAAGGCCGAATAGCCCGACCCGGCCTGCGCCTTGGCATCGCGCGCATTGCTGGTGGCGATGACCACGAATTGGCGCCCTCCGGTCATATAGGTAATTGGGGTGGCCACGCCCGCCTGCGGCAGGGTGGTCTGCCACAGGACCTTGCCCGTTGCCGCGTCAAAGGCGCGCAATTGGCGGTCATAGACGGTGGCGCCGATGAACAGCAGTCCGCTGGCCGTGACGATAGGGCCGCCGTAATTCTCGCTGCCCGTAGGCTCCATGCCCGATTTCGTTAATGCCGGATATTCGCCCAAAGGTACGCGCCAGAGATAGCGCCCGCTGTTCATGTCGATCGCGCTCAGCGTCCCCCATGGCGGGGCCACGGCGGGATAACCATCGCTGTCGAGGAATTTGCGATAGCCGGTAAAGATGAAACGCTGGGTCGAGGGGGCGTTGCCGGCCATTTCCGCGCGGTCGGATTTTGGCGCATCGCCATGGCGCAGATAGTCCATCAGCGCGGTTATCTGCGGCGCCAGATGGGCAAAGGCGGGCATCCGGCCCTTGCCTTGCAGGATCGTGGCCGCCACTTCGCCTTCGAGGCGGCGCGTCATCACACCTTCCAGCGAGGGAAAGGCGCCCGGCGATCCCTTGCGGTCCATGCCATGACAGGCGGCGCAATTCTGCTGATAGGTGGCCTCGCCCTGCGCTCCGGATGCCTGGGCCAGAGAGCCGGTCCATGCGATGTCATTGGCGTTGATATAGAGAATGCCCCGACCGCGCGCGATGGCCTGTCCGCCCCATTCGGCCCCGCCGTCAAAGCCGGGAAAGACCACCGTGGGTTTGCCCACCTGCATCGGGGCAAAGGGGCCGTTGCTGGTATATTCTGCAAAGGCCTTGGCGGCTGCGTCATGGGCCTGCGGCGTGCGCTGGGTCAGCATGTCAGCGGTCAGGCGCTGGCGCGCATAGGGCGCGGGAAGGGTTGGCATGGGCTGGGTCGGGGAACTCGCCTCGCCGGGTACATTGCTTTGCGGAACAGGCGTTTCCTGAATGGGGAACAAGGGCTTGCCCGTCGCCCGGTCAAACAGGAACAGCACGCCATGCTTGGTCGCCTGCGCCACGGCATCGACCTTGCGCCCGTCATGGTCAACGGTCAACAGGACCGGCGGGCTGGGCGGATCGCGGTCGAGCAGGTCGTGGTGGACAAGCTGATAATGCCAGAGCAGCCGCCCGCTTCTGGCATCGAGCGCGACCAGCGAATTGGCGTAAAGATTGTTGCCCTTGCGGTCGGCGCCATAGAAATCGCTGACCGCCGAACCCATCGGCGCAAAGACGATCCCTCGTGCGGCATCCACCACCATACCCGCCCAGTTGTTCGCGCCGCCGGCGGTTTTCCAGGCGTCGGCGGGCCATGTCTCGGCGCCGGGCTGGCCAGTGCGGGGAATCGCGTGGAAGGTCCAGCGAAGGCGGCCTGTGCGCACGTCATAGGCGCGGATGGCTCCGGGCGCGGCGGGCGTGGATTCGGCGGTGCGAAAGCCGACAATCGCCAAATCGCCCCAGATTGCGGGCGGCGAGGTAAGGGCGAGGGCCACCGAGGCCAGCGGGCGGTCAAGCCCGGCGCGCAGATCGATCCGGCCATGCGCCCCGAATGTGGCAATGGAAGCCCCGGTTTTCATGTTCAGCGCATGCAGATAGGACCCTGCGCCCACCAGCAAGCGGCGCTCCTTGCCCGACGACCAATAGCTGAGGCCGCGCACGGGCTGGAGATTGCTGTCGGGCAATTTGCGCTGCCAGAGTTTGCGCCCGGTTGCGCCGTCGAGCGCCATGACCTGTTGATCGGGCGTCATCGCATAGAGAATGCCGTCAATCACCAGAGGTGTAGTCTGCAAGCCACCTGCGCCTGTGTCGATCCGCCAGGCCGGTTGCAGCGCGGCGACATTGGCCGGGGTGATCTGGCCGAGCGGCGAAAAGTGATCGCCGCCGGGATTGGCATGATAGCTGGCCCAGTCCTTTTCACCCTGCGCGCCCAGCGGTGCGCCGCTGAGCAGGCCGAGCGTGGCGGTGGCGGCGTAAAGCTTTGTCGCGCCGATGCGCATCCTCATCCTCCTTGGGGCTGTTGAGGATGAATTTAACGATATTAAATAATAAAGCCAGTGGGGAAATCAGGCGCAATTTCAGGGGCCGAAAACCGGGTTTCTGGGCGGGTTATAAGTTTACCGATAATGAAGATTATATAAATATTTATACCAAAGCAATCAGTCGTGCCCACTTTCATACTGGTTCCCTCGGACAAAGCGGTCTGTTTAGGGCATTGAATGCAGAGTGTTGAGTAGCGCCGAGAATTGATGGGGTCGTCTAAGGTGTAAACTCATAAACCGTGTTGAGTTTGCGGCCATTGCGTGATTCAGGCGCTACCCAGAAAGGGTAGGCAGGTGGCGCGGCGGCGATACGAACTGACGGACAAGGAATGGGCAATCATCGAGCGCCTGCTGCCTAACAAGCCGCGCCGCGTGCCTCGAGTTGATGACCGCCGCGTTTTGAACGGGATCCTCTGGCGGTTTCGATCCGGTTCGCCTTGGGCGGAAGTCCCCGAACGCTATGGGCGGTCGAGCACCTGCTACAACCGGTTCGTGCGCTGGCGCAAAGCCGGGGTCTTGGACCGGCTGCTGGCGGCGGTTTCTGCGGGCTTCAACGGCGAATTGGTGATGATCGATTCCACCTGCGTGCGCGTCCACCAGCATGGTGCGACCGCGAAAAGGGGGGCATCCGATCATGGCATGGGAGCGCAGGCGCGCAGCCCATCCGGGGGATGGGCGAGCACCGAGCCCCGGGGCGGCCTTACCAGCAAGCTCCATGCTCTTGTCGACGCTGAGGGACGTCCTGTCGGCCTGCGATTGACCGGCGGGCAGGTTCACGATGCCTGCGAAGCCGAAGCCTTGATTGCCGATATTCCCGAGGGGGCCACGCTGCTGGGCGACAAGGGCTATGACAGCGACGCCATCCGCGAGGCCGCCGCGGCGCGAGGCGTGTGGGCCAATATTCCCGACCGCTCCAATCGCAAGCAGCGCTACGGCTTCTCGTCATGGCTCTACCGCCAGCGCAACCTCGTCGAACGCTTCTTCAATCGGATCAAACAGTTCCGAGGCATCGCGACCCGCTACGACAAGGATCCCGCCAACTTCATGGCCGCAGTCAAACTCGTCTGCACTCGCAGCTGCTGTGCTGCGTAATGAGTCCACGCTCTAATCGCGACCACGTTTGCAAGCGGATTCTGCATTGACCGTATGCCGGGTTCAGGGTCGTCTTCGCGGTCGGCAGGAGCCGCCGCATGTTGAGTCTTCGAGGACGGAACCTTCCTATGTGGACGGCGCACTCGGCAATGACCCGGTGCATTCCATCAAGCGGAATGGTTCAGCCCACGTCCCGGCATGGACGGAACTGCTAAATTTCGCCCGCTGGCGCGTGCTTACGCCGGAGATTGAGCCGACCTGTCGAACAGTTCTCCGGTTTTCAGCATGGCATGCATAATGACCGTCAATTTACACGCAACGGCGACGGCGGCCCGTTTGAAGCCGATCCTTTCGCGTTGCTTGATACCCCAGTCTCGCAGCGTGCTATCCGCTGAACTGCGGGTCAGAATGACGGATGCCGCCTCATACAGCAGGCTACGCACCTGGTGATCGCCTCGTCTCGAGATGTGGCCGTTGTAGTCGACTTGACCGGATTGATATCTCCTCGTCGTCAGCCCGAGCCATGCCCCGACTGAACGCGACGTTCGGAAGTTGGCTGGATCTTCCACTGCGGTGGCGAAGGCCGTTGCAGTGACGACACCCACGCCTGGAATGGACATGAGCAACTGGCAAGCTTCACTCTGACAAGCATCACCGATCAAGCGCCGGGTCAACTCGGCGGCGCGTAATCGAATGCTGCACCAGGCCTCGAGCAGCGGCATAATGATGGTCGCCAACTCGGAGTTCTCGCTTAGCCTTGCACGGACATTGGCTTCGAACGTGCTGCCTTTGCCTGCAGGGATCACGAGGCCGAACGTCTTCATCAAGCTGCGGATCTGATTTGAGATCTCGGTCTTGATTCTGACCAACTTGGTTCGGGCAGTCACGAGCGTGCGCGTCAGCATGCTGTCAAAGCCCTTTACCCGAACTTCGCGGTAGAAGCCGACCTCGGCCAGATGCGCCAACCCATCGCCATCGTTGGCGTCAGTCTTGTTGGCGGCCATATCCAGCGCCGCCTTGGCATGGCGCGCATCAACGCAGATCGCCGGTAATCTTTCAATCTGAAGGGCGTGGTAAAACCAGACTGACAAAGGTCCCGTTTCGAAGATGACCCGCTCTGAGTTTGGCGCATGTTTGCGGATCGTCCGGGCAATCACCTCCGGGTCTGAGGCGCATTTGCCCCGCCAGATCCGCTTGCCTTCTCGCCGAACCGAGATCGCCGTATCTTTCATCGAAACGTCGAGACCGATATATTCTGCCATGGCTGTTCTCCATCAGATGCCTAGAGATGCCTAGGCCCGGCGTCCTACCGTGAGCCCGTATCTCCATCTTATCGGGGAACAGCCACTTCCATCCATGTCCTACTGACTGGGGCGACTCGCTTCCCGCGATTACCCCATGTGGATGCCCCCTCCCGACGGCATCGAATGTGTCAAAGTGATGTTTCCACAACTTCACTACAGAGGAGAAGGCATCCATGGGCGAAGTTAGCATTATCGGCCTAGATTTGGCAAAGCGGGTTTTCCAGGCGCACGGGGCGTGCTCGAAGGGCAGCGCTGTGTTTCGCAAGAAACTCTCGCGTTCCCAGGTGCTTACGTTTCTGGCTCAGCAGCTGCGTTGCATTGTTGCCATGGAAGCGTGTGGCAGCGCTCATTTTTGGGGTCGTGCCATCAGGGAACTCGGCCATGAGATCCGCCTTATCCCGCCCGTTTATGTGAAGCCGTTCGTCAAGCGGCAACAGAACGACGCTGCGGACGCAGAGGCGATCGCCGAAGCGGCTGCTCGGCCCAATATACGCTTTGTTGCGCTCAAATCATCGGGCCAGCAGGCCGGCGCGATGGTCTTTCGAACACGGGATCTGTTGGTTCGCCAGCGAACGCAGTTGGTCAATGCGCTTCGTGGTCACCTTGCCGAACATGGCGTAGTCGCGCCGCAGGGCGTGACCAACGTACGCGTCCTCGAAGCCGCTATTGAGGACGCTGAGACATCGCTCGATTTGCTCGTTGTCGAGATGGCTAGGCTTTATCTGCAACAAATCGCGTCATTGGCCGAGCAGATCGCGAAGCTGGAAAAAGTTCTCCAACACGAAGCTGCAAATGCTCCCACCACAGCCCGGCTGTTGACGGTTCCGGGGATTGGGCACGTCACCGCCATGGAGATCGAGACCTTTGCCCCCTCAATGGAAACGTTTCGTCGCGGGAGGGACTTTGCTGCGTGGCTTGGGCTTGTCCCACTCCAGCACTCGACCGACGGCAAGCAGGTACTGGGCAAGACGTCGAAGATGGGACAGCGAGACATTCGCCGACTGCTGATCACGGGCGCGATGACAGTTGTGCGTTGGGCTTCGCGCAAATCGCCACCAGAGGGATCTTGGTTGTTTCGCATGCTTGGGCGCAAGCCGAGAATGCTGGTTGCCATCGCGTTGGCCAACAAGATGGCACGGGCTGTTTGGGCCATGCTGACCAAAGGTGAGGATTACAGAAATCCGGCAACCGCTGCGGCCTGATCACACGATCACGCGAGCAGTTCCCGGTACGTCGGGCGTGTGAGAAGTTCGAGGAGCAGTAAGGGCAAAGTGATCGGTCAGATCCGGGTTTGGAAAAGCATTCCGAGTCATGGGGCTTCGAGCCCGCAGAATTGATTTGCACCAATCCCGCGCATCTCCATACCGGCCAGCGGTCGTCAGTCCGCACAATAGGCCTGATACATGACCGCATCCGATCACACCCCGACCCGCTTCAACAACACTTGCACGTATGGGGGCATCCATACATGGCCGCCTTGCGGCAGCCGGCCACGCTGTCGGCTGCCGTTATGGGGAGTGGCGTCATGTCAGGGTATAGTCCATCCTGACAGCTTGAGGTGGATGGCATCAACGGTCAACGTATCGGCCATATCAGGGCCACCTTTCAATGGCCTGTTGATCACACCGGCGCTGAGGGCAGGATCAGGAATTTGCTGCCGGTTGCGCGTCTGGTGTAATCTTCGACGGCCTCGCGCGACAGCGCATCTACGAGCGACAATTCGCCCTTGTAATGGCATGCAAAGGTGGTCGTCAGTTCCGTTGCGACGCGGCCATGCATCCGCGCCCGCGCCTCGGGGCCAAGCCGCTCCATCATCGGGGCCAGCAGCCAGCCCGACACATCCCACACAAAGCCCAGCGTGCGCGGCAGGGTGATCGGCGCCATATCGAGCGCGCCATAGACATAGCCGCGCTTGACCTGCGTCGAGCCATAGCGCGAATAGGCGCCGTCTGCGTTGGCGACTTTTTCCATCGTGGTCAGGACCGTGCCCAGCAAAGGCCCGCCGCCGATGGCATCGAAGACCACCCGCGCCCCCGTCTCGCTCAGCGCCTGCGCCAGTTCCTCGGGGAAAGCGGGGCTGGTGCTGTCGAGCACATAGTGGGCGCCAATGCCGCGCAGCAGCGCGACCTGATCGGGGCTGCGCACGATGTTGACCAGCGGGATGCCATCGGCCAGACAAAGCTTCACCAGCATCTGTCCCAAATTGGAGGCCGCCGCTGTGTGGACCATCGCCGACATGCCATCGGCGCGCATGGTCTCGATAAAGCCCAGCGCGGTCAGCGGGTTGACGAAGGCCGCTGCGCCTTCACGCGCGGACACGCCTTCGGGCAGCACCATGCAGCCGGCTGCGGGAATGACGCGATACTGGCTGTACATCGCGCCCGCAAAGGCGGCCACGCGGCGTCCCACCAGCGCCTGCGCGTCAGACCCGGCGGCCACCACCAGCCCGGCGCCCTCGTTGCCGATGCCCAGTTGCTGCCCGATGCGATTGGCCAGCGCCTTCATGGCGGCGGGGGGCACCGGGGCGGAAACGCGCCCCTCTTCATAGCTGGCCTGGGCCATCAGCGCGGGGCCGAACATCAGCCCAAGGTCCGATGGATTGATGGGGGCTGCCTCAACCTGCACCACCACCTCGTCCGGGCCGGGGGCGGGCAGGGGCAGATCGGCCAGTTCGACCACCATGCGGGCATCGTCATAAAGGGTGGTCACAAGCGAGCGGGTGGTGGAGGGCAGCATCGAATTTCTCCGAAAAAACGGCGAGATCGGGCGGAATCTAGCACGGGGCTGGCGGGCCGGGGCACCTGAGACACTTGAGAGGTTCGGGCGTGTCGGGATTTGGCTATCATCGCGCAGGAGGCGCCACAACACAAAGCGTCCGAAGCGGGAGAAATGGCGATGGCGCAGGCCGAATATGACCTGATCGTGCTGGGTTCGGGGGCGGCAGGGCTGACGGCCGCCTTGACGGCGGCGGAGGAGGGCCTGCGCGTTCTCGTGGTCGAAAAGGGCGAGAAGATCGGCGGCACCAGCGCTTGGTCAGGCGGGCAGATCTGGATCCCCTGCAACCCCCACCAACAGGCCTATGGCAAGGAGGACAGCCGGGACAAGGCGCTGACCTATCTGGAGAGCATGTCGAACGGGTTGATCGATCCGGATATGGCGGCGGCCTATATCGACGGCGGCTTGGCCATGGTGCAGTTCCTTGAAGAGCGCACCCCGGTCAAATTCAGCGTGGTGCCCCATTTCCCCGATTATCACCCCGAACAGCCCGGCGCGGCATCGCGCGGGGGGCGGACGCTGGAATGCCCGGTCTATCCCTATGGCGAATTGGGGGAATGGGCGGAGAGGGTGGAGAAATCGCCCTATTATTGGCCCCACGTCTATTTCACCGTGGGTGAAACTTCGCTGGCGCAGGCGGTGCCCGATCCCTTGCCGCCCGAGGAAGCCGAGCGTCGCGCGGCCAATGATGAGCGCGGGCTGGGGCATTCGCTGGTGGGGCGGTTGCTGCGCGGGTGTCTCGATCGGGGGGTGGAATTCCTGCTGGGCGTCGGGGGCAGGGATCTGTTGCTGGAGGAGGGGCGCGTCGCGGGCGTCGAACTGGCCGATGGACAGGTGTTGCGGGCGCGCAATGTGATGCTGGCCACGGGCGGGTTTGAGCATAATGAGGCGTTCAAGAAAGCCTTCCTGCGCGGGCCTTTGCAAAATGCCGTCTCGATCGACACCAACACCGGCGACGGGCAAAAGATGGCGATGCGCGCGGGCGCGATGATGGGTTCGATGCGCGAGGCATGGTGGATGCCGATTGTCGAGGCCCCGCTCAACGCCAAGGGGATGATGCTGTTCACCGGCGAGCGGACCTTGCCCGGTACGATCATGGTCAACCGCAAGGGCCGGCGCTTTTGCAACGAAGCTGCCAATTACAACGCCTTTGGCAGCGCCTTTCACGAGATTGACCAGAACAGCAGCACCTATCGCAACCTGCCGTGCTGGTGCGTGTTCAATCAGGCGTTTTACGACAAATGGGGTTTCCTTGATGCGCAATTGATCGGCACCGGCGATGGCCATCGCAAGGAACCGGCGGACTGGATCGCGCGGGGCGAGACGCTGGGCGAACTGGCCGGGGTGCTTGGGATTCCGGGCGATGCGCTGGCGGCCACGGTCGAGCGTTGGAACGCGATGGTGGACCAGGGTGCCGATGAAGATTTCGGGCGCGGCGAGAGCTATTACGACCTCTATTGGGGCGATCCGGCGCATAAGGGCCGCAAAGCCGCCACGCTGGGCCGGATCGACGGCGGGCCTTACTATGCCGCCGAGGTGAAAAGCGGCGCGCTGGGCACCAAGGGCGGGGCGCAGACCGACAGGCTGGGCCGGGTGCTGGATCTCGATATGGTGCCTATCCCCGGCCTCTATGCCGCCGGCAATGCCATGGCCAGCATGATGGGCATGACCTATGGCGGGGGCGGGGGCACGCTGGGGCCGGGGATGGTGTTTGCCTATCTGGCGGGGCGGCACATGGTGGGGCGCAATTGACAGGCTACCTTGTGAGATAGCCCGCCTCGACCCCCAGCGCGTGGCCGGTGACATAGCTGGCCGCATCGGAACAGAGCCACGCGCTGGCCTCGGCCACTTCTTCGGGGCGGCCAAACCGGCCGAACAGGCTGAGTGCGGGGGCGAAATCGGCCTCGCTATAGCCGGTGTCGGCGAGCGATTGGCGCAGCATCGGCGTGTCAATGGCGCCGGGCATCACCGCATTCACGCGGATGCCCTTGGGCGCCACTTCGACGCTGCCGGTCTTGGTCAGGCCGATCACGCCATGCTTGGCCGCGACATAGGCCGAATTGCCGGGCAGGGGCCGCACCGAACTGACCGAGGCAATGTTGACGATGGCGCCCGCGTCTCCTTGAGCAAGCATCTGGCGGATCTCATATTTCATGCACAGCATGACCGAGCGCAGATTGACCCGGATCACCCGGTCCCACACCTCCATATCGGCATCGGCAATCGGCAGCAGATCGGGGGCAATCGCGGCATTGTTGACCGCGCAATCCAGGCGGCCAAAGGCGGCGACACAGGCCGCGATCATCTCGGCCACCTGCGCTTCTTCGGCGACATCGCAGGATTGCGCCACCGCCGTCCCGCCCGCGTCGAGAATGGCCTGCACCGTCTCTTGCGCCGCCGCCATATTGCGGTCGGCCACCATCACGCTGGCGCCATAGCCGGCCATCACCTGCGCCGTGGCCGCGCCCATGCCCATCCCGCCGCCGGTCACCAGCGCCACCTTGCCATCGAGCCTGTTACGCATCGCCATTCTCCCGTTTCGCCATCTGCGTGGCCGGGGCCATATTTGCATGGCGCGGCCCGCTTGCCGCCTATCTTTTCAGGCAGTCTAGATCGGCGGCACCAGCCCGCTATTTCCAGATCAGGGGAAGGCTGATCAAACTGCCGACATTACCCGCCTTCATCGTCACAGGCCGCGCCGGATCAATGGTGAATTCAGGCAGCGCCCCCAGCCATTCATCAAGGAACACGATCATCTCCATCCGCGCCAGCCCCGCGCCGACACAGCGGTGCGCACCTGCGCCAAAGGTGGTGTGGTGGATGGGATTGAGCCCGCGATCAAATCGCGCCTCCTCGGGCCGGTCAAAACAGGTCGGGTCGAGATTGTGCAGCATACTGGGCAGATAGACGATGTCGCCCGCCTTGATGGTGACGCCATTGACATCCATATCCGCCACCGCATTGCGCGACACCGAGGCCGAAGGATAGCGCCGCATCAATTCATCCGCCGCCGCCGGGATCAGGTCAGGCTGGCCGCGCAGCAGGCGCTGATCGTCGGGATGGCGGGCCAGATGCATCGCCACCATGCCGACCATCGCCGCCACCGTATCCAGCCCGGCAAACAGCACATTGCGCGCCATACGCAGCGCCTCGTCCAGCGTCCATGCGCGGCCCTGCACCGGCTCGGCCAGAATACGGCTGAGCAGATCCTCGCCCGGCGCGGCCAGTCTCTGGCGGACATGGGGGCGCAGGTAATCGTCCACCGCATCGCGCAATTCGACCACGCTCATCGTGCCGTCGGGCCGGGTCAATTGCGCACCCAGCGGGCGCAGCCTTTCGCGATCCTCCACCGGCACGCCCAGCATCGAGAGGAAGATATGGACCGGGAAAATCTCGGCAAAATCGGGCATGAAATCGCAGGCGCCGCTCGGCTTGATGTCCGCGATCAACTCCTGCGCCAGCGCGCGCACCGCCGGTTCCAGCGCGGCGATATGACGCCCGGCAAAGCCCTTCATGATGGGGGTGCGAAAGGCCTTATGCTCGGCCCCGTCATTTTGCAGCGGGATGAGCTGCATCACCTCGCCAAGGCCCGGCACCACGGCCAGAACCTGGCTCGACAGGTTGGCGGTATCGGCCCAAAGGCGGCGGATCACCGCGCCATCGGTGGCGATCCAGTGGCCGCCAAAGGCCGGTGTCCACACCAGACCCGGCCCATCGGGGCGCCGCAGCGCCTGCCATGCCGCGATATAGTCCGCCTCGGCGCCGGGCGGATCAAAGATGTTGAAATCAACGACCAGTTCGGCGGGAACATGAGCAGGTATCACGAGGGCAGCTTCCTATATAAAGGAGTGGGCGAGCCGCGCCAGCCTTGGAAAAGCCTGCGCCCTTTGGGCGGCCTGCGCATTGCTGGCATTGCCGCGCAGCACGCGGCCCTTGATGCCATGAAAAATCGCGGCCAGACGGAAGTAGTTGAAGGCCAGATAGAAATTCCAATTCTCGATGCCGCTGCGCCCGGTGCGCCGGCAATAGGCGGCGATGTAATCCTCAAGGCTGGGCAGGCCCAGCGCCACCGGATCGGCCCCGCCCAGCCCGGCGACAATGTCGGGCGGCATCGAATAGACCATCGCGTGATAGGCAAAATCGGCCAAAGGATGGCCCAGCGTTGAAAGCTCCCAATCCAGCACCGCCAGAATGCGCGGCTCGGTGGGGTGAAAGATGGCATTGTCGATGCGGAAATCACCGTGGACGATGCTGGTTTCATCGCCATCGGGAATGGCGCCGGGCAGCCATGCCACCAATTCGTCCATCACCGGATCGCGCCCGGCCAGCTCGTCGGCCAGATATTGCTCGCTCCACCGTTTGATCTGGCGGGCGAAATAATTGCCGGGGCGCCCGTAATCGCCAAGCCCCACCGCGCCGTAATCCACCGCATGCAGCGCGGCGATGACGCGATTGGTCTCATCATAACAGGCCGCCCGCTGGGCCATCGGCAAATCGGCAAGGCTCGCGTCCCAGAACACCCGGCCCTCGACCATGTCCATGATGTAGAACGCACTGCCGATGATGCTGTCATCCTCGCACACGGCATGGATGCGCGCGACCGGCACATCGCTGCCCGCCAGCGCCTGCTGGACCCGCGCCTCACGCAATACATCATGCGCGCCTTTGAGCACCGGCCCGGCGGGCTTGCGCCGCAGCACATAGCGCGCGCCGGCCGTGGTCAGCCGATAGGTCGGGTTCGATTGCCCGCCCTTGAACTGCTCCACCGTGACCGGCCCGGCAAATCCGTCGAGATGGGCGTCAAGCCAGCCCTCCAGCGCGCCCACATCGAACAGGGTCCGCATCGCGCCCACCCCGCTGTTGGCGGCGGCCATATCGGCCTCATCCGCCATGGGCATGTTTCCACTCGCGCTTGATCTTCTTGGCAAGGCTCCATTTGTGAACCTCGGTGGGGCCGTCATAGATGCGGAAAGCGCGCACCTCGCGGAAGATCTGTTCAACGATGGTGCGGTCGGTCACGCCCGTCCCGCCCATCACCTGAACGCAGCGGTCCGCAATCCGCATCAGCGCCTCGGATACGGCCACCTTGGCCATGCTGCTTTCCACCGTGCCAAGGCTGCCGGTGTCCAGCACCCCCGCGCACCAGTCGATCATCAATTCGGCCTGTTTGAGGTCAATCATGTTTTCGGCCAGCATGAAGCCGACGCCCTCGTGGTCGATCAACTGTTTGCCAAAGGCCATGCGGCGGTTGGCATAATCGCCGGCGATCTCCTGCGCCCGGATGCAGCCCCCCAGCCAGCGCATACAGTGCGAGAGCCGGGCAGGGGACAGGCGCACCTGCGCATATTTGAACCCATCGCCCGCGTTGCCCAGCAATTGATCGGCCGGTACGCGCAGATTGTCGATGGTCACATCGGCATGGCTGCCGGGCATCGAGGTGTCGATGGTGTTGGGCACATCATCAATGCGGATCGCCGGATCGGGCAGATCGACCAGGAACATGCAGGCGCCGCCCTTGCTGTCCTCCTCCTCGGATTTGGCCATGACGATGCCGACGCTGGCCCCCTGCGCCCCGGTGATAAAGCGCTTCTTGCCGTTGATGACCCAATGGTTGCCGTCGCGCCGACAGGTGGTGATCATCATCGAAGGGTCAGACCCGGCCCCGCCCAGTTCGGCCGGTTCGGTCATGAAAAAGGCCGAACGCGCCCGCCCCTCGACCAGCGGCGTCAGGAAGCGCGCCTTCAGATCGGCATTGGCGACATGGCCGATCAGATACATATTGCCCTCATCAGGCGCCATCGTGTTGCAGGCCAGAGGCCCCAGCGGCGACAGGCCCGATGCGATCAGCACCACCGCCGTTTCGCGCTGGGTCAAATGCGTCCCATCGGGCAGGATATGCGGCGTCAGCACCCCGGCGGCGCGGGCCAGATCGCGCATTTTATAGACCAGTTCGTCCAGCGGCGCCCCATGATGGTCGCGTCGCGGGTCGGTTTCAAAAGGGATGATGCGGGTACGGACGAAATCCTCAACCCTGGCGGCGATGGCGGCGGCGCGCGGGGTCACCATGATCTTCAACCCAGCCTGCGCAGCGGTTCGCTGCCGTCCCAGTCGCGTGCGGCCTCGCGCATCATCGCGAACAATTCCGCCCCGCCTTCCATCAGCTTGACATATTCGATGACATTGCCCGGCCCGCCGCCCGCATCGGCATAGATGACCGCGGCGCTTTCGCCCACCTTGCCCTCGATCAGGATGGTCGCGCCCGCCTCTTTCAACGCCGCGCGGGCCGCATCGATGTCCTCCACCGCCACACAGACATGGTGCAGCCGGTCCTTGACCGCATAGTCGCCGGTATAGATCGAGGGGGCGTCATTTTCCGCGCGGATCAGCTCGATCTGCATATCGCCCCAATAGCCCCAGGCGGCCGAGATCACCGCATCGGTGGGCTGGCCCAGATAGGTCATCTCGGCGATCCGGATATTCTCCATGATGAAGAAGGGACCGGCCCCCACCACCTCGGTCCAATGGCGCAGGGCGTCGTCAAAATCGGATGGCAGATAGGCCATCTGAAAAATCGGGCCGATATCGGTCAGCGGGCCACGCTTGGCCATGGTCATGGTCCTTTCAGGCAAACAGGGCTTCGGGCGCTTCGATCAGCCCCTTGAGCGTTGCGAGGAATTGGGCCGCCGCCGCGCCGTCAATGGCGCGATGATCGACCGAGAGCGTCAGGGCGAGGCGGGTTTCAAACCCCGCGCTGCCGTCGGGTCTTTCGCACACCGCGCGCGCTGCCGCGCCCACGGCGAGGATCGCGGCCTGCGGCGGGTTGATGATGGCGGTAAATTCCTCCACCCCGAACATGCCAAGGTTCGAAATCGAGAAGGTCCCGCCCTCCATATCGCCCAGCGAGAGGCGCCCGGCCTTGGCCTTGTCGATCAAGGCGGCGGTGGCTTGCGCAATCTGGGCCACGCTCTGGCGGTCGGCCTGACGGACGACGGGCGTGACAAGGCCGTTGGGGCTGGCGACCGCCATGGCGATATCGGCATGGGCAAAGCGGTGGATGGTTGCGCCATGCACCTGCACATTGACATCAGGGTGGCGGGCCAGCGCGATGGCGGTGGCGCGCACCAGATAGTCATTGATCGAGGCCCGCGCCCCCAGCACCAGATTGGCCGTTTTGCGCAGGGCCAGCAGTTCATCAAGCCGCGCGCTGGAGCGCAGATAGAAATGCGGGATCTCCTGCTTGGCCTGGGTCAGGCGCTGGGCCACCACCTTGCGCACCCGGTCAAACGGGACGATGGCGGGCGGGTTGGGCACGGGGGCAAAAGCCGCGCCCTGCATGGGCGCAGGCGTGGCCACCAGCGCCAGCACATCGGCCTTGGAAATGCGCCCGCGCGGCCCGGTGCCCTTGACGCCGGACAGGTCGATCCCGTGCTGGGCCGCGATCCGGCGGGCCAAAGGCGAGGCAAAGGCCTTGCCTTCCTCGGCCAGCGCCAGCGTGCCGACCAGCACCGGGCGGGCGGGCGCGTTCAAGGCCTGCTGGACGTCCTGCAAGGTGATGCGGCCATGGCGGCCCGAACCCTCGATCGGCTCGATGTCCAGCCCGCTGGCCTCGGCCAGCTTGAGCGCTTCGGGGCTGATGGCGCGGTTGGTCTGGATCGGGCGCGGGGCGGGGGCGGGCGCAGGGGCGGGCGCCGCATCCTCGCGCGCTCCGGCGTTGGGGTTGGTCGGCGCATTGGCGGGGCGGAAGGCGGCGATGAAGGCGTCGATTTCCTCGGCGCTGGTCCCGGCCTGCGCGGTCACGGCCAGCAGCGTGCCGACCGGCTGCGCCTCGGCGCCTGCAGGCACCAGCACACGGGCCAGCACCGCGTCATATTCGGCTTCGACCTCATTGGTGATCTTGGCGGTCTCGATCAGGCACAGCAATTGCCCCTTGGCGAACGTGTCACCCTCGGCCACTTTCCAGTCGGCCAACGTGCCTTCGGTCATTTCGATGCCCCACTTGGGCATGCAGAACGGGCGGATGTCCGGCATCATCGCCTCCCTTATCGCCATGCCAGCACGCGGCGCACCGCCGCCTCGATCTTGTCGACCGAGGGCAGATAGGCGCTTTCCAATTCGCGGGCGAAAGGAATGGGCGTGTGCGGCGGGGTGACCTGCAGCGGCGGGGCCTTGAGGCTGGAAAACGCCTTTTCAGCCACCAGCGCGCAAAGATCGGCGCCCAGCCCGCAGCGCGGCGGGGCTTCATCGACCACCACCACCCGGCCCGTCACCTCGACACTGTCGAGAATGGTCTCTTCATCGAGCGGACTTGTGGTGCGCAGGTCAATCACATCGCAGCCAATGCCTTCGCCTTTCAGCTTGTCGGCCACCGCCTCGCACATGCCCAGCAAAAGGCCCGAAGAAATGATCGTGACATCGCCCCCGGCGCGCGACAGGCGCGCATGGCCAAAGGGGATCATGAAATCGCGATCATCGGGCACTTCGCCGGTGGTGGCGTAAAGCGCTTTGTGCTCAAGAAAAATCACCGGATCATCGTCGCGGATCGCGGTGCGCAGCAGGCCCTTCACATCGGCGGGCGTGGTGGGCATCACCACCTTCAGCCCCGGCATGCCCGTCAGGATCTGATGCACCGATTGGCTGTGCTGGGCTGCGGCATTGTATCCCGCGCCATAGGCCATGCGGATCACCGCCGGGCAGCGCGTCTTGCCGCCGAACATATAGCGGAACTTGGCAATCTGGTTCCAGATCTGGTCGAGCGAGACACCGATGAAATCGGCAAACATCAATTCGGCAATCGGCCTCTTGCCCGACAGGGCCAGCCCCGCCGCCGCGCCGACAATCGCGCTTTCCGAAATCGGCGTGTCGATCACACGGGTTGCGCCAAAGCGGTCATACAGCCCGGTCGAGGTTGACCAGATGCCGCCAATGGCCTCCGGTCCGCCCTCGGTCCCCATGCCGCCCACCACATCTTCGCCCAGCACCACCACATTGGGGTCGCGCTCCATTTCTTCCATGATGGTGGAGAGGACGGCGGCGCGGTACATCATATTGCTCATCAAACTTCTCCCGCGCTTAATAGGCGATATAGACGTCGGCCAGAACGTCTTCGGGTGTTGGCCTTGCGGCGGCGCGGGCGGCGGCCACGGCCCCTTCGATGGCGGCCATCACATCATCGTCCACCGCGTCCAGATCGGCGTCCGAGAGCAGGCCAGCGCCTTTTACCGAGGCGCGGAACCGGGTGAGGCAATCGCGCGTGGCCCGGATACGGTCCAGCTCGCCGGGGCCGCGATAGCGCTGGGGGTCGCCCTCGAAATGGCCGAAAAAGCGCTCGGTGTCGAATTCGACCGCCGCCGGGCCATGGCCCGCGCGCACATAATCCAGCACCTCGCGCATTGTGTCATGGACGGCAAAGAAATCGGTGCCGTCCGCGCGCCATGCCTTCATGCCGAAGGCTTCGGCGCGACTGGCGATGTCCTGATTGGTGCCCACCGCATAGGATACGCCGGTGTGTTCGGAATAGTGATTGTTTTCGAACACAAAAATGCACGGTGCCTTGGTCACGGCGGCAAGGTTCATCGCCTCGAAGGTCGTGCCCTGATTGCAGGCCCCGTCGCCGGAAAAGGCGATGGCGATTTTCAGGCCGTCCGGCCCCGGTCCATCGACCCGCGAGGCCAGCGCCGCCCCGACCGCAATCGGCGCGCCCGCCCCCACAATGCCATTGGCCCCCAACATGCCCTTGGTCACATCGGCAATGTGCATCGACCCGCCCTTGCCCTTGCAAAGGCCCTCGCGGCTGCCCCAGATTTCCTTCATCATGTCATTCACATCGCATCCCTTGGCCAGACAATGGCCATGGCCGCGATGGGTCGAAACGATCTTGTCGGCGGGCGAGAGATGTTCGCATACGCCCACCGCCACGGCCTCCTGGCCGCAATAAAGGTGGGTGAAACCGGCAATCTCGCCGGTCTGGATTTCGACATGCAGCCGCTCTTCAAATTCGCGGATGATCTTCATCTGGCGATAGGCGGCCAGCAGGGCTTCTCGGCTCAATTGCATTTCCGGCTCCCGGCGTTTTGTTGTTCTGTTCGGCAGGCTAGAGGTTAAGCACCGTCTTGGCGATGATGCTGGCCTGCACCTCGTTGGTGCCGCCAAAAATGGTCCATGCCCGGCTGTTGAGATAGCGGGCGGCGGCAACCTGGGTCTGGCGATTGTGGACGGGCGTCGGGGCGTCGGGGCCATAGAGCGGACGACGCATGTCCAGCTCCAGCCCCGCCAAGCCCAGCAGATCCATCGCCAGAAGGTCGATTTCCTGCCGCAGGTTTGACGCCAGCAGCTTGACCAGCGAGGTCTGCGGCCCCGGCGCCTGACCCTGCGCGATTTCGGACAGGATTTTCAGCTCGATCATCTCCAGCGATTCAACCCCCAGCCGCGCGCGCGCCACCCGGCGGCGCCAGTCGGCATTATGGGCCATCACGCCGCCCGCCCCATCGGGTTGATCGGCCGCATCGGTGCAAATCCGGCGCAGATCATAGGCCAGCTTGGGCGCGTGGCACGACCCGCCCCGCTCGTTTTCCAGCAGAAACTTGGCCAGCTTCCAGCCATCGCCTTCTTCGCCGACAAGGTCGGTAACGGGGACGACGACATCCTCCAGAAACACCTGATTGACCTCATGGTCGCCCGCCAGCGTCAGGATCGGGCGCACCGAAATCCCCGGCTGGTTCATGTCGACCAGCAGGAAGGAAATGCCGGTGCTTTTGTGCCCGCTGGCATCGGTGCGGGCCAGACAGAACATCCGGTTGGCCCAATGGGCATGCGTGGTCCAGATCTTGGACCCGTTGAGGATATACTTGTCGCCATCGCGCACCGCGCGGCATTGCAGGCTGGCCAGATCCGACCCGCTGGCCGGTTCCGAAAAGCCCTGACACCAATAATCCTCGCCCGACAGGATGCGGGGCAGATAATGGGCCTTTTGCTCGGCCGTGCCGAACGTATAGATGACCGGCGCCACCAGCTTCAGCCCCAGCACGGTCAGATTGGGCGCGCCCGCCTCGGCGCATTCCTTTTCAAAGATATAGCGCTGCACCGGGCTCCAGCCCGTGCCGCCATATTCCTTGGGCCATTGATAGGCCAGCCAACCCTGTTTGTGCAGAATGGCATTCCACGCCTGACCGATGTCGGGCTCGACAAAAACCGACGGGGTGGCCTCCGCGCCATCGCGGATTTGCGCCGTCAGATGCGCGGCCAGAAACGCGCGGACCTCTTCGCGGAAACGCAGTTCTTCGGGGGTGAGTTCAAGGTTCATGGCGGCTCTATGTGTGCAAAATGGTGACGGCCGAGACGCCGGGGGCGCCATAGACGTGGCTGTAGGCGGTGCGCGGGGCGCCGGGGACTTGTCGCCCCGCGCCAAGCCCTCGCAATTGGACGACATTTTCATAGACCTGCCGCAGGCCCGACGCGCCGATCGGTTCGCCGCAGGCAAGGCAGCCGCCGTCGGTGTTGACCGGCAGGGCGCCGCCGATCGCGGTGCGCCCCTCGGCGATCCATTGCTCCTGATCGCCATCGGCGCAAAAGCCGTTTTCGGCCATGTGCATGATTTCGGCGCCTGCCTCGGTGTCCTGCAATTGGGCCAGATCGATCTCGCCGGGGCCAATGCCTGCCTTTTCAAACGCGGCGGCGGCGGCAAGGCGGGTGGCGGTGTTGATCCCGCCGCCGATCTCGATGCTGGGGGCAAAGACCTCAAAGCTGGCCGGGGGGCGGGTGCGCATGGTGGCCGCGGCCAGATGGATCGGGCGGATGCCCAATTCGCGCGCCTTCTTCTCGCTGGCCAAAACCAGCGCCACCCCGCCTTCGCCCGGCGAGCAGAACATATATTTGGTGAAAGGGTCCGAGACCATCGGCGCGTTCAGGATGGTGTCGAGCGCCACCTCTTCGCGCCGCCAGGCATGGGGGGCATGCACCCCATTGGCAAAGGCCTTTTGCGCCACCAGCCCCAGCATCCGGCGGCTGATGCCATAGAGGTGCATATAGCGCATGATCTTGGCCGCGAAGAATTGCGTTGTGACCATATAGCCCGCCGCGCCATACCATTCGGGCAGGTTATATTCGGAGGGAAGGGCGTTGAAAGCGCCGCGCGGATGCTTGTCAAAGCCGACCGCCAGCCCCAGTTCAAATTCGCCCGAACGGATGGCCATTTGCGCGGAAAACAGCGCCGATCCGCCCGTGGCGCAGCCGTTCCTGACGTTGATGAACTGCATCCCGGTCAATCCGAGCCGGTCGACCATCGTGTCGGGATTGCCCGCCGCATCCGATCCGCCATAGGCAAATTGGACATCGCCCCACGCCACGCCCGCATCGGCCAGCGCGGCGCGTACCGCATGGGCGCCCTGATCCAGCCCCGACACACCATCGGTGCGGCCAAAGGGGTGGATGCCGATGCCGATGATGCAGACATTGGTGGCCGCGCTCATTGTGCGGCCTCCGGGCAAAAGGCGGGGAGCCAGAACGGGTCCTGCGCAGCCGGATCAAGCGCCACGCGGGTCAGCTCGACCGCCATGCCGATGCGGATCGCGTCCAGATCAACGCCCACCAGACGCGCCTCGACAATCACCGCGCCGGGCAATTCGACATAGGCCAGCGCCCATGGTTCAAAGGCCTCCGGCCCGGCATAGGGCGGGGTTTTGGGGCGAAACCGCTGGATCGTATAGGACCAGACTGTGCCGCGTGTGGGCAGGGCCACCGGATCGAACTCGGCGCCGGGCCCATCGCCGGGATAGGGAAAGGTCACGCGCCCGGTCTGCCGATGGCGTCCGCCCATCAGATGCAGCGGGGCATCAGGCATAAACAGGGGTGCGTCGGCTGACAGGGTGGCTCTCCTCTTGGTTTCCGTTGATTCCTTATGTCCGGATAAAGCGCCCCGATGCGCCCGCTGGCGACTCTTCAAAACGCTAGGCTGAGACAATTTTCAGGCCTGTTGGGCCGAGCCTCCATGGCGACACAGCCGGCGGCCCCAGCACCGATGCGGTGTGGGGCCAACAAGATTGCCAAGCCGGCGCCGCGATCATTTATGCAGCGAGATATAACCCAGTTGCGCCGCCTTGAAGACAGTCTGGCTGCGGTTGACGGCGTCCAGCTTGATCGAGGCATTGTGGATGTGGAAACGCACCGTGGCCCGGCTGCGGCCGATGATCATGCTGATTTCCAGATCGGTCTTGCCGATCGCGGCCCAGCGCAGGCATTCCACCTCGCGCTTGGACAGGCGCGATTTGGCGGGCAGCGCCTGAGCCAGCCCCATCGTGTTGACATAGCTGGCGATGAAGGTGCGGCCCAGCAGGCCGAAAATGTCGCCATAGCGTTCAAACATGTCGCCAAGATCGGTGATCGATTGGTCCAGCGGGTTGAACGACACCGCGCCGATCTGGCCAAAGGGCAGATGAACCGGGACGACAATGGCAGCCCTGGTCATGGCGCGCGCTTCAAAATTGCTCAGATCGATGCCGCTCAGATAGCGGTTGGCCTGCCTTGTGTGAAAGCCTTTTTCATTGAGCCAGAACGGCTCGCTTTCAAAGCGGCAGGCCGAGGTGATCGGCGAATCCAGCGCGATGCGCGGGTTGCGCCACCATGCCTTGTCGCTGGTCCAGCCAAACACGTCGCGGGCCAGCACATTGCCCTCGGTGTCAACAGGGGTGCGCTTGTCGGCAATGTTGTGAGCCGGGGCGACCTGCATCCCGCAATCCAGCGCGATGCGGTTGAGAGCCTCGGCTGCAAGGCGGATCTGGTCGGGCGATGCGATTCGCACGGCGTCAACCCATTCAAGGCTTGGGGCATCCATCTCCAGTACCATTTCGCTTTGCCTTCTTTTGTTCGGGCGTTGAGGCATCCTAGCCTTTTTCGCAGCGTTTTTGGCCTGTCGGTAGTGCTAGATTATTGTCCAAGGGAGCAAAACCGTGAATTTCAATCTCAGCGAAGAAGAGATGATGCTTGAGGCTCTGGCCGACCGCTTTGCGGCCGAGCGCTATGACATTGAGCGCCGCCGCGCCTATCAGGCGCAACCCCATGGTTTCAGTCAGGAAAACTGGGATATGCTGGCCGAATTCGGCTTGATGGCGGCGCCCGTTTCGACCGAACATGGCGGGCTGGGATTGACGGCGGGGGCGATGGTCACGCTGTTCATGGCGCTGGGCCGGGGGCTGGTGGTCGAGCCTTTGTGCGAAAGCGGGCTGGTGGGCGCGCGGCTGCTGCTGGCGGGGGCCGATGAGTCGCTGGCCGGGCCATGGGCCGAGGATCTCTGCGCCGGTCGCCGCCGCGTCGCGCTGGCCCATGCCGAGGCCGCGCGCACCGTGGCCACCACGGCCAGGGACATGCGCATCAGCGGCGAAAAGCATTGCGTGCCCGCCGCCATCGGCGCCGACGCCTTCATCGTCAGCGCCGCCGACAAGCAGGGGGTAGGGCTTTATCTGGTAGCGGCTGATGCGCCGGGCCTGTCGATCACGCCGTGGCGGATGATCGACGGCAGCGTTGCCGGATTGCTGCGCTTTGATGATGCGCCCGCCGGCCATCGGCTGAATGGCGGTCTTGAACTGCTCGATGCGATCATGCCTCTGGCGGATCTGGCCCGCGCGGCCGAGGCGGTGGGCGTGATGCAGCGCATCTTTGATGAATCGCTCGAATATCTGCGCACACGCAGCCAGTTCAACACCGCGCTGGGCCGGTTTCAGGCGATCCAGCACCGGATGGTCGCCCATTATGCCGCGCTGGAGCAGAGCAAGGCGCTGATCAATTCGGCGCTGGTGGCCGAGGGGCAGGATGGGTTTGCGCAGGCCGTCCACGGCGCGCGGGCCTTTATCAGCCAGGTTTCGGTCGAATTGGGCCATGACATGATCCAGTTCCACGGCGGCATGGGCGTGACCGACGAACTCTCGATTGGTCATGGCCACAAACGGCTGGTGCTGCTCTCGCGCTGGCCGGAAAGCCCGCTGGCCCAGCTTGACCGCTATGCGCAGGAGGCGGCCTGAAACAAAGGGCCGGTGAGGATGCTCACCGGCCCTTGGATTTTACGCGGCCAGCGGTTCTTTGAGCCAGCCCAGCCCCCGGCGCAGCAGATCATAAAACACCGGCAGATCCCACGCGCAGCGATCGACACTGGGCCACCAGTCGAGCATGGGTTGCAGGTCATAATGGCCCCGGCAATGGCCCAGCGTCAGATAAAGCACCGCGCCTCGGCCATGATCCTTGATATAAAATACCGGATGGCGCCCCGGCGCGCCATCGGCCTCGACAAAGCCCGTGCCCGGCTCGGTGCAGGCGGTGTCGAGCAGGACATGCAGATCGCCGTGGGTTTCGAGATGGTACAGCTCGTCGGTAGTCTCAAAAGGTTCGACCCCCGCGACCAACGGATGCCGGGGATCGGCCACCTCGACAAGGTAGGGGGCGATGGGCGGATGGCTGATGAACTGGCTGCCCAGCAGATCCATGAGCAGTGGCGCCCAGCGCGGCGCGTCCCACAGGCCTGCGTTTGGCCCATCGGAGAGAAGCCGCAGCACCGAATTGGTGCCGTGCAGCGCATACCACCGCCCGCCCCGCTCCAGCCAGCCTTTCAGCGCCTCCTGCGCCGCGAGAGACGGGGTGACGTCGCAAGTGTAGGTGATGAGGATGTCGGCCGCCTCGATGGCGGCGATGTTCTCATAATCCTCGAACACGCGGGTGCGGATGGCCGGATCCTCGCCCAGCAGCTTGAGCAGTTCAAGCCGGGCAAAGTCCATGTCATGCCACACACCGCCGCAGATCAGCACGCAATTGATGCGTCTGGGATGCGCCTCGCTGATGCCCTCGCTCATGCCTGCTTCCCGTCGCTGCCCTCGGGAATGTCCAGATAGCGGTCGAGCGTCTGCTGAAACTGGCGCAGGCGGATTTCCTGATAATTGCCCAGATTGACGATGCCGTTTTTCGAGGCATGCAGCCCTTCCTGCACAAAGGGCAGATTGTCCATATCCTGTTCGAACACATCGCCCAGAATGCCCAGTTCGGGCGCCTCGGTCCATTTCTGGTCCAGCCGCAGGAATTTCATCGGCACGCCGCGGGGATGCTTTTCGCCCTTCTTCACGCGCATCAGGATGCGGACCTCCATGATGCAGGTGTCGGGCGTTTTGCCGGGCCGCCAGCGATAGACGATGTTGGGCATGAACCCGCCCCAGGGCGCGAAATTGGGGAACACATTATAGACCAGCGCGTCGAGCAGTTCGGCGTCGGTGGCGTCCTCATGGTCATAGCCGGTCTGGGCGGTGTAGGCGGCGCGCATCTTGGCGCCCAGCGCCGCACGCGCGGTCATGCCCTCGGGGACAGAGACGTAATAGGGATCGCTGCCCCCTTCGTAATTGTCGCCGCTGCGGCCGTTATATTTGACAAATTCGTCCACGATCCACTGCTGGTTGTGGGCGGCGGGGTCAAGGTGGGGCGACATGATGCCAAAGGGCACCAGATTGACGTTCACATGATCGCCCCATGTCCAATAGGCGCTGTTGCAATCGCCGGTGAAGGGCAGAAGCTGGGGATGGGTGACGATGGTGTGCCATGCCTCCATAAAGGCCTCGGCGGTCACTTTCCAATTGGCGGGCACCTCTTTGCCCACCCACATGACGGTGGTGCATTCCTCGTGCCGCCAGCGCTTGAAATGTTCGGGCAGGGGGGCGAGGTATTCCTCAAGGGTCTGCCCGCCCGGCTCCTCGCGCAGGAAGATATAGCCGCCCCACTGGCCGACCTCGACCGGGGGCAGCGAGAGGTTGGCCTCCTCCAGATGGGCGAAATCCCATTTGCAGGGCATGTGGTTGAAACTGCCGTCCTTGTTCCAGGCAAAGCCGTGGAAGGGGCAGACGAAGCGGTCGGCATGGCCATCCTCGGTGCGCAATTTGCGCCCGCGATGCAGGCAGACATTATGCATGGCCCGCACAGAACCATCATCCTGACGAGAGATCAGGAAGGATCGACCCGCGTTTTCATAGACCACATAATCCCCCGCCTCGGGCAGGTCTTCCTCACGCGCGGCAAATTGCCAGACGCGGGGCCACATGCGCTCGCGCTCCAGCCTTGCAAAATCCTCGCTGGTATAGCGCGCGGCGGCCAAAGGCCTGCTGCCCCGGTTTTGGTAAGAAGGCGTGGTCAGTACATCGGGGGCGGGGCGCGAATCCTGCGCCATCAGTTCCAGCCAGCTGATGCCCTCGGACACCGGCAGGCCGCAGCTTTCCGGTGTGGGTTTGATAGGGGTGGTGGTGGGGTCACTGTCCGCCATGGTGGTTTGCCGTCCTGTCCTCTCGTGCCGGGTCGCGCGCGCCCGGCTGTTGTGCCGATCATGGTCTATTATGGCCAAAGGGGGCAAGTCACCTTGCCGAAAGCATAGGTTTCGCCCGCGCGTTAATCGGGCATGATGGGCCCAAGAGCATAATCCAAGGAGAGCGATCAGTGGCCAGCAGGCTGGAAGGAAAAGTTGCGCTTGTGACGGGCGGAACCAGCGGGATCGGCGCGGGCACGGTGCGGCGTCTGGCCGCCGAAGGGGCCAAAGTGGTCTTTACCGGATCGAAGGCGGACATTGGCGAGGCGCTGGCCGCGCAGGTCGGCGGATTGTTCGTCAGCCACCGTGTCGAGGATGCCGAGGCCTGGCCCGCGCTGATCGAGCGGGTGATCGAGGCCTATGGCCGGCTCGACATCGCCTTTGCCAATGCGGGCACCGAACAGGGCGACGCCAGCATCGAGGATGTGTCCATCGAGGCATGGAGCAGGCTGGTCGGCATCAACCAGACCGGGGTGATGCTGACCGTGCAGCATGCGATCCGCGCCATGGCCCGAAACGAGGGCGCGACCGGCTCGATCATCATCAATTCCAGCATGAATGCCGCAAGGCCGCTGGGCAATTATGTCACCTATTCGACCACCAAGGCGGCGGTGGTGGCGCTGGCCAAATCGGCGGCGGTCTATTGCGGGCAAAAGAAATATCGCATCCGCGTCAATGCCATTCTGCCCGGCGTGGTGGAAACCGACCTTATCCGCAACATCATGGAAAGCATGCCCGATCCGGCGGCGGTCCGCGCCATCTACGAAGGCATGGCCCCCCTGAACCGCATGGCGCGGGTCGAGGAAGTGGCCGGATTAGTGGCCTATCTGGCCAGCGACGAGGCGGCTTTTGTGTCGGGCGCGGAAATCACAATCGACGGCGCCACCACCGCCGGCATGATGGGAGTTTGACGATGGCAAGACTGGAAGGGCGGGTGGCGCTGGTCACCGGCGGTTTGCGGGGCATCGGCCTTGCGATTGCGACGCGGTTTGTCGAGGAGGGCGCGCAGGTTCTGATCGCCGATCTGGACGCGGCAGGGAGCGAGGCGGTGGGCGAGACCATCGCCGCTCTGGGCGAGAAGGCCGCCTATATCAGCGCCAATGTCACCGACGAGGCGTCGTGGCAGGGCATTGCCGACCATATGCGCGACACCTATGGCGCGGCGCATATTCTGGTCAACAATGCCGGGATCGACCTGACGGGCGCGGTGGAGACGCTGAGCCTTGAGGCGTGGCGGCGGATCATGGCGGTCAATGTCGACGGGGTGTTTCTGGGCACGCGGGCGCTGGTGCCGTTGATGGCGCAGAGCGGGGCCGGTGTCGCGGGCGGGGCCAGCATTATCAACATCAGCTCGATCATGGGGCTGGTCGGCTATTCCGAAGTCTCGGCCTATAATGCCAGCAAGGGCGCGGTGCGCCTGTTCACCAAGGGCATCGCCATCGAATTTGCCAGCAAGCGTATGCCGATCCGCGCCAATTCGCTCCACCCCGGCTTTGTCAAAACGCCGCTGCTCAACGCCGGATTCCAGCGCTGGGTGGACAAGGGTTTTGCTCAGAAGCCGGAGGACCTGGTGATCGCGATGGAGAAGGCAACACCCATCGGCCGCCTTGCCGAACCGTCCGAACTGGCCGGACCGGCCGCGTTTCTGGCCAGCGCGGACGCCAGCTATGTCACCGGGGCCGAACTGGTGGTCGATGGCGGCTGGACCGCGCAATAGGAGTTGGGTCGATGAGCATTTCGCTGAACAATGTGGTGGCGGTGGTCACCGGCGCGCGGGGCGGGATCGGGCGTGAGGTCGTGCGCGCGATGAAGGAGGCCGGGGCAACCGTCGTGGCCACCGACATGGTGGCGCCCGGCGATGTCGGGGCCGATCACGCGCTGGCCCATGATGTCACCCATGCGGGCGACTGGCAGGCGGTGGCCGATCTGGTGGCGCGCGAATATGGTCGCCTCGATGCTCTGGTCAATGTGGCCGCGATCAGCATCGTGGCCAGCATCGAGGAAACCCCGCTGGAGGAATGGCGCCGCATCCATCAGGTCAATGTCGAAAGCGTGATCGTGGGCGTGCAGACCCTGCTGCCCATGCTGAAAGAGGGCGGCAAGGCGCGGGCGAGCGGCGCCTCGATCGTCAATTTTTCCAGCGTGGGCGGGATCAAGGGCGCGCCGTTCAACGGGGCCTATTGCACCAGCAAGGCGGCTGTCAAAATGCTGTCCAAATGCATGGGCGCCGAATTTGCCGCGTTGGGCTATAACATCCGCGCCAACAGCGTCCATCCCGGCGGGATCGACACGCCGATGCTGCAATCCATCATGCAGCGCTATGTCGATCTGGGCGCGGTGCCTTCGATTGAGGCTTCGATGCAGGGCGTGGTGGCGGCCCATCCCATCGGGCGGCTGGGGCGCCCTGATGAAATGGCGGGCGGGGTGGTCTATCTCTGCTCGGACGCGGCCAGCTTTGTCACATGCAGCGAGTTTATGATGGATGGCGGTTATTGCATGAGCTGAAAGGAAAAGGCCCGGCGGGATGATCCTGCCGGGCCTTTTTGATCAACCTTGCGGTGTGACCACCGGAGGCAGGAGCATCGCCATGCCAAGCCGCGCGATCAGCCAGCCATCGCCCCGCCGCACCAGATCAAAGGCATAGCGCGCTTTGACCTCCAGCAGATTGCCATCCTTGCCGAGGCTGAAGGCATGGCCATAGGCCTGAATCTGCGCGGACCCGGCCGGGTCATAGGCCAACACCGACAGGTTGCTGATGAAATGGGCGTTTTGCGCCATGCCCGCAAAGGCATCGACAAAAAATCCGCGCACCCCCTCGCGCCCGGTGATCTCTCCCATGCCCAATGCCGAGAGGTCATAGACGCCATCGGGCGCAAAGAGCGCAGCCACGCCATCGGCATCGCCGATCCGGTCCACCGCCAGCGCATAGGCAGTAACCAGATCAGCAATGGCGAAGCGTTCTGAAGGTGGGCAGGTCATCGGCCCCCCTCGACATAATCGTTGAGCAATTCGTGAAACCGCTGGATGCGCTTTTCCTGCGCGGGCAGGAAGCAGCCCTTGAAGCCGCGCGAATTGAGGCCCTGTTGCTGGGTCGTGCCGATCGAAAGATCCTGATCGGCGACAAAGCCGAGGGAGACGCCATCGCCATATTTGCTGTGGCGCACCACCGCGTCATGGCGCAGAGGCACATTGCCGATGGGCGTGGCCACTTCCTTCATCCCCTTGATCGGCGGCATCAGCACCCAATGCTGGAAAATGCACTTTTCCGGGTCGGTGGGATGCGGTTCGGTGCGCAAAACCTGCAACTGTTCGGGCGACATGGTCAGCGTGAGGTTGGGGAACAGCGTGCAGTGGAAATAGTCCACCAATTGCTGGTCGGTCATATCGGCATACATCGTATAGCCGTGTTCCGGCCCCAGGCGGCGTTTCGCCTCGATCACGGCGGCGCGGATGTCGCCGGTGTGGCCGTTGTAATCGGCCGGGTCGATCCCCCATGCGCGGGCAATGTCATCCAGCGGCGCGGGCACTTCGGCACTGTGATAATCGACGCGGGTGGTGGCCTGATGGCCGATCATCCACATCGAATTATGCCCGCTCTCATACATCTCGAACAAGGTGGTGGGCAGGCCATCGTTGATAAAGGTCGCCAGTTCGGGATGGATGGTGGGCAGGTGATAACTCTCGTTGAAATTGTCGCGGATGATTTTCCAGTTGAAATCGGCATCGCACGAAAGTTTGAGCACCCGCACCCAATTGCCGAGGCCGTAATTGGCCAGACGGTCCTGCAGCGGCGCCATCCATTCGCGTAAGGGCGGGACATCATCGTCCATGCACCAGAACACGAAAGGCCCCCATGTCTCGCAGCGCAAAGATGAGAGATGGACCTTGCCGCAGGGGTTGCCATCGGGGAAATCATCTGGATCCTGCACCTTGGCCAGCACGCCGTCGGGGGTGAATTGCCACCCGTGATAGCCGCAGGTGATGCGCGGCATATGGCCCGCATCGCCCAGCACCAGCCGGTTGCCGCGATGCGGACAGGAGTTGTAGAAAGCGCGGATCGTATCATCGCCCTGGCGGACCATGATGACCGATTCCTTGCCGAAATCATGGCGGATAAAGTCGCCCTCTTCCTCCAGCTCGGCGAGCATGCCGCCAAGATGCCAGACCTTGGGCCAGAGATTGGCGTGTTCCTTCTTCATCCATTCGGGCGAGATATAACGGTCCGCCGTGATCGTGTCGCCGCGCACGGCCACATCGAATTCGGGCGAATAGCGCGATTTGTTGTCTTGCAGCGTCATGGGATGCTTTGTTCCGTTTGCTTGGCCGGGCGGTGAGGGGCGTGGTTCACATGACCGGTTCGGGCAGGGTCGGATCGTCCTGCAGATACCAGTTGAGCCATTCGTGGAAATATTGGTTGCCCCGCTCGTTGCGGCCAAAGGTCAGATTGTCATGGGCGCCGCTTTCCAGCCCTTTCTGGATCTCCATGCCGATGACGTAATCTTCCTGATAGGTCACATCGCGGAAGAAATTCATCATGCCTTCCACGCTTTCGCGGTCGGCATCATCGCGGATCGGGTCGCGGCGCAGATAATGCAGCACGGTGCGGTTTTTGTCCGGCGTCGGCCCGGGGAAAAGCTGGGCGACCTGGGTGATTTCGGGCGCAAGAAAGGCCGAGACATTGGGAAAGAGAATCCGCACGAAATCAAAGCCGTTGTTTTCCTGATCGCCCCATTGGTCGCGCGGAATGTCCTTCAGCGCCTCGGCAATGCGATGCTGGGGAAAGCCGATGCGCATCGAAGGGCCGAAACCTTCATAGAAGGTGCGATTGGAGGGCGTGCGCGGCTCGATGGTGTTGGGGTGCAGCGAGGCGAAGTGATAGCCTTCGAGATAGCCGTCAAAGGCGATCTTCCAATTGGCCCCCTCGATCACCCGGCTGCCCAGATAGGCCCAGTTGGCAAAATCAACCGCCTCGAAATCTTCCAGAAAGCCCTGAAAATAGCGATCGAGATCCATCGGTGCATTGGGCGTAAGGCAGACGAAGATCATGCCGCCCCGTTCCTCGCAAGGCAGCGCGCGCAGCGCCAGACCCGCCCTGTCCACATCGCCAAAGGTTGCGCTTTCCGACAGGCCGATCAGCTTGCCGTCCTGCGCATAGGTCCAGCCGTGATATTTGCAGGTGAAGCGCGCGCAATTGCCCCGCCCCTCGGCGGCCACCGGCGCCCCGCGATGCGAGCAGACGTTGAGAAAGGCGCGCACCTGCCCGCTCTTGTCGCGGCTGATCAGCACGGGCAGGCCCATGGCCTCCATCGCCTTGAAATCGCCTGGATGGGGCATTTCGGCGGTAAAGCCCAGCATCAGCGGCACGCGGCGAAAGATCAGCTCGATCTCCGCCTTCCACTGGTCGGGGTCGGTATAGCTGGCGGTGCGCACCCTGGCGGTCGTTTGGGCCTGATAGGTGGTTTTGTGTTCCACGTAATCCAGCATGATTTCCGCGACATCGCCAATGCGCTGGCGGCGGTCCACCTTATGGGTGCTCATCAATCCTCTCCTCCCTCAAACGGGGTTTTCGGCTGACAGACTGCCGCAGGCGCAAGGGACTGCCAAGCTGGGACAGGTGACAGGTTCCTCACTCTTTTGCCCTCACCCTTTTGCCAAGTGGACAGGGCCGCCACCCCGCCCCACAATGGGGCCGATAACGAGAGAGGTTCATGGGCAACTGCAACAAAACTCCCCGGCTCTGGCCAGAGGTGCCGGCCCCTCATCAGCGCGCCTTTGCCGCCGACGGCCTGTGGCCGGACCGCACGATTGCCGACCGCGCGCAGGACTGGGCGCAGAGCCGCAGCGATGATCTGTGCCTGATCGACCCGCAGGGCGCGATGACCATGGCCGAGGTCTGGGGCGAGGCGATGGCGCTGGCCTCGGCGCTGCGCGCGCGCGGGCTGGTGCGCGGCGATGTGGTGGCGTTCCAATTGCCCAACTGGCGCGAGGCGGCGGTGCTCAATCTGGCGGCGGCGCTTTCCGGGCTGGTGCTCAACCCCATCGTGCCGATCTATCGCGATGCCGAAATGCGCATCATGCTGGGCGATTGCGGGGCGCGGGCGATTTTTGTGCCGCATGTTTTCCGCAAGATCGACTATCTGGCCATGGCGCGCCGGGTTCAGGCCGATCTGCCCGAACTGACGCATATTTTCACCGTGCGGGGGCAGGGGGCCGATGATTATGGCGCCTTGATCGCGGCGGGGGCGGCCTTGCCTGCGGCCCGCGAGAGCGTTGACCCGCAAAGCATCAGCATGGTTTTGTACACATCGGGCACCACCGGGCGGCCCAAGGGCGTGCTGCACAGCCACGCCACGCTGGGCCGCATCATCGAACAAAGCGCGGCCTATTGGGGGTTGGGGCGGGGCGATGCGGTGTTGATGCCCTCGCCCGTGACGCATGTTTCGGGCTATGCCAACGGTCTGGCCATGCCCTTTGTGGCGGGCACGCAGACGGTGCTGATGGAAAGCTGGAATGCCGAGGAGGCCCTTGCCCTGATCCATCGGCATCAGGTGGTGGGGACCGTGGCGGCGACGCCCTTTCTGGTCGAATTGGCCCATGCGGCGCTGGCGGCGGGCGATGGTCTGCCCTCCTTGCGCTTCTTTGCCTGCGGCGGAGCGGCGGTGGCGCCCGAAGTCATCGCCAAGGCGCGCAAGGCCTTTGCCCATTGCGCCCCCTTTCGCGTTTTCGGCAGCTCCGAAGTGCCGCTGGTCACCTTTGGCTGGCCCGATGCCCCCGAACTGGCGGCGGCGACCGATGGGCGCATCGTCGATTATCAGGTGCGGATCGTCGATGAGGCGGGCCACGATCTGCCCGACGGGCAGGAGGGCGAGATTCTGGCGCGGGGTCCGGCGATGATGGTGGGCTATGCCGATCCGGCCCAGACCGCCGAGGCCCTTGACGATCAAGGATATTTTCGCACCGGTGATCTGGGGCGGCGCGATGCGCGCGGCGGTTTGACCATCACCGGGCGCAAGAAGGACCTGATTATCCGGGGCGGCGAAAACATTTCCGCCACCGAGATCGAGCAGGTCCTGCTGACCCATCCTGCCGTGGCCGATTGCGCGGTGGTGGCCATGCCCCATCCGCGTCTGGGCGAGGGGGTCTGCGCCTTTGTGGTGGGGCAAGGCGCGGGGCAGGCGGCAGATCTGGCCGCCCATGTGGCGCAGAGCGGGCTGGCCAAACAGAAGATTCCCGAACGCTTTGAATGGGTCGAGAGCCTGCCCCGCACCGCTTCGGGCAAGATCCGCAAGGACCGCCTGCGCGCCGACATTGCCGAGCGCATAAAAGCTGAGGCCGGGGGCTGAAAAGAGCCCCCGGCGTTCGGCCTTATCCCCCCGTGGCGGCGGCGATCGCGGCGCCCATTTCCTCGCGTGTGGGGTTGCGGCGCAGGGTCAGGCCGCCGTTCACCTGAAGGTTCTCTCCGGTCATAAAGCATTCGTCGCTGGCCAGAAACACGGCGGCGGCGGCAATATCATCGCTGGTGCCGATCCGGCCCAGCGGATAGCCCGCGACAAAACAGTCGAACAGGCCCGGCACCGTTTTGGCATCGGCCGTCATCGGCGTTTCGGTCAGGCCCGGCGAAATCGAATTGGCGCGTATCCCCTCGGCGCCAAATTCATGGGCGACACAGCGGATGACGTGGTCGGTCCCCGCCTTGGTGCCCATATAGGCGGCGTGATCGTTGAGCATGATCGTGGCGGTGGCGCTGCTGATCTGGATGATCGATCCGCCCCGGCCGCCCATGCTGCGGGCCATCTTGCGGATCATCGCCTGAAAGAACTGATATGGCCCGATATATTGCAGATCGGTCATCGCATCCAATTCTTCGCGCGTGGTGTCGAGGAACGGCTTGAGCAGGCCCCAGCCGGTGGCGTTGACGGCAATGTCCACGCCCCCCATCGCCGCCACGGCCGCATCGGCCATCGCGGCCAGACTCTGCGCGCTGGTGATGTCGCAAGCAGCCCAGTGGCAGGCGTTGGCCTCGGCAAATTCGGCCAGCACGCTTTCCTTGCGGCCCGCCACGGTGACCTGGGCGCCTTCGTCCAGAAATCGGCGGGCGATATGCTGCCCCATGTTGCCCTTGTTGCCCGCGCCCAGAACGATGGCGCGCTTGCCAGTCAATCGGCCCATAATACCCTCTCGTTTTATCGTGCTTGCCCCTTGCTATCACACCGGCCCGCCTGCCATTCCTCTCCAAAAGGCGAGTGGCCGCGGCGGGAGGGGATGCGCAAGGTCATCCCATCACCGGCGCTGGTGTGGCGCGGCAAAGAGGATGTGCAAAATGGATCTGGGACTGAAGGGCAAAAAGGTCATTCTGACCGGGGGCAGCCGGGGCATCGGCCGCGCCAGCGTCGAATTGTTCGCCGCCGAGGGGGGCGATGTCGCCTTCTGTTCGCGCAACCCCGATCAGGTGGCCGAAACGGTGGCGGCTCTTGAAAAGCATGGCGGCAAGGTGTTCGGCTCGGCCTTTGACATGGAGGCGGGTCATGATGCCTATCGCGCGTGGCTGGCAGGTGCGGCCGAGGCGCTGGGGGGCTGCGACATCTTTGTGCCGATGATTTCGACCAGCGGCGCGGGCGCGACCGGCGATTGGCAAAAGGGCCTTGATTACGACATCATGGGCGCGGTCATCGGGGTCGAGGTGCTCGAAGACCATCTGGCCGCATCGGGCGCGGGCAGCATTGTCATCACCGCCAGCACGGCGGGGCTGGAAACCTTTATCGTGCCGCAGGGGTATAATGCGCTCAAAGGGGCATTGATCGTCTATGCCGGACAGCTCAGTCAGGCGCTGGGGCCAAAGGGCATCCGGGTGAATGCCGTTTCGCCCGGCCCGATCAAATTCCCCGGCGGCAATTGGGAGGCGATCGAAGGGGCGATGCCCGAACTTTACGAGGCCACCCAGGCGCAATTCGCGCTCGGCCGCTGGGGCGGGCCGGAAGACGTGGCGCGCACCGTGGTCTTTCTGGCCAGCGACGCCTCGTCCTATACCACGGGCACCAACATCGTGGTCGATGGCGGCTATACCAAACGGGTGCAGTTCTGAGCGGGCCAGTTTGACAGAGGGCGGGGCGATCACATCCGTGTCATTGCCCCGCCGTCCACCATCCATCCCTGCCCGGTGACAAAGCGCGCGTCATCGCTCAGCAAAAAGGCGATGACATCGGCAATATCCTCTGGCTGGCCCAACCGGCCCAGCGCGGCCTTTTGCTCCCAATGGGTGCGATATTCGGGCATGGCGGCAAAGGCGGGCGCGGTCATGGGCGTGTCGATGGCGCCGGGCATCACGCAATTGGCGGTGACGCCATGGGGGCCAAGCTCGCCGGCCAGCGCGCGGGTCATGCCCAGCACCGCGTGTTTGGATGTGCCATAAGCCACCAGCCCCGCATCGCCAAAGGCCGAAGTGACCGAGCCGATGGTGACGATCCGCCCCGCCGGGCTGGCGCACAAATGGGGCGCGGCATCGCGGATCAGCCGGAAGACGGCGGTGACATTGACCGCCATGACCTGCTCGAAATAGTCGTCGCTGTGCCCGGCAAGCGGGCAAAAAGCGCTGACACCGGCGCAGGGGACGACGAAATCGAGGCGGCCAAAGCGGGCCATCGCCGCCTCGGTCAGGGCCTTGCCCGCATCGCGCGCGGTCACGTCGAGCAGCAGGTCAACCTCGCCCCGCAGATCCGCCGTCAGCACCTGCGCGCCGTCCTGTCGCAGGCGGCGGGCGGTGGCCGCCCCAATGCCCGACCCCGCGCCCGTGACAAGGCCGCAGCGCCCGTCGAGCCGCCCCGCCATCAATCGACCTCCAGCACCAGTTTGCCGGTGTTGGCCCCCGAAAACAGCCGCATGAAGGCGTCATAGGCATTGTCCAGTCCATGCTGGACATCCTCGTCGACGCGCAATTTGCCCTCGGCGATCCATTGGGCGATCCGGGCGCCGCCTTCGGCAAAGCGGGGGACATAGGCGGCGATCAGGAAGCCCTTGATGGTGGCCTGTTTGACAATCACCTGCCACAGGTTGCGCATGCCCACCTTTTGCGCGCTGTTATATTCGCTGATGAGGCCGCACAGCACCACGCGGGCGTGCAGGGCCAGATGGAGCATGGCCGCATCCATCACCGCCCCGCCGACATTTTCAAACAGGATGTCAATGCCCTCGGGCGCCGCCGCGGCGATTTCGGCGGCGATGGCATCCTGTGATTTGCCCTTGTAGTCGATGGCCGCATCAAAGCCGTAATCCTGAACCAGACGGCGGCATTTCTCGGCGCCCCCGGCAATGCCGATCACCCGCATCCCCATGATCTTGCCGATCTGGCCCACCATCGAGCCGACCGCGCCTGCCGCCCCTGTCACCAGCAGCGTCTCGCCCGGTTGGGGCGCTCCGGCGTCGAGCAGGCCGAAATAGGCGGTCAGCCCCACCGCGCCCACCGCCGAGAGATAGCGCGAGGGCCGGTCAACGATCCCGACATCGATCCGGCTGGTGAAGCCGCCGGGCAACACTACCGAGAAATCTTCGATGGCGTTCAGCCCCAGCACCCAGTCGCCGGGCTGAAAATCAGGATTACGCGAGGACTCGACCACGCCCACCGTTGTGGCGCGCACCGGATCGCCCAGCGCGATCGGCGGCATATAGCTGGGCGCGTCATCCATCCATCCGCGCTGGGCCGGATCGAGCGAAATGAAGCGGTTATGCACCACCATGCCGCCATCGGGCGCATCGGGCACGGCCTCGCGCACCAGTTGAAAATCATCGCGCAAGGGCGTGCCAACGGGGCGTTTCACCAAGAGAAATCGGCGGTTTTCAGGTTGGGGCATAAGCTCTCCTCTCGTTGGGCGGAATGTGGACCAAACCTGTCTGCATGCACCTATGATTTGTTGCAGTAGGTTCGTTTGCCTTACCGAGCTTAGGTTGCCGTGGACGGAAAGGGGCATACCCCTTCGCGATAATCCACGGAGAGGAAGGACATGCAGAGCATCTTTGCAAAGCGCGCCATGAGCGGCTTATTGATTGGTTCGTGTCTGGCCGGGGCGCCCATGGCGGCGTCGGCGCAACAGGCCGGAACAGCGCAGGCCGCCGCGCAGATGCCGGTCGATTCCAACGCCATCATCGTCACCGCACGCCGCCGGTCCGAAACTCTGCAGACCACCCCCGTGGCGATCACCGCGATCAATGCGGGCATGCTGGAAAACAAGGCTTCGGCCAATATCGGCGATTTGACGGGGGCGGCGCCCGGCCTTTTGATCACCCAGCAGAATTCGGGCGGCCAGGCGGCCAATCTCTCGATCCGCGGCCTGACCTATGCCGACATCGAAAAGAGCCAGACCCCGACGGTGGGCGTGGTGGTGGATGGCGTGACCATCGGCACCAGTACGGGCCAGTTGCAGGATGCTTTCGACATCGAACAGCTCGAAGTGCTGCGCGGGCCGCAGGGCACGCTGTTTGGCGCCAACACTATCGGCGGGGTCATCAACATTCGCCGCACCAAGCCGACGATGAAGAACGGCGTCAAGGTCGAAGGCTCGTATGGCCAGTGGAACACATGGAACGCCAAGGCGGTGGTCAATGTCGGCAATGGTTCATCTTTGGGCGCCAAGTTCTGGTATTTCCACAATCAGACCGACGGCTTTTACAATAACGTCACCACCAAACAGCCCAGCGGGTGGAGCAAGAGCGACAATTTCGGCGCGGCCCTGCGCTATCGCCCTGAAAATTCCAGCTTTGACGCGATCCTGACGCTGGAAAACACCACGCAGAATTTCGACCCTGTGGTGGCCAATATCGCCAACAGCAGCGAGCTGTTCTGCTCCTATGAACCGGCCAACCAATGCAACCGCAACACCACCACCGATATTTACACCACCTTTGGCCAGAGCGCGACCAGCAATTACCAAGCCCCCGCTGCCACGCTGGAAATGAATTATGATGTCGGCGGGATCAAACTGACCTCAATCACGGGTTGGCGCCATACCAAGGAATATCAGACGCAGGACTTCGATGGTTCCTCGACCGATCTTTATTACGTTGACCGCCGCCAGCGTTATACGCAAATCAGCCAGGAATTGCGCGGCGCTGGCAAATTGTTTGATGGCTTCGATTATGTCGCCGGGGTCTATTACTTCACCTCGAACTATAATCTGACTCAATGCTCGCGTGTGTTTGGCTTCAGCCCGACAACGCCGCCCTGCGTTTTCGATACCAACGCCCAAAGCGTCTATGGCAAGACCGAGAGCTATGCCCTGTTTGGCGACTTCAACTGGGCGGTGGTCGACAAGTGGCGCATTTCGTTTGGCGGCCGCTGGAGCCATGACGAAAAGCAATTGACCAACAGCTTTGCCAGCACCGGTCTGGTGGGCTCGGGCAAGCGCGGCTTTTCCAAATTCACGCCCAAGATCGGCGTCGATTATCGGCCCAACACCAACATGATGTTCTATGCCAGCTGGTCGCGCGGCTATCGTTCGGGCGGGTTCAGCCCTCGCGCCGCCACGGCGGCCACGGCCAGCACGCCCTTCCAGCCCGAAACCGTCGATTCCTATGAAATCGGCGCGAAATTCGACGCGCTTAACCGCATGCTGCAATTCAATGTGGCCGGGTTCATTTCCGATTACAAGAACATGCAGCAGAACACCACGATCCCCGGCGGCCCCACCGGCAACCAGACGATCACCAGCAATGTGGGCGGCGCCACGATCAAGGGCGTGGAAATGGACGCCACCCTGCGCCCGATGGAAGGCTTGAAGCTGACCGCCAGCGCATCGGTCATGGATTCGCACTTCCGCAATTTTGTGGTCGGCAACATCTATGGCGGGGCGATTGTTCCCTTTGATTATTCAAACAACAATCTGATTTATGCGCCCAAGTTCTCCGGCTCGGTCAATGCCGAATATACCGCCAAGACCGGCTTCGGCAATGTGGTCACAACGCTGGGCCTGCGCCACATCGATCCTTACGACTCGCAGATCTCGCTGGGCGGGCTGACGCCGGTGATGTCGGGGACCACCGTGACCAAGGTGATCGTCAACGGCAATGACGCCCGCGTGCGCACCGCCACCCAGGACCTGCTCGACGCCAGCATGACGTTCAATTTCAAGCTGCAGGGCGCCGATGCCTATGTTCGCGTCTTTGGCCGCAATCTGGCCGATACGCGCACGACCACGGCGGCCTTCACGGTGGCGGGCCTGTGGTCCTTCGCCTCGGCGCTGGAGCCGCGCACCTATGGCGCCACTTTGGGCGTCAAGTTCTGAGATTGTGACAAGGGCCGGGGGCGGCGCGGGGTTCTCGCGCCGCCCTTTTTGACAAGCAGGAGCAAGGATTATGGCACGGTTGCAAGGAAAAGTGGCGCTGGTGACCGGAGGGGCCTCGGTGCCCGGATTGGGCAGCGCCACCGCGATCCGCTTTGCGCAGGAAGGCGCGAGAGTCTATCTGACCGACCGCGATCTGGCCGGGGCGGAGAAGGTGGCTGATGATATTCGCCACAGTGGCGGCCATGCGGTCGCGCTGCATCACGATGTGACCAGCGAGGCCGATTGGGACCGCGTGATGGCCGCGATCGACGAGGCCGAAGGGCGGCTCGACGTGCTGGTCAACAATGCCGGAATCGCGGTGCTGGGCATGATGGACACGGTCTCCACCGCCGATTGGCAGCGCCAGATCGATGTCAATCTGACCAGTGTGTTTCAGGGTGCGCGCCGCGCCATGGCGATGATGCGCCGCGCAGGCAGCGACGGCAAGGCACGCGGCGGCGCGATCATCAACATCTCCTCGGTGGCCGGATTGATCGGGGTTCCGGGCTGCGCGTCCTATGCCGCCTCCAAGGGCGGCGTGCGGCTGTTGACCAAGGTGGTGGCGCTGGAGGGCGCGACCGACGGCATTCGCTGCAATTCGGTCCATCCCGGCATGATCGCCACCAACATTCAGGGCGTGGCGCTGGAAGACAATGCCGCCAATTATGACGCGACAATGGCGCTGATCCCGATGGGCTATATGGGCGCGCCCGAGGACATTGCGAACATGAACCTGTTTCTCGCCTCGGATGAGGCGCGCTATATCACCGGCGCGGAAATGGTGGTCGATGGCGGGATGACGGCGCGCTGAGGCCTTCAGGCGGGCGTTGGCGCGCCCGCCACCCAGCGCAGCGCATTTTCCACCAGCCGCCGATAATGGGCATTGTCATAGGCTGCCGGGCCATCGCCCGGTTGCAGATAGGCCAGGCGGCTGTCGATCGCCATTTTGGTCCAGCCGATGAGCGATGATCCGGGCGGATGATCCCAGCCTTCGCGGCAAAACATCCGGCCCTCGACAGCGCGCTGCGCCGACCAGAAGTGATCGCGGGTGAAGGCGGCGTCACAGGTCATCAGCGGCTCGACCATATCGGTGAACACCTGGGCCAGATAGAGTTCATCCTGCATGGCGAAATGGGCGGGCAGGCCCGCGGTGATGGGGTGGGGCGTGATGCTGGCGGTATAGGCCACATCGTGCCGATAGCCGCTGTCGGGCCGGTCCATGCCCCGCACATGGGCGGGGCGATAGAGAAATTGCCCTCCCAGCCATTCGTGATACTCGCCCCATGTCGGCCATCCGGCCAGCGCATGATGCAGCGCCAGCACGCCTTTGCCCTGTTCGAGCAGGGCGCGAAAACCGGCGCGCAAGGCGGGCGATGGGTCGATAAAGGCCGGCGGCGCCTCGGCCTCGAAATCCAGCCCCGGCATGTCATAAAGCACCAGCGCGTCGAAATCGGCCATGCCCTGCGGGTTCATCAGCAAGGCGGCGGCGGGTTGGTCGACCATTGTGGCCGAAACGCCCGGCATCGCCTGAAACATCGCGTCAAAGGCGGTGCGGTCAAACGGATGGCCGCGCACCGCAACCAGCGCGCGCAAGGGGGCATGGTGGTGGATGATCGGCATCAGCGGCTCACTTTCACGATTGTTTTGCCGATATTGGCCCCGCCCATCATCCGCCCATAGGCCACCAGCACATTTTCAATGCCCTCGCTCTGGTCAAAGGGCATCGACAGGCGCCCCTCGCGCGCCCAATCGCGCAAGACCGCCGGAAAGACCCCGCCCGCCGCCAGCACATCGGGGATGAAAAACCCTTCGATGCGCAAGCGCCGCATCAACACCTGATCAAACCGCGCCGGGCCGGGCAGGGGCGCTCCGTCATAGCCCGCCACCATGCCGCACACGGCCACCCGCCCATAATGCGCCATATGGGGCAAGACCGCGTCGACCAGCGGGCCGCCCACATTGTCGAAATAGGCATGGACCCCGCCCTCGATCCGGGCCAGCGCGGCCGAGACATCCTGCGCCCGGTAATCAATGGCAAGGTCGACCCCGATCACCTCGGTCAAATAGCGGCATTTGTCCGGCCCGCCCGCAATCCCCACCACATGCGCGCCCAGATTGCGGCCGATCTGGCACGCCATCACCCCGGTCGCCCCCGCCGCCGCCGACACGGCCAGCCATTGCCCCGCGCATACCCCGGCGACATCGCAAACGCCGATATGCGCGGTCCAGGCGTTCAAGCCCGCCACGCCAAAGGGATCGCGCGGGTCGGCCAATGGCCCCTCGATACGCTCCAGCCCGGCGAGTGCAGGCACGACCACCGCCAGTTCGGCCCATTGGCCAAAGCCGCGCACCAGATCGCCGACCGCAAAGCCGGAGGCGCGGCTCTCGCACACCCGGCCCAGCACCAGCCCCACCATCCGGGACCCCAGCGCCAGCGGCGGCTGATAGCCATCGGTGCGGCCTGTCATCCACATCCGCGTGCCCGCGTCCATCGAGAGATAGTCCACCGCAATCCGTACCTCGCCATCGGCCAAAGGGGCGGGCGTTTCGGTCTGCAGCGAGAGGGCGGCGGCAAAATCCTGTCCGACCGGATGCGCGTCGAGCCGCCAATAGCGGTTGCGCGTGATGGCGGCGCTCACAGCCCTTTGGGGCCGATCTGGCGGTGGATGTTGCGAAAGGTCCGGCGGCTGAAATGCCAGCACCCGTCGATCCTGACGCATTCATCCTCATATTGCCCCCGGTCGCGGTGGACGCCATCGGCCCAGTCATAGACCTCGGAAGTGTAGGAGCGCATGGTGGCGGTGTCGCCATCCACCGCAATGCTGGCCGGCCATGCCTCAAACATGATGCCGGGATAATGCTTCATCGCCTCGACCCACATGGCCACGATGGCGTCACGGCCTTGGGTGGTGCCAATCTCAGGATAATCGGGCAGCGACCATTGCGCATCGGGCGCCCATGTCGCGCCCCATGCCTGCGCGTCGCAGCGCGTGACGGCATCGGCATAGGTTTCCAGCAATTCGCGCAGCGCAAGGCGGTCTTCGGCGGGGCCGGTAAAGGACATGGATGCTCTCCCATTTCTGATTTTATGGCGATGATAGAGCCTCGCGCCGCCCCGCGCGCCTAGCGCATTACATAGGCATGGGCACAGGCAGAGAGTGGCGCCTTATGCTTCCACCGGCGTCTCATCCATGCCCGGCGCGCGACCCGGCACCTCGACCTCGACCATGCCATCGACCACGCGCAGCGCAAATTGCCGCACCGCCGGATAGGCCCCCCCGATGCAGCGCCCGTCGGCCAGATCGAAGCGTGCGCCATGCAGCGGACACATGATCGCCCCGCGCCGGATACGCCCGGTCGAAAGGCGCGAGGCGGCATGGGTGCAACGGTCATTGATGGCCACCAATTCGCCCTCGCTGCGCGCCAGCAGAATTTGCCAACCGCCGACGGCATGGACGCTCATTTGTCCATCCTCAACGGCGGCTTCCGCGCCCAGCCGGTGCCAGACTTTATCGCTCACTCGTGCTTTCCCTTTCCCGATTATGCTATTTCCACCAGAGTCTTGCCGGTGGTTGTACCCTGCATCAGGGCGATGAAGGCTTCTGGCAAGCGTTCAAAGCCATGATGGACATTTTCCAGCGGGCGAAGCTGGCCCGCGCGGTGCAAACGGTCGAGCATGGCCTGCGCCTCGCCCAGCCGGTCGGCATGGTCATAGGTCAGAAAACCGCGCATGGTCAGCCGCTTGACCACCATCTGCCACAGATTCCGGACGCCGTAGGGATGGTCGGCGTCATTATATTGCGCGATCATGCCGCACAGCGCAATCCGCCCCTGTTCGCGCATGCGCGGCAGGACAATATCGAGCGTCGGCCCGCCGATATTGTCGAAATAGACGTCGATCCCGCCGGGCGCCGCCGCATCCAGCGCGGCGCCAAGGTCGGACACCGCGCGATAGTCCACCACCGCATCCGCGCCCAAATCGCGCAGGATCTGCGCCTTGTGCGCGCCGCCCGCCATGGCCACCACGCGGCATCCAGCCGCCTTGGCCAATTGCAGCGCGGTGCTGCCGGTCGCGCCCGCCGCCGCGCTGATCAGCACCGTCTCGCCCGCCTTGGCCGCGCCCACGGCAAACAGGCCCACCCACGCCGTCAGCCCCACCGGCCCCAGCGCCCCCATATAGGCGCGCAGCGGTACGCCCGGCGCGGGCGTCACCCGTTCCAGCCCCAGCGCGTCAGGCCCGATCACGAAATGATCCGACCATGTGCCGAACACTCGCACAAAGGCGCCCTCCGGCCAGTCGGGATGATGCGAAACGACAATCTGGCCCAGCGACATGCCATTGACCGGCGCGCCGACCGCCACCGGCGGCATATAAGAGGGCCGGTCATCCAGAAAGCCGCGAATCGCCGGGTCGACCGAGCCGACCAGCATCCGCACCAGCATTTGCCCTTGGCCCGGCTGGGGCATCGGGGTTTCGGACAAGGCAAAGCAATCGGCCTGCGGCACCCCGACGGGGCGGCGGCGCAGGATGATATGGCGGGCTATGGCCGGCAGCGAAGAGGACATGGTCAGGCATCCCGGTTGGTTTGTTGCCTCCTTGATAGGGCGCGCGACGGGCTTGTCGCCTCTAGCCTTTTCGCTAGGTGGTCGTTGGCGCGTCAGGGGCGATGATGGGGCCAGACAACAGGCCACAGATCAACAGGCCACAGACAAGGATGCCGCCATGACGCCCGACGAGATGATCGCCTTTGTTGATGAACTCTATGAACTGACCGGCACCGGCCAGTGGGAGGCGGCCGCCGAGCGTCTGACCGACGACTTTGTGGCGGTGGAGGCCGAAGGATTGCCGATGGCGGGGGCCTATCATGGCAAGAGCGGCCTGTATGATCTGTTCGTCAAGGTGATGGGCATGATGGATGTGGTGGCGATGGACCGGGTGGAAACCACCGCCGGGCGCGATCATGCGGTGACGATCCTGTCCCTGCGCTTTGCCGATCCGGCGCTCAAGCCCGCCGAATTATGCGAGGTTTTCCGCTTTCGCGATGGCAAATGTTGCCAGATCACGCCCTATTATTTCGATCCGGCCACGATCCATGCCGCCGTCGCCGCCAAGGCGGCCACCTGATCTTCTGAGCAGTTGCGGCAAGCCCGGCGCGCGGCCAGACGCCATGCGATATTCCCTATTCCCATTATGACAGGACAGACCGACGTGACCCAATCACCCGACATTTACATCGTCAGCGGCGTGCGCACCGCGATTGGCGATTTTGGCGGATCGCTGAAGGGCTTTGCCGCGGCCGATCTTGGCGGGCGAGTGATTGCCGAGGCGGTAGCGCGCTCTGGCCTTTCGCCGGCGGATGTCGAACATGTGGTGATGGGGCAGGTCATCCATACCAGCGCCAAGGATGCCTATCTGGCGCGCGTGGCAGCGCTCAATGCGGGGATCCCGCAGGAGGCCCCGGCGCTGACGGTCAACCGCCTGTGCGGATCGGGGCTTCAGGCGATCATTTCGGCGGCCCAGATGATGAAGCTGGGCGAAGCGGGTGTGGCCGTTGCGGGCGGGGCCGAGAGCATGTCGAACGCGCCCTATCACGACCATGGCCAGCGCTGGGGCCGCAAGATGGGCGATGCCCCGCTGGTCGATGCGCTGGTCCAGACCTTGTCCGATCCGCTGGGCGGATTTCACATGGGGATCACCGCCGAAAACGTGGCCGAGCGCCACGGCATCACGCGCGAGGCGCAGGATGCGCTGACGGTGGAGGGCCATGCCCGCGCGGTCCGCGCCATCCGCGAGGGACGCTTTGCCGAGCAGATTTTGCCGATCGAGATCAAAAACCGCAAGGGCACGACGGTCTTTGACACCGACGAGCATCCCCGCGCGGATACGGCGCTGGAAAACCTTGCCGCCATGAAGCCGGTGTTCAAAAAGGACGGCACCGTCACCGCCGCCAATGCCAGCGGGATCAACGATGGCGCGGCCGCCGTGGTGCTGGCCACGGGCGATGCGGTGGCGACCAAGGGCCTGAAACCGCTGGCCCGGATCGTGAGCTGGGGCCATGCGGGGGTGGAACCGGCCTATATGGGCGTGGGGCCGATCAAGGCGGTGCCGGTGGCTTTGCAACGGGCCGGGCTGCGGCTGGACCAGATCGACGTGATCGAGGCTAACGAGGCCTTTGCAGCGCAGGCATTGGCTGTGGCTCGTGAATTGGGCTTCGATCCGGGCAAGCTTAATCCCAATGGCAGCGGGATCGCGCTGGGCCATCCTGTAGGGGCAACCGGGGCGATCCTGACGGTCAAGGCCGCCTATGAACTGCGCCGGACGGGCGGGCGCTATGGGTTGATCACCATGTGCATTGGTGGCGGCCAGGGTATTGCGATGGTGATCGAGGCTGCATGACAACTTACCGCTTTATCAAGGTTTCGCGGGTGGGCGATGTCGTGACGGTTACTCTCAACCGTCCGGACAGACTCAACGCTCTGACCCCGGCCATGTTTGGCGAGATGGGCGCGGCGGTGGATGCGGCTCTGATCGAGGGCGCGCGGGCGCTGGTGCTGACGGGCGAGGGCCGGTTCTTCTGCTCGGGCGCCGATATCGCGCCCGACGGTGCTGGCTATGAGGGTCTGCCTGAGGATCTGGGGGCGCTGCTCGACGAGCACTACCATCCCTTCATGCGCAAACTGGCAGCGCTCGAGATTCCGGTCGTCAGCGCTCTCAATGGTCCCTGTGCAGGCGCGGGGCTGAGCGTGGCGCTAGCGGGCGATATCGTGGTGATGGGCCAGAGTGCCTATCTGCTGCTGGCCTTTGTCAACATCGGTCTGGTGCCCGATGCGGGCGCGACATGGCTGGTGGCGCGTAGCGCAGGTCGTGCGCGGGCGCTGGAAATGGCGCTGCTGGGCGAAAAAATGGGGGCGGCTGAGGCGCGAGCTGCTGGGCTGGTCACGCGGGTGGTGGCAGACGAGATGGTGCTGACCGAGGCGCAGAGGCTGGCCGTGCGTCTGGCGGAAGGGCCCACAAAGGCCATCGGCATGATCCGGCGGCAGGTGGTGCAGGCGCTTGAGACCGATTTCAACGCCATGCTGGAGATTGAGCGCGCCAATCAGTCTCGGGCGGGGCGCAGCGCGGATTTCGCCGAAGCGATCCGCTCCTTCAGCGAAAAACGTAAACCACAGTTTTCAGGTTGTTAGAGATTCAGGGTTCGAGAAGGTGATGTCATGAAAATCGTGGTGCCGATCAAGCGGGTGCTTGATTACAACGTGAAGCCGCGTGTGAAGGGGGACGGAACGGGTGTTGATCTGAGCAATGTGAAGATGAGCATG